>NZ_JBIAIK010000004.1:0-18105 GCF_042871385.1 Streptomyces sp. NPDC005808 | reverse complement strand
CGCCATCGGCCTGAACGGCCTCGGGGGGGGGCGGGGGGGCGGGGGGGGCGGGGGCCCCCCCCCCCCCCCCGGGGGCGCCCGCGCGGGGGGGGGGGGGGGGGCGGGGCCCCCCCCCCCCCCCCCCCCCCCCCCCCCCCGTATGGCATTGCCATCGCCCGCCGTGACGGCGTGGGCCACGGAATCGGAGGTTCCTGCCCCCTTATGAGGGATCGTTTCACCCGTACGGATTAAATGTGCTCAAGGGGGAGGAAGGGGCCACCGATTGGCACCTACGGTCGCACGGGTGATGAGCAGCAGTCCGGAGACCTCCACGCACACCACCGGCGCACACCGGGCGCACGGAGACGCGCGCAAGCGGGCGGCCGCGCCCCGTGGCGCGTCCACCCGCACCACCATGGCTCAGCGCCCACCCGCGCGCTACGAGCCCTACCTGGACGGCCTGTTCACCTACTGCCTGTCCGTCCTGTGTGACCACGACGCCGCGACCGCGGCCCTGGGCGACGTTCTCGCGCTGGCCGAACGCCGGGGCACGCGGGCCCCGGCGGCCGCTGACGACCGAAGGGCCTGGCTGTACGCGCTGGCTCGCTGGGCCTGCCTGCGCAGACTCGCCGAGACGAGGCGCAGGCGCCAGGCGGCGCACGCTTCCGGCCGGGGGCGTGCAAGCCACAAGGGCGCCCCGAAGAGCAACCCCAAGTCCGCGCGCGGGACGGCGCAGGAGAGTTCGTACACGCCGGCGGACAAGGACGCTGCGGACCGGCGCGCGGCAGAGGCCCTGAGCGCCCCCGCGCCCGCATCCGGCTCAGCGCACCTGTCCGGCTCTGTGCCCGCCCCTGCCCCCGTATCGGCCGCCGTTCCCGAAGGAACCCAGGCAACCGAGGCAACCGAGGCACTGCGGCGCCGCGAACTCGCTCTGCTGGCCTGGCCGGAGGCCGCCGGCACCACCCCGGAGCAGCGAGAGGCGCTCGAACTCGCCGTACGCCACCAGCTCGCCGCCCACGAGGTCGCCGCCGTCCTGGGGATGGATCTCGCCTCCGCCCGCGAGCTGCTCAGCTCCGCCGCCTGCGAGGTCGAACGGACCCGCGCCGCGCTCGCCGTCGTGGAGACCGGCACCTGCCCGAGCGTCGCCCGTCTCACCGGCGACCACCAGCTCGTGCTCGGCACCGCCCTGCGCCGGGAGCTGGTCCGGCACGTCGACGACTGCCCGCGCTGCCGCCGCACCGCCGAGCGCGCGGTCGCCGGCTCCTGGCCCGGCACCAGCGTCACGCCCGCCGCGCTTCCCGTCCTGGAGGCCCCGCGCGCGGCCCTTCACGTTGCGATGGCGCATGTCCCACGCACGCGGGGCGGCGCTCCGCGCTTCGACCGGCGCGGTTTCCCGATGGACCCCAAGGACCGTGCCGCGCGAAGGGACCGGCTACGCGCGCGTGCCGTGACGACGACGGTCGTCGCCACTGTCGTCGCCGCCCCCGTTCTCGCCCTCTGGGCGGCCTACCGGGGCGCGCCCCTCACCGGCGAGGGCGCGGACGGCCGCTCCATCACCGCCACCGAGGAGCAGGGCGACAACGAGCTCGACAGCATCGGCGGCGACGGATCGGGCGGCTACGAGAACGCCGGCAACGCCAGTACCCGACCCGGCAGCCCCTTCACCAAGGGCAGCCAGTCACCCGACGTCTCCGTGGAGGTCATCAGCGCTCCCGGGAGCAGCCAGGCACCGGGCGTGGGACAACTCTCCGTGGTGGCCGGCAACAACGGCGACACGACCCTCATCACGCTGACGGCATCCGGGAGTTCACCGGTTCACTGGTCCGCGTACACCGGCGCCCACTGGCTCTATCTGAGCCAGTCCGCGGGAACCCTCGGCCCCGGCGAGTCGTTGACGATCAAGGTGTACGTCGACCATCTGCGCGAGCCGGTGGGCCCCTGGACCGCGCGGGTGTCGATCGCACCGGCGGGCGCCCTGGTCACGATCGGAGGGTTCGGGAACGCGCGCCCGACCCACCCGGGCCCGCGCCCCAGCGACGCGCCCCCGCCGGCCCCCGACCCCACACCGAGCGACCCGGGCTCCTCCGAACCGGATCCCACGCCCACGCCCAGCAACCCGACTCCGTCCGAGCCCCCGCCCTCGCCGACACCCACGGGCTCGACGCCGTCCGATCCGGAGAGCTCGACCCCGCCACCCGACAACAGCGGCGACCCGAGCCCGTCCTCATAACCGGACAACGGCAGGTACCCGATAGCCGGATAACGGCAGGTACCCGACCAGCTCAGTGGACCGGGTCGGCCGGATGGGGAGCCAGCAGGGGCAGCTGCGAGGCCAGCCTCTCCTCGCAGAGCTCGACCAGCCGGTCGTACCCCTCCTTGCCCATCAGCTCGACGAGCTCCGGGCGGTACGAGACGTACACCGGGTCGCCCGCGCCGTGCGCCGAGGTCGCCGACGTGCACCACCAGTGCAGGTCGTGGCCGCCCGGACCCCAGCCTCGGCGGTCGTACTCACCGATGGACACCTGGAGCACACGGGTGTCGTCGGGCCGGTCGATCCACTCGTACGTCCGTCGCACGGGCAGCTGCCAGCAGACGTCCGGCTTGGTCTCCAGCGGCTCGCGGCCCTCATGCACGGCGAGGATGTGCAGCGAGCAGCCCGCGCCGCCCGCGAAGCCGGGCCGGTTCTGGAAGATGCAGGACCCCTTGTACGGGCGGGTCTGCCGCTCACCGTCGTCGTCCTCCGAGACCCAGCCGGTCTTCGTGCCCACGCCGTGGTGCTGCCAGAGGTCTGGCGTGAGCCTCGCCACATGCTCGGCCACCCGCTTCTCGTCGTCCTCGTCCGAGAAGTGGGCCCCCAGCGTGCAGCAGCCGTCGTCGGCTCGGCCCGCCTGGATGCCCTGGCAGCCGCTTCCGAAGATGCAGTTCCAGCGAGAGGTCAGCCATGTCAGATCGCATCGGAAGACCTGCTCGGCGTCGGCGGGATCCGGAAACTCCACCCACGCGCGAGCGAAATCGAGCCCCTTCTCGTCATTCCTGTCGGGAGACTTCTGGGACTTGGTGGCCTTCGCCTGCGAGGAGCCCTTGGCCGGTTTGTCGGGCTTCGCCTTTTTCGTCTTTGGCACCCGTCCAGGGTAAGTCGCCCGAGGCCGCTCCGGGGACGTCCCACTCGCCGCCCGGCCACCGTCCTTTATCGAGGGGTTCCGCCCCGACCCACTTGGAGAGTCGGACTCGCAGTAGCGTTCCGTATATGAGACTCGGTGTCCTCGATGTGGGTTCGAACACGGTGCATCTGCTGGTGGTGGACGCGCACCCCGGCGCACGGCCGTTGCCCGCGCATTCGCACAAGGCCGATTTGCGGCTCGCTCAACTGCTCGACGCGAGCGGGGCGATCGACCGCGAGGGCGTCGACAAACTGATCGAGACGGTCAAGGTCGCGCTGGAGTCCGCCGAGGACAAGGGCGTCGAAGCCCTGCTGCCGTTCGCGACCTCCGCCGTGCGTGAGGCCACCAACGCCGACGACGTACTCGCCCGGGTCCAGGCCGAGACGGGCGTCGAACTCCAGGTCCTGACCGGTGTGGAAGAGGCCCGGCTCACCTTCCTCGCGGCCCGCCGCTGGTTCGGCTGGTCGGCGGGCAAGCTCCTTGTCCTCGACATCGGCGGCGGCTCCCTGGAGATCGGCTACGGCATCGACGAGGAGCCGGACGCCGCGGTGTCGCTGCCGCTCGGTGCCGGCCGGCTGACCGCGGGCTGGCTGCCGAACGACCCCGCCGATCCCGCCGACGTCAAGGCGCTGCGCCGTCATGTGCGGGCCCAGATCGCCCGTACGGTAGGGGAGTTCAGCCGCATCGGGGCTCCCGACCACGTGGTCGCCACCTCCAAGACCTTCCGGCAGCTCGCCCGTATCGCCGGTGCCGCGCGCTCCGCCGACGGCCTGTACGTCCAGCGAGAGCTCAAGCGCAGGTCTCTCCAGGACTGGGTTCCGCGGCTCGCCGCAATGACCGCCGAGGAGCGCGCCGAACTCCCCGGCGTCTCCGAAGGCCGCGCGAACCAACTCCTCGCGGGCGCGCTGGTCGCCGAGGCGGCCATGGATCTCTTCGGCGTGGAAGCCCTGGAGATATGCCCCTGGGCCCTGCGGGAGGGCGTGATCCTGCGACGCCTCGACCAGATGGCGTCGGAGTAGCCCGTACGTCATGGCGTCGGAGTAGCCCATACGTCGTGGCGTCGGAGTAGCCCATACGTCGTGGCGTCGGAAGTGGCCGATACCCATGGCATCGGAGCAGCCGATCCGCCCCTGCGGGAGCCTGGCCAGAGGCACGACGAACTGCGCGCTCAGCCAGTCACGAGGTCTCGTCCGCCCACAGAGTCCCCACCGCGGCGAACAGCCGTCCCAGAGCCGGCCGCACTCGACCTGGCCATCGCTCCCGGAGAGCCCGGTAGCGGCGAATGGGCGCCAGGCCGGGGGTAGCACTGCCCCGGCCAAAGCCCACCACCCCCGCCAAACCGCCGGAGGCAACCCGTACTCTGTCCCTCGTGGCAGAACCAGTTGTGCGCATCCCGGATGCGAAGGTCGCGCTGTCCACGGCGTCCGTGTATCCGGAGTCGACGGCGACGGCCTTCGAGATCGCCGCGCGCCTCGGGTACGACGGCGTCGAGGTCATGGTGTGGACCGACCCGGTCAGCCAGGACATCGAGGCGCTGCGCAGGCTCAGCGACTACCACCAGGTCCCGATCCTCGCCGTGCACGCCCCCTGCCTGCTGATCACGCAGCGCGTGTGGTCCACCGACCCGTGGACCAAACTCCAGCGCGCACAGGCGGCGGCCGAGAAGCTCGGCGCCGGCACCGTCGTCGTACACCCGCCCTTCCGCTGGCAGCGCCAGTACGTCCGTGACTTCGTCACCGGGATCTGGCGGATGGCGAACGAGACGGACGTACGGTTCGCCGTCGAGAACATGTACCCCTGGCGCTACCGCGACCGCGAGATGCTGGCCTACGCACCCGACTGGGATGTGACGAAGGAGGACTACCGTCACTTCACGATCGACCTCAGTCACACGGCGACGGCCCGCACCGACGCCTTGCACATGGTCGACCGCATGGGCGACCGTCTCGGCCACGTCCACCTCGCAGACGGCAACGGATCCAACAAGGACGAGCACCTCGTCCCGGGCCGCGGTACCCAGCCCTGTGCCGAACTGCTCGAACGCCTCGCGTTCGCCGGTTTCGACGGTCACGTCGTCATCGAGGTCAACACCCGCCGCGCCATGTCCAGCGCCGAACGCGAGGCCGACCTGGCCGAGGCGCTGGCCTTCACCAGGCTCCACCTCGCCTCCGCGCTGAGAGTGCCGCGTCGGTGACGGACGCCTCCCCGCACGACGCGGCCGCCCCCCGCCGCAGGGGGCGCCCCTCCCGTACGCAGACGGAGGCGGCCCCCGCGACCCGCGACCGCATCCTCGACGCGGCCCGCGAGGAGTTCTCCGAGCGCGGTTACGAGAAGACGTCGGTGCGCGGTATCGCCAAGGCCGCCGGCGTGGACTCGGCGCTCGTGCACCACTACTTCGGCACCAAGGAACAGGTCTTCGAGGCGGCCGTCGAGGTCGCCGTCACGCCCGCCCTGGCCGCGTCGAACGCGGTGGGCGACGGGCCGCTCGATGGCGTGGGCGAGCGCCTGACCCGTTTCCTGTTCGGGGTCTGGGAGAACCCGACGACCCGGGCGCCGCTCCTTGCGATCGTCCGTTCCGCCTTCAACAACGAGGCCGCGGCCGCTGTCTTCCGCCGCCTCCTCGTCGCCCAGCTGATGCGCCGCATCGCGCAGCAGCTCGACGTCCCGGACGCCGAACTCCGCGCCGAGCTCGCGGCGGCCCAACTGGTCGGGGTCGCCATGCTGCGGTATGTGATCAAGCTGGAGCCGCTGGCCTCGGTGGACGTGGAGCGGATCATCGAACGGGTGGCGCCGGTGGTACAGGCGCATCTCACGGCACCCTGACTTACGTAGCGCTCCTGCAAGGCCTCTACGTAAGCGCTTACGTAAGCGCTTACGTCCAACGGTCTGCACGAGCGCTGACGCGACCGGTTCCGTGATCGCCCGCGCCTGACCGCCGACCGAGATACCTGTCCCGCATACCGGACACCCTGTCCAGCCCTTGGAGCACCGGCGTACCCTCGAACAAGTCACGACCAGCAGTCACGACTGCCGGCCCGTACGAGCCGGTATCCCTCCGAAGGAGCGAGCGACGATGCCCGAGCTGAGGTCCCGCACAGTCACCCACGGCCGCAACATGGCGGGCGCACGCGCCCTTATGCGCGCCTCCGGTGTACCGGGCGCGGACATCGGCCGCAAGCCGATCATCGCGGTCGCCAACTCCTTCACGGAGTTCGTGCCGGGTCACACCCACCTCCAGCCGGTCGGCCGGATCGTGAGCGAGGCCATCACCGCAGCCGGAGGCATCGCGCGCGAGTTCAACACCATCGCGGTCGACGACGGCATCGCGATGGGCCACGGCGGGATGCTGTACTCGCTGCCCTCCCGCGACCTGATCGCGGACAGCGTCGAGTACATGGTCGAGGCCCACTGCGCCGACGCCCTGATCTGCATCTCGAACTGCGACAAGATCACCCCCGGCATGCTGATGGCGGCCCTGCGCCTGAACATCCCGACGGTCTTCGTCTCCGGTGGCCCCATGGAGTCCGGCCGCGCCACCCTGGTCGACGGCACGGTTCGTACGCTCGACCTGGTCGACGCGATCTCCGATGCCGTGAACGACAAGATCTCGGACGAGGACATCCTCCGTATCGAGGAGAACGCCTGTCCGACCTGCGGCTCCTGCTCCGGGATGTTCACGGCCAACTCCATGAACTGCCTGACCGAGGCCATCGGCCTGTCCCTCCCGGGCAACGGCTCGGTCCTCGCCACCCACACGGCCCGCAAGGGCCTGTACGAGGACGCGGCCCGCACGGTCGTCGACATCACGCGTCGCTACTACGACCAGGACGACGAGTCGGTCCTACCGCGCAACATCGCCACGCACGCCGCCTTCGAGAACGCCATGGCGCTCGACATCGCGATGGGCGGCTCCACCAACACGATCCTGCACCTGCTGGCCGCCGCCCAGGAAGCGGGCGTCCCCTTCGGCCTGGACGAGATCAACGAGGTTTCGCGCCGGGTGCCCTGCCTCGCGAAGGTCGCGCCGAACGTCGCCAAGGACCGTACGTACTACATGGAGGACGTGCACCGCGCGGGCGGCATCCCGGCTCTGCTGGGCGAACTGCACCGCGGCGGCCACCTGAACGAGGACGTCCACTCGGTCCACAGCCCGTCCCTCGCCGACTGGCTCAAGACCTGGGACGTGCGCGCCGGTTCCCCGTCGCCCGAGGCGATCGAGCTGTGGCACGCGGCCCCCGGCTGCGTCCGTTCCGCCGAGGCCTTCTCCCAGTCCGAGCGTTGGGAGGCCCTCGACGAGGACGCGGAGGGCGGCTGCATCCGTTCCGCCGAGCACGCGTACTCCAAGGACGGCGGCCTGGCCGTCCTCAAGGGCAACCTGGCCGTCGACGGCTGCGTCGTGAAGACGGCCGGTGTCGACGAGTCCATCTGGACCTTCGAGGGCCCCGCGGTCGTCTGCGAGTCCCAGGACGAGGCCGTCGACAAGATCCTCCGCAAGGAGATCACCCACGGTGATGTCGTCGTCATCCGCTACGAGGGCCCCAAGGGTGGCCCGGGTATGCAGGAGATGCTGTACCCGACCTCCTTCCTGAAGGGCCGGGGCCTCGGCAAGACCTGCGCCCTCGTCACCGACGGCCGCTTCTCCGGCGGCACCTCCGGCCTCTCCATCGGCCACGCCTCCCCGGAGGCGGCCTCGGGCGGCACGATCGCCCTGGTCAAGGACGGTGACCGCATCCGCATCGACATCCCCAGCCGCACGATCGAGCTCCTCGTCTCGGACGACGAGCTGGCTTCGCGCCGCGCCGCCCTGAACGGCGTCTACGCTCCCGCGAACCGCGACCGCAAGGTGTCCGCCGCCCTCCGCGCCTACGCCGCGATGGCGACCAGCGCGGACAAGGGCGCGGTGCGGGACGTCTCCCTGCTGGGCTGAGCCTTCCGCGCGGGGGCCGTTCCTTGGGGGGCGGCCCCTTCGCGTGTCACCAGTGGGACGGTTCGGGTGCGTCCACACGGCTTCGCGTGTCACCAGTGGGACGGGCGGCGTACGTCCACACGGCTTCGGGTGTCACCAGTGGGACGGGTCGAGTGCGTCCACGGCGAAGACGGTTCCGTCGGGGGCGGTGGCGTAGACCTGGTCCTCGACGATCACGGGAGCCGACAGCCCGAGCACGACGAACTCCGAGTCCGAGCCGAGGCGCGCACGCGTCTCTCCCGAGAGTTTCCCCGTGCGGGCATCCACTGCGAGCAGCCGCCCGTCGGCGGCGGTGAGGTACACATGCCTGTCGTCGGCCACGGGCGCCGAGCCCTGGCTGACGGATGTCTCCAGCCGCCAGCGCAGTGCGCGCGCTTCCATGTCGACGGCAACCAGCCCGCCACCGGTGGCCAGCAGATACATGGTGTTTCCGTGCACGGTGGCCAGGGCGGTGGGCAGTGAGGTTTCGAGCGGTACGCGCTGTACAGCGAGGCTGCTCGGGTCGTACCGGACGAGCGCCTCCGTCTCGCCGTAGTCGTTCACCGACATGAAGAACACCTTGCCGTCGTGCGCGCCGACCGGCTTCAGTTCCCCCGCCAGGCGGGCGTCCCACCGCACGTCACCGGTCTGCGGATCCACCCCGCTCACGAGTGTGTGGGTCCCGTCCACGGTCGTACTCGTGGCGTAGGCGAGTCCGTCGGCGCTGAACGCGGCAAAGGCCGGTTCGCTCTGGTCGGCGATCGTGCGACTCCAGACCTGCTTGCCTGACGAGGCGTCCATCCCGACGACCGTTCCGTCGGTGCGTGTGAGCAGCACCATGCCGCCCGCGTACTGCACGCGCCCGTACGCGGAGATGTCCGTCGTCCAGCGTGTCGCACCCGAGTCGGGGTCGAGGGCCACCAGCCGCTGACCATCGCTCGTGACGGCCTGCACCAGCCCGCCCGCCGCGACCGGCGGGCCGTCCGGGGTGTTTCGATCGGCAAGGGTGTGCCGCCACAACACCGTCCCGTCGGCCGGGTCGATGGCGGAGAACAGCCCCGCCAGCGCGCAGAGCAACTTCCCTCCACCGTACGAGCATTGCGGCATCCCGCGGCTTCCGGAGCCGGGCTTGGTGTGCCAGCCGTCGAACACCGCCGGTGCGGACGGTATGCCGCTGTCCTCGGGTGCGTCGCCGCCGCCGCCGTCGAGCAGCCGGCCCGATGAGAACGTCCAGCCCGCGGTGAGGAGGAGGGCCGCGGCCGTCAGGAGCACCCCCTTGCGGAGGCGGCCCATGGCTCCGCCGGGTCGCGGATCGGGCGCCGAGACAATGTCCTCCTCCGGCTGCGGATCACGACTGGGCCGCTGGGCCGGAGTGAACACCTGGGTGTCGTACGAGGCCGCCACCGACCGCAGTTCCCGCATCAACTCGTCAGGGGTGGGCCGGTCTTCAGGCTCCTTGGCGAGGCAACGCAGCACCAACGGAGCGAGATTCTCCGGTACGTCGGTCAAGTCCGGCTCGTCGTGCACGACTTGGTAGGCGACGACGTACGGGCTGTCGGAGTCGAACGGCCCGCGCCCGGTGGCGGCGTGCACCATCACGGAACCGAGCGCGAAGATGTCGGCGGCCGGTCCCACCTCACGCGGCCGCCGGAACTGCTCGGGTGCCATGAACGGCGGCGTGCCGATCAACTTGCCTGTCTCGGTCCGCAGTTCGCTGTCTTTTGGCCGGGAGATGCCGAAGTCGATGACCTTCGGGCCGTCCTCGGCGAGCAGGACGTTGCTCGGCTTCAGGTCCCGGTGTACGACTCCCACGCGATGTATGTCGCGCAATGCCTCGGCGAGTCCCGCCATCAGGCGGCGCAACTCCCCGGAGGGCATGGATCCGTTCCGCTTCACCTGGTCGGCGAGGGTGGGACCCGGGATGAACAGCGTGGCCATCCACGGGCGTTCGGCCTCGGGATCGGCATCGACGACGGACGCGGTGAAAGCACCGCTCACCCGTCGGGCCGCCGCCACCTCCTGCCGGAAACGCCCCCTGAACTCGGGATCCATGGCGTACCGGGCGTGCACGACCTTCACGGCCACCCGCATCCCCGACGTACTGCGGGCGAGATGCACAACGCCCATGCCGCCGGAGCCCAGGCGTGATTCCAACCGGTAGTGACCTGCGTACTCGGGAAGTTCCGCTTCCACGCCCGCTCCGTCGTTCCGCTGTGGCGCCATGGGACTCACCCCCGTGCTGTTCCTTCGCGCGCGCGACGCACGGAGCCTAGTCGATGGTCCGTACGAGACGGAGGCGGCTTGCTGGCCTCCGTGTGCGAAAAACGTACGTGTGTGCATGGCCTGATTTTGGGGAATCAAAGGGGTCCCATGGCAGCCATGGGGTCCAACGGGGGAGGTTTTCATGTCTGTTGACCGTGTTGAGGAAATCGAGGGCGGCGGCGAAGCAGCGGTCGCGACCCAGGCTGAGACGGCGGCTGTGCGGTACTACCCGGTCGCACCGGGCGTCAGGCTCAACGTCCGCAGCGGCCCGGGTACGACGTACCGCATCGTCCGCGTCCTGTCAGAGGGCGCCCAGGTCCCGATCTTCTGCCAGAAGCCGGGTGAGTCGGTCACGGGCCCGTACGGTACGTCGAACCTCTGGGACGGCATCGCCGTCAGCGAGTACGTCTCGGACGCGTACGTGAACACGGGTAGCGACGGCTACGTCGCCCCGCGCTGCGCCTGACCCACCACCGGCTGGGCCCCGCGGCGAACCCGGAGCGATAATCAACGCGTGAGCGACGACAGCACCGGCACCCCCGCGGGGCCCCAGCCCGAACCCCTTCGATTTTTCGGCACGACCTGGGTGGACCACACCGACGGCTACCCAGCCCGCCGAGCCGCCGCGGCCGCCGGATCGCTGGCCGCCGCGGTGGCCGCCTGCTTGGTGCTCCGCTTCGCCTACCAGGGCCTGGAGATCGCGGACGTGGGCACGCCGGTGAACATCCTGGTCGTCGTGATGTTCGCGGTGTGCAGCGCCCTCGCGTTCCGGCACACCTCCGCCGCGTTCACCAAGCGCCCCGACCCCGACCGCCAGGCCTCCCTCCGGGGCCTCCTCACGATCGGCTTCATCGGCTCCCTCTTCGCCTACTTCTTCCGCTCCCTCACCGAGGCCCCGGGCGAGAAACTCCACCGCGAGGAGTACGAGACGGCTCGCGAACAGTACGAACGCCGCAGCAAGCGCCGCACGGGAAACCCCTCGAAAAAGCGCCGCAACTCTTGACCGGCGGCACTGGCAACATCGGCGGCACTGGCCGCACCAGCCGCATCGGCGGCGCTGGCGGAACCGGCAACATCGGCGGCACTGGCCGCACTGGCCGCATCGGCGGCGCTGGCGGAACCGGCGACCGGCCGCACCGGCCGCACCGGCCGCACCGGCAACTCCGGACGCCGTGACGGCGGTCCGGCAGCTGCAGCATCAGCTCGGCCGGAGGGATCCTCCACGCCGCCCGGCGTTCTACCGCGAGGCGGCGCCATCCCGAGCCCTCAACCACCCGTGGGGCGGCACCCTTCAGTACGACCCGGGCACCTTCCGCCCGTCCTTGTCCGCCGTCCGTCCTCCGCCGTTCTCGTCCGCCGTCCGCCGTTCTCGTCCGCCGTCCGCCGTCCGCCGTCCGCCGTCCGCCGTCCGCCGTCCGCCGTTCGCCGTTCGAGGACGATGGGCGCCCGGGCGTCGGCCCCGTTCCCACCCACCGGAAGGCCGGCCTGCGCCCTTCAACCCGGCCAGGGGTACCCCAGCCCGTCCGGCGTTTGAAGACGAGGCCGTTCAGGCCGAAGCGGGGGCCTACGGGCGGGGTGCCCCTATGGACGGGACGGGACCGGACCGGACGGGACCGGACGGGACAGGCAGCGGCGGAGGGGGGGCGAAATCCCCTAGGCCCCCGAAATCCCAGAGGCCCCCACCCCAAACACGCACCAAACCCCTCCCTTCAACCCCCACCCCCCGCCACCATGACCACATGACCACGCACTCCCACCACACCACCCGAGCACACTCCTTCAACACAGCCGCAGCCCAGTACGCCGCGAACCGCCCCTCCTATCCCCCCGCCCTCTTCGACGCGATCGAAGACCTCGCGCACCGCCCCCTCACCGGAGCAACGGTCGTGGACGTAGGCGCCGGCACCGGGATCGCGACCGCCCGCCTCAAGGCAAGGGGCGCGCAGGTGCTGGCCGTCGAACCCGGCGAGGGCATGGCGGCCGAGTTCCGCCGCACACTCCCCGACACCCCCCTCATCCGGGGCAACGGCAACACCCTCCCCCTGGCCACCGCCTCCGCCGACTTCGTCACCTACGCCCAGTCCTGGCACTGGACCGACCCCGCTCACGCCATCCCGGAGGCGTTCCGCGTCCTGCGCCCGGACGGCGGCGCGCTCGCCCTCTGGTGGAACACCGAAGCCCTGGACATCCCCTGGATCGCGCAAGCGGCCGACCGGGTCGAGCGTTTCTTCGGCATCGATGCGATCGTGGCGAAGAACGGCAGCGGCGCACAAGCGGCGGCCGCCCTGTCCACCACCCCGGCCGGTCCCCTCCACGTCGCCCGGCACCAGGTCCGCTGGAGCCGCCGAGTCCCCCTCGACACCCACCTCGCCAACATCGGGAGCCACTCGGCCTTCCTGGTCCTCGGTGAGGAGAGCACGAACGCCTTCCTCACCGACGAGCGCGCCCACCTGCTCGGCACTTTCCCGGACGGCATGGTCGAGGAGGTCTACGACGTCGAACTGATCGTCGCCACGCGTTCGTGATCCCGCCCGGCGGCCCACGTCCCCACGGGCCGCCGCACCCCGCGTGACCAGGTACTGCAACCCGCAACCCGCAACCCGCAACCCACAACCCACAACCCACCCCACTCCCGTCCCGTCGTGCCTCCAGCGCCTCCAGCGCGTCGAGCCGCTTCGGCAGCCGTATGGACGTCGCACGACAGCAGCACCTCCCGTCACGAGCGGAAGACGCCTGGGCGCCGAGCCGGGGGAAGGCGCGCCGGATCCGCGTACCCGGCATCAGCGCGCACGGAAAGCCATGGCCTGAAGGGGGAGTTAGGCGCGCACCCCCTCGCGCAAACCCCCATCTGAACGCGGAAGCGCGCCACCGGCCCGCCCCCTTCCGGTCACGCCGCCGCCCAGCTGCCCCGTCGGATGAGACGGGGCTCGCGAGGGGGCTTGCCGGGCACGAGGACATCACCGCGGAGGGGGCTTGTGACGAGGGCTTGCGACGGGACGCACGGCCAGGCTTGACGGCCCCGCTCCCCAGGAGCAATATTCATCACATGATGAATATTGCTTCCAGTCCACCCGGCACCGCAGAACCGCCCGCCCCCACCAGGCAGCCCGCCGTCCGTGCCGAAGCCCTCACCGTCGTACGCGGCACTCGCACCGTCCTGCGCGGACTCGACTTCGCCGTACCCCGCGGCCAGATCACCGGGCTACTCGGCCCCTCCGGCTGCGGCAAGTCGACCCTGATGCGCGCGACCGTGGGCACCCAGGCCAAGGTCACCGGCACACTCGAAGTCCTCGGCCGTCCCGCCGGCGACCCCGCACTGCGCTCCCGCATCGGCTACGTCACCCAAGCCCCCTCCGTCTACGATGACCTGACCATCCGTCAGAACCTCGACTATTTCGCCGCGATCCTCGACCCCGGGCACGCAGGCGCCGAACGCCGCCATGCCAACGTCACCCAGGCCATCGCCGACGTCGACCTGACCTCGCACGCCGACTCCCTCGCCGGCAACCTCTCCGGCGGCCAGCGCAACCGCGTCTCCCTCGCCGTCGCCCTCCTCGGCACCCCCGAACTCCTGGTCCTCGACGAACCCACAGTCGGCCTCGACCCGGTCCTGCGCCGCGACCTCTGGAACCTCTTCCACGCCATCGCCGCCGAACGCCAGGCCACCCTGCTCGTCTCCTCCCACGTCATGGACGAGGCCGAGCGCTGCCACCGCCTCCTCCTGATGCGCGAGGGCGAGATCCTCGCCGACGACACCCCCGACGCTCTGCGCGAACGCACCGGCTCCGACACCGTCGAAGCCGCCTTCCTCCACCTGGTCGACGAGGCGAACGCGACGGCCAACCAGCCCACACCCGGCCAGAGGTCCGACAACGAGTCCCGGCCCGATAACGAGTCCCGGCCCGATAACGAATCCCGGGCCGACAACGCGCCCTGGCCCGACAACCCACCCCGGTCGGACAATGCGCCCCGGTTCGACAGCGAGTCCCGCTCCGGAGACCACCCCCGCAAGGAGACCCTCCGATGAGCACGACGACCACGCCCAGCACTGCGCCCCGGTCCGCCGACATCCACCCCGGCCAACGCCCGAGCGCGATCAACTTCTCCCGCACCACCGCAACCGCCGCCCGCGTACTGGGCCAGCTCCGCCACGACCCGCGGACCATCGCGCTGCTGATCCTCATCCCCTGCCTGATGCTCGTACTGCTCCGCTACGTCTTCGACGGCAGCCCGCGCACCTTCGACTCCATCGGCGCATCCCTCCTCGGGATCTTCCCGCTGATCACGATGTTCCTGGTCACCTCCATCGCCACCCTGCGCGAACGCACGTCCGGCACCCTGGAACGCCTCCTCGCCATGCCCCTCGGCAAGGGCGATCTCATCGCCGGCTACGCCCTGGCCTTCGGAGCCCTCGCCATCATCCAGTCGGCCCTGGCCACAGGCCTGGCGCTCTGGTTCCTGGGCCTCGACGTCACAGGGTCCCCCTGGCTGCTCCTTCTGGTCGCCCTCCTCGACGCCCTCCTGGGCACAGCCCTCGGCCTCTTCGTCTCGGCCTTCGCGGCCTCGGAATTCCAGGCGGTCCAGTTCATGCCGGCCGTGATCTTCCCCCAACTCCTCCTCTGCGGCCTCTTCACCCCCCGCTCCAACATGCATCCCGTCCTCGAAGCCATCTCCAACGTCCTCCCCATGTCCTACGCCGTGGACGGGATGAACGAAGTCCTCAAACACACCGACATGACAGCCGCCTTCGTCCGGGACGCCCTGATCGTCGCGGGCTGCGCCCTACTGGTTCTGACCTTGGGCGCGGCAACCCTGCGACGCCGGACCGCGTAGTCGGCGGGACGTCCGCCCAACGGACAGCCCGCCCCGTCCCGCACCCCCGGTGCGAGGATGGACACCGGACGACGCACCCCCCGGAGGGCACCCGCACCATGACCCAGAAAGTCGCAGTCCTCGGCACCGGCAAGATCGGCGAAGCCCTGCTCAGCGGAGTGATCCGGGCCGGCTGGCCCCTCGGCGACCTGCTGGTCACCGCCCGCCGCCCCGAGCGCGCCAAGGAACTCCAGAAGCGCCACGGAGTCACGGCGGTCACCAACGCCGAGGCCGCCAAGTCCGCGGACACCCTCATCCTCACGGTCAAACCGCAGGACATGGGCACCCTCCTCGACGAACTCGCCCCGCACATCCCCGCCGACCGCCTGGTCATCAGCGGCGCGGCAGGCATCCCCACCTCCTTCATCGAAGAGCGCCTGGCCACAGGCACCCCGGTCGTCCGCGTCATGACGAACACCCCCGCCCTCGTCGACGAGGCCATGTCCGTCATCTCCGCCGGCAGCCACGCCACCGACGAACACCTCGCCCACGCCGAGGAGATCTTCGGCGCCGTCGGCAAGACGCTCCGGGTCCCCGAGTCCCAACAGGACGCCTGCACCGCCCTCTCCGGCTCGGGGCCGGCGTACTTCTTCTATCTCGTGGAGGCCATGACGGACGCGGGCATCCTGCTCGGCCTGCCCCGCGACAAGGCACACGACCTCATCGTCCAGTCCGCGATCGGTGCCGCCGTGATGCTCCGCGACAGTGGGGAACACCCCGTGAAGCTCCGCGAGAACGTCACGTCCCCCGCGGGCACCACGATCAACGCCATCCGCGAACTGGAGAACCACGGTGTGCGCGCAGCCCTGATCGCCGCGCTGGAGGCAGCCCGCGACCGCAGCCGCGAGCTGGCCTCCGGCAACAGCTAGAGGAACCGGGGCCGGGCCCGCCCCCGGCCCCACCGTCCTCCAGCCCGCCGCCTCGCTCAGCCCACGCCCTTCAACCCACGCCCCTCAGCCCACGTCCCTCAATTGGCCGCCAGCAAACCGATCGCCCGATACGCCGCGTCCACCCTCGGCCGCGCCATCTCCCTTGCCTTCGCCGCCCCGTCCCGCAACACCCCCTCCACGTACGCAGGATCCGCGCACAGTTCCTTGTGCTTCTCCTGTACGGGCCTGAGGAGCTCGACCACGGCCTCGGCGGTGTCCTTCTTCAAAGCTCCGTACGACTCATATACACCGCCCAAGGCCTCGGGGTTCCCACCCTCACAGGCCGCGAGAATCTCCAGCAGATTCGAGACCCCGGGCCGAGCCTCCCGGTCGTACGCGACGTCCTGCCCGCTGTCGGTCACGGCCCGCATGATCTTCTTCCGCACGGCCTCCGGCTCGTCGAGCAGATAGACGACCCCGGGCCCGACGTCATCGGTCTTCCCCATCTTCGACGTCGGCTCCTGCAGATTCATGACCCGTGCCGCAACCTCCGGACGCGTGGCCCGAGGCACCACGAAACTGTGCCCGTACCGCTGGTTGAACCGCGCGGCCAGATCCCGGGCCAGCTCCACATGCTGCGTCTGGTCATCACCCACCGGCACCTCATCGGTCCCGTACGCCAGGATGTCCGCCGCCATCAGCACGGGATAGGTCAACAGCGACAGCCGCACACTCCCACCGCGCTCCCGCTCCCGGGCGGCCTTCTCCTTGTACTGGATCATCCGCCGCATCTCCCCGTCGGTCGCGACGCACTCCAGCAGATACGACAGCCGCGCGTGTTCGTCCACATGACTCTGGACAAACACGGTGCACAGCACCGGATCGAGCCCCGACGCCAGCATCAACGTGGCCGCCTGCCGACTGAGCCTGCGCACGCGCCCCGGATCGTGATCCACGGTCAGCGCGTGCAGATCGACGATGCAGAACAGCGCATCAGCCCTGTGCTGATCGACGTCGGCCCACCGACGTACGGCCCCCAGATAGTTCCCCAACGTCAGATGCCCGGTCGGCTTGACCCCACTGAAGATCCGCGTCATCTCTCAACCTCCTGATCGAGGCCGCCGCACCCGCCGGCCGGCTCTCCAGGAGGGAGACACAAAAACGGCCGCCGAGGCGGCGGCCGTTGAGTACATACGTGAGTACGGCCGCCGTCAGGCGGCCCACCAGAGCTGGGTGCACGTACGCGTAATCACGACTCCACAGTACGCCGACGGGAGGCCCCCTGGGGCCGAGTTGACACTCCTCAGCCCCGTACGTAATGTTCTCCGGGCTGTCCGACGTGAACGCCGACTCCGGTCGGTCCCCGGACGGCCATTCCGCAACAAGCATTCAACGAACGACCGACTGTCGTCGGCTCGTTTTTTCGTGCGCTTGCGAAATGAGGAATCCGTGTTCGAAAGAACGTGACCCCCGATTAGCTCGGGAGCCGAGATTCCGCTAACGTCTCACTCGTCGGAACTGCCCCAGGGCAGTGAAGACAAGCCCCCTGACTGGGAATCAGGCCCGAAAGGATCTGATAGAGTCGGAACCGCCGGAAAGGGAAACGCGAAAGCGGAAACCTGGAAAGCACCGAGGAAATCGGATCGGGAAACGGTCTGGTAGAGTCGGGAATGCAAGACCGAAGGGAAACGCCCGGAGGAAAGCCTGAGAGAGTCTCTCGGGTGAGTACGAAGGAAGTGTCCGTTCCTTGAGAACTCAACAGCGTGCCAAAAATCAACGCCAAGTTTGTTGATACCCCGTCTCCGGCCGTTCGGCCGGGGGTGAGGTTCCTTTGAAGAAAACATCAGCGAGGACGCTGTGGACCGTGGGGATTATTCCTCCCTTCGGTTCCGCTCTCGTGGTGCGAACCGGATTACCGGTACACATTCACGGAGAGTTTGATCCTGGCTCAGGACGAACGCTGGCGGCGTGCTTAACACATGCAAGTCGAACGATGAAGCCTTTCGGGGTGGATTAG
>NZ_JBIAIK010000003.1:0-696055 GCF_042871385.1 Streptomyces sp. NPDC005808 | reverse complement strand
GTGTCCGCCTCGGTCGGTGTAACCCCGCCGCGGGGGGCGCCCCCCCGGTCCGCCCTCCGGGCCGGGGGTGGGGTTGGTGGCTATCCCCCGGGGCGGGGGGCCCCCCCGCCCCCCCGCTCCCGTGTGAATCGGCGCACAAGCAACTCCCTCTCCACAATGGCGCTTTCGACACGGCCGAGGCCTTCCCCGCAGATGGGGGCATCGCCAGGGACGCGTCAGCGATCGAGGCCGGTGCATCAAGGTTTCATTGGTGTTTGACCGGTCGGTCACGCCCTGGTAACACCAATCAGTGACCCTGGTTTCACACCCCGTACCGCATCCGCCAGAGCCGCCATCCCGAGGGGGGAACTCCATCATGCAGGCCGCGCCCGTTCGCGCCACCGCCATTCCGTCGTTCACCGATGCACTCCGTGCCGTCGAGTCGATCCTCATGAGCGGTGGCCAGCGCACCGCTCGCCGCAATGCCTGGACCTCCGTCCTGGAGGACCGCCGCCGCGCCAAGGACAGGGTCGAGGCACAGCGCGTGCTGGAAGCCGTCGCGACGCGTTCGTAGCCTCCGCGCCACGCTCCCCCTGGCACCTCGTCGACGCTCCCGCGGTACCTCGTCGATGCTCCCGCGGTACTGCCGTCGTCGGCGCTTCCCGGGCCACGTAGACTTCCCGGCATGGCGAGGAAGGAAACCGCAGCGGACGCCGCTGCCGAACCCGGGCGACTCAAGCAGATCGCTCTGACTTACAAGATGACCCGCAAGGCCGACTCCAAGATCGGTCTTGTACTCGCGGCTGTCGGAATCGTCACCCTCGGTGTCTTCCTCGCGATCGGCTTCTTGATCGGCCACCCGATCTATCTCGGCATCTTCGGCCTCCTGCTCGCGTTCCTCGCGTCGGCGATCGTCTTCGGGCGCAGGGCCGAGCGGGCCGCCTTCGGGCAGATGGAGGGCCAGCCGGGCGCAGCCGCGGCCGTGCTGGACAACATCGGCCGGGGCTGGACCACGACTCCGGCGGTGGCGATGAACCGCAGCCAGGACGTGGTGCACCGCGCGGTCGGCAAGGCCGGCATCGTGCTGGTCGCCGAGGGCAACCCGAACCGGGTGAAGAGCCTGCTGGCCGCGGAGAAGAAGAAGATGGCGCGGATCGTCTCGGACGTCCCGGTGCACGACATTCTCGTGGGCACCGGCGAGGGCCAGGTGGAGCTCAAGAAGCTCCGTACGACGATGCTGAAGCTGCCGCGTGTCCTGGCGGGCCCGCAGGTCACCGCGACCAACGACCGGCTGCGTGCGATGGGCGACATCATGTCGAACCTGCCGATGCCGAAGGGTCCGATGCCGAAGGGGATGCGGATGCCGCGAGGCAAGATGCGCTGAAGTCACCTGCTGCGATGCTCCCCGTCATTCTCATGGCGGGGAGCATCTCTGTTTCAGGCCAGGGTTCTGAACGCCCGGTCGTAGTACACCATCGGGGACCCCTCGCCCAGGCGGACGCTTCTCACCAGGCCTATCAGGACCGTGTGGTCCCCGGCCGGGTGGCGGGCGTGCACCGCGCAGTCCAGTTCGGACAGCGCCTGATCGACCGTCGGCAGCCCTTCGGGGCTGAGGCGCAGGCCGCCCGACGCGAACTTGTCGGTGCCCTTGGTGGCGAACCGCATGGCGAGCGGGCGGTGGACCGGGGCCAGCACGCTCACCGCGAAACGGTCGCAGCACTCGAACGACGCCGCCGAGTCCGCCGAGTTCGCCAGACACACGAGGATCATCGGCGGCTCCAGCGAGACCGAGCAGAAGGAGCTGGCCGTGAATCCCCGGGGGGTGCCGTCCGCGCACCGGGTGGTCACCACGACCACTCCCGAGGGGAAGCGCGCCATCGCAGCGCGGAACTGCTCGGGGGCCACCTCGGCGTCCACCACTTCCTGGCGGTCCGTCGTCGCGGCGCTCTGGCTCTCCGTCGTCGCGGCGCCCTGGCGGTCCGTCATTCCGGCGCTCTGGCACTCCGTTGTTCCGGCGCTCTGGCGGTCCGTCATCGCTGCCGTACCGCCGTCGATCTGCTGAACCATCGTCAACTCCCGGAGGACTGACAGGTGAGCGATCTGCCGTGGCCGCATTCATGGCGATCGTGATTGAGGGCAATCGTGGATGTCGGCTACGGCGATGTGGCGGCCACCGACCCTGTTCGGGATCTCACGCGCGTCGAGGACGACTATGCCGACGCCGTCCCGGACCGGCAACCGGACGAACGGCCCCCGCGGCCCCCGCCACCTGCGGCGACGCGGCATCTCCCGTCCCCGTGCCGGGGCGGGCGGCGTTCGGGAGATACCGCCGAACGGGTGTCCGTCGAGTCCTGCCCGGGCCGCGGTCAGCGCACCGGTTCCGTCCGCTCGTTGCCGGACAGCGCCCAGGCTCCGTAAGCCGCACCGGTGGTCTCGAAGGACAGCGCCACATGGGAAGCAGCGCTGTTCACATCCCTCCAGAAGCGTTGCACCGGGTCGGACGAGGACTGTCCCGAGGTGCCGCTCGCCCGGAAGACCCGGTCGACGGCCGAGACCAGCAGTTCCACGGCCAGGGCGAGGTCCCTGGCGCCGCGGACCGCGGCCTCGCCCTCCGGGGGACACTCGGTGCCGTCGGCCACCGCCGCGGTCCGCAGGATGAGGAGTTCGGCGGCGTCCACCTCGGCGGCCGAGCGGGCCAGGGAGACCTGCGCGGAGGGCATCTCGCGGACGGCCCGTCCCCGGCGGTCGACGCGCTGCCCGGTCCGCGCGGTCCAGGCGCGCAGCGCGCCCCGGGCGGCTCCGATCAGCGGAGCGGCGAACGGCAGGCTGTTCACCGCGTACATCGGGACGATGTGGCAACGGGCGTCCGACGCGGTCGCCCGGCCGGCGTGGACGGCCGACCGCGGCAGGGTCAGGTGCTCGGGCACGAAGACGTCGGAGAGGACCAGGGTGTGGCTGCCGGTGCCGCGCATCCCCACGGTGTCCCAGCTGTCCTCGATGGAGAAGTCGGCCCGCGGCACCGCGAAGAACCGCACCTCGGGTCGGTCGGCGGAATTCCTGGCGGCCTTGGTGTTCTGGGCGTTCGCAGGAGACTTGGCCTTCTCTGCCTTCTCGGCCTTCTCTGCCTTCTCTGCCTTCTCGCCGGTCTCAGCAGTCTCGCCGGTCTCGCTGGCCTCGCTGGCCTCGCCGGCCTCGCCGGCCTCGCCGGCCTCGGCATCCTTGGGCGGTACGGCCGCGCAGGCGAGCGCCCAGTCGGCGAAGTGCACGCCGCTGATGTACTTCCACTCACCGCTCAGCCGCCAGCCGCCGGCGACGGGCTCCGCCTTGCCGGACGGCATCAGCGCACCGGCAAGGACCACGTCCGGCCCCTCCGCCCAGATCTCCGCCTGCCCCGCCTCGGGCAGGAACGCCGCGTACCGCCCGGCGTAGGCGGCCAGCGAGGCCGCCCAGGCCGCTGACGTACACCCCTCGCCGATCAGTGCCACCGCCGAGGTCAGCTCGCTGAAACCACCGGGAACGCCGCCATGGGCCGCCGGTACGAAGTGCCGCGCGAACCCCGCGTCCAGCACCGCGCGGACCACCTGCGGGGAGAGCTGACGGGCGGTTTCCGCCTCGTCGCTGTACTGGGCCGCGATTTCGGCGACCTGCGGCGCTCGGGCCACGATCGTCGACCTGCTGTCGTACGACATGCTGTCCACCACCTTCACCGGGAGTGGACGCAGTGTCTCCGCCGGGGCTCGCCACCGAACGGACCCCGAGCCGGGCCGGGCGATCCGTCACCCGACCGGCGTCAGAAGTCGAGCACCGGGTCGCCAGAAGGCGGGTGCCACGGGGGCGATCGGCCGCCGGGGACCTGGGGTACCTCAGCCGCCGGGGACCTGGGGTACCTCGGCCGCCGGGGTGATCGCTAGCCGCGGACTTCGATGGTGCGGGCCAGCCGGTCGTGGAGGCCCCGGCCGTCGCGGTCCCAGATCAGGGCGGGGAGGGCGAGGCACAGCAGCACGGTGCGCAGGAGGGCGCGGAGGGGGTTGAGGCGGCCGCCGTCCTGGGGGACGATTCGGAGGCCGAACAGGCGCTTACCGGGGGTGCAGCCGACCGTACCGATGGTGAGGACGCCGAGGGCGAAGAAGACGAGCAGGGCCCAGTTGCCCGTCGTCTGGTTGTAGCCGTCAGTGAGCAGGCCGTATGCGATCAAGAGGCACAGGGCCCAGTCGACGGCCAGGGCGCCGAGGCGGCGGCCGGGGCGGGCGATCGAGCCGGGCCCCGTCTGCGGCAGTCCGAGCTGCTCACCGGGGTAGCCGAGGTCGACACCGGCCTCCCCCAGGGCCTCACGCGGTCCGGAGAGCCATGATCCGATTGCTTGCCTCTTGTCCACGTGTCCACGGTACTGTGCCCGTTTTGACATGTGGACGGGTGGGGTACCGCGGGCCGGGTCCGGTTAACTTGGGCGAAACAAATGGGTCACGCTTGAGAAATCCCCCGTACCTATGGTCGGGTCCAGCGTGTGCCACCGCACTGGCCGCACGAACGAACTACCACCCCGGTCCACAGTGGGCGGGAGTAGGAGGAGCTGGATGTTCCAGAACGCCGACGAGGCCAAGAAGTTCATCAAGGACGAAGACGTCAAGTTCGTCGACGTCCGCTTCTGCGACCTGCCGGGTGTGATGCAGCACTTCACCATTCCGGCAGAGGCCTTCGACCCGACCGAGGAACTGGCCTTCGACGGCTCCTCCATCCGCGGCTTCCAGGCCATCCACGAGTCCGACATGGCGCTCCGCGCCGACCTGTCCACCGCGCGCGTCGACTCCTTCCGCCGCGACAAGACGGTCAACATCAACTTCTTCATCCACGACCCGATCACGGGCGAGCAGTACTCCCGTGACCCGCGCAACGTGGCGAAGAAGGCGGAGGCGTACCTCGCGTCGACCGGTGTCGCCGACACCGCGTACTTCGGCCCCGAGGCCGAGTTCTACGTCTTCGACAGCGTGCGCTTCGAGACCAAGTCGAACGAGGCCTTCTACCACATCGACTCCGAGGCGGGCGCCTGGAACACCGGCGCCCTCGAGGACAACCGCGGTTACAAGGTCCGCTACAAGGGCGGTTACTTCCCGACCCCGCCGGTGGACCACTTCGCCGACCTGCGTGCCGAGATCTCCCTGGAGCTGGCCAAGTCGGGCCTCCAGGTCGAGCGCCAGCACCACGAGGTGGGCACGGCCGGCCAGGCCGAGATCAACTACAAGTTCAACACCCTGCTCGCCGCGGCCGACGACCTCCAGCTCTTCAAGTACATCGTGAAGAACGTCGCCTGGCGCAACGGCAAGACCGCGACCTTCATGCCGAAGCCGATCTTCGGCGACAACGGCTCGGGCATGCACATCCACTCGTCGCTGTGGGCGAACGGCGACCCGCTGTTCTACGACGAGGCCGGTTACGCGGGCCTCTCGGACACCGCCCGCTTCTACATCGGCGGCATCCTCAAGCACGCCCCGTCGCTCCTCGCCTTCACCAACCCGACGGTGAACTCGTACCACCGCCTGGTCCCCGGCTTCGAGGCCCCGGTCAACCTGGTGTACTCGCAGCGCAACCGCTCCGCGGCCATGCGTATCCCGATCACCGGTTCGAACCCGAAGGCCAAGCGCGTCGAGTTCCGGGCGCCCGACTCCTCCGGCAACCCGTACCTCGCCTTCTCGGCGCTGCTGCTCGCGGGCCTCGACGGCATCAAGAACAAGATCGAGCCGGCCGAGCCGATCGACAAGGACCTCTACGAGCTGGCTCCCGAGGAGCACGCGGGTGTCGCCCAGGTCCCGACCTCCCTCCCGGCCGTCCTGGACCGCCTCGAGGCCGACCACGAGTTCCTGCTCGCGGGCGACGTCTTCACGTCCGACCTGATCGAGACGTGGATCGACTTCAAGCGCACCAACGAGATCGCCCCGCTGCAGCTGCGTCCGCACCCGCACGAGTTCGAGCTGTACTACGACGTGTAAGTCGTCGTCACGGTTCTTCCGCGGAGCCCCGTCATCGCCTTCGGGCGGTGGCGGGGCTCCGTCGTTGTGTCCCGTGGCGCCCGGCCGTGCCCTCCGTCACGCCGACGCCTCCGTCACGCCTACGCCCGCCGGCGCCCGCCGCTCGCTGTCCGCTCCGGATAAATAAGTGGCTCTTGACAGGGCAGGTCTTTGCTCGCTGTGGGGTGGATCGGGGCCTGTTCATGGGGGTGGGCGGGAGCACAATGGAAGTCGGGACGAGTGCCCGAGTGTGGGGTGGTGCATGATGCAGAGCCGGTTCCAGAGCGATCGGCGGTTGACCGTCAGGATGACGCTCACGTTGTTTCTGCTCGGATTGCTTTACGTGGCCTTCATCGCCGGATTGATCGTGCTGATGAAGTCCTGGGTGCTTGTCGTGGTGATCGCGGCGGCATTCCTCGGGGCGCAGTACTGGTTCTCGGACCGGATCGCGCTGTTCGCGATGCGCGGGCGGATCGTGCAGCGGGAGGAGTACCCGCAGCTGCACGGGGTGGTCGACCGGCTGTGTGCCGTCGCCGATATGCCGAAGCCGCTCGTCGCCGTCTCCGATATGGACATGCCCAACGCCTTCGCCACCGGACGGAATCCCGATCACGCCGTGCTGTGTGTGACCACGGGGCTGCTGCGGCGGCTCGAACCCGACGAACTCGAAGGTGTGCTGGCGCACGAGCTGTCGCACGTTGCGCACAAGGACGTCGCGGTGATCACCATCGCCTCCTTCCTCGGTGTGATCGCCGGGCTGATCGTCCGGTTCGCCTTCTACTCACAGCTCCTGGGCGGCGGGCGCAGGGACCAGAACACGGCGCTGGTGTTCATGGCCGTCATGACGGTCTCCGCGGCTGTCTACGCGATCAGCTTCCTACTCATCCGGGCACTGTCCCGCTACCGCGAGCTGGCCGCCGACCGGGCCGCGGCCCAGCTCACCGGGCGGCCCTCGGCACTGGCGTCCGCGCTGACCAAGGTCACCGGGGACATCGCGAAGATCCCGACCAAGGACCTGCGCACGGCCCAGGCCTTCAACGCCTTCTACTTCACCCCCGCCCTCGGCGCCGAGCCGGGCATGGCAAAGTACTTCTCCACCCACCCGAGCCTGGAACAGCGGCTCGAACAACTGGCACGTATCTCGGCCGAGTTGGGCGAGCCGGCGACCCCCGGGAAGGCCGGCTGAGCATGGGCCTCCTGGACATCCTGCTCGGGCGCAGCAGACCCGTCGCCCCCGACCTCGACCAGCTCTTCGCTCTACCGTCGGCCGCCATCACCCTGCAGGCGGCCGCCGGGTTCGCCCCGACGGGGACGGGCGCGGTGTGCTTCGCGACCGTCGAGGGCGGGGCGTTCGCCGAGGCGCGTCAGGAGGTCCAGGCGCTGCTGGACGCGGACGCGGAGAGGGACAGTTCTCCGGTGGAGATCACCCGGGACGAGTACGGGTACTCCTGGCTGGTATCGCGACGGGAGCCCGATGACCTGCCGGCCCTGGTGAGTGATCTGCACGCGGTCAACACGGCGCTGGAGGGCAGCGGTTTCGGGCCGCAACTGCTCTGCTCGGTGGCAGGCTTCCAGGACAGCGAGCAGCGGCGGCTCGGGCTCGTCTATCTCTACAAGCGCGGCACGTTCTATCCCTTCGCGCCGCTGGCCGGTACGGAGCAACAGCGCGACAACTCACTGGAACTGCAGATCAAGGCCGCGCTCACCGACGACCTGCGGATCGAGCAGGATCTGAGCCGCTGGTTCCCGATCTGGGGCGCCCCGGGCCTGTGACCCGGGGCGCGCCTGTCTACTTCTGGCGCTCCTGGCGCCGCGCCTCCAGCGGACGTTCGCGGCGGTAACGGCGCTCCCACCTGGCCTGACGGTCACGGCGGGCGCGGTACGCGCGGTAGGTGGAGTCAGCGCGACCGCCGGCTCCGGACGCGCCCGACGAGGGGGCACTCGGCGCCGAGCCCGGTGCGGATGCCGCCGATGATCCGTCCCCGGTACGGCCGTAGCGGACGTACAGAAAGAGCAGGGCGACCGCCGCGAGCCAGAGAACGTGGTTGGAGAAGCCCATGACGACCAGGATCGCGGTCGCTGAAATGACCAAGGTTCCCATGACGGGACTCCTTGCGTACGTGGGTGACTGGATCTTGACGTAGTGAAGGTGCTTCCGGATGAAACGACGGGGGCGCTGAGGGAGGCTGCCGTCCGTCGGTGCGTAGAGAGTAGCCCTGAGCCCGCCCACTGATGCCTGTCCGGAGGAAAGCGGTGCTCGGCTCCTCCGGAACGCCTCTCCAGCGTAGGGAAGCGCCCGGTGGGGCGCATCTGCATTTCCATGGACATATCCCTCACCTGGGATTCCTCGCCAGGGTGCGTGAGTAAATGAGGGGTGCTCTTCCCATTCACGTACGACCATGACGGTGAACGACTGAGCTGCGTCAGCGGATCGGCCGGTGACAGCGAATCAGCTGGTGACGGCCCATCAGCCGATGGCGGAGGAAACGGCGGTGGCCGAGGAGACCGCGGTGGCCGAGGAGACCATGGTGGTTCGGCAGCCACCGCTGTCCTGCTGCACGGCGCGGGCCTCGGCAGCAAGGAACGGCTGCTCCCGCTGCTGGAGGAGTTCGTCGCGCGCGGCTGCCGAGGTCTCGCTCTCGACTTCTCCGGACATGGCGAAAGCTCAGGCGCGCTGGGCGAGTTGAGCCTCAAGAAACGCTTCGAGCAGGCCGTCGCCGTCATCGACGCGACCCTGCCTGCGGACGCGCCGCTGATCCTGGTCGGATTCAGCATGAGCGGCCAGACGGTGGCCGACCTCGCGGGGCACTACGGGGAGCGAGCGGTGGCGCTGGGGCTGTGCGCGCCCGCCGTGTACGGCGCCGAGGCGTGGCCGGTTTCGTTCGGGGACGGCGAGGGCCGCTTCAGCGAGATCATCCGTACGCCGGACAGCTGGCGTCAGGCCCCCGCGCTGGGCGTCCTGCGGGCGTACGCGGGGCGCGCGGTGCTCGCCGTGCCGGGCACCGACACCGTGATCCCGCCCGCCGTGACCGAGGCCGTGACGGAGGCGCTCGCCACCCGTGCCCACTTCAGCCGGCTCGAACTGCCCGGCGCCGAGCACATGTTGGGCCTGTGGTTCCGCGACCACGCCGAGGACCGGCGGCGGTTCGTGGACGCCGTCCTCACCGGGCTCGGCGAACAGACGCAGCACCTCGGGGCCGGCGCGGCTGATCGCGGCCGCGGGCTCACGCACCCTGTGTCGCCGTGACCGCCCCGGCCGTCACGGCGGCGCCCGGTGTTGCGCGGTCGGCGGTGTTCTGGTCCGCGTAGCGCGGCGCGAAGTCCGCGACGAGCGTTCGAAGGTGTCGGCGCCCCCCAGGCAGTTCCTGAAGGCTGCTCCTGCCCTGTGGTTCCAGTACGGCGACGTAGTCGGGCCGGTCGACACCGGGATCCAGCCGGTGTGCGCGGAGCGGGAGCGGGAGTCGCGTCTGCGCCGGCCGATCTGCCCTGCGCGGCGCGATTCGCCGCGGTCGCCGTGGCGCCGGTCGGGGCCATGGTCGTCAGTTCCGCGCGGCTCTGGCCACTTCGGCGGTGACATCGCCCGAAAGCGTGCGGTTGCTGCGGACGGTGGCGTCCTTGGCGGCGCCCGCCGCGACCGCGTCGACCGTGACGACGGCCGTGTCGAGGAGGTTGCCGCTCCGATCGCGGAAGTCGATCTGGACGGCGTACGACTTCGACGAGGAGGTGGAGTTGGTGACGGTCACCTTGGCGGCGGAGCGTCCGTCGGAGTCGGTGCTCACGTCGCTCACCTTGACGTCGCCCTTGGCGTTCACGCCGTTCTTGAACTCGTCGAACTTCTGGCCGGCCTCGGCGGTGGCGGAGGCGAGGGCGTCGCCGGCCTCGGAGGCGATGGAGGACGCCGCGGAGGCGACGCCGGAGGGGGTGGTGTCGTCCGAGCAGCCGGTGAGGGGTGCGGCCAGGGCCGCCGTGGCGGCTGCGCCCAGGATCAGCCCCCGAATGCCGTGCCTCTCCATGGCGTCTCCTGACATCTCGCTGGTTGGCGTGCGGTTCCGCTCCTCGCGGTTGCCTCAGTCAAGGCGGGGAGCGGGGCGTGCGCATGCCGGGTACGGCGATCGGGTGAGGTGGGGGCGGTCGCCGGGCGGGGTCGGGATGGTCGCCGGGCGGGGTGGGGAGTTTTTCGCCCCCTCCGCCCCTACCCGTCCCCTGTTCCTGGGGGCTGCCGCCCCCAGACCCCCCGTATCGCGCCGAACGCGCTCGTCCTCAAACGCCGGACGGGCTGAATAAGGACGGCCTCCACCTCGTCCCCGACCGCCGGACGGGCTGAAAGATCTCCAGCCCCTCCGGCGATCGAGAAGCGGATCAGCGCGCGTACTTCATGAGCGCCCGCACCATGTGGCATGTGGTGTCCGACGGCGGGTGGACGCCGATGAACTGGGCGGTGATGCGGATCGTCTCGTTGCGGGCCTGGTTCGGCATGTAGATGCCGGAGTCGAGCAGGGCGATCGCGAGGCGCATCGCCTTGAGCCGGCGGTTGTGGATGACGTACCACTCGCGGGGACGCCCCGGCGGCAGCGGGCGCTTCTCCACGGGCTCGTACGGCAGGTCCAGCTGGACCGCCCTCTTGGACGTGGACTGGGTGGGCAGCGGCTTCAGTGCGGCAGCGGGCACAGGCATCCTCCTGTCGCGGTCAGGGCACCGCCGGACTACCGGCGACACCCTCGAACACTGCTTCTATTCTACCGTCGAGCACTGACAAAAGCCGCTGGCCACAAGGCACTTGGGGCTGCTGTGACACCAGCAGAAGAAGGAGTTTCACGGAGCGCCTGCGGCAGGCCGATGCCGACTGATGCGGACCGATGCGGACCGCGCATCAACTCCCTTGTGACATACGTTACTTCAGTGACTCCTGTAACCGTTGAGTAACTCCGTTCGGCATCTCGTACATAGCGGCGTACGCACCCCCGCACACAGGAGGCCGCCCATGTCGCGCAGGAGAACCCTCAGCACCAGGAAGAAGCTCGCGCTGTTGGTCAGCGCCGCGGCCGTGGCCGGAGGCGGAGCCTTTGCCCTGGCTGCCACCTCGAACGCCGCGTCGGTGCAGAACGCGGCGAGTTCGACGGTCTGCCAGGGACTGGCCACCGCGTTCGGCAACAACGAGCAGTTCATCGCCGATCAACGGGCCGCCCCTGACGCGCAGTCGGAGGCCCGGATCGCCAACCGCGAGGCCGTCCTCGCGCAGATCAAGGTGCAGCAGGAAGCGTCCGGCTGTGCGGTCGGGGAGTCGGCTCAGGACTCCCAGACCGCCTCACCGGCCATCCCCGCCACCCCCGCCGCTCCCGCCGCTCCCCCGGCCTCGGCTCCCGCGGCGAGCGCCCCCGCCGAGGACACCGGTGGCGATGCCGACGCCGGCGCCGCGAGCGGCGAGCAGGTCTGCAACGGCTCGACCGTCACCCTCTCCGGGGAGGCAGGCGCCCCGGCCGCGTCCAGCAACCAGTTCCCGGCCGGTACGCAGCTCAGGGTCACGAACCTGGACAACAACAAGTCCACGACCGTGGAGGTCACCGCGACCTCGGGAAGCTGTGTCCTGCTGAACAACGAGGCCTTCGAGCTGGTCCGCGAGCCCGGCAAGTTCCTGATCCGCAACGCCGTGATCGAGCGGGTGGGCTGACGGAAGCCGCATGAACCGGGCCCTGCCGCCTGCCGGGAAGAGGCGGCAGGGCCCTCACTCGTGGCGCACCCCAACACCCCGTGCGCGCCCGCAAACCCATCGCATACGAGCCGTGGCCCCCCGGGCAGCGGGAAGCGCCGTGCGCGACTACCCGCCAGGGCCGCCGATCCCGGTCGCGAACACCCCCGCCGAGCGGATCCCGGCACGAACGGGCATACAGAGCTCAGGTAACACGGGGTTCACATTCGAGCAATGATCGGGAAATCGCCTGTTGACAGGCTGACCTGCATATCCGCGGCGCCTCAGTGCCGCAGCGCCGCAGGCAGCACCCGCAGTGCGACTGAAGACCCACCCCGAAGGATGTGGCCCGTGACCTTCAAGGCTGAGTACATCTGGATCGACGGCACCGAGCCGACGGCCAAGCTCCGTTCGAAGACGAAGATACTGGCCGACGACGCCAAGGGTGCCGAGCTGCCGATCTGGGGCTTCGACGGTTCCTCGACGAACCAGGCCGAGGGTCACGCCTCCGACCGCGTACTCAAGCCGGTCGCCACGTACCCGGACCCGATCCGCGGCGGCGACGACGTCCTCGTCATGTGCGAGGTCCTGAACATCGACATGACGCCGCACGAGTCCAACACCCGTGCCGCGCTGACCGAGGTGTCGGACAAGTTCGCCGCGCAGGAGTCGATCTTCGGCATCGAGCAGGAGTACACCTTCTTCAAGGGCGCGCGCCCGCTGGGCTTCCCCGAGGGTGGCTTCCCGGCCGCGCAGGGCGGCTACTACTGCGGTGTCGGCTCGGACGAGATCTTCGGCCGTGACATCGTCGAGGCGCACCTGGAGAACTGTCTCAAGGCGGGTCTCGCCATCTCCGGCATCAACGCCGAGGTCATGCCCGGCCAGTGGGAGTTCCAGGTCGGCCCGGTCTCCCCGCTGGAGGTCTCCGACCAGCTGTGGGTGGCCCGCTGGCTGCTCTACCGCACCGCCGAGGACTTCGGCGTCTCCGCGACGCTGGACCCCAAGCCGGTGAAGGGCGACTGGAACGGCGCGGGCGCGCACACCAACTTCTCCACGAAGGCGATGCGCGAGGGCTACGACGCGATCATCACCGCGTGCGAGTCGCTGGGCGAGGGCTCGAAGCCGATGGACCACGTCAAGAACTACGGCGCCGGCATCGACGACCGCCTGACGGGCCTGCACGAGACCGCCCCGTGGAACGAGTACAGCTACGGCGTCTCCAACCGCGGCGCCTCGGTCCGTATCCCCTGGCAGGTCGAGAAGGACGGCAAGGGCTACATCGAGGACCGCCGTCCGAACGCCAACGTCGACCCGTACGTCGTGACGCGGCTGATCGTCGACACGTGCTGCACCGCCCTGGAGAAGGCCGGACAGGTCTGATCCGCCTGATCCGCCCTGCTTGTAGCTTGCTTGAAGGGCGTCCACCCTCGTGGTGGACGCCCTTTCTCCTTTCCCCCCGGGGTACGCCGACAGGCTTACGGGGGCCCGCGCCAGGTTCCTCAGGGGGTTCACGCCAGGTTTCACAGGGGTGTGACGCCAGGTTTCACAGAGGTGTGACGTCAAGTTCGCGCCAAGGAAGCGTCCGGCCGGTGAAAGGAGTCTCCTGCCCGGCGCCTGCTTCTGCTTCAATGGGGGCATGGCCAGCTTCCAGCAGTACACCGCGACGGGTCGCCATGACCTGGAGCCGTTCTGGCCTTCCCGTCAGCATCATGACTTCGACCGGGTGTGTTGTCGCGCGATGAACGCGCGGGCCCTCTAAAGCCGACACCCGGCCTCCGGCCAGCGCGCACGACGTACGTCCTCGACGCCCCCGACCACGAATTCGCGGCCGTCGATCTTCCCGACGAACTTCCTCGCGCGAAAGAGCTGACCTCTCATGGCGAACACCCGTTCCTTCTCCTCCGTCGCGACCTCCCAGGCCGCGACATCCACCACCTCCGGACGCCACCGACTGCGTGCCGTCGACCGGGACGAGGTGGTGGACGTCACCGACTTCCTGCCGCCGGGTGCCACCTGGCTGCCGGCCCCCCAGCACACCCTGCCCGTGCTGCCGGGGCAGCCGCCGATGATCGGCTACCTGGTCCTCGTACCCGCCGACCAGCAGCCCCTGCTGCCGGTCGCGGTGCCGGACCGGCCCGAGCCGTTCGCCGCCGAGGGCGCCGCCGGCAGTGACAACCCGCTCGTCCGCATCGACACCGTGCAGCGCACCGCCGAGGTCGACGGGCAGCAACTCGACCTCACCTACCTGGAGTTCGAGCTGCTCGCCCACCTCGTCGCGCACCCGCACCGGGTACACACCCGCGACCAGCTGGTCACCACCGTCTGGGGCTACGGGCACGTGGGCGACGGACGGACCGTCGACGTGCACGTCGCACGGCTGCGGCGCAAGCTCGGCGCGCAGCACCGGCAGGCGATTCAGACGGTGCGGCGAGTGGGGTACAAGTACACGCCGCCGACCGGTCGTTGATCCTACGGCCGCCCTCCGTGTCCTGACCGCGGATCTTCTGTCGGCAGATTCCTGTTCCGTACCGCCGGCCGTCCGGGCAGAGTCGTCCGTATGAGGCTTCTGATGCTGGGTGGTACGGAGTTCGCGGGCCGCGCCGTCGTGGAGGCGGCACTCGGTCGCGGCTGGGAGGTGACCGTCTTTCACCGGGGGCGGCACGCGCCTCCCATCGGGGTGCGGTCGTTGCACGGCGACCGCACCGCTCCCGACGGACTGGCGGCGCTTGCCGACGGTGAGTGGGATGCCGTCGTCGACACCTGGTCGGCCGCGCCGAGGGCCGTGCGGGACACGGCACGGCTGCTGGCCGACCGTGTCGGGCGGTATGTGTACGTGTCCAGCTGCTCCGTGTACGCGTGGCCGCCGCCCGCGGGGTACGGCGAGGACGCGGCCCTCGTCGAGGGGGCGTCCGGGGACGCCGAGGGAACCGACTACGCGCGGGACAAGCGGGGCGGTGAGCTGGCCGTGCTCGACGCGTTCGGGGCGGAGGGTGCGCTGCTGGTGCGGGCCGGGCTGATCCTCGGGCCGTACGAGAACATCGGGCGGCTGCCGTGGTGGCTGAACCGGGTCGCCCGGGGCGGCCCGGTTCTCGCCCCCGGGCCTCGGGAGCTCCCTCTCCAGTACGTCGATGTCCGCGATCTCGCCGAGTGGATCCTCGGGGGCGTGGAGCGGGGGCTGGGCGGGGCGTACAACCTGGTCAGTCCGCGTGGGCATACGACGATGGGGGGACTTCTCGACGCGTGCGTCCAGGTCACCGGGGGTGAGGGAGACCTGCGGTGGACCGATGCCGAGGTGATTCTCGGGGCCGGGGTCGAGCCGTGGACGCAGTTGCCGGTGTGGGTGCCGGGTGGGAGCGAGCTCCATGGGGCTCTTCATGGGCTCGATGTGGCGCGGGCGGTCGGGGCCGGGCTGCGGTGCCGGCCCGTTCTGGAGACCGTCGCCGATACCTGGAGCTGGCTCCAGGGGCTCGGCGGGGTTGCGCCCCTGCGGGCCGACCGGCCTGCGGTGGGGCTTGATCCGGTGGTGGAGGCGAAGGTGCTCGGGCTGTGAAGGGCGGTTGTTCGCCCCCTCCGCCCCTGCCCGTCCCTTGTTCCTGGGGGCTGCCGCCCCCAGACCCCCGCTGTCGCGCTGAACGCGCTCGTCCTCAAACGCCGGACGGGCTGAAAGATCTCCGGCGCGGGTAGGGCGGAAAAGCCAAGGGGTGCACTCACCACCACCCCCCGCCCGGGGGCCCGGCCCAGTGACCGGCCCCGCCGGGTCGGTGAGACTGAGTTCATGGATACGCAGAGCAGCAGCCCGGTGCGGGCACGGGCGCGAGAAGCCGTCGTGGCGGGAGCGCGCGGGCTTCTGATCGGTGTGGCCGGGCTCGTCGGGTCGGTGGCGCTGTTCGTGCCGGCCGTCGTGTCGATCGCGCTGGTCCCGGCCGGCGTCGGGATCGTCACGACGCCGTGGGTACTCAGCGGCGTACGCGCCTTCGCGAACTGGCGGCGGCTGGTCGCGGCCCAGTGGTGCGGGGTACGAATTCCGGCCGCCTACCGGCCGTTGCCCGAGGGCGCCAACCCGTGGGAGCGGTGTCTGCGGATGCTCCGGGACCCGGCGACCTGGCGGGACCTTGCGTGGCTGCCGGTCGACATGACCGCCGGGTTCGTGACCGCGCTGCTGCCGGCCGCCCTGCTGCTCTACCCCCTGGAGGGGTTCGCGCTCGCGCTCGGCCTGTGGCGCGTCCTGGCGGACGCCACGGGCGGCGACTGGTGGTACGGGTTCGTGCCGGTCTCGGGGCAGGGCACGGCGCTCCTCGCGGGCGTACTGGGCGTCGCCCTCCTCGGCGCCGCCTACTACCTCACCCCGCCCCTGCTCCGTGTCCACTTTCTGCTCGCCCGGGCCGTGCTCAGCCCGGACGAGGGCGAACTCGCCGAGCGGGTACGCGTGCTGACCGAGACACGGCGCGACGCGGTCGACACCTCGGCAGCCGAACTCCGGCGTATTGAGAGGGACTTGCACGACGGAGCACAGGCTCGGCTGGTCGCCATGGGGATGGATCTGGGGACCATCGAGGCGCTGGTCGAGAAGGATCCGGCCAAGGCGAAGGAGTTGCTGGCGCAGGCCCGCCGGTCCTCCGCCGAGGCGCTCACCGAGCTGCGGGACCTGGTGCGGGGCATTCATCCGCCCGTACTCGCCGAGCGCGGACTCGGCGACGCCGTACGGGCGTTGGCGCTGCGGCTGCCGCTCGCAAGCGAGGTGGAGGTCGATCTCGGCGGCCGTCCGGGCGAGCCGGTCGAGGCGGCGGCGTACTTCGCCGTCAGTGAGGTGCTGACCAACGCGGTCAAGCACTCGGGTGCCGAGCGCGTCTGGGTCGACGTCCATCACACGGACGGCATGCTGCGCATCACGGTCACCGACAACGGCACGGGCGGTGCCCGGCTCGACGCGGGCTCCGGGCTCACCGGGGTCGACCGGCGACTGGGTACATTCGACGGCGTCCTGGCCGTCAGCAGTCCCTCGGGCGGTCCCACCATGGTCACCATGGAGATCCCTTGCGAGTTGTCCTAGCCGAAGACCTGTTCCTGCTGCGCGACGGACTGGTCCGGATGCTCCGGGCGTACGACTTCGAGATCGCCGCGGCGGTCGAGACCGGGCCCGAACTGAGCCGGGCGCTGGCCGAGTTGGAACCGGACGTCGCGGTGGTCGACGTACGGCTGCCGCCCTCGTTCACCGACGAGGGGCTGCAGTGCGCGCTGGAGGCCCGCCGGAACCGCCCCGGGTTGCCGGTGCTCGTCCTGTCGCAGCACGTGGAGCAGTTGTACGCGCGGGAGTTGCTTGCCGACGGCACGGGCGGGGTCGGCTATCTTCTGAAGGACCGGGTGTTCGACGCGGACCAGTTCATCGATGCCGTGCGCAGGGTCGCGGGAGGCGGTACGGCCATGGATCCGCAGGTGATCCAGCAGTTGCTGTCGCGGCGCTCGACCACCGACCAGCCGCTCGGCCGGCTCACCCCGCGCGAGCTTGAGGTGCTCGAACTGATGGCACAGGGACGTACGAACGCGGCCATCGCGGGTCAACTCGTGGTCACGGAACGGGCGATCGCGAAACACACCTCCAACATCTTCGCCAAACTGGGGCTGGAGGTCTCGGATGACGACAACCGGCGCGTACTCGCGGTGCTCGCCTATCTGGACCGAGGGGAGCGTTGACACGTATTCAGCGATGCTGAATAACATTCAGACCTGTCACCAAACCTGTTTTTCGAGATCAACTGCCGGAGAATCGCGGGCTTCTGTGCCCATTGTGGGGGAATCGACCTCACGAGGTTCTAAGATTTTCCGAGCTTTCTGAACACCACACACGCCCCACGCGTATGGAACGGAGCCGCTTCACTCCTGTCGGGCGCCCTCGCTGCCCCGCAAGGAAGTCAGAGGAGTTCCATGGGACGCAATGTACGAAAACGCCGTTCGCCACTGGTCGTTCGCGCCGTGGCCGCATCCGCGGCCCTCGCGATCGGTGGAGGCGGGCTTGTCTGGGCGAACTTCTACGCCTCGGCGCATGAGGAGAACTCGGGGCAGAACAGCACCAAGGCCGCCACCGCTCAGGTGGCCACCATCTACTGCCCGGATGTCGGTCAGCAGCTCACCGATGTGCCCGACCAGGCGCGCGGTGAGGTCGATGGCGAGCTGGCCACGCTGGACCAGCAGATCACCGACGCCTACCAGCGGCTGGCGACCACTCGGGACGCTCAGGCCCAGGATGCGAGCTTCGTCCAGAATTCCGTACTCCAGCCGCTCAAGGACAACCGAGCGGTGATCATCGACCGGATCCAGCTGGAGATCTCCCGGGTCGGCGGCAACGCGCCGGGCACGCTGGACGGTCTCGCCTCCTGTACCGGGGAGGCTGTGGAGCAGCCGCAGACCAACGACGGTCAGGCAGGCGACGGTCAGGACCAGAACGGCGGCGACCAGAACGCCGAGAGTCCCGCCCCCGGCGAGGACACCGGCGGTGAGGCCCCTCCGGTCGGCGGCGGTCAGGGCGGCAACGGTCCGGTGGCGGCCGACTTCCAGGACATCACCACCGCCCAGGGCAACGCCGACCGGGGCGTGGGCGCGAACGGGCTCGTCGCGAGCGGGAAGACCGGTTCGACGGGCACCTTCACCACGAGGTGCGGCACCAACGGGAACGACAACCACAACACGGACAACGTGATCGTCGCCCCCGGTGTCACCAACGGCGCACACCACCTGCACGACTACGTCGGCAACCAGAACAACGACGCTTTCGCGAGCGACGATGCCCTGGCGGCGGCCGACACCACCTGCGAGAACCAGGGTGACAAGTCGTCGTACTTCTGGCCGGTGCTGCGTCTGCAGGACGGCACCCAGGACTTCGACCAGAACAACGCCGGTGGCGGCACCGAGGGCAACGTGGGCAAGATCCTCGAGCCCGTCGAGGCGCAGCTCAAGTTCTTCGGGAACAAGACCGGCGACGTCGTCGCGATGCCGACGGCCCTGCGCATCATCACGGGTGACGCCAAGGCCTTCGTCAACGGCCTCGCCAACGCCAACACCAACTGGAGCTGCACCGGCTTCGAGAACAAGGTGCAGTTGGAGGACAAGTACCCGATCTGCCCCGAGGGCAGCAACGTGGTACGGACATCCCTCTTCCAGAGCTGCTGGGACGGCCAGAACATCGACAGCGCCAACCACCGCACACACGTGGCGTTCGTCCAGGCCGACGGCACCTGCGCCAACGGCTTCCAGGCGATCCCCCAGCTCCGGGTCCGGCTGGTCTACGACGTACCGGCCCCGACCATCGAGAACGACCAGGTCGTGAACGCGTACGCGGTCGACTCCTTCCCGGAGCAGCTGCACAAGCCGATCACCGACCACAACGACTTCATCAACTTCTTCTCCACGGACACGATGAACAAGATGGTCAACTGCATCAACACCGGCAAGAAGTGCTCGTGAGTGGCTCGCTGAGAAGGTGACCCACTGAGAGAGCCGGTGGCGGGAATTCCCGCCACCGGCTCTCGCTTGCATCCGACCGGGCCGCCCCGCCGGATCTCGGCCGGCTCGGACCAGGTTCGGATCCGGACCGGATCGGGACGGATCGGGACCGGATCCGAGCCAGTGCCCTGAAACCGTGCGGTCAACCGGTGTGAGCGGAGTGGTCGGTCCCCACTTCCATGGTCCCGCCGAGCCGGCCGCGCAGCGCGGTGACCACCTGCTGCTCGCCGACGGCCACCCACTTGCGGCCGACGAGGTAGAACCCGCCGTAGTCCTTGGCTCCGTTGATCCACTCGCGCTGGCCGCGGTCCGTGGCGAAGGTCGCGAGGATGAACTGGCCGTCGGTGTTCTTGCAGGTGGCCTGGCGGATCTCGTCCGCGTCCGTCTGCAGGTCCGGGGAACAGCCCGCCTCACTCGCGATGTGCTCCAGGCTGCCGGTCGCGGTGACGGGCACCGCGTCGGACGTGTCCGAGGTGTCCTCGGCCGCGCAGCCCGTGAGCGCCAGCACCGCCACGGCTCCGGCCACCGTGAGCTTCGGTCGCGTCAACCTCATACCTGCGTACCTCCGGTCTGTGTCGGCGCCCATACCGCCGGGAGCCCCGTCGAACGAGGGCCCTTGCCCTGGATACGGCTCACAGGGGCCCCGCGCTCAATCAGCGGGCCCCTGTCTGCCTCAGAGGGCACACCCGTGCGAGGGTTAGCCCGTGAACGACGACTGGGAAGAGCGTACGGCGGCGGCCTGGGCCACGTTCGACGACTATGACGAAGCAGACGCGGCGGACTTCCGGGCGGTGATCGACAAGCTGGTCGCGGAGCTGCCCGCCGCCAGCCCGCTCGGCCCCTTCGAGCAGGCCTCCGCCTGGGACTCGACGGGCCACTCGGACAAGGCCATCCCGCTGTACCGGGAGGCGCTGGCCCGCGGGCTGGACGGCTACCGGGCGCGCCGCACCAAGATCCAACTAGCCAGTTCACTGCGGAACCTGGGGAAGCCGGAGGAGGGCGTGGACCTTCTCGGCCCGGAACTCGAAGCCCCCTCGGACGAGTTGGACGATGCCGTACGCGCCTGCCTCGCCCTCTGCCTCGCCGACCTGGGCCGCGAACGCGAGGGCCTCGCCCTGGTGATCGGCGCCCTCGCACCCCATCTGCCGCGCTATCAGCGGTCGATGGCGAACTACGCGAGGCTCCTGGTCGAACCCGAGTAGCGCGTGACGGGCGGCAGGCGGCAGGCGGCAGGCGGCGGGTGACCATCCGACGACTCGCTCGTTTTTCGCTGTGTGCAGTCACAGGATGTAGCCCCGCGCTCCGCACCCTCCTCAGCCCCGGTCGTCGATGTCGAGCAGGCCGAGGCGGCGCTCGTCGAGCACTATCCGCGGCTGGTCCGGCTCGCCTATCTGGTGCTGCCGCCCAGCCTCGGCCGCAACCGCCGGGTGCTCACCGCGCATGCCCTCACCCAGCGCGCGCTGCCCCGGGGCCGCACGTCCGGTGACGCGACGGTCATTCCGGCCCAGCAGACGGGCGGCGGCCGCGACGGCGACCCCGGCTACGCCTTCGTACGCCTCCAAGTGGTGCGTACGGCGCTGGAGGCGGGCCTGCCGCTGGCCCGGCGGGCGTGGCCCAAGCGGTCCCAGCTGCCGCCGCTGCTGCCCCAGGTGTGGGGCCTCAGGCTCTTCCCGCGTTCGGGCGGCGCCGACGAACTCGCCCTGGACCAGCGGCTGTCCGCGCTCTCCGGCCCGGCTCGCGCCGCGTATGTGCTGCGCGGCCTGGAGAAACTGTCCGAGGCGGACGTACGGAAGCTGCTGACGGCGGCCGGGGTCGACGACCCGGGCGCGGCGCTCGCGGTGGCCGCCGGTCTGGAGGCGCAGGACTCGCTGCTCAACTCCCCCGAGTTCGACCCCTGTTCGCTGCATGCCCGGCCCACCGATCTGATGCGGCGCAGGCAGCACGTAAAGGCCGCGATCGCCGCCACCGCGGCCGTCGTGGTGTGCGGTGCGCTGCTCGGCCTGCCCGGCGACGGGTGGGGGCCCGACGGCGCCGCGGCGCCACCGTACGCGCAGAACCCGGCGGCCCAGGCCGCGCTGGATCCGGCGCAGCTGACCAAGGTGGCGGCAGGCGCCTGGCAGTCGTCCGCGCGTACCGACTTCTCGGTGTGGCCGGCGCGCGGGGATCTCGTCGGCGACAGCGCGCTGCTGCGGCGGGCGCTCGCCGTGTGGGCGCGGCCCGGCGAGTCCGTCGCGGTCTCGGCGACCCCCGGCACGCCGTCCGGCGCCCCGCCCGGGCCGCCGCAGCTCCTGTACGCGGGTGAGGTGGACCAGGCTCGTGTCGTGCTGCTCTACGACGGTCTGCGCATCGCGCGGTACGCCGAGCCGACCGACGGCACGAGCGGCGCGGCCCTCGACTTCGCCCGGGTCGACGGCGCGAAGGGGGCGGAGGCGGAGGCGGTGGTACTCGGCCGGACGGACGGCAACGTCCGCTACCTGACGGCCCCTTGGGTGAAGAAGGCCACCGAGCGGGACCTGCTGAAGCCGTCCTCCGGCGCGATGGATCTCGCTCTCTCGGCCGACGGTGTCGCCTCCCCGCTGGCCAGCCCGGCCCAGCAGTCGGGCGCGTGCACCTCGTGGAACGTGCTGGAGCTCACGGACAACTCGGGCACCCGTCTGCTGACCGACCTCGGCGAGCTGATCCCGGCCCATCTCACCTCGGGACAGCCCTCGTCCCCCGGCGAGGCATCCGGCGCCGAAGCGCTGCGGAACTGGGCGCCGTTCGCCTGCTCGCTGGCGTCCGTGCGCTCGCAGGGCGTGCGGTCGGTGAACGCCTGGCAGTACGCGCGGCAGGATCTGCCCGACGCCGGCGGCAGCGCGACCTGGATGTGCACGCGGGCCGACACCTGGCGGGGCGGCGGCACGCGCGTGCTCGCGCAGTTCCAGACGCCCGGCGGGGTGTACGGCGCGGTCGCCGCGAAGGCCGAGAACTCCCCGGCGTGCGGTCCCCGCGACCCACATGTGCTGGCAGGCGTGCTGTGGAAGTCGGGCACGGGAAGCTGGTATCTCCTCGCGGCCGGGAGCAGGGACACGGAGTCGGTCGGCGCGACCGGCGGGGTGACCGGGTCGGCACAGGGCCCCCTGCTCGCCGTACGGACGGAGCAGGGTGCGCAGGCCGAGCTGAAGGGGAGTCTGGAGGACGGGCGGGAGATCAGCGGGCTACGCTGAGCCAAGTCACAAGATCTTGTAACGGGGCGAACGTTGCGAGCGTTGCCTGCCACGGCACTAGCTGACGTTTGTGTCAACAAGTCGCTGCACGGGGGTTCTCCCCACACCTACCCATCAGTAGATTGACGGCATGTCCAACAAGCGTCCGCGGCTGCCCCAGCCGGTCGACTCCGAGCGGATACCCCTCAAGGCGCGGAAGGTGTCGTTCTCCTGGGAGGACACGCCCCTGCACTGGGTGCCGGGTGAACCGTTCGCCACGCACACCATCAATGTGCTGCATCTGCTGCTGCCGGCCGGCGAGCGCTGGTTCGTGCATGTGTACAAGCAGGTGCTGCCGTACATCCGGGACGAGCGGCTGCGCGAGGACGTCATCGGGTTCATCGGCCAGGAGGCCATGCACGCGCAGGCGCACGACGAGGTACTCCCCCACCTCAGGGAACTCGGGCTCGATCCGACGCCGTACACCGCCCAGGTCGACTGGCTCTTCGAGAAGCTGCTCGGCGACCGTACGCTGCCGCCGGGCAAGGCCCGTAAGTGGTGGCTGATGGAGCGGGTCGCGATCATCGCGGCGATCGAGCACTACACCGCGTTCCTCGGCAACTGGGTGCTGAACGCCGAGGAGTTGGACCGGCGGGGCGCCGATCCGACCATGCTGGACCTGCTGCGCTGGCACGGCGCGGAGGAGGTCGAACACCGGTCCGTGGCGTTCGAGCTGTTCCTGCATGTCGACGGGAGCTACCGGCGCCGCGTGCGGACCTGGGCTACCGCGTTCACCGCTCTGGTCTTCCTGTGGCAGCGCGGGGCGCGCTTCTTCATGGCGAACGATCCGACGCTCACGGCGGGCAGGGCGAGCAGGGCGAGCTTCAAGGACTTCCACCGGGCCGGAAAGGCGGGGGTGCTGCCCTCGACGGGGGACATGCTCAGGTCCGTTCCGCGCTATCTCAGCCGGGCCTACCACCCCTCCCAGGAGGGGTCGACCGAGCAAGCGGTGGCCTACCTGGCGGCCTCGCCCGCGGCGAAGGCCGCGGAGAAAGCCATGGAGAAGGCCGCGGAGAGGGCCGCGGAGAAGGCCGTGGAACGGGGCACTGCCTGATGCCCGGGCTGCGGACCGTCGTGGCAGTCGCCGGTATGGCCCTGCTCGTCAGGCGCGCGATGCACCGGCGGATCGAGGCCTCGCCGCTGTGGCCGCTGCCCGCGCTGGAGAACCCGATCTCCGGCCGGCCACGCTCCCGGGCGCTGCGGCTGTCGGTCGCCCGGCATGAGCGGGTCGCCGACAGCGTCGTACAACTGCGCCTGGAAGGGCGGAACTTGCCGCGCTGGGAGCCGGGCGCACATCTCGACCTGGTGCTGCCCTCGGGGCTCGTACGGCAGTACTCGCTGTGCGGGGATCCCGAGGACACCTCGTCGTACACCGTCGCAGCGCGGCTCGTGGGCGAGACGGCGGGCGGGCGCGGGGGCTCGCGGGAGGTGCACGAGGGGATCCGGGAGGGGATGGAGGTCGAGGTGCGCGGACCGCGCAACCGCTTCCCGCTCGTGACCGCTCCCGCGTATGTCTTCGTGGCCGGCGGTATCGGGATCACACCGCTCCTGCCGATGCTCCGCTCGCTTCAACAGGGCTCAGAATGGCGGCTGTTGTACTGCGGGCGCACGCGGGCCTCGATGCCGTTCCTGGAGGAGATCGGGAAGCTGCGGGGCGGGCGGGTCACCGTCGTGGCCGAGGACGAGGACGGACTGCCCGACCTCGACGCGCTGTTCACCGATGTCCCCGAGGAGTCGGCGGTCTACTGCTGCGGCCCGGAGGGGCTGATGGCCGCCGTCGAGGCCCGGCTCCCGGAGGGGGCGACACTGCACCTGGAGCGGTTCGCGCCGCGCATGTCCAGTGAGGGGAACGGCGCCTTTGAGGTCGAACTGCGCCGCAGCGGACGTACGTTGACCGTGTCCGCCGACTCCACCGTGCTCGCCGCGGTCCGCGCGGAGCTGCCGAACACCGCGTACTCCTGCGCTCAGGGCTTCTGCGGAACCTGCCAACAGCGGGTCCTGGAAGGGGAGATCGAGCACCGGGACGAACTGCTGACGGACGCGGAGCGTAGTGACACGATGCTGATCTGTGTATCGCGGGCCCGGGGTGAGAGGATCGTCCTGGATATGTGAACCGCCGTGGCCGGACGGGGCCGTTCCAGGCCGGATCCGATCGGTAAGGTGTTCGTATGACAACCGGGGTACGCCGCAGGATGGGTGTCGATGAACGGCGGCAGCAGCTGATCGGCGTCGCCCTCGAACTCTTCAGCAGACGCTCGCCCGACGAGGTCTCCATCGACGAGATAGCCGCGGCAGCGGGCATCTCTCGACCGCTGGTCTACCACTACTTCCCCGGCAAACTCAGCCTGTACGAGGCCGCGTTGCAGCGCGCCTCGGACGATCTCGCGGGACGGTTCATCGTCCCCGAGGAGGGCTCGCTGGGGTCGCGGCTGCTGCTGGTGATGCGCCGGTTCTTCGACTTCGTCGACGACCACGGGCCGGGGTTCGCGGCGCTGATGCGTGGCGGCCCGGCGGTCGGTTCGTCCACCACCAACGCACTGGTCGACGGAGTACGGCAGGCCGCCTACATCCAGGTCCTCTCGCACATGAATGTCCAAAACCCGCCCGCCCGGCTGGAGTTGGTCGTCCGCTCATGGATCTCGCTCGTCGAGTCGACGGCGCTGATCTGGCTGGACGGCCGGCGTATCCCGCGCGCCGAGCTGGAGCGGCAGCTCGTGCACGACTTCGCGGCGCTGGCGGCGGTCAGTGCCGCGTACGACGAGGAACTCAGTGAACTGCTGCGCCGGTCGCTGAAGAACGAGCCGGGCGACGGGCCGTTCAGTGACCTCGTCGTCCGGCTGATCGCGCTGGCGACGCCGCCGGCCTCGTAAGGACTGCCTCGTAAGGACTGCCACTCCCCTACTCCTCGTACCTTCGGTACGAAGGGTCGAGTTCGCGTACTTCGGCGGACGCGTGAAGCGTCGCCACCCCGTCGGTGGGCTTGATGTGCCCCCGCAGCAACTCCAGTACGGCTTCGGTGAGCTTGGCCTTGGTCTCCTCGGTGCGGCCCGGGAGCAGGGCGAGCGTGATGTGCACGATGGCGTGCCCGTCCGCCTCCGCTCCCACGACGTTGTCCTCGGTCGGCAGGAACCGTGTCTTGCATGCCTCGATGCGTGCGGCCGCCGTCTCGACGACCACCGGGTGCAGCGCGAGTGCGAAGCCGGGCCGGTCGAAGGTGACGTCGAGCGACTCGGAATATTCGACGGTGATCTGCGGCATGAGCACTCCCGTTCTAGACGTGTCCCGATCACCCTAGCCGCAGCGCAAGGAGCGCGATGTCGTCCTCCCGGTCGCGGCCGAAGTGGTCCAGGAGTGTGTCGCAGAGGGCGTCCAGGCCGGGCAGGGAGCCGGCGGCGGCAGCGCGGAGCTGCTCCATCGAGACCGAGAGGTCCGTGCCCCGCGTCTCGATCAGACCGTCGGTGACCATGAGGAGCCGGTCGGTGGGTTCGAGGAACAGCTCGGTGGGCGGTGGGTGGGGCAGGCCCACGCCGAGCAGCGGTCCTGCGGCCTTGACGTAGTCGGCGCTGCCCGTGTCACGGATGATCAGCGGCGGGATGTGACCGGCGTTGGCGATGCGGGTGCGTCCGGTGGCGGGGTCGGTCAGGGCCAGGCAGACGGTGGCGGTGACGTCGGGGTGGTAGCGCCGGAGCATCCGGTCGAGGCGCTCGGCGAGCACGGCCGGGTCGCTCTCGTCGACGCAGTAGGCGCGCAGCGCGTGCCGGATCTCGACCATGACGGTGGCCGCCTCCAGCGAGTGCCCGACGACGTCGCCGACCGCGGCGAGCACCCCGTCGCCGGTGCGCAGGGCGGCGTAGAAGTCCCCGCCGATCTCGGTCTCGTGGGACGCGGGCACGTACCGGACCACGACGTCGAGGCCCGGCAGTTCGGGCAGCCGGTGCGGCTGGGGCAGGAAGCTGTGCTGGAGGGTGAGGGCGACATGCCGTTCGACCTGGTACATGAGCAGTGGTTCGGCGGCCAGCGCGGTGGCCTCGGCGAGCCTGGCCACCAGGGCCTCGTCCTCGGGGTTCACCCGGCGCAGACCGCGGGTGGGTGTGGCCAGGCACACCGAGGCCCTGCCGTCCTGGATGGGGATCAGCGCCAGGCGGGCGTCGTGCTGCACGCCCGGCCGGAAGAACCCGGCGGGCCACAGCGGCGCGGGCACGGTGGTGATCTGTACGCCGGCCTGGCCGCGGACGAGCCGCCGGAGCAGAGCGGCCACGGTCCGGTGGGCGCCCTCGTCGGGCAACGCGAGCGAGGTACGGTCGCGTGAGGTGGCGCGGTACAGCTGGTCGTCGGGCCCCAGGACGAAGACGGCCGCCGGGCCCCCGGTGAGCCGCGCGGCGCCTTCGGCGGCGGCGTCGGCGAGCTCCTGCGGGGAGCGCGCCGTCTGGATCGCGACGATCGTCTCCGCCAGCCGGGCCAGCCGCCGTGCCAGCGCCTGGTCGTCGGCCCGCAGCCGCGCGGCGCGCACCGCGGCACGGATCACCGCGTCGATCTCCTCGGGCTCGGCGGGCACCGTCAGATACGCCTCGCCGCCCGCGTCGAGCCCCTGACTGCGGTCGCCCGGGGCGACGGCGGCGGCCGAGAAGTGCACGACGGGCAGCCCGCCCATGTGCGGCCGGTCCTTGAGCCGGCGGCACAGTTCGAAGCCGCTCATGTCCGGCAGGTGGACATCGATGAGCGCGACGTCGGGAAGGGTGCCCTTGCGCAGCCGTACGTCGAGTTCGACGAGGGCATCGTGGCCACTGCCGGCCGCGACGACCTGGTAACCGGCGCGGCGCAGCATGGCGCCCATGGCGTACCTGCTGGCCGCCACGTCGTCCACGACCAGCACGGTCGTGTCTGTCCGCTTGCCGTTGACGTCCATCTGCCAGCCCTTGGACACACTGGTGGGGCAGACCGGAGTTCGCGGTCTGCCCCACCAAGGTAATGCCCTTTTCAGGAAGTCCGGGAAAATATCGCCACGGTACGCCCCGGAACGGCGAACGTGCCCGTTTTCTGTGCATACGAGGCGGACTTGACGGTGGAGTCGGCGCCCGCCGCCTGCACCGGATGCAGCGCGTACGCCGTCCCTGTCAGCGCGTCGACCGTCTGTTCCCGCTTCTCGGGCGTCGCGTTGAAGACGATGACAAGGTCGCCGAGTTCCATCGTGATCACACCGGGTGTCTCGTCCGTCCCCGACAGCGGGAAGGACAGCTTCGACTGCACCTGGCCGGCCGTGGCGAGCGAGAAGACGCTCTCGGTCGTACGGATCTTCTGCAGGTCCTGGTACGCAGCCGAACTGCCCTCGATCTGGTCGCAGCCCACCTTGACGGAGGTCAACAACGGTGTGGCGTACGGCCACTTGGAGGCGTTGTCGGCCGCCATCGGCAGCCCGCGTCCGAAGCCGTTGCCGTCCTGGCAGTTCCAGTGGATGGCGTTGAACCAGTCGCCGCTGTCGTAGGAGTTGCGGTCCAGGGACTTGGAGCGGAGCAGGTCGGAGCCCGCCTGGGAGAGGGACGGGCCCTGCGAGAGGGTGGCCGTCGCCATGGCCAGGACCTGCATACGGGCCCGGTCGCTCGCGCTCGTCGCGGCGGGCAGCTTGAAGGTGAGGGCGTCGTACAGCGACTCGTTGTCGTGGGCGTCGGCGTACGCGAGGGCGTCTCCGGGCGCGTCCGCGTATCCCGCCGGCTGCCCGTTGTAGTCGACCTCGGAGCCCTTGACCTGCTTTCCGCTGCTGTCGGTGAAGCCGTAGGTGGCGAGGTTGCCGCTCAGTCCGACCTTGATGAGGTCCTGGTAATGCAGCAGGCGTGCCTTCTGCTCGGCCGAAGTGCCGTTACTGGTCGAGGAGTTGGGGTCGGTGTAGAGGCCGGACGCGAAGCCCTGGACGCCGGGGTCCTCGTCGAAGGGGCCACCGCCGCGTACGGCGTCCCGCGCGCGGTCCGAGAAGGTCGCGATGCCGGTCCCCGCCATGTTCTGCTGGGTGGCCTGCGTGAAGCGGGCGTCGTCGGCGACCTCGCCGAAGTTCCAGCCCTCGCCGTACAGAATGATCTTCTTGCCGTCGACGCCGTCCTTCTTGAGGGTGAGCGCGTCGAGTGCCTTGCGGACCGCGAGGATGTTGGCCTTGGGGTGGTGCCCCATGAGGTCGAAGCGGAAGCCGTCGACCTTGTACTCCTTGGCCCACGTGACGATCGAGTCCACCACCAGCTTGCCCATCATGGCGTTCTCGGTGGCCGTGTTGGCACAGCAGGTGCTCGTCGCCACGGACCCGTCCGCCAGGAGACGCTGGTAGTAGCCGGGTACGACTTTGTCGAGCACGGAGGTGTCGGCCTGGCCGCTCGCGGCGGTGTGGTTGTAGACGACGTCCATGACGACCCGCAGGCCGTCCTCGTTCAGCGACTTGACCATCTCGCGGAACTCGACCGTACGGTCCGTGCCGTCCGGGTCGGTCGCGTACGAGCCTTCCGGAACGGTGTAGTGGTAGGGGTCGTAGCCCCAGTTGTAGGCGTCCTTCGCGGCGGTCTTCGCCACACACTCCTGCTGCTCGCCGGAGTCGGCCGGGTAGGAGGCGAGGTCGCAGTCGGTGGCCGCCTGGTCGGACGTCTTCTCGGGAATGGTCGCGATGTCGAACGCGGGCAGCAAGTGCACGTACGAAGTACCGGACTTGGCCAGTTCTCGCAGGTGACTGGAGCCGTCGCTGTCCTTGTCGGCGAAGGCGAGATACGTGCCCGGGTGCTCGGCCGTGGGGTCCGCCACCGAGAAGTCGCGGATGTGCAGCTCCTGGATCTGGGCGTCCTTCAGCGCCACCGCCGCGGGCTTCTCGAGGCTCGACCAGCCGCTCGGCGCAAGGGACTTGGCGTCCAGGTCGACGACGAGGCTCTGCGTGGAGTCGGCGGTCAGGGCCACCGAGTACGGGTCGGTGACCGTGTTGGTGACGACCTTGCGGACGGTCGGCGCCCACACCTTGACGACGTACCGGTAGGGCTTGTTCACCCAGGACTTCTTGCCGGTGACGGACCAGACGCCGGTGGCGCTGTTCCGCTGCATGGCGACGGTGGAGCCGTCGAGGTCCAGGGCGACGCTCTGCGCGGTGGGCGCCCAAACGGCAAGTGTGGGACGGCCGTTGTGGAAGGTCGGGCCGAGGTCCGCCTTCGTCGCGTCGTACAGATCGTCGAGTACGCCGGCGATCTGTACGCCCGTCGCCGCCGTCACCGCTCCGTTCACGGCGCGTTGCGAGGCGACGACCTGACCGCTCAGGGCTTCACGCACCCGGTCCCGGTCGCGCGGGTCAACGGTCCAGGCGGTGTAGTCCTTGAGGTGCGGGAAGGCGGACTTCTGGGCGTCGGTGAGGGCTGACTCGGACAGGCGGAGCCACTTGGCGTCACCGGTCAGCGTGCCGTCCGACACCTCGATCGAACCGTCGCGCGAGTACAGGAGCTGCGTGGACACGGCCGCGTCGGAGCCGTTCCAGGCGACCGTGTTCCGGTCGATCCAGACCGCCTTGGACGTCGTCAGGTCGAGCGCGGCCGCGCTGCCCGCCGGCTGCGGGAGCAGGTACTTCTCCTGGCCGTTCAACAGCCACACCTCATGGCCGTTCGCCGAGAGGTCGAGCGACTGGTCGGTGGGGAGATCCTTCTCGTCGCCCTTGTGGAGGATGTAACTGAGGCTGGTGGCACCCTCGGCGAGCGGCACCTCGTACACGGCGCCGTACGCGTCGGTGCGCACCGGCTCCAGGGGCTTGGACCAGTCGGTGCCCGTCGCGGCGCCGGTCCAGACGTGCAGTCCCCAGCCGTCGTAGTCGCCGTCTGCACGGTGATAGTGCAGGACCGCCTTCGACTTGTCCTGCGCCGGGTATTCGGGCTTCTCCGTGAGGACGGCTTCCTTGCCCTGCTCGACCCAGACCTCGCCAGTCCTGGTGACGTCGATCGTGCGGTCGGCGGAGACGTCCTTGTTGCCGTCCTTGTCGATCACGAGGTAGCTGACACTGGAGGCGCCCGGCTTCAACTTGACGTAGGCGAAGGCCCCGTAGGCGTCGCGGCCGATGAAGCCGTGGCCCTCGGGCCAGTTCGTCGCCTCGCCGTCGGCGAGGTCGCCCCAGGCGTAGAGCCGCCAGTCGGTGTAGTCGCCGTCGGTGCGCTGGTAGTGGACGATCGCGTAGTCGCGCGAGGAGGCGGTGGGGATCTCCTCGGCGGGCGGTGTGCCCGTGACCGAGGTGGTCGTGGCGCTCTTTGTGCGTCCGGCCGAGTCGATGACAACTGCCTTGTAGCGCAAGGTCGTTCCGGCCGGTACGTCCTTGGCGAGGGCCTGGGTGACCTTGTACGGGGCGTGGTCGGCGGAGCCGAGCGTCCGCCACTTGGCGTTGCCGACCTGGGCGGCGAAGACGACACGGTTGAGCTGACCGCCGGTGACGACGGCGCTGAGTTCCACGGTGCCGGTGGCGCCCGCATCCGGCGCCTTGAGTGTGAGCGTCGGCTTGGAGGCCGGTGCGGCGAGCTTGCCCGCCGCCTTGAGGACGATCGAGGAGCCGGCCGGGACGGTGACGGTGACCTTGCTGTCGGCGCCGCTGGTGACGGTGGACCGGGTGCCGTAGATCCCGCGGAACGGCATGTCCGCCGAGCCGGTCGCGAAGCTCGCGGTCCTCGCCTCGCCCGCGTTGTTCACGGCGACGACGTACTCGGTGCCGGTGGCCGGGTCCGTACGGGAGAAGGCATAGACTCCGGCGCCGTCGGCGGCGTACCGCTCCGTCTGGACGCCGTCCGCGAGGGCGGGGTTGGCCTTGCGGAGCTTTGCGAGAGCACTGATCTGTTGGTAGAGCGGTGCACTCGCGTCGTAGGCATCGCTGGCGTGGGTGCGGTCGGTGCCGAGTTCGTCGTCGTCCAGGTAGTCGGCGGTTCGGGAGGCGAACATCGTCTGGCGGGCGTCCTTGTCGCCGCCCGCGCCGGTGAAGCCCTGCTCGTCGCCGTAGTAGACGACCGGGTTGCCGCGGCTGAGGAACATCAGCTCGTTGGCGAGCTTGTCCTTCTTGAGGAGCTCGGCGTCGGTCGCGCCAGGGTTGTCCTGGTTCAGGAAGTACCCGATGCGGCCCATGTCGTGGTTGCCGAGAAAGGTGACCTGCTCGTACGCGTTGGCCTTGTCCGTCGTGTACTTGTAGTCGTCGCCGAAGACCGAGGCCAGCTGCTGCGCGCTGCCGCCCTGGGAGGCGTACTGGCGGGCCGCTTCCTGGAAGGGGAAGTCGAGCGTGGCGTCGAGGCGGCCCTCGGTGACGTACGGCGAAGTGATCGACGTGTCGGCGGAGTAGACCTCGCCGAACATGAAGAAGTCGTCGCGGCCCTGCTTCTTCGCGTACGCGTCGAGGGCGGTGGCCCACTGCGTCCAGAACTCCATGTTGACGTGCTTCACGGTGTCGATCCGGAAGCCGTCGAGACGGAAGTCGCGGACCCACTTCTCGTAGATCTTCTCCATGCCGCTGACGACCTCGGGTCGCTCGGTCCACAGGTCGTCGAGGCCGGAGAAGTCGCCGTACTCGGAGCTCTCACCGGCGAAGGTGGAGTCGCCGCGGTTGTGGTACATCGTCGTGTCGTTGAGCCAGGACGGGACCTTGGTGTCCTGCTTCTCGGCGGTCACGGTCGGTGTGCGCGGGAAGGAGTCGGCGTCGACCTCGGGGAAGTCCTCCGCGCCGGCTGTACTGCCTGCGTAGGCGGCGTCGTCGAAGGGCTCGCCGTCCTTCGTCAGATACGGGAAGGCGCCCTTGGAGAGGTAGCCGTAGGACTTCTCCTCGTAGTCGACGACATCGGCGGTGTGGTTGGTGATGACGTCGAAGAAGACCTTCATGCCCTTGGCATGGGCCTTGGAGATCAGCGTCTCCAAGTCCTTGTTGGTGCCGAAGTGCGGATCGACCTGCGTGAAGTCGGTGATCCAGTAACCGTGGTAGGCGGCCGAGGCGTTGTCGCCGGTGCCCTGGACGGGCTGGTTCTTGAAAATCGGCGCCATCCAGATGGCGGTGGTGCCGAGGCCCTTGATGTAGTCGAGCTTCCCGGTCAGGCCCTTGAGGTCGCCGCCCTGGTAGAAGCCCTTGTCGGTGGGGTCGTAGCCGGTCGACAGGCGTGAACCGGTCAGGCCGCCCTCGTCGTTGGACGTGTCACCGTTCGCGAAACGGTCCGGGAGGACGAAGTAGAACTGCTCACGGGTCGCGTCGTTGCGGGCGGCCGTCTTCGCCAGAGCCGCGTCGGACGGGGGCGCGGGCGGGGTCGCGGCGCGGGCCGCGAGGGGCTGGACGAGCGCTGCGACGAGCGCGGCCACGGCGACAGCCGCGAACCGTCCGCGCTGCGCGGTGCGGCGGCGAGTGCGGTGCGCCCAGGGCGCCGACCATCTCGGTATCACAGGGGAAACTCCTTGCGATTACGGCTCATTGGGGTCCGACCCCACGCCGCGGCTCGGCCTCGTTGCCGGGCGCCGGCGTGACCGTATCGCTTACGCAAGGTTTGCAGCAAGAGTCTTGAAAGCGATGGCAAGAACTTTCACATCTGCTCGCAACCGAGGGCCCGTTCACCAAGAGGACAGGTGAACGGGCCCTCTTCTGCGGCCACTCAGCAGCTGGACTTGCCCGAGTAGACCGCCAGCGCCGTGTTGGCGCCGAGCGTCGCCGTGAACTGGCCCGAACTGTTCACCGCGACAGTCGTGTTGCTCTGCACGTTGCAGTACGTGCCCGCCGCGAGTGAGGTCTGGTAGGTGCGGGTCAGCGAGGACGACTCGTGGTTGATGGCCACGAAGCCCTTGGAGCCGCGGCCGAACGCGATGGCGTCGGCGCCGTTGTCCCACCAGTTGGTGACCGACTCACCGCGGGTGGCGTTACGGAAGGCGACCATCCGCTGGATCTCCGGCCAGGCGTGCTGACACTTCCAGCCGTCCTGCCAACAGGCGTTGACCGTCCCGTCGAGCGGCGGCCCGGCGTCGGTCGAGGAGAACTCGTAGCCCGAATTGATGTCGGGCGCGCCGTAGGGCCAGGCCAGCATGAAGACGTTCGCCAGGGTGTAGGTGGCGTTGTCCTTGTAGCTGAGCGTGGAGCCGTTGCGCTCGGTGTCGTGGTTGTCGACGAACACACCCGCGACGCCGCTGCTCAGGTAGCCCCAGCCCTCCCCGTAGTTCTTCAGGTAGGCGAGGTTCTCGTTGTTGAAGACCCGCTTGAGGTCGTAGGCGTACCGGAACTCCTGGACGTCGCCGTTGCCCGTGTACTCGGTCGGCTGGACGGCCTCGCCCGAGCCGTAGATGACCTCCTGCTTCCAGTACACGCTGGGATTGCTCAGCCGGGACTTGATGTTGGCGAGGTCGGCCGCCGGCATGTGCTTGGCCGCGTCGATGCGGAAGCCGTCGACGCCGTAGCCGAGCAGGGTGTTCAGGTAGCCGGCGATGGCGGAACGGACGTACGACTCGCCCGTGTCCAGGTCCGCGAGACCGACCAGTTCGCAGTTCTGGACGTTGGTGCGGTTCGTGTAGTCGCTGATGCTCGCGGTGCAGTCGTCGAAGTCGTACGAGGAGTACAGGCCGGGGTAGTTGTACTTCGTGTACGAGGAGCCGCCGGTGCCGCTGCCGCTGCCCGCCGACATGTGGTTGATGACCGTGTCGACGACCACCTTCACGCCCGCGTTGTGGCAGGCGGTGACCATGTCCCGGAAGTCGGTGGCGTTCCCGAGCCGCCCGGCTATCTGATAGCTGACCGGCTGGTACGAGGTCCACCACTGCGAGCCCTGGATGTGCTCGGCGGGCGGTGAGACCTGGACGAAGCCGTATCCGGCGGGGCCGAGCCGGCTCGCGCACTCCGTCGCGACGGAGTCGAAGTCCCACTCGAAGAGGACGGCGGTGACGTCCTTGGAGCCGGGGGGAGACGCCTGCGCCGTGCCCGCGGGGACGGCGAGCGCAAGCGAGGCGGCCGCCGTGAGAGCGAGGGCGCCGGAGAGAGTTCTGCTGGCCATGTGTGGTTCCTTCTCCATTGAAGGTCCATGAACGTCCATGAAGGTCCGTTGAATGTTCTTGCTGAAAGATTGCAAGATGTGCGGTGCCGCAGATAGTAGAGGCCCGCCTCCCGAAGCGGAAGGCGGGCTTCTGAAAGTGCCGGAATCTCCTTGTCGGACCTCCCGGCTGACGGGGCGTCAGCTGGCGGGCTGCTGTCAGCCGGTGGTCCACCACACGGTGACGTCCGCCGGCAGCTTCGCCTCGCCGCCGTCCTGCGAGAGGGTCACCTCGCCGCTCGCGAGGAGGACACGGCCGTACGCCGGGACGGTCACCGCCTCGGTGCCGGTGTTCGCGGTGCAGGTGAACTCGCCGCGGCGGAAGGCGAGTACACCTTCGGGAGCCTTCAGCCAGCCGACGGAGTCGCCGGCGCCCAGGTCGGGCTGCTCACGGCGGACGGCGAGCGCGTCGCGGTACAGCTCCAGCGTGGAACCCTCCGTGCCGGTCTGTGCCTCGACGCTCAGCTCGGCCCACTCGGCGGGCTGCGGCAGCCAGCTGCCACCGCCTCCGAAGCCGTACGACGAGCCCTCGCGGGTCCACGGGATCGGTACCCGGCAGCCGTCACGGAAGCCGTCCTGGCCCGCGCCCCGGAAGTAGGCGGGGTCCTGGCGCACCTCGTCCGGCAGATCCACGACGTCCGGCAGGCCGAGCTCCTCGCCCTGGTAGAGGTACGCGGAACCGGGCAGCGCCAGCATCAGCAGGGTCGCTGCCCGTGCCCGGCGCAGGCCGAGCGCGCGATCGCCCGCCGTACGGATCTGGGTGCCGAGCCCGGCCTCGTTGGCGAAGCGGGTGGCGTGCCGGGTGACGTCGTGGTTGGACAGCACCCAGGTGGCGGGGGCACCCACCGGGCGCATCGCGTCCAGCGTGCGGTTGATGCAGTCGCGCAGCTCGGCCGCGTCCCAATGGGTGCTCAGGTACTGGAAGTTGAAGGCTTGGTGCAGCTCGTCGGGGCGCACGTAGTTGGCGGTGCGCTCGATGGTCGGGGTCCACGCCTCCGCCACGAAGATGCGCTCTCCGGAATACTCGTCGAGGATCGTGCGCCACTGGCGGTAGACGTCGTGCACGCCGTCCTGGTCGAAGAACGGCATGACATCGTTGCCCAACAGCTTGAGCTGCTCATGGGATCCCAGGTCCGGCAGGCCCGCCGCCTTCACCAGACCGTGTGCCACGTCGATGCGGAAACCGTCGACACCCATGTCGAGCCAGAACCGCAGGATGGAGCGGAACTCGTCGCCGACGGCCGGGTGGTTCCAGTTGAAGTCGGGCTGCTCGGGCGCGAAGAGATGCAGGTACCACTCGCCGTCCGGCACGCGCGTCCAGGCCGGGCCGCCGAAGATGGACTCCCAGTCGTTGGGCGGCAGTTCGCCGTTCTCGCCCTTGCCCGGGCGGAAGTAGTAGCGGTCCCGGAGCGAGGAGCCCGGCCCCTCCGCGAGCGCGCGCCTGAACCACTCGTGCTGGTCGGAGGAGTGGTTGGGGACGAGGTCGACGATGATTCGCAGGCCCAGCCCGTGGGCGTCGCGGATCAGGGCGTCGGCGTCCAGCAGACTGCCGAACATGGGGTCGACGGCCCGGTAGTCCGCGACGTCGTAGCCGGCGTCGGCCTGCGGGGAGGCGTAGAAGGGGCTCAGCCACACGGCGTCCACGCCGAGGTCGCGCAGATACGGAAGTCGGGAACGTACGCCCTCCAGGTCGCCCATGCCGTCGCCGTTGCTGTCGGCGAAGCTGCGCGGATAGACCTGGTAGATCACCGCGTCGCGCCACCAGTCGCGGTGCGTGGCGACGGTGGCGAGGGCGGCGTTCGGTGCCTGGTCGGCGGAGTGCTGGCTCATGGCGTCCTTGATGCGATGGGGGTCCCCCCGGTCGAGCGGGGCCGAGTGTGGGGGAAGGAGTTCGGTCATGGGCGTAGAGGTGGGCATAGCGGTTGACGAGGCGGCCGCGGTGACAGCGGGGGCTGGGGGTCCCTCGGCCGGCGGCTGGGGGAGGCCACCGCGGCCGCCACCCGCGCGACAGAGCGCGCGGGAGTCACAGGGCGGGCGTCAGCCCTTCGTGCCGCCGGCGGTGAGGCCGGCCACCAGGTTCTTCTGTACAAGGTAGAAGAACGCGGAGACGGGTATCGCCACCAGCACGGCGGTGGCGGCCATGAGGTTGCGCTGCGCGTCGTGCTCGCTGACGAAACTCTGCAGACCGACGGCGAAGGTGTACTTCGTGTCGGACAGCATGAACGTCGAGGCGAAGGCGACCTCGCCGAACGCGGTGATGAAACTGTAGAAGGCGGCCACCGCCAGACCCGGCTTGGCGAGTGGCAGGATCAGCCGCCCGAACGTGCCGAAGGGGCTCAGTCCGTCGACGCGCCCCGCCTCGTCGATCTCGAAGGGGATCGTGTCGAAGTAGCCCTTGAGCAGCCAGGCGCAGTACGGCACGGCGGTCGAGCAGTAGACGAGGATGAGGCCGAAGTAGTTGTCGATGAGCTGGAGCTCCGAAAGGATCTCGTACATCGGCACCATCAGTACGGCGACCGGGAACATCTGGGTGACCAGCAGGACCCACATGAACTTGCGGTAGCCCGGGAAGCGCATCCGGGAGACCGCGTAGCCGGTGGTGGCGGCAACCAGTACACCGATGAAGGTGGTGCCGAGCGACACGACGAGCGTGCTCCACAGCCAGTCGAAGAACGGCGTGTGCTGCAACACGAACGAGTAGTTGTCGAGCGTCATCTTGCCGAAGATGCGCCCGGGGTGCAGATAGTCGTCCTTGTCCGGGCCGAGGGACAGATAGACCAGCCAGGCGATCGGAAACAGCGCGACGAGGCTGGCGACGGTCAGAATGCCGTGCGAGGTGATCGTCCCGGCGAGGCTGTTCTCGCCACGCCGCCGCGGCCTGCGTACCGGCCTGGTGTCCGTGGGGACCTCGTCCGCCGGGACGGAACTCTGCAGTGTGGTCGTGCTCATGGGGGCTCCTGCCTCAGTTCGCGAGCTGCTGCTCATTGCGGGCCAGCCAGCGGCGGTAGACGGAGGTGAAGACGATCAGAATGGAGAGGAGCAGTACGCCGTACGCGGCCGACTGCGCGTAGTCGCGGGGCTGTTGGCCGAAGCCCAGGTAGTAGGCCCAGGTGACGAGGATCTGCGCGTCGGGTGCGGTGTCGCCGAAGAGCAGGAAGATGACGGCGAACTGGTTGAAGGTCCAGATGACACCGAGGAGTACGACGGTGGAGCTGACCGGCCGCAGCCCCGGCAGGGTCACGTGCCGGAAGCGCTGCCAGGCGTTGGCGCCGTCCATCTCGGAGGCCTCGTACAGGGTCGAGTCGATGGACTGCAGACCGCCCAGCAACGAGACCATCATGAACGGCACCCCGCACCAGGTGTTGACCATGACGGCGGACGTGCGCTGCCAGAAGGTCTCCTCCAGCCACAGCGGCGACGGCAGATGCAGCGCGTCGAGGGCGGAGTTGATGATGCCGTTGTCGGCGAGCATGAAACGCCAGCCGAAGACGGTGACGAAGGTGGGCACGGCCCACGGCAGGACCAGGATCAGCCGGTAGAAGGTGCGGCCGCGCAGCTTCTGGTTGAGTAGCAGGGCCAGGCCGAGCCCGATGGCGTAGTGGAGCAGCACGCACAGCGCCGTCCACACGATCGTCCAGATGAAGTGCGACCAGAAACGGTCGTAGGAGGTCGGGCCCCACAGGATGTCGGCGTAGTTGTCCAGGCCGATGAACTTGTAGGTGGCGTCGATGTGGTTGACGCCGATCTGGCGGGCCGAGTTGAGGCTGTTGGCATCCGTGAACGTCAGGTAGACGCCCCTCACCAGCGGGTACAGCACCAGCGCGCCGAGCACCACGACCACCGGGGCGATCATCGCGTACGCGTACCAGTACTTCTGGTACCCGTGCTTGATGCGCTGGAGCGGCCCGGGACGCGGCCCTCGTTCACCGCGGCGCTTGCCGGTCGCGCGGTCGATGACGACTGTCATGGTTCGACACCTTCTGGAAGATCAGGGGTTGGGCGCTCGCAGGCCGATGGCCGCCGGATCCGTCCCCCCGGTTGCCAGGCGGATCCGACGGCCACGACGGTCACTTGCTGAAGTCGGGGACCAGCTTGGCGATCGCGGTTTCCGCGTTGCTCAGCCCCTTGTCCAGCGATTCGTTGCCGGCGGCGACCTTGTTCAGCTCGGTGTCGAGCGGGCCCCACAGCGAGCTGTACTCGGGCAGCGCCGGGCGCGGCTGGGCGGCGGCGAGCACCGTCTGGTAGCCGGCGATGCCCGGGTCGGCCTTGACCGCGGCGGTGTAGGCGTCGTCGCGGGTCGGCAGCGTGGAGTTCTGGAGGGCGATCGTCTCCTGGGACTTCGCCGAGGTCATGAACTTCAGGAACTTCAGCGACGCTTCCTGGTGGGCCTTGTCCGAGCCCGCGTAGACGGACAGGTTGTGACCGCCGGTCGGGGCGCCCGCCTTGCCGGCTCCGCCGGCCGGGACGCTGACGATGCCGAGGTTGGCCTTGTCCTTGAAGGCCGAGCCCTTGTAGAAGTTCGTGATCTCCCAGGGTCCCTGGATGATCGAGGCGACCTTGCCGCTGACGAACGCCTCCTGGATGTGGGCGTAGGCGTCGACGGTGGTGTCGGCCTTGTGCAGGCCGTCGCCGTCGAACAGGCCTTCCCAGGTCTCGTAACCCTTGACCGCGGCGGGGGAGTTGACGGTGATCTTCTTGGCGGCGGCGTCGACCGTGTCGGTGCCCTCGCCGTAGAGGAAGGACTGGGCGTAGTACGCCTGGGTGGAGCCCCAGTAGCCGTCGACGCCGGTCTTCTTCTTGATCGTGGCGGCGGCGGCCTTGAGCTCGTCCCAGGTGGTGGGGGCCGCGACGCCGGCCTGCTCGAAGATCGCCTTGTTGTAGACAAGGGCGAGCGTGTCGGTCACCAGCGGCACGCCGTACGTCTTGCCGTCGTACTTGGCCTGTTCGATCAGGCTGGGCTGGAACTTGCTCTCGTCCGCGAGGGCCTCGGTGCCGTCCAGCGGCAGGAAGTAGCCCTTCTTCGCGAAGGCGGGGGTCCAGCCGACCTCGGAGCGCAGGACGTCGGGAGCGCCACTGGCACCGGCGGCCGTGTCGAACTTGTTCTGCGCCTGGTCGAAGGGGACGTTGACGTAACTGACCTTGACGTCGGGGTTGGCCGTCTCGAATTCCTTGACGAGGGCCTTGTACGTCGGTGCCTCATTGGTGGCGTTGGAGGTGTCCCACCAGGTGATGGTGGTGGGCCCTTCCGACTTGTCGCTGCCGCTGTCACTGCCGCCGCAGGCCGTCGCCGCGAGGGCGAGGGAAGCCACCAGAGCGGTGGCCGCTATGCCACGCCGCATGAGATCTCCTTGAGGGTGAAAGCCCGAGTGGGTGAGGCAGCGGTCCCGCCCGCTCCCCTTGCCGACTTGCCGACTGCGCCGTTGCGTCCGCCGGGCGACGTGAACGTAACAGCGTTGAAAGCGCCGCGAAAGACCTTGCAGCAAAAAAGTGCAAGGACCACCCAGAGTTACCCGCTCGTGACCTCCGTAAGCCCCCAGAAACCCCTGAACAAGGCCGCTCAGCAGACCCGGGGCCCCTGTGCAAGACTCTGCAAGCTCTTGCCACACCTGCCGGGTACGAGGATCATCGCCCCGTCAGCGCCTTGCAGGAGCCGCCTCTTCCCGCGGCGCGAGTCCGGGACGCCGAGCCGACCACTAGACAAGGGAGCGCGATGACGCAGCAGCCCGGAGCGGGCCGTTCAACCGCCCGCACACGGCGTCCGTTTGGTGGGCAAGGTGAGAACCGGCCGGTATTGTCCACTCCCGTGACCACACGGCTTGCCGACATCGCAGCCCAGGCGGGCGTCAGCGAGGCGACCGTCAGCCGCGTTCTGAACGGGAAGCCGGGCGTCGCCGCGACCACCCGCCAGACCGTCCTGGCCGCACTCGACGTCCTCGGCTACGAGCGCCCGGTACGGCTGCGGCAGCGCAGCGAGGGTCTGGTGGGCCTGATCACGCCGGAGCTGGAGAATCCGATATTTCCCGCGCTGGCGCAGGTCATAGGCCAGGCGCTGACGCGGCAGGGCTACACGCCGGTGCTCGCGACCCAGACCCCGGGCGGCTCCACCGAGGACGAGCTGACGGAGATGCTGGTGGACCGCGGGGTCGCCGGCATCATCTTCGTCTCGGGCCTGCACGCGGACACCTCGGCGGACATGCAGCGCTACGACCAGTTGCGCGCCCAGGGCGTCCCGTACGTCCTCGTGGACGGTTTCTCGCCGAAGGTGCAGGCGCCGTTCATCTCACCGGACGACCGCGCGGCGATGGCCCTGGCCGTCACCCACCTCGTCTCGCTCGGCCACACCCGCATCGGGCTCGCGCTGGGCCCCAAGCGGTTCGTGCCGGTGCAGCGCAAGATCGAGGGTTTCGTACGCACGATGCAGGAACTGTTGGGTCTGACGCCGGCCGACATCGAGGAGCGACTGGTCCAGCACTCGCTGTACACGCTGGAGGGCGGCCAGGCCGCGGCCTCCGCGCTGATGGACCGCGGCTGTACGGCTGTCGTGTGCGCCAGCGACATGATGGCGCTCGGCGCGATAAGGGCGGCGCGTCAGCGCGGTCTGGACGTACCCAAGGACGTCTCGGTCGTCGGCTTCGACGACTCCCCCCTCATCGCCTTCACCGACCCGCCGCTCACGACGGTCCGCAAGCCGGTGCCCGCCATGGGTCAGGCGGCGGTACGGACTTTGCTGGAGGAGATCGGCGGGACGCCCGCGCCGCACAGCGAGTTCGTGTTCATGCCGGAGCTGGTGGTCCGCGGTTCGACGGCTTCGGCCCCCGGCGACCGCAATCGCCCGTGACTCGCCCCTGAGCAGGAGCCCGTACGGCCTACGCCGGAGTCCTCTCGACGTAGAACATGCGACCTGGACCCGACCAAGGGATGATCTGTGGGGCAAGGCTTTTCTGGCAGACTCTGTGCCTATGGGTGAGACAGCCGTGACGACACTGGAAGGCCGGGAGCAGACTGCTTCGGGGCCCGTCGCGGAGGAGAAAGCGGGGCGGCGTTTCGTGCGCCGGCTGCGGACCCCGCGTCGCCCCCGCCTCTGGTTCGAGATCCTGCTCATCGCGGTCAGTTACTGGACCTACTCGCTGATCCGGAACGCGGTCCCGGAGCAGCGCGGCCAGGCGCTGCGCAACGCCGACTGGATCTGGCGCACGGAACACCAGCTCGGTATCGCCGTCGAGGAATCCGTCAACCACGCCGTGAACTCGGTGACTTGGCTGATCATCGGCATGAACTACTACTACGCGACGCTGCACTTCGTGGTGACGCTGGGTGTTCTGGTGTGGCTGTTCCGCAGTCACCCCGGCCGTTACGCGGCAACCCGTCTCGCCCTCTTCGCCACCACGGCGGTGGCCCTCGTCGGCTACTACTTCTACCCGCTGGCGCCGCCCCGCCTGATGAACGGCGGCAACTTCGTCGACACCGTGCTGGTCCACCAGACCTGGGGCTCCATGGCCTCCGGCGACCTGAAGCACATGTCCAACCAGTACGCCGCGATGCCGTCCATGCACATCGGCTGGTCTTTGTGGTGCGGCCTCACCATCTTCGCCCTGGCCTCCGCCCCCTGGGCCCGCATCCTCGGACTGCTCTACCCGACGGCCACCCTGGTGGTCATCGTCGCCACGGCCAACCACTTCTGGCTCGACGCGGTGGGCGGCATGCTCTGCCTGGCCTTCGGCTTCGCGGTGGCACGGCTCTGGTACGGGGCACTGCCGTACGCGCTGCCGCGTTGGGTACCGGGGCCACGCAAGGCACCGCTGCTGCCGGTCAAGGCCTGAGCCCCCGCCCTACCCCGTGGTCTCAGTGGCCCTCGGCGCCCTCGTACTCGATGAGCAGATCGGCCTACGAGTGATAGCCGGCATGGCGATAGTCCTGACAGGCGTAGCCCTGTCCCGCAAAAAACCGCAACCGAAGCCGGAACAACAAGGAACAGCCCCCGACACACCCGCGCCCGCAAACGGCCGGTAGAGGCCGGGTGCCACCCCGTACCCGCAGGCGGCGGGAATGGGCGGGGATGCCGGTATGGCCCTGGGGGCCGCCCCGCAGCCGCAAACGGCGAATAGGAACCCGGGTACCGACACGCACCCGCACCCGCGAACGGCGGGAAGGGGCCGGGGGCCGGTACATCACATGCCCGTCGCGTACGTCCGCGTCACCGGACCCCCGCCCCTTGCCCGACGTCTGATCCGGCGGCGACGGGCGGATGTACCGGCCCCCGGCCCCGACCCACCCACACGCCGTGGGCGAACCCGCACCCCGCCGGCGGCCACCGCTCACGCCCCGTAGAACAACTCATCCACCAGCGCCCGAGCCCGCCGAGTAATCCGCCGATAGTCATCGAGCATGTCCCCCACATGCCCCGGCCCATACCCCAAGTACCGCCCCACGGCAGCCAGTTCCCGCCCGTCCGACGGAAACGTATCCCCCGCCCGCCCCCGCACCAGCATCACCGCGTTCCGCACCCGGGTAGCCAGCACCCACGCCTCGTCCAGAACCGCCGCGTCCTCCCCCGCCAACAGCCCCGCCGCACAAGCCGCCGCCAACGCCGCCCGCGTCCGGGTCGTCCGCAGCCCCGGCTCCGCCCACCCGTGCCGAAGCTGCATCAACTGCACGGTCCACTCGACGTCGGACAACCCGCCCCGCCCGAGCTTGGAGTGCAACGTGGGATCGGCGCCACGCGGCATCCGCTCCGACTCCATACGGGCCTTCAGCCGCCGGATCTCCCGTACGGCATCGTCCCCGAGCCCCTCCGCCGGATACCGCAGCGGATCGATCAGCTCGATGAACCGCCGCCCCAAGTCCTCGTCCCCCGCCACGACTTCGGCCCGCAGCAACGCCTGCGCCTCCCACACCAGCGACCAGCGCCGGTAGTAGGCCTCGTAAGACCGCAGCGTCCGCACCAGCGGCCCGGACTTACCCTCGGGCCGCAGATCGGCGTCGATCAACAGCGGTGGATCCGCGCTGGGAATCTGCAGCAGTCGCCGCATCTCGGACACAACGGCGTTGGCGGCCAAGGACGCCTCCTGCTCGTCGACCCCGTCCCGGGGCTCGTGCACGAACAGCACGTCGGCATCGGACCCGTAGCCCAGCTCATGCCCCCCGAACCGCCCCATGCCGATGACCGCGAACCGCGTCGGCAGGGTGTCTCCCCACCCTCCCCGGCCCTCACCCTCGCTCGCGTGGGGGGACCCCCACCGCACCACGGCCCGCAGCGTCCCCGCGAGGGTCGCCGCCGTCAGATCGGACACCGCCCCGCCGACCAGGTCGACCAGCGCTCCCTGGTCGGCGACGGCCGGATTCTCCTCGGTGCCGTACGACGCAACGATGTCCATCGCCGCCGTACGGAACAGCTCACGCCGCCGCACTCCACGCGCCGCCGTGACGGCCTGCTCGCCCCCGTCGGCCCTCCCCACGGCCGCGAGGATCTCCTGCTCCAGGTGGGCACGGGACCGCGGTTCGAGGCCGCCCCTCCCCCCGTCACCGTCGCCGTCGCCGAGCAGCGCGACCGCCTCCGGGGCGCGCATCAGCAGGTCCGGTGCGAGCCGCCCGGCGGACAGCACCCGCGCCAGGTTCTCCGCGGCGGCGCCCTCGTCCCTCAACAGCCGCAGATACCAGGGGGTCTTGCCCAACGCGTCTGACACCTTGCGGAAGTTGAGCAACCCCGCGTCCGGGTCGGCGGAGTCCGCGAACCATCCCAACAGCACGGGCAGCAAGGTCCGTTGGATCGCGGCCTTGCGTGACACCCCGGATGCCAGCGCCTCCAGGTGCCGCAGCGCCGCCGCCGGATCGGCGTACCCGAGCGCGACCAGCCGCTCCCGGGCCGCGTCGGCACTCAACCGTGTCTCTCCCGGCGCGAGCTGGGCGACGGCATCGAGCAGTGGCCGGTAGAAGAGCTTCTCGTGCAATCGTCGTACGACGGCGGCGTGCCGCTTCCACTCACGGTTCAGCTCGACGACGGGATCGGCGCGCAGGCCGAGCGACCGTCCGATGCGCCGCAGATCGGCGTCCTCCTCGGGCACCAGATGGGTCCGCCGCAGCCGGTAGAGCTGAATCCGGTGCTCCATGGACCGCAGAAACCGGTACGCCTCATCGAGCTGCACGGCGTCGGCACGGCCCACGTACCCACCGGCCGCCAGCGCCCTCAGTGCGTCAAGCGTGGTCCCGCTGCGCAGCGACGTATCGGCCCGCCCGTGCACCAACTGCAGCAGCTGTACGGCGAATTCGACGTCCCTCAGCCCGCCGGGCCCGAGCTTCAGCTCACGCTCCACCTCGGCGACGGGGATGTTCTCCACCACCCGGCGCCGCATCCTCTGCACGTCGGGGACGAAGTTCGCGCGCTCGGCGGCGTGCCAGACGAGCGGCGCGAGCGTGGCGACGTACTCCTCACCGAGCTTGAGGTCCCCGGCCACCGGCCGCGCCTTGAGGAGCGCCTGGAACTCCCAGGTCTTGGCCCACCGCTGGTAGTACGCGAGGTGGCTGCTGAGAGTCCGCACCAGCGGCCCGTTCCTGCCCTCGGGCCGCAGGTTGGCGTCCACGGGCCAGATACTGCCTTCGACGGTCGTCTCGGAACAGATCCGCATCAGGTGCGAGGCAAGCCGGCCGGCAGCCTGCAGGGCCTTGCCTTCATCGGCCCCCTCCACTGCCTCCCCCACAAAGATCACGTCGACATCGGACACGTAATTGAGCTCGTGGCCACCGCACTTGCCCATCGCGACGACGGCGAGCCGGCACAGCGCGGCGTCGTCGGGCGCGGCGGCCTGAGCGATGGCGAGCGCGGCGCGCAGGGTCGCCGTGGCGAGATCGGCGAGCTCGGCGGCGGTCTGTGCGAGATCGGTGGTGCCGCACACGTCACGGGCGGCGATGGAGAGCAGGCAGCGCCGGTAGAGGACCCGCAGGGACACGGGGTCGGTCGCCGGAGCGAGCCCCCGCTCGAACTCCTCCACCCCGGGGTGCAGATCCTGCGGCTCGTACGTCACGAGCTCCTGCCAGTCGCGCGGGTGGCGGGCGAGATGGTCACCGAGCGCGGCGGAGGCGCCGAGCACGCCGAGCAGCCGGTCCCGCAGCGGCTTGGCCGCGATGAGGGTGTCGAGCAGTTCCCGCCGCGCCGCGGGCCCCTCCTGAGCCTCGACGAGCCGGACGAGCCCGAGCAGCGCCAGATCCGGATCGGCGGTGGCGCCCAGCGCGTCGAGAAGCACCGGATCGGCCTTTATCGGCGCCAGCTCAGCGCTCTCCAGAAGCCGCTCGGCGCACGACGGATCAGTGAAACCGTGCCGCAGCAGCCGCGTGAAGGTACTGCTCCTGCGCCCCGGCGCCGTCATCCCCGGCCTCCTGTCGGATCAAGGTCGTACGGCCTTGAGCGTAACCGGAGAGCCTGGCACGAGCGCCGGGGGCGCAGTAGGGCGTATTCAGCGGGTCACCGGGCTGGTTTCCCGCGCGGGCGTCGATGAGTCCCGCTGCCCTGCGAGGTCTCTCCTGTAAAGGGACCATGTTGTTCCAAGGAGGAGAGCCATGTCCGAGGTGAAACCGCAGACCGAGCTCGACCCGCGTTACTGCAGTCCGGGCGCGACGCCGACCCCCTGGCCGCAGGCCCTGGCGCGGCTGGCCGCGGCCGAGCTGTACTGGCTGTCGACGGTACGCCCGGACGGGCGGCCGCATGTGACGCCGCTGATCGGCGTCTGGCAGGACGGAGCGCTGCACTTCTCGACGGGCGTGCGGGAGCGCAAGGCGCACAACCTCGCCGGGAACCCGCAGGTCGTCCTCACCACGGGGACCAACACCTGGGCCGACGGGTACGACGTCGTCGTCGAGGGCGAGGCGGTCCGCGTCACCGACGATGCCCGGTTGCGCAGTCTGGCCAAGGCGTGGGAGGAGAAGTACGGCGCCGAGTGGACCTTCGAGATACGGGAGGACGGGACGTTCGAGGGTGGCGGCGGCCCCGCTCTCGTCTTCGCTGTGGCGCCGCGCACGGTTTTCGGCTTCGGTAAGGGGGAGCCGTTCAGCCAGACGCGCTGGCGGTTCGAGTGAGCCCGCAGATCCGGTGGATCCAGTAGACCCAATAGACCCAGTAGCTCCAATCGATCCCATACATGACGTCGTACGACAAAGGAGTCGTCCCATGGACATGACCCTCGAAGTGATCACGCTGCCGGTCACCGATGTGGACCGGGCCAAGGAGTTCTACCGGGACAAGGTCGGCTTCCACGTCGACCTCGACGGAGAGGTGATGGAGGGCGTGCGGATCGTGCAGCTCACGCCGCCCGGTTCCGGGTGTTCCATCGCGCTCGTCGACGGCCTCCCGATCCCGACGGGGACGCCGCAGCCGGGGACTTACCACGGACTGCAGCTCTGCGTGGAGGACGCCAAGGCGGCGTACGAGGAGTTGAAGGAGCGCGGCCTCGACGTCAGCGAGCCGCAGACGTTCGCGCCGCAGGACGGTGCGACGTTCATGTACTTCACGGACCCGGACGGCAACGGCTGGGCGATCCAGGAGTACCGCCAGCGGGCCACGAAGCCCCTGCACCAACTGCTCGGCGAACTGGCCGCCGAGCGCCGGTAGTCCACTGTCGGCCGCACGACACCGGAAGCCGCGGCGCCCGGGCGCCGCGGCTTCGCGACAGCGCAGGGGGGCAAGAAACCTTGAGCCCGGTTTCCGGCGGAACCGAACTCACCGAGACCCAGCTCACGCAGCAGCTCACCGAACTGGGCATCGGTGAGAACGGCGTCCTGCTCGTGCACGCTTCGCTGCGCTCCCTCGGAAAGGTCGAGGGAGGAGCTGCCACCGTCCTTCGCGCGTTACGCCGCGCACTCGGCCCCGACGGCACCCTCGTCGTCCCCGCGTTCACCTCGGACAACTCGTCCACGTCAGCCGCTCACATGGAACGTGTCCGCGGCCTGAGCGACGAAGCCCGAGCTGCCTTCAGAGAGCGCATGCCGCCGTTCGACCCGGCGACCAGCCCGTCGACCGGCATGGGAATCCTGGCGGAGACAGCCCGGCTCCACCCCCAGTCCCTGCGCAGCGCCCACCCCCAGACCTCCTTCGCCGCCCTCGGCCCGCACGCCACGAAGATCACCGACGACCACCACCCCGACTGCCACCTGGGCGAGAAGTCCCCCCTGGCCCGGCTCCACGAGCTCCACGCCCAGATCCTCCTGCTCGGCGTCGGCTTCAACAGATGCACCGCTTTCCATCTCGGCGAGTACAGAGTCGACTCCCCTCCGCAGCGGTCCTACAGGTGCGTGATCCGCCGCGACGGCCGACGTCAGTGGTGGGAGTACGTCGATGTCGCCTTGGACGACAGCGATTTCGCCACCCTGGGCACGGAATTCGAGCGGGCGGCCTCGGGTACGACGGCTGTGCGCGCCGGCACGGTGGGGTCGGCACGGTGCAGGGTGGTGGGATTCGTGGACGCGGTCGATTTCGCGCAGGAGTGGTTCCCCGGGCATCGCGTCGTCGGCCGCTAGCTCCGCGCCGGGAACGCCGTAGGGCCGACGCTTCACAACCGTCGGCCCCACTGTCCGCTGTCCGTCGCTCTGGCGTGCCAACCGCACCGACCTGCCCCTCCAGCACCGGCAGGTTCTTCCGCAGCTACACGGCGTTCCCGTGGGCCCGGCGCCTTCCCCGGGGCCGAGGTCAGATATCCAGGCCGAACTCGCGCCGCCTGCCCGAGATGGTGGTGAGGAAGCTCCGTGACGCTGCCAGGGAGTCCGCTCGAAGGGCCTCCTCCAGCGTCGTCCACCGGACCTCGTGGATTTCCTCCTCCTGTAGGTCGGGACGCGCGGAAAAGTCTCCGACCCAGACCCATGCGTGGATCTTCCCAGGCCCTTCGTCCCTGGGGAGGCACCCGAGCGAGATCATCTCCCTCGCGTCCAGGTCGATGCCCAGCTCTTCCCACACCTCGCGGCGGGCGGTGTCCAAGGGCGTGTCGTCCCACGGCTCCATCTGGCCCCCGACGGGATGCCAGTACCCCGGATAGCGGCGAGTCCGCGCAAGTAGGATCCTTCCCGAATCGATCAGGAAGACAAAGGACGCCCACAGGTTGGATCCATTGGTTCGCTGCTCGTACGCGTGGTCGACGACGGAGAGAGGAACCCCGGGGTCCGTGATCGCGGCTCGTTCGTTGAGCACGGCGCTGCCTTTCGAAGGGCCGAGCACCCTTGAGTCGTTGCCGACCACGTGCTCGGTGGCGACCAGGGTCACGGACCAGGAATCCCATACGGCTTCGAGCGAGCTTGTCGTTGTGTGGAACCTCCCGGCAGGAATGTGGAGCGGGCTCTCCTGCGGTGTGGCGTCCCATTCCGAGACCATGCGGACACTCGTGGACCTTCCTTCCGGCGAGAGGAAGCTGATTCCGACGCCGAGCGAGCTCTCGACCGTGAACGAGTCGTACCGCACAGCCGTCGCGCCGTCATCCACGTCGTACATCGCGTGTCGGACACAGCCCACGATGGAGCGTGTCAGCAGGTCCCAGCCGTGGCTGTGCACGATGAAGGGGTCGGAGTCCGTTCTCCGTTTTGCGGCGGGCGGCCACAGATGCACGCGGATGCCCCACTCGGGGAACGTGTCCAAGGGCAGGCGGAACACGAGGAATCCGTAGGGGTGCAGGTAGGAGGGCGAGTCGTCCAGGAACGTCCGTAGGTCCGGCCATCCTTGACGGGTCATCCACGAGCCAATCGCCTCACGCGTTGGCATAGGGGTTCACCGGCCTCTGGTACGCGTCCAGCGTCGTGCTCACGAGTTCGTCTTCCGCCCCTCGGAGTATGCCCAGCAGGGAGAGGACTTCTCTGACGTCCGCGACGGAACCAGGATCCAGCTCGGTGGCGGACCGGGGGAGAGGCAGCTCCGTGCTCTGGCGGTTGCTCAGCCGCATGTCCTCTTTGGTTGAGTCGTAAAAAGACGAGCCGACCGGGTATTTCAACGCGGCCGTGTCGCCCTTCTCGCGGGTCACGATCACGCAGGTGTCGGACAGGTCGATCGTGAATGGTGAAACAGTGGACGCCAGGTACACCCGGCAGTTGAGCCGGGAGAACTGGTAACTCAGGAGCTGAAGCCTGATAATGGTCGCTGCGATTTCCGCCTGCGCACGCTGCCGGGTCCAGTAGTCCCGCCGGTCGGGGTTCGCGTTCCTCCGGTACTCGGCGAAGAAGTCCATGAGTTCGACGTTGTCCGGATCGAGCACTTGCACGTTCACCGAGAGATAGTGCCCCTGTCTCTCGGCGCGCTGGAGAAGGGTCGGCAGGACCGCCGATCTGAAATACCGAGCCGTATGCCCCCGGTAGTCCCAGGAGTTGGTGGCGCCTGCTGCCTTGTCCAGCTCGGCGGAGATCGATCCGGGGTCGGTGACCTGAACCTCCGTCTGTCCCTGCCGCTTCAGGCCGTAGAAGAACACCACTAGCACGGAGACGCACAAGGAGGCCACCGCGGCCCCGGTGAGCGAGTCGACGATCGAGATGATCGTGTCGCTGAGGCTCACCTTCGTCGCCCCGCCCAGGTGCGGTAGCGCGAACAATCTGATGACGATCAGCAGCGCGGCGGCCAGACCGAGCGAGGAGAGGTACAGCTTCGTGTTCACGCCCGCCGGCCCGTCACTTCTCGCACTGTCGTCCATGGGCAATCCCCCGATCGTTCGACCGTCACCCGGTCCGCGCCACCCGCGTGGATCCAGTGGATCCAACAGGAGCCGCGGGCGGTCCATCAAGAGACCGTGCACGCCGGTGACTCCGCCGAGATGCTGATGCAGTGCGGCCTGCCCATGCCGCCCGCCGGAAGCCGGACCACCGGATCGTCCCGGCATGGGCCGCGGTTCCTCGCGACCCGCGCGACATCCTCGCGGAACTCTTCCGGATAAGGCTTGGGCACAGCGACATCCTTCCCAGCCGCCCTACAGGGCAAGCCATATCAAGATGTCCCCCTGTTCGTGCGGCATCGTGTGCCGGGAGTCGTCCTCAGCGTGCACGCTGGCCGCCGTGGACCATCGTGAGGTCGTCTTCGATGACGATGGCGCCGGCGTCGAGCATCACATGAGAGTTCGGGCACGGGCAGAGGACGTCGCCAGTGGTGTCCGGGCCGTCGCGAGGGGACCCGAACGAGGCGCTGCTCGGTCGAGGTGATGCGCTCGGGGGTCTCGTTCCCCCGCGACGATGGAGGGCCCTGCACAGCCTGTACCAGGGCAGCGCTTCCGGGGTGGACGGCCCACAGACGGCCCAGGGCCGGTACGGCCCACAGACGGCCCAGGGCCGGTGAAGACGGCCGAGGGGCCCACCGTCATCGACCGTGGGCCCCTCGTACTACGTAAGGCAAAGCGCCGCCGACCTGCCCCTACAGCACCGGCAGGTTCTTCCGCAGTTCGAACGCCGTCACCTCGGAGCGGTACTCCTCCCACTCCTGGCGCTTGTTGCGGAGGAAGAAGTCGAAGACGTGTTCGCCGAGGGTTTCGGCGACGAGTTCGCTGCGCTCCATGAGGGTGAGGGCCTCGCCGAGGTTCTGGGGCAGGGGCTCGATGCCCATGGCGCGGCGCTCGGCGTCGGAGAGGGCCCAGACGTCGTCGTCGGCGCCGGGCGGGAGCTCGTAGCCCTCCTCGATGCCCTTGAGGCCGGCGGCGAGGAGCATCGCGTACGCCAGGTAGGGGTTCGCGCCGGAGTCGAGGGAGCGGACCTCCACTCGCGCGGAGCCCGTCTTGCCCGGCTTGTACATCGGGACGCGGACGAGCGCGGAGCGGTTGTTGTGGCCCCAGCAGATGTACGAGGGGGCCTCGCCGCCGGCGCCCGCGGTGCGCTCCGAGCCGCCCCAGATGCGCTTGTAGGAGTTGACCCACTGGTTGGTGACCGCGGAGATCTCCGCGGCGTGCTTGAGCAGGCCCGCGATGAAGGAGCGGCCGACCTTGGAGAGCTGGTACTCCGAGCCGGACTCGTAGAAGGCGTTGCGGTCGCCCTCGAAGAGCGAGAGGTGCGTGTGCATGCCCGAGCCGGGGTGCTCGGAGAACGGCTTCGGCATGAAGGTGGCCTGGATGCCCTGCTCCAGCGCGACCTGCTTCATGACCAGGCGGAACGTCATGATGTTGTCCGCCGTGGAGAGCGCGTCCGCGTAACGCAGGTCGATCTCCTGCTGGCCGGGCGCACCCTCGTGGTGGGAGAACTCGACGGAGATGCCCATCGACTCCAGCATGGTGATCGCCTGGCGGCGGAAGTCCATGCCCACGTTCTGCGGGGTGTGGTCGAAGTAGCCGGAGTTGTCCGCGGGGGTGGGCCGCGTACCGTCCAGGGGGCGGTCCTTCAGCAGGAAGAACTCGATCTCCGGGTGGGTGTAGAAGGTGAAGCCCAGGTCGGAGGTCTTGGTGAGGGTGCGCTTGAGGACGTAGCGCGGGTCCGCGAAGGACGGGGAGCCGTCCGGCATCAGGATGTCGCAGAACATCCGGGCCGTGCCCGGGGCCTCCGCGCGCCACGGCAGGACCTGGAAGGTCGAGGGGTCCGGCTTGGCGATCATGTCGGACTCGTAGACGCGGGCGAAGCCCTCGATCGCCGAGCCGTCGAAGCCGATGCCCTCGTCGAAGGCCTGTTCCAGCTCCGCCGGGGCCACGGCCACCGACTTGAGGAAGCCGAGTACGTCCGTGAACCACAGGCGTACGAACCGGATGTCACGCTCCTCCAGTGTCCGGAGCACGAACTCCTGCTGCTTGTCCATCTTCCGCTTCCACCCATCGTTGCTGGTCAGGCCGCCTGCTCCCACGCCTCGGGGACGGTCGGGGCACCTGAGCATCCCACCACAACACCATTTCATGCGCGTTGCGGACCTTGATCGCCCGGCCTACGGGCGCCTTAACGCCTCGCATACGCCGGGTGTCCTGCTCTGATTCTGTTTCCGGGTATCGCTCCGAGTCCTTCTGGAGTGTCTGCCGGGGTTCGGTTCTGATCCCGCCCCGAGGCCCATCCTGCCTGCTCGGGGACTCTTCCGTAATGGGCAGCCCGCCTCCCACTACGATCAGATGTCCCGACCGTCCCTCCACGTATAAGGACTCGCCATGGGTTCCGCGAAGAACACCAGAAACGCCTCGCGTCAGGCACGCATAGCGGAGATGCGTCGCGCAGAGCAGTCCCGCGAGCGCCGCAACCGGATTCTCGTGATCGCCTCCAGTGTGGTCGTCGTCGCCGGACTCGTCGTGGGTGGTGTCGTTCTCGTCCGGTCACAGTCCGGCGAGGACGACACGGCGAGCGACTCCAAGGGAACCGCGGGGCACTTCGTCACCGGCTCGGACGGTGTGAAGACCTGGAGCGCGAAGCTGTCCCAGACGCACGTCACCAAAACCGTGGACTACCCGATGGAGCCCCCGGTCGGCGGTGACCACAACGCGGTCTGGATGAACTGCAACGGCGACGTCTACACCAAGGCGATCAACAACATGAACGCCGTGCACTCCCTGGAACACGGGGCGGTCTGGGTGACGTACAACAGCAAGGCCGCGGACGCCGACGTGAAGGCGCTCGCGGAGAAGGTCAAGAAGACCCCGTTCACGCTGATGAGCCCCGTCGAGGACCAGAAGGACCCGATCATGCTCAGCGCGTGGGGCAAGCAGCGCACGGTGACAAGCGCGACCGACGCCGATGTCGACAAGTTCTTCGAGTCGTTCGTGCAGGGCGACCAGACGCCGGAGCCGGGCGCCCCCTGCACCGGCGGTCTGTCCCAGTGAGCCCGAGGAACCGGATCGCGGGGATGAAACAGATCGGGTGGATCTCGGGAGCCGCGGCGGCGGTGCTCGTCGCGGCCGGGGCGATCACGTACGCGGTCGCCGACGGCGCCGGGGGCGGTGGCGGTGGCGGTTCGGCGGTGGTGGTTCCCGCCGCCGATTCCGCGGACGCGGGGTTCGCCCGGGACATGGCCGTCCATCATCAGCAGGCCGTCGAGATGTCGTACATCGTGCGGGACCGCACCCAGGACGTGGAGGTGCGGCGTCTCGCCTACGACCTCGCGCAGACTCAGGCCAACCAGCGGGGCATGCTGCTGGGCTGGCTCGATCTGTGGGGGCTGCCGAAGGTGTCGTCGGACGGGCCGATGGCCTGGATGGGCATGGGCGGTATGGCCTCCGGCGAGGACGGTGCGCTGATGCCGGGCATGGCCACCGACACCGAGCTGAAGAAGCTGAACACGCTGAGCGGCCGGCCGGCCGAGGTCCTCTACCTCCAGCTGATGACCGAGCATCACGAGGGCGGGATCCACATGGCCGAGGGCTGCGTGGAGAAGTGCGAGGTCGAGGTGGAGCGCAGGCTCGCGACGGGCATGGTCGAGGCGCAGCAGTCGGAGATCGACCTGATGGCGGATCTGCTGAAGGCGCGGGGGGCGAAGGCACGTTGATGGACCCAAGGCTCGCATAACCCCCAAATCCCCTGCGCATACGGTTCCTTGGGCGCTTCTTGGCCCACCCATTGATCGCCCATTCCCCTGGCATGGACGGTTCATCGCAAGAGTGACCCGTGCGTGATCCATTCCCTGTGTACCCATACGGCACGGGAGTTCACGGATCAGCTGCCGACCACTACATGCGACGAACCGCATCGCAGGGGGTTTCATGAGATCCAATCGCGCAGCGCTGCGCGCCGGAGTGAGCATGGCGGCGACACTGCCACTGCTCGCCGGCGCGCTGGCGCTCGGCATACCCGCGGCCCAGGCCGCGGACGGCCCGAGCCGGGACACCCTCGCGGGCACCAAGCCCACCTGGGCGACGGCCAAGGCCGACAAGGGCGCCACCGCCGACAGTTCCCAGGTCTCCGCCCGGGTCTACCTCGCAGGCCAGGACGCGTCGGGTCTGGCCGCGTACGCCAGGGCCGTGTCCGACCCGGACTCGGTCTCGTACGGGAAGTACCTCAGCGCCGCGCAGGCACAGAAACGCTTCGGCGCCAGCAAGGCGCAGGTCGCCGCGGTGACCTCGTGGCTGAAGTCTGCGGGTCTGAAGATCACCGGCAGCACGGAGCACTACATCTCCGTGACGGGCGACGTCAGCGCCGCAGAGAAGGCATTCGACACCCAGCTGCACAACTTCGCCAAGGGCACCAAGACCTACCGCGCCCCGTCGAAGACGGCCTCCGCACCGGCCTCCCTGAACGGCGCCGTCCTGACCGTCACCGGCCTGGACAACGCCCCGCACAAGGCGAGCCACAGCGACACGCTGCCGCCGCCGGACGCCGTGTTCAACAACTCCGGGCCGTTCTCCTCGTACTACGGCTCGAACATCGCGAGCACGCTGCCTGACGCGTACGGCACGAAGGTCCCGTACGCCGTCGAGGGCTACACCGGCAAGCAGCTGCGCGCCGCCTACGGCGCGGGCTCGAGCACCGGCAAGGGGGTGCGGGTCGCCATCACCGACGCGTACGCCTCCCCGACCATCGCGGACGACGCGGCCACCTACGCCGAGAAGCACGGTGACGCGAAGTACGGCAGCGGTCAGCTGAGCCAGTCGCTGCCCAGCGACTACACGAAGACCGAGGAGTGCGGGGCCGCGGGCTGGTACGGCGAGGAGACCCTCGACGTCGAGGCCGTGCACGCGGTCGCGCCCGCCGCGAGCATCACCTACGTCGGCGCCGCGTCCTGCTACGACGACGATCTGCTCGACTCGCTGAGCAAGGTCGTGGACGGGCACCTCGCCGACATCGTCTCCAACTCCTGGGGTGACCTCGAGGCCAACGAGAGCACCGACATCGCGGCCGCCTACGACCAGGTCTTCCAGCTCGGCGCGGTCGAGGGCATCGGCTTCTACTTCTCCTCCGGCGACTACGGCGACGAGGTCGCCCACACCGGTACGAAGCAGGTCGACATGCCGGCCAACTCGGCATGGGTGACGGCGGTCGGCGGCACCTCGCTGGCGGTCGGCAAGGGCGACAAGTACGAGTTCGAGACCGGCTGGGGCACCGAGCGGGCCGCGCTGTCCACGGACGGCACGAGCTGGACGGACTTCCCCGGCGTGTTCACCCAGGGCGCCGGCGGTGGCACCAGCGGGACGGTGGCGGAGCCCTACTACCAGGAGGGTGTCGTCCCGGACTCGCTCGCCACGGCCAACAGCGCCGCGGGCAACCGTGTGGTCCCGGACATCTCGGCCGTCGCCGACCCCAACACCGGTTTCAAGATGGGGCAGACGCAGACCCTGCCCGACGGGACGCAGGCGTACAGCGAGTACCGGATCGGCGGCACCTCGCTCGCCGCGCCGGTGATCGCGGCCGTCCAGGCGCTGGCCCAGGAGACGCGCGGCGGCAAGGCGATCGGCTTCGCCAACCCGGCGATCTACGCCAAGTACGGCTCGACGGCGTACCACGACGTCACGGACAACCCCACGGGGTCCGGGCTCGCCGTCGCACGCGTCGACTTCGCCAACGGCTACGACGCCACGGACGGTCTCCTCACCTCCGTGCGCAGCCTCGGCAAGGACAGCTCGCTGTCCGCCGTGCCCGGCTACGACGACGTCACCGGGGTGGGTACGCCCGCGGGCGGCTACATCCAGTCGTACGGCCGCCACTGAGATCCACGCGGCGGTTCCCCTGCGCCCGCCCCCGACGGAGGTCTCGTCGGGGGCGGGCGTACGCCTGCCTCCCCCGACGCAGGCGCATGGGCTTCGCGGAGAGCAGCCCTGGGCCCACCACCCATCGCGTCGCTCTGACGATTACACTGATCCTCGTGCCTCCTCTGAACTTCCGGTCGCTCTATCAGCACGGCTTCGCACGCGTCGCCGCCTGCACGGGCCACACCGTCATCACGGACCCGCACGCCAACGCCGAGGCGGTGCTGCGCCACGCGCGCGGATGCGCCGAGGAGGGCGTGGCCGTCGCCGTCTTCCCGGAGATGGTGCTGTGCGGCTACTCGATCGAGGACCTGCTGCTCCAGGACGCGCTGCTCGACCAGGTCGAGGAGGCGCTCCAGGAGGTGGTGACGGGGTCGGCTCAGCTGCTGCCGGTCCTGGTCGTCGGTGCCCCGCTGCGCCACCGCGACCGCGTCTACAACTGCGCGGTGGTCGTGCACCGCGGCCGCGTCCTCGGTGTCGTGCCCAAGTCGTATCCACCGAACTACCGGGAGTTCTACGAGCGTCGGCAGATCGCCGCCGGCGACGACCGGCGCGGGGGCACGATCCTGGTCGGCGGGGAGTCGGTACCGTTCGGCGTGGACCTGCTGTTCGCGGCGGACGATGTCCCCGGCCTGGTGCTGCACACGGAGATCTGCGAGGACATGTGGGTGCCGGTGCCGCCGAGCGCCGAGGCGGCCCTGGCGGGCGCGACCGTCCTCGCCAACCTCTCCGGCAGCCCGATCACCGTCGGCCGGGCCGAGGACCGCAAACTGCTGTGCCGCTCGGCGTCCGCGCGCTGCCTCGCCGCGTACGTCTACGCGGCGGCCGGGCTGGGCGAGTCGACCACCGACCTGTCCTGGGACGGCCAGACCCTGATCTACGAGAACGGGGTGCTGCTGGCCGAGTCCGACCGCTTCCCGCTCGACGACCAGTCCGCCGTAGCCGACATCGACCTCGACCTGCTGCGGCAGGAGCGGCAGCGGATGGGCACCTTCGACGACAACCGGCGCACGCATGACGCCCGTACGGCCGACTTCCGAACCGTGTCGTTCCAACTCGCCCCGCCCATCGAAGACTTGGGCCTGCGGCGGCGTGTCGAGCGTTTCCCGTTCGTGCCCGCGGACCCCGACCGGCTGGCCCTGGACTGCTACGAGGCGTACAACATCCAGGTCGCGGGGTTGCAGCAGCGGCTCGCGTCGATCGGTGGGGCGAAGGTGGTCATCGGGGTGTCCGGCGGCCTCGACTCCACGCACGCGCTGATCGTCGCCGCCCGCGCGATGGACCGCGCAGGGCGTCCGCGCAGCGACATCCTTGCCTTCACGATGCCCGGCTTCGCCACCAGCGACCACACCAAGGACAACGCGCACAAGCTGATGGCCGCCCTCGGCGTCACCGCCGCCGAGCTGGACATCACGTCGACCGCGCGGCTGATGCTGAAGGAGATGGGCCACCCGTTCGCCTCCGGCGAGCCGGTCTACGACGTCACCTTCGAGAACGTCCAGGCCGGACTGCGCACCGACTACCTGTTCCGGCTCGCCAACCAGCGCGGCGGCATCGTGCTCGGCACCGGTGACCTCTCCGAACTGGCGCTCGGCTGGTCCACGTACGGCGTCGGCGACCAGATGAGCCACTACAACGTGAACTCGGGCGTACCCAAGACGCTGATCCAGCATCTGATCCGCTGGGTCATCGGCAGCGGCCAGTTCGGCGAGGAGGCCGGCGAGATCCTCACCGCGATCCTCGACACCGAGATCAGCCCGGAACTCGTACCGGGCGAGGAGATGCAGTCCACCGAGTCCAAGATCGGCCCGTACGCGCTGCACGACTTCACCCTGTTCCACGTGCTGCGCTACGGCTTCCGGCCGTCGAAGATCGCCTTCCTGGCCTGGCACGCCTGGCACGACCCGGACGCCGGCGCCTGGCCGCCGGGCTTCCCCGAGGCCAAGCGAGTGGCGTACGAGCTGCCGGAGATCCGGCGCTGGCTGGAGGTGTTCTGCCGGCGCTTCTTCGCGTTCGCGCAGTTCAAGCGCTCGGCCATGCCGAACGGGCCGAAGGTCTCGGCGGGCGGTTCGCTGTCACCGCGGGGCGACTGGCGAGCACCGTCGGACAGCACGGCGACGGTCTGGCTGCGGGATCTGGCCCGGTTCGACTAGGCAGTTTTCGCCCCCTCCGCCCCTTCCCGTCCCGTTTCTGGGGGCTGCCGCCCCCAGACCCCCCCCGCTTCGGCCCTGAGGGGGCCTCGTCCTCAAACGCCGGACGGGCTGGAGTCAGCCCCTCCGGCGTTTGAGGAGCGGGGGTCCAGGGGGCAGCGCCACCTGGCGGGGTCTGGGGCGGAGCCCCAGGAACAAGGGACGGGCAGGGGCGGAGGGGGCGAAGAAACTCAGTGGTGCACCGAATCCGCATGCTCAGGCACGTGCGAGGTCACCACACGCTCCCCGCCGGCACGGGACACCGGGACCTGCCGACGGTCCACCACGTACGCCACCCCGGCAACTCCCAGCCCCAGAACGGCGAGCCCCGCGCCCACCAGCGCCGGGGACGTCACGCCAAGCCCCGCCGCGAGCGCGAGGCCTCCGATCCAGGCACCCCCCGCGTTGGCCAGGTTGAACGCGGCCTGGTTGGCGGAGGACGCGAGGGAGGGGGCCGACGACGCCTTCTCCATGACCATCAGGAGCAGTGGCGTACTGGTCACGAAGGCCGCCGTACCGAGCAGGACAACGGCGAGCGGCGCGCTCCACTCCGTGCCCATCAGTACCGGGAACAGCGCCAGAACCACCGCGAGCGAGACCAGGCCGCCGAAGAGCGTGCCCCGCATCGACCGGTCCGCCAGCCGCCCGCCGAGCAGGTTGCCCGCCGTGGCGCCGACACCGAACAGCGCAAGGAGCAGGGTCACGCTGGAGTCGGCGTAACCGGCGGCGTCCGTCAGCATCGGTGTGATGTAGCTGTACGCGGCGAACAGCGCGCCGAAGCCGGCGACCGTCGTGCCGAGGCCCAGCCAGACCGGGAGCGAGCCCAGGGCCGCCAGTTCGCCACGCAGGCCCGCGGCGGGCGCGTGGGTGCCGTCGCGGGGGACGAGGAGCGCCAGGGAAACCACGGCCAGCACGCCGATCACGCTGACGCCGAGGAAGGTGGCGCGCCAGCCCAGCTGCTGGCCCACGAGTGTGGCCACCGGGACACCCACCACGTTCGCGACCGTCAGGCCCAGGAACATCAGGGAGACGGAGCGCGCCTTGCGCTCGGGGGCGACCAGGCTGGTGGCGACGACGGCGCCCACGCCGAAGAAGGCGCCGTGCGGCAGGCCGCTGAGGAAGCGGGCGGCCAGCAGCCAGTTGTAGTCGGGAGCGAGGGCGGAGAGCGCGTTGCCCGCGACGAAGAGCAGCATCAGGGCTATCAGTACCTTGCGGCGGGACATCCGGGCCGTGGCCGCGGCAAGGAGCGGGGCGCCGATGACGACACCGAGCGCGTACGCGGAGACCAGGTGGCCGGCGGTGGGGATCGATATGCGCAGGTCGCCCGCGACGTCGGGCAGCAGGCCCATCATCACGAACTCGGTGGTACCGATGCCGAAGGCGCCCACGGCTAGGGCGAGCAGGGCCAGGGGCATGAGAGGCCTTTCAGTGGAGCGGAGGGCGCGCGGCGGTGCGTGGGGACGTCACAACGCGCGGAGTCGCTCCCGTGCACACCGATGTGCACGGGAGCGTAAGTTCACCAGTGGAACAAAGCCTCTCAGGCTCAGTATTCCAAGAGGTTAAGACCCGGTTGCGGAGATCTTCACGCGGGCGGCGACCGGAAGGTGATCGCTGCCGGTCCTGGGCAGGGTCCAGGAGGTCACCGGCTCGATCCCCTTGACCATGATCTGGTCGATCCGGGCCATCGGGAACGCCGCGGGCCAGCTGAAACCGAAGCCGCTGCCCGCCGCACCCTGCGTGGAGCGCATCTGCGCGGTGACGGCGTTGAGCGCGCGGTCGTTCATCGTGCCGTTCAGGTCGCCGAGCAGGATGACCTGCTTGTTCGGGTCGTCGGCGATCGCCTCGCCCAGCGCGTCGGCGCTCGTGTCACGCTGGTGGGCCGTGAACCCGGCCTCCAGCTTCACCCGTACCGAGGGCAGGTGGGCGACGAACACGGCGATCGGCCCCTCCGGCGTCGTCACCGTGGCCCGCATCGCGCGCGTCCAGCCCAGTTTGATGTCCACGGGCAGGGAGTCGGACAGCGGGTACTTGCTCCACAGCCCGACGGTGCCCTGCACCGAGTGGTACTCGTACGTCGACGCGAGCGCCTTCTCGTACGTCGGGACCGCCGTGTCCGTGAGTTCTTCGAGGGCCACCACGTCGGCGCCGGACGCGGCCACGTCACGGGCGGTGCCCGACGGGTCCGGGTTGTCCGCGTTGACGTTGTGTGTGGCGACGGTCAGGTTCCCGCCGGTGCCGTGCTTGTCGCTGATGAGTCCGCCGAAGAGGTTCAGCCAGACGAGCGCCGGCAGCAGCACGGCGATCAGCGCGGTCGCCGACTTCCGTACGAAGGCGAGGACCAGCAGCACCGGCACGGCGAGGCCGCACCAGGGCAGGAACGTCTCGGTGAGGCTGCCGAGGTTGCCGATCGCGTTCGGGATGCGTGAGTGCAGCACCATCACCAGCGCCAGGATCACCGCGAGCGCGGCGAGGATCACACCGCGACGCCAGATGCCGCGGTCGGCGCGCCAGCCGTCGAGCAGGCGGCGAAGCCGGGACTCTCTGCGGTCGGGCCCCTGGCCGCCGCTGCCCGTCTCCGTCATATACGCCTGCGCCATACCGTCGCCTCACAACTTGCCGTGCACACCGTCTGCCCCGCGGTTACGACCCTAGGGGATGATCGGTGTCCTTCCTGCCGTCCCATGACGGCCGTACGGGCACGAGGACGCGCAACCTGTGGTCCGGAGTTCCGAATGCGGAGGTGGAACGCGTCCCCTGTGACAAAACGTGCACATACGGCCCGTCAGAAATCGGCCGGACCGTCCGGTGAGTGGGCCGCTCGAACTACGGCTCGGCAGGGCTCAGTCCCACCAGCAGCGCGTCCACGATCCGTTCCGCGAGGTCTTCGGGGAGTTCGGCGTCGGGGCGCAGGAGTGCCCGGACGAGCATGGGGCCGACGAACATGTCGTTGAGCAGTTCGACGTCCAGGTCTTCGCGGAGTTCGCCGTTGCGCTGCCCGCGGCGGAGGACTTCGAAGGCGATCTGGCGGCGCGGTTCGATGACCGTCGCGTGGTAGGCGTTCCAGACCTTGGGGCTGCTCTTCATCTGCGCGTAGACGTTGTGCAGGATCAGTGACGAGCGGCTGGCCAGGCCGCGGCGCCGCACGTGCTCCAGGATGACGATCAGGTCCTCGCGCACCGAGGTGCCGGGGAGTTCCGCGTCCGGCGGCTCGGCGGCGCGCAGGACGTCGACGAAGAGGGCCTCCTTGCCGCTCCAGCGGCGGTAGATGGTCGCCTTGCCGACACCCGCGGTGCGGGCGACCCGCTCGATGGAGACCTCCCCGAGGGGTACGCCCTCCTCCAGGAGCTTCATCACGCCCTCGATGATGGAGCGTTCCACGGCCTCGCTGCGGGGGCGCCCCCGTGGGGGGCCCTCGTGGCTGTCCCGGCTGCCGGCGAGGCTCACGTCGAACTCCGTTCCTTGATCGGACCTGGGCTGATTCTCCCTGGAGTGGCGCGGCTCGTCAGCGCTACGCCTTCACCAACTCCGTCTCCTTCCCGCTGCCCTGCGGCGCGGGGGTCCTGCCCGGCAGGAACAGGAACACGACCAGCGCGCCGATGACGGCGACACCCGCACCGCACAGGGCGGTGACGTGCATGGCGTGCAGGAAGGCGTCGTTGGCGGGGGTGATGAGGCTCTTGCCCTCGGGGCCGAGCCGGGCGGCGACGCCGAGAGTGGCCTCGATGGACTCGCCCGCGGTGTGGCGCAGGCCGGCCGGGACCAGGGAGAGCTTGTCCTCGATGCTGTTGCGGTAGGCCGTGGAGAGGACGGAGCCGAGTACGGCGATACCGAGGGCGCCGCCGACCTGGCGGAAGGTGTTGCTGAGGGCGGACGCGGATCCCGCCTTCTCACGCGGCAGGGCCTGCATGATCACCACGCTGGTCGGGGTCATGATGTGCGCCATACCGGTGCCCATGAAGAAGAAGATGACTTCCAGGATCCAGATCGGCGTGTCCGCCTCCAGCGTGGCGAACGCCGCCAGCATCGCGGCGATCATCAGCAGCCCCGCCGTACAGGTGGCCTTGTTGCCGAAGCGGTCGACGACGAGGCGGGCCCGCGGCGCGAAGATGAGCTGGGCGACGGCGAGCGGCAGCATCAACAGGCCGGTCTGGAGCGGCGAGTAGCCCCGCACGCTCTGTGTGTAGAAGACCGAGAAGAAGGTCACGCCCATCAGCGCGAAGAAGACGAGGGCGATGGCGGACATCGCGGCCGAGAAGACCTTGTTCTTGAAGTAGGTGACGTCGATGGACGGGTGGTCGCTGCGCTTCTCGAAGACGACGAAGCCGACGAGCACCGCGATTCCGGCCCCGATGGTCGCCAGGACCGCCGGGTCGGTGAAGTCGGCCAACTGGCCGCCCTTGATGATGCCGTAGACCAGCAGGACGAGACCGACGACGGACAGGACCACGCCGACGGGGTCGACGCGTCCGGGGTTCGGGTCGCGGGAGTCCGGGACCAGCCAGATCATCAGGACCAGCGCGATGAGCACGATCGGCACGTTGACCAGGAAGACCGAGCCCCACCAGAAGTGGTCGAGGAGTATGCCGCCGGTGATCGGGCCGATCGCGATGGCGAGGCCGACGCCGCCCGCCCAGATGCCGATGGCCTTGGGCTGCTCGTCGCGCTCGAAGACGTTCATCAGGACGGAGAGGGTGGCGGGCATCACGAACGCGGCGCCGAGGCCCATCACCGCGCGGAACGCGATGAGCTGTACCGGGGAGCCGGACTCGGCGGCCAGGGCGGAACCTATGCCGAACACGACGAGACCGGCGAGCAGCACCTTCTTGCGGCCGAGCCGGTCGCCGAGGAGGCCCGCGGTGAAGAGCAGTCCGGCGAAGACGAGGGTGTAGGCGTTGATGGCCCACTCCAGCTCGCCCTGGGTGGCGCCCAGGCCGATGGGCTCGGGGGTCGAGATCGTCTTGATCGCGACGTTCAGGATCGAGTTGTCGAGCACCACGATCAGCAGGCTCAGCATGAGCACGCCGAGGATGGCCCAGCGGCGCCTGTGCACCGCCTCGGGCACGTGTCGTTCGGAAGCGGGAGCGGAAGTTGTCATGGCGACCAGCCTAACGACATTCGATACGACACCGTCTCGTATCGTAAATGCTTTACGGAGACCTTACAAAGGGACCTAGGTCGCAGGGCGGAGGCCCTGGAGCGCGGTCTCCCGGGCGTCCCGGCCCCGGTCTAGCCGCGCGTGGCACGAGGTGCCACCATGGAGGTGATCCGGGGACGCCGTCAGGGTGCCTCGAGATGACAGAAGGAGCCGTTGCGATGACGCAGATTTCGGCTGCCGCGAAGCAGTCCGCGGAGGGTGTCCGCCCGTCCACCGACAGCAGCAAGGCGCTGTACGGGGGCAAGAGCACCCGCCGCATCACGGTGCGCGACATCACCGCCGCCAAGGAGCGCGGCGAGAAGTGGCCCATGCTCACCGCGTACGACGCGATGACCGCGTCCGTCTTCGACGAGGCCGGCATCCCGGTCATGCTCGTCGGCGACTCGGCGGGCAACGTCCACCTGGGATACGAGACCACCGTGCCCGTCACCATGGACGAGATGACCATGCTGTCGGCCTCGGTCGTACGAGGCACCTCGCGTGCCCTGATCGTGGGCGACCTGCCCTTCGGCTCCTACCAGGAGGGCCCGGTCCAGGCGCTCCGCTCGGCCACCCGCCTCGTCAAGGAGGCCGGGGTCGGCGCGGTGAAGCTGGAGGGCGGCGAGCGCTCGCACCGCCAGATCGAGCTCCTGGTCGAGTCCGGGATCCCGGTCATGGCGCACATCGGCCTGACCCCGCAGTCCGTGAACTCCATGGGCTATCGGGTGCAGGGCCGCGGCGAGGAAGCCGCCCAGCAGCTGCTGCGCGACGCCAAGGCGGTCCAGGACGCGGGCGCTTTCGCCGTCGTCCTCGAGCTGGTCCCGGCGGAGCTGGCCGCCGAGGTCACCCGCACCCTGCACATCCCGACGGTCGGTATCGGCGCGGGCCCCGACACGGACGCGCAGGTCCTCGTGTGGACGGACATGCTCGGCCTGACCGGCGGCAGGATGCCGAAGTTCGTCAAGCAGTACGCCAACCTGCGCGAGGTCATGGGCAACGCGGTGAAGGCGTTCGCCGACGACGTCATCGGCGGAACGTTCCCGCTGGACGAGCACTCCGTGCACTGAGATCAACTGAGGACCTGGGGGCCACCGAGACCTGAGGTCCACCGAGCCACTGCGGCACAGAAGCAACCCGCCGAACATCCCCCGTCGGCGGGTTGCTGCCCGTTTTTGCGCCGTGCCGCTGACCTGCGCGGACATCCCGCTGTCGGCGAGGTGTCGGGAGCTGTGGGCGGGCTGTCGGTGGTTTGTCGGTGGCGGCTGGCACCTTGATGGTCATGACGCGAATCGACAACAAGCCCCGTAGCGGCCAGAGCGCCGTGACCGTACGGGGACTGGTCAAGCACTACGGCGAGACCAAGGCGCTGGACGGTGTGGACCTGGATGTGCACGAGGGCACCGTCCTCGGTGTGCTGGGTCCCAACGGCGCCGGCAAGACCACCCTCGTCCGGGTGCTGTCCACCCTCATCACCCCCGACTCCGGCCGGGCGACGGTCGCCGGTTACGACGTGCTGAAGCAGCCCCGGCAGCTCCGCCGCGTGATAGGCCTCACCGGCCAGTACGCCGCGGTCGACGAGAAGCTCTCCGGCTGGGAGAACCTGTACATGATCGGGCGGCTGCTCGATCTGCCCCGCAAGGACGCCCGCCGGCGTGCCGACGAGCTCCTTGAGCGCTTCTCCCTCGCCGAGGCCGGCAGGCGCCCGGCGGCGACGTACTCCGGTGGTATGCGCCGCCGGCTCGACCTCGCCGCCTCCATGATCGGCAACCCGGCCGTGCTGTACCTGGACGAGCCGACGACCGGCCTCGACCCGCGCACCCGCAACGAGGTGTGGCGCGAGGTCAAGCGGATGGTCGCCGACGGTGCCACCGTGCTGCTCACCACCCAGTACATGGAGGAGGCCGAGCAGTTGGCCTCCGAGCTGACGGTCATCGACCGCGGCAAGGTCATCGCCAACGGCCGGATCGACGAGCTGAAGGCGAAGGTCGGCGGCCGCACCCTGCGCGTCCGTCCGGTGGACCCGCTGGAGCTGCGCCCGCTGGCCGCGATGCTCGACGAACTGGGCCTCACCGGCCTCGCCGCCTCCGTCGTGGACACCGAGGCAGGCTCCGTCCTGGTCCCGATCCTCAGCGACGAACAACTCACCGCGGTGGTCGGCGCGGTCACCGCGCGCGGCATCACCATCGGCTCGATCAGCACCGAACTGCCCAGCCTGGACGAGGTGTTCCTGTCCCTCACCGGTCACAAAGCCAGTGCCCCGCAGGACAGCACCCCGGCCCGCGCCTACGAGGAGGTCTCCGCATGAGCACCGCCGTCATCGATGCCCCCCTCGCCGCGAAGGACGAGGGCCGCATCAGCCCCCGCGCGCACGCCCGCCACATCGGCGCCCTGGTCCGCCGCAACCTGCTGTGGATCCGTCAGGACCCCGAGTCGATGTTCGACGCCATCCTGATGCCGGTCGTCTTCACCCTGCTGTTCGTGTACGTCTTCGGCGGCTCCATCGGCCAGTCGCTGGGCGGCGGCCAGGAGGCGTACGTCCAGTACGTGGTGCCCGGTCTGATGGCCATGACGGCGATGAACATCGCGATGGCCGTCGGCACCGGCTTCAACGAGGACTTCCAGAAAGGGGTGATGGACCGCTTCCGCACCCTGCCGATCGGCCAGGGCTCCGTGCTCTTCGCCAAGATCGTGGTGGAGCTGATGCGGATGCTCGTCGCGACGACGGTCCTCATGATCGTCGGCGTGCTGGTGGGCTTCGACATCACGAACTGGCCCGGCCTGTTCGCGTCCATAGGGCTCTCCGCCCTCTTCGGCACCTCCCTGATGTGGATCTTCCTGGTGCTCGGTGTGACGCTGAAGAACGCGCAGTCGGTGCAGGCGCTGGGCTTCCTGGTCCTGATGCCCCTGCAGTTCGGTTCGTCGATCTTCTCGCCGACCCGGACCATGCCCGGCTGGCTCCAGGCCTTCACGGACTACAACCCGCTCTCCTCGCTCGCGGACGCCTCGCGTGGACTCATGGTGGGCGGTCCCGTCGCGCACGACCTGTGGGTGACCCTCGGCTGGACGGCGCTGATCACGGTGGTGATGGCGCCGTACGCGATCCACAAGTTCCGCACGAAGTCCTGACGTCGGGCACGCCGAGCGACTGCCCTCGGTCCGGTCCGCGTCAGATGAGGGCGGCGGCCTCCTCCATGGAGAGCCCGCCGCCCTCGGCGTACCCGTCCTGGTACGCCGCGTCGTCGAGTACGGCCCGCAGACCGGCCTCCGCCAGGACGCGCATCTCGTGCTCCGCGGGGGCCGCGAAATGACCCGGCGGCAGGAAGCGGTCGGCGGCGCCGAGGAGCCGGACCGCGTCGCGGGCGCGGTCGGCGCCGTACAGGCCGGTGAGGGCGACGACGGCGGTGGTCAGATGTGTGGAGATCAGGTTCGGCATGACCATCCGCGACAGCGGGTCCAGGGACCGCTCCACGGCCCGCCGCGCCTTGTCCCGCGCGTCCGCGTACCGTCCGTCGACCGCGTCCAGCCAGGCGTCCATCCCGAGCACGTACCCGTCGAAGATCACGAACGTGCTGGCCCCGAACTCCTCACGCAGCAGCCGCAGTTGCTCGCGGGCCTCGTCGATCCGGCCACTGCGGCCGAGCCACATGGCGAGGAAGAGCCGGCCCGCGGGCATCGCTTCGTTGACGGCGCCCAGGCTTTGCGCGAGCACCTCGCGCAGCATCCGCTCGCCCCGCTCCGGCTCGCCCAGCTCGATGTACATGCTGCCGAGGCGGACACGCAGCACCGCCGCCTGGGCACGGGCACCGAGCCGTTCGGCGTACGCCATCGCCTCCGCGTAGTCCGCGGCGGCCGGCCCGTACTCACCCCGGCGCTCATGGGCCTCACCGCGCGCCGAGAGCGCCTCGGCCGCGCCCCAGGCGTCGCCGACGCGGCCGAAGATCTCCAGCGCCTCGTCGGCGTCGCGGGTCGCGTCGCCCGCCCAGTCGGCGCGGTTGGCGAGGATGTTGGCGCGCATCTGGAGGGCGACGGCGAGTTCCCATTCGAGGCCGAACTCGCGGCAGGTGGCGACGGTCACGTCGACGACGGAGCGCATCCGGCCCATGTCGCCGGTGAGCAGGACGGCGTAGAACCAGAGGCTGCCGGGGCTGCGGCAGGTCTGCGGCAGCCCCGGCGGGTAGGTCTCGGCGATGACGCGCAGCCTCGCCTGGGCCTCCGGGGTCTGCCAGCCCTCCAAGTCCATGTCCATCCCGGCGAGATGGACGAGGTGCACCCCGCGCCGCGCCTCTTCGAGGACCTCCGGGCGCAGCGGCGGCGGGGTGGCGGTGACGCTCTCGTACAGCGGGGGGACGGGGCGCGCGGGTGGTGCGAACGGGTCGGGGCCGAGGGCCATGACCTCGGTGGACCAGGTGCGGGCCTCGATGCGCTGGTCGCGCATCTGCCAGTACCAGTGGAGCGACAGGACGAGGCAGACGGCCTCCTGCTCGTCGCGTTCGGTGACGGCGTGCCGCAGGGCGGTGCGCAGGTTCTCGTACTCGCGTTCAAGGAGCGCGATGGCGGCGGCCTGGCCGTGGCCGCGCAGTGCGGGGTCGGTGGTGCGGGCGAGTTCTCGGTAGTAAGTGAGGTGGGCGCGCTCGGTGGTGGCCCGGTCGCCGGACTCCTCGAGGCGTTCGCCCGCGTACTCGGCGACGGTCTCCAGGAGCCGGTAGCGCATGCCGCCGTCCGCCGAAGGGGCGGCCACGACGAGGGACTTGTCGACGAGGGAACCCAGCGACTCCAGCGCGGTGGGGCCGCAGACGGCCTCGGCGGCGGCGAGATCGCAGCCGCCGGCGAACACGGACAGCCGCCGCAGCACATCGCGTTCGTCCTCGTCGAGCAGGTCCCAGGACCAGTCGACGACCGCGCGCAGGGTCTGCTGCCTCGGCAGGACCGTACGGGCCCCCGAGGTCAGCAGGCGGAACCGGTCGTCGAGGCGGTCGGCGATCTGCCGCGCGGTGAGCAACCGCAGCCGGGCGGCGGCGAGTTCGATGGCGAGCGGCAGTCCGTCCAGGCGCAGGCAGATCTCGGCGGCCGCCGCCGGATCGTCCTCGACCCGGAATCCCGGCCGGGCCGCCGCCCCCCGGTCGGCGAGCAGCCGCAGCGCCACGGGCTCGGGCAGCGGCTCCACCGGGCGCAGCAACTCCCCCGGTACGCCGAGGGGTTCACGGCTGGTGGCGAGCACCGTCAGTCCGGGGCAGCGCTCAAGGAGCTCCTCGACGAGGTGCGCGGCGGCGTCCACGACGTGCTCGCAATTGTCGAGGATCAGCAGCATGCGGCGCTTGGCGCAGTGCTCGGCGAGCCGGTTGAGGGGGTCGTCGTGCCGGTCGGCGACCGCTCGCATCTCCTCGGCGCCGGCACCGCGCAGTACGGTCTCGCGCGCCCCGACGGCGGTGAGCACCGCCTCGGGCACGGCCTTCGGGTCGTCCACCGGGGCGAGTTCGGCCAGCCACACCCCGTCGCGCGCCGCGTACGCCACGGCCTCCGCCGCCTCCTGCGAGAGCCGTGTCTTCCCCGCTCCGCCGGGTCCGAGCAGGGTCACGAGCCGGGCCGCCGCGAGGTCGCCCCGGATGGTGTCGATGTCGGCCTCGCGTCCGACGAAGGAGGTGAGCCGGGCGCGGAGGTTGCCGGGGCGGGCTGGTTGCGGCGCGGGGGCGCTCGGAGGCGCCGGGGTCAGCAACTCGGTGTGCAGGGCGCGTAGTTCGGGTCCCGGGTCAGAACCGAGGCGGTCGGCGAGCAGCTGCCGTACGGACTCGTACGCGGCCAGGGCCTGAGCCGGTCGGCCCGCGTCGCGCAGGGCGCGCAGCCGCAGGGCCTGGAGAGGCTCGTCGAGGGGGTGGCTGTCGCAGAGGGCGGTGAGTTCGGGCAGCGCCTGTTCGGCGCCGCCGAGGGCGAGGGCCGCGGTGAAGCGGGCGCGGCGCACGTCGAGGCGGCGGGTCTCCCAGCGGGCCGCCTCGGCGGTGCGGTCGGGGAGGTCGGCGAGGGCCGGGCCGTGCCACAGCGCGAGGGCGTCGTCGAGGACGGCCGCCGCCTTGGCGGGGTCGCCGTCGGCCAGCGCGCGGGTGCCCTCGCCCGCCAGCCGCTCGAAACGGTGCAGGTCGATGTCGTCCCGGCCCGCGGTCAGCCGGTAGCCGCCCTCGTCAGAGTCCACCGCGTCCGCGCCGAGCGCCCTGCGCAACCGCCCGACCAGCGCCTGGACCGCGCGGGGCGCGTCCGCCGGCGGGTCGCCGTCCCACACCTCGTCCACCAGAACGGACACCGGCACGGTCCGTCCGGTCCGCAGCGCGAGGACGGTCAGCAGGGCACGCAGCCGCGCCCCACCGACCGGGACTGGCGTGCCGTCGGAGCGGAGTGCCTGGGTGGTGCCGAGGATGCGATAGCGCACGGGGCCCATTGTCACTGGTGACGGCCCGGGCCCGCTTCCGGGTTTCGGACCCAGGTGATCCGGGAGAAGTCGAGGAGGACGTCTGCGATCGTCACGGCAGGCATCTCCTCGGCCGAACCGCTCGCGGCGTAGCGAGTGTCAGGAACCTCTGGCCGTCCGCAGGACGTTCTTCCCAGACCACCGGTACGGTCGACCGCACACCTCCCAGCCCACCCCAGGAGTCCCACCCCATGACCACCACAGCCTCCCGGCGCAGTGACCGGAGGATCAGCCCCGTCTTCATCGGGATCGTGGCCGTGACGGCGGTGACCGGCTGGGCGACCTGGACCGGGTTCGCCGAGCAGCCCGGTCTGGCCGTGTTCCTGTTCGTGACGGCCGCGTGGATCGTCTCCCTCTGTCTGCACGAGTACGCCCACGCGCGCACCGCCCTGCACAGCGGGGACATCTCGATCGGCGCGAAGGGTTACCTGACGCTCAACCCGCTCGCCTATACGCACGCGCTCCTGAGCATCGTCCTGCCCGTCCTCTTCGTGATCATGGGCGGGATCGGTCTGCCGGGCGGTGCGGTCTTCATCGACCGGAGCAAGATCCGGGGACGCTGGAAGCACAGCCTGATCTCGGCGGCGGGCCCGCTGACCAACGTCCTCTTCGCCATCGTCTGCACGGCGCCGTTCTGGCTGGGCGCCCTGGACGGCGTGCCGGATCCGTTCCGCTACGCGCTGGCGTTCCTCGCGATGCTCCAGATCACGGCCGCGATCCTGAACTTCCTGCCGGTGCCGGGCCTCGACGGCTACGGCGTCATCGAGCCCTGGCTGTCGTACAGCGTCCGCCGTCAGGTGGAGCCGTTCGCGCCGTTCGGCCTGCTCGCCGTGTTCGCGGTGCTGTGGATCCCGTCGGTGAACACCGCGTTCTTCGACGCGGTCTACTGGATCCTCGGCGGCCTGGGGATCGACGACGTCGAGCGCTACTGCGGTCAGAACCTGTACCGCTTCTGGGACGACGTCAACGCGTACTGCACCGTCACCCAGTGACCGAGCCCGAGCCCGAGCCCGTACGCATCCTGCCGCGCCGCGCGTAGTACCACGCCATGTTCGACGACAGCCCGGCCAGCAGCACCCACACGATCCCCAGCAGACTGCCCTGGACGAAGGAGACCACGGCGGCGGCGACGGCGAGGACGCAGACCACGAGTGCGTAGAGGGCCAGTCGCCGGGCCGGGGCGGGTGCGGGCAAGGGGGGCATGAGATCGGCTCCTGTCGGGGGACACTGCTTGTCACCAGTGTCCCCCACCCGACTTATACGTCCGTCACCCGCAGGCCCGCATGGGCCTTGTAGCGCCGGTTCACCGAGATCAGGTTGGCGACCAGGGACTCGACCTGGTGGGCGTTGCGCAGCCGCCCGGAGAAGACGCCGCGCATGCCGGGGATGCGTCCGGCGAGCGCCTGCACGATCTCGACGTCCGCGCGCTCCTCCCCCAGGACCATCACATCGGTGTCGATCTCCGCGATCTCCGGGTCCTGGAGGAGGACGGCCGAGAGGTGGTGGAAGGCCGCGGTGACCCGCGAGTCCGGCAGCAGGGCGGCGGCCTGCTCGGCGGCACTGCCCTCCTCCGGCTTCAGCGCGTACGCGCCCTTCTTGTCGAAGCCCAGCGGGTTGACGCAGTCGACGACGAGCTTGCCGGCCAGTTCCGCGCGCAGGGACTCCAGGGTCTTGCCGTGTCCGTCCCACGGCACCGCGACGATCACGATGTCGCTGCGCCGCGCGCACTCCGCGTTGTCGGCACCCTCGACGCCGTACCCGAGTTCCGCGGCGGCGCTCTGCGCGCGGTCCGCGGCACGCGAGCCGATGATCACCTTCTGGCCCGCCTTGGCGAGCCGGTAGGCCAGGCCCTTGCCCTGGGGGCCGGTGCCGCCGAGTACGCCGACGACGAGCCCGGACACGTCGGGGAGGTCCCAGGGGTCCTTGGCGGGGGCCTTCTGGGCGGCGGTCGGTGCGTTGTCAGTAGAGGTCATGGGCCGACTTTACGTGCGCGGATCCCGGGCGTGCGGGTCAGGTGAGGGCCGTCACGGGGATGCGGCGGAAGGTGATCGTCTCGTACGCGCCGAAGTCGCCCGTCTCGTAGAGGAGTCCGACGGTCCCGGCATCGACACGGACGAGATCGGAGTACGCGGCGGGCAGTCCGTCGACCGTGTGCGCGGTGCGCCAGGTGACGCCGTCGTCGGTGGAGGCGCGGACGGTCATCAGGGCGCGGTGGCGGGGGGCGGCGGGGCCGGAGTAGATGAGCAGGTCGGGGTCGCGGAGCTGGAGGACGCTGCCCTGGACGACGGGGGTGGTGAGACCTGCCTGCGGGCGGAAGGGTTTGACCAGGGTCTCGCCACCGTCGCGGGAGTAGGCGTCGGCGCGGGTACCGGGGGCGGATGAGTCGTTGCGGGTGTTGAAGTAGACGCGCCCGTCGGGGAGTTCGGCAGCCGTGGTCTCGTTCGCGTTGATGTAGCCGCTGGGGTTGTCGTCGACGTACCCGATGCGCCAGGTCCGGCCTTCGTCGTCGCTCAGCAGGCAGTGGCCGCCGTCGTACTTGCCCTCGGTGCCGTTGTCCGTGCCCTTCGGCGGGAGGGAGTGGTTGGCGGGGACGACGACCCGGCCGGAGGTCAGCTGGAGGGCGTGGCCCGGCGTGGTGGCGTACCACCGCCAGGTCTCCCTTTTGGTCTGCGCGGTGACGTCCGTGGGGCTCGACCAGGTGAGGCCCTCGTCGTCACTGTGCTGGACCCAGACGCGGCGGCCGTCGGCGGCCGACACCTCGCCACGGCGGATGGCGGCCTCGGTGGCCTCGGCCGCGTTGCGGATGTGCACGAGCAGGACGCGGCCGCTGTCGAGGACGACGGGGGCCGGGTTGCCCGCGAGGTGCTCGCCGTTCTCGGCGGCGACCTCGAGCGGGCCCCAGGTGCGTCCCCCGTCCGTGGACCGCTTCAGCACGATGGCGATGTTCCCGAAGTCCTGCCGGGAGCCGACCCTCCCCTCGCAGAAGGCGAGCAGGGTCCCGTCGGCGGTGGCGACGACCGCCGGGATACGGAAGCTGGCGTAGCCGTCCTGGCCCGCCTCGAAGGGGACCGACGTCTCGATGCCCTCGATGTCGTCGGTGACCTCAGAGCCCTCGGTGTTCTCGGTGTCCTCGATGTCCTCGGTGCTTGTCATGCGTCTCTTCTTACCGCTTGACCCGGCCCATTGCCCAACTTGGGCTAATTCGGGGTGAACTCCGTGTCACGGGCGGCCGGTTGCGGCAGGATGTGTGCCCATGGATGCCGTACGGGTCGCATTGCTGCGCGAAGTGCTCGCCGGGACCGAGTGGTTGGGGGCCACGCGAAGGTTCGCGGGGGTGTTGCGGGGGTCCGTGGTGTCGTACGGCGGCGGATTGCTGCTGGTGGGTACGGAGGAGTACGAGCCCTGGCATCTCGCCGCGCATCTGGTCGACGAGGCGGCGTGGTCGGGGACGCCGGAGCTGTCGCCGACGCTGGTGCGGCATGCGGCGCGGGGATCGGATCCGGCCCATCTGGCGGTGGGGCTCGGGCGTATCGAGGCCGCGCGGCGGGGGGAGACGTTGCTCGTGGTGTCGCCGGGCGCGCCCGGGGCGCCGCTCCTGGAGCGGGTTCATGACGCGCGGCGGGCCGGGGCGACCGTGCTCGCGCTGTCCGCGGGGGGTCCTGAGCTGTCGGCGCTGGCTCACGAGTCGCTTGCCGTGCCGGCCGATCCTGAGCTGGACCTCGATACCGTGCAGCATCTTGTGAGTGCGGGGGCTGGGGAGAGTGCGTTGCCTGCGCCGCGGGGGCGGCGCCGCTTTCGTGACCGGCTGTCGCGTCTCGCGGATCAGTTGACCGCACCGCCGTCCGCGCGGTGGTGACGGGGTCGCGGTTTTCGTCCGGCGGGAGTGTGCGCGCCGCTTCGCGGATCTCCGGCGGACAGAATTGACGGTCTCCGGTGCGCGGCGGTGACGGGGTCCCGGCCTTCGTACGGCGGGAGTGTGCGCGCGCCGCTTCGCGGTTCTCCGGCGGACAGCCTTCGTCGGTCTCCGTGACCGAAAATCAGTTGCCTCCCGTGGGAGCCTCCGCCCAGCATGGCCCGTCGTGACCGACGACGACCCCGCACCCTCCCCCTCCCCCTCCACCTCCCCCGGGCTCCGTTCGCTGCTGCCGGACCTCGCGCCCTGGCGGGCCTCCGCCGAGTTCCGTCGGGTGTGGGTGGCCGGGCTGATCACGACCTTCGGGAGTTTTCTGACCTTCGTCGCTCTGCCCGTGCAGATGAAGGAACTCACCGGGTCCGCGGTGGCGGTGGGCGCGATCGGGGCCGTGGAACTGGTGCCGATGGTGGTGTTCGGGCTCTACGGCGGGGCGCTCGCCGACGCCCTGGACAAGCGGAAACTGATCGTCTACACCGAGGCCGCGCAGGGGGTGCTGTGCGCCGCGCTGCTCGTCAACTCGACTCTGCCGCACCCGACCGTGTGGCCGCTGTACGTGGTCGCCGGACTCAGCTCCGCACTCGGCGCCGTCCAGCGCCCCGCGTTGGACTCGCTCCTGCCCCGGATCGTGGCGCACGAGCACCTGCCGGCCGCGGCCTCGCTCAACGCGCTGCGCTGGACCGTCGGCGGCGTCGCGGGCCCGGCGCTCGCGGGTGTCGTCGTGGCCTATGCCGGGCTCGGCTGGGCGTACGCCGTGGACCTCGTGACCTTCCTGGCGTCCGTGGTACTGGTCGTCGGGCTGACGGCGTCACCCGCGGCACACGAGGCCGCGAAGCCGTCGCTGCGGTCGATCGCGGAGGGCGCCCGGTACGCCTGGAGCCGCAAGGAGCTCCTCGGCACGTACGCCGTCGACCTTGCCGCGATGTTCTTCGCGATGCCGCTCGCCCTGCTCCCCTTCCTCGCGGACGAACTCGGGGCCCAGTGGTCGCTGGGGCTGATGTACGCGGCGCTGCCCGCCGGGGCACTGCTCGTGACCCTCACCAGCGGATGGACCTCGGGTGTCCACCGGCACGGGCGGATGGTGGTCCTCGCGGCGGTCGGCTGGGGATTCGCCATGGTCGCCGCGGGTGTGGTGGGCAACGTCTGGCTGGTGCTGCTCTTCCTCGTCCTCGGCGGCGCCTTCGACATGGTCAGCGGGATCTTCCGGGCCGCCATGTGGAACCAGACGATCCCGGACGAACTGCGGGGCCGGCTCGCCGGAATCGAGCTGCTGTCCTACTCCGCCGGGCCGCAGCTCGGGCAGGTCCGTGCGGGCGGCATGGCGGCATGGACGAGTGTCCGGACCTCGATCTGGGCGGGCGGGCTGCTCTGTGTGGGCGCGGTGGGGCTGCTGGCCCTCTGCCTCCCGAAGCTGATGACGTACGACGTGCGGACGAATCCGCATGCGCAGCGGATGCGGGACGCGCGGCAGGCGGTCAGCGGGGTTTCGTCGACTTGACGCCGGTGGGGGTAAGCCCTGCCTGCGGCCGGGCTTACCCCCACCCGCATCACCCGTAACCGTCAGCTGACAGGCGCGGGTTTCCAGCGTCGGCTCAGCACCATGGGCGGCCGCGGGTCACCCGCCACCCCGGCGGCCTCAGTCCTCCCGCTCACCCTCCGGCGCCGCACCCTTCGCGTCGTGCCACTTCGGGTCCGTCTCCCATTCGAGGTTGCGTTCGCGGGCGATTTCCATCGCGCGCTGGGCCTCGGCCCGGGAGGCGTAGGGACCGAAACGGTCCTTGCCGGGGCAGTCGGGGCCTTCCTCGACGGTCTTGTGTTCCAGGCAGTAGTACCACTCGCCGGGCTTGCCGACGGTGCGCTTCTTGAAGAGGGCCATGACCGGCTCCTTTCGCCACGGACATGGTCCCCCACGCCCGCTGGTTAGACTCGCTGACATGTCTGGCCAGTCGCTGCTCGTACCAGGGGAGCTCTCTCCCACCCGTCCCGTCCCGGGAAACATCAGGCGCCCCGAGTACGTGGGCAAGCCCGCCCCCACGCCGTACACCGGCCCGGAGGTGCAGACGCCCGAGACGATCGAGGCGATGCGGACCGCCGGGCGGATCGCCGCGCGGGCGATGGCCGAGGCCGCGAAGCTCATCGCGCCGGGCGTCACGACGGACGAGCTGGACCGGGTCGCGCACGCCTACATGTGTGACCACGGCGCCTACCCCTCGACCCTCGGCTACCGCGGCTTCCCCAAGTCGCTGTGCACCTCCGTGAACGAGGTCATCTGTCACGGCATCCCCGACTCCACGGTGCTGCGCGACGGCGACATCATCAACCTCGACGTGACGGCGTACATCGGCGGTGTCCACGGCGACAACAACGCCACCTATCTCGTCGGCGACGTCGACGAGGAGAGCAAACTGCTCGTCGACCGGACCCGCGAGTCGCTGGAGCGCGCCATCAAGGCGGTCAAGCCGGGCCGCCAGATCAACATCATCGGCCGTGTCATCGAGTCGTACGCGAAGCGGTTCGGATACGGGGTGGTCCGGGACTTCACGGGACACGGGATCAGCTCCTCCTTCCACTCCGGGCTGATCATTCCGCACTACGACAGCCCTCACGCGACGACCGTCATCCAGCCCGGGATGACCTTCACGATCGAGCCGATGCTCACGCTCGGCACACACGAGTACGACATGTGGGACGACGGCTGGACGGTCGTGACGAAGGACCGCAGGCGGACGGCGCAGTTCGAGCACACCCTGGTCGTCACCGACAGCGGCGCCGAGATCCTCACGCTGCCGTAGCCCTCGGTCCAACAGCGCTTCCGAGCCTCACAGCCCGCCCCATTCCCGGGGCGGGCTCTTCTATGTGGGTCTGATCGCGATTCGGGGTACGTTTTTACCGACAGCACGTCGGGAAATTTTACCGACAGGACGTCGGGAACCAGTTGACTTAGGTAAGCCTAACCATAGAAAATGCGACTGGCTGCTGCCTTGTACTTACCACCGGAGGTCCACCATGAACTCGTCGGATACGGCGTTCTCGACGCTCATCCGTACCGCTTCGCACGAGCAGCACACGGAGGCGGAGACCTCGACGTTCATGAGCGATCTGCTCGGCGGCAGGCTCGGCGTGGAGGCGTACGCGCGCTACACCGAGCAACTGTGGTTCGTGTACGAGGCGTTGGAGGCGCACGCCGGCAAGCTGGCGTCCGATCCGGTGGCCGGGCCCTTCATCCAGCCCGAACTGTCGCGCCGCGCCGCTCTGGAGGCCGACCTCGCCCATCTCCGGGGCCCCGACTGGCGCGCGACCCTCACCGCACTGACCGCGACCCGTGCCTACGCGGCCCGCGTCGCCGAGTGCGCCCGCACCTGGCCCGGCGGCTACGTCGCCCATCACTACACCCGCTACCTCGGCGACCTCTCCGGCGGCCAGATCATCCGCGGCAAGGCCGAACAGACCTGGGGCTTCGCCCGCAAGGGCGACGGCGTGCGCTTCTACGTCTTCGAGGACATCACCAACCCCGCCGCCTTCAAGCGCAACTACCGCGAACTCCTCGACGCCATCCACGCCGACGACCTGGAGAAGCAGCGCATCGTGTCCGAGTGCAAGCGGGCCTTCGCGCTGAACACCGATGTCTTCCATGCCCTTGGGGAGGAGTTCCCCCTCAGCGCGTGATGTTCCAGCCCGTCCGGCGTTCGAGGACGAGCACGTTCGGCGCGACAAGGGTGCCTGGGGGTGGAGCCCCCAGGAGCGGGGGTCGGGCAGGGGCGGAGGGGGCGAACAGATCCACCCGCCTCACCCCCGCATCAGCCGCACCCGGCCCCCCACCTCGACCCATCCCCCCGGCTGCGGCGCCGTAAGGATCTGAGACCCTGCCCCCTGGACGATGTTGAGCGCCCGCCCCAGTCGATCCGTCAGCAACAGCGCGGCCGCCCCCGTCGCCTCGTCCTCGACAACACCGTCGTCCCGGCCGGGAAACGCCCGCGCCCGTACCCGCCCCGCGGCCTCGTCCTCCCATGCCCAGGCGTAGATCCACTCCCCGGTCGGCGGCACCGGCAGCGCGTCGACCTCGGCGGCGGAGGAGTACTGCCGCAGAGTACGCGCGGGTGCCCACTCCGCCCGAGCCTCGATCCAGCTGAACTCACCGTCGTCCAGCCGGACTCCCACCACCCCGGCGGGCGTGACCAGTTCGGGCACATCGAGCAGCCAGCCCACCCCGACGCAGGGATGCCCGGCGAACGGCAGCCGCAGCGTGGGCGTGTAGATGTCGATGATTCCGCGCTCGGGGTCGTCCACGAACACGGTCTCGCTGAACCCGAGTTTCGCGGCGAACGCCTGCCGCTCCTCGATGTCCGGCATGAGGGAGCCCTCACGGACGACCCCGAGCTCGTTGCCGTATCGCCCGCCGGGCCCGCAGAAGACCCGCAGCACGTCGTAGTCAGTCACTCCGGCATTCAAACACCACCTGCGTGACAAGTCCGCCCCAGCCCACCGGGCCGCCGAAGGCGACCGGGGCCGGGGCGGGTTGCCGCACCAATGGGGGCGGACCTGCCTAGGCCGTGAGCCGCCTGCGCGTCGCGACCACCACACCGGCGCCCGCCGCGACGATCACCGCGGATGCGGCGCCGAGTGCGCCGACCGGTACGTCCGAGCCGGTCGAGGCGAGCGAACCGCTCGTGCCGCCGGTTATGGAGCCGGTCGTGGAGCCGGTCGTGCCGGTGCCGCCCGTGGTACCGGACGTACCCGAGCCTCCCGAGGTGCCGGAGCCACCGGTGGCCGACTCGCCGCCGTCCTCAGGCAGTTGGGCGTCCTCGTCCACCGCCACGGCCAGGTCCACCGGGTCCAGCTCGGTGCCCGCCGTGTAGAATCCGCCGAAGGCCTTCGCGCCGGCGTCCGTCAGCGTGGCCGTGACGTCGTCGAGCTCGATCACGCCGTCCTGGACGGTGAGTTGGCCCGAGGCGGCCTTGAGCTCGGCGAGGACGACGTCCTCGGACTTCGCGCCGAGGCTGTCGACGTCGGCGGTCAGTTCGCCGGAACCGCCGTCCAGTTCGGTCTTGAGGTCGCTGAGGGTCAGGTCGAGGCCGTACTCGCCGTTCGTCTCGTGGCCCTTGAAGTTCACGGCGCCCGCGAAGGCGGCGGAGAGGGTGTCGGCGTCGGTGTCGTAGGTGCCGGTACCGTCGACGAAGGTGAAGACGCCGTTGCCGGTGGCCTGGGTCGCGCCGCCGGATGCGGTGATGCTGCCCTGGGCGACGCTTCCCACAACGTACGAACGGAAGGACTCCTTCACGCCCCAGCCGAGCGTGCCGTCGACGATCTCACCCTTGGTCGCGGAGCTCTCGGAGGGCGAGGGGCCGGTCGTCTGCGTGGGCGACGGCGTCGTGGTCTGCGTGGCCGTCGGCGTCGGGGTCGGTGTGGCTGTCGTGGTCTTCGTGGGGGCCGGCGTTGTGGGCGGGGTTGTGGGCGGGGTCGGTGTCGGCGTCGTCTTCTGCACCAGCGTCAACGGGTCCCCGGCCGCGTTCTCGTAGCTGGCGCTGCCGAGGACGTCCGCCGCCTCCGCCGTCAGCTTGGTCGCCATGTCCTTCATGTCCCGGGTGACGGTCACCGTGGCGAGCGGCGTGTCGTCCGTCGTCGTCGTACCCGCCGCGGTGGTCTTCGTCACGTCGGCGGTGAGTTCGGTGGTGGCGCTGTCGAACTTCACGTCGGACAGGGTGATGTCGAAGCCGTGCGCCTTGGAGACGATGTTCAGGGTGCCCTTGAAGCCGAGGTCGAGCGTGTGCGCCTCGGGGTCGTAGGTACCGGTGCCGTCCACGAAGGTGAACGCGCCGTTGCCCGTGGCCTGCGTGGCGCCGTCCGCGGGCGTGAAGGTGCCGGCCGCCATCCCGGTCACGTACGTGCGGTACGACTGCTTGATCCCCCACGTCAACTCATAGCCGGCGAGGGGGGTTTCGGCCGCCGCGGCGGTGGTCGCGCCGACGGTGGCGAGCGCGGTGGCGCCCAGTGCGGCGGCCGTGGCGACAGCTGCGGCAAGGGCGAGAGGGCGGCGTGCTCTGGCAGGCATGGTGAGTGTTCTCCTTGGTGGGTGGTCCGGCCGGGCGGCGGACGGTGTACGGGAGTTCAGTCCTCGTCGGGGACTGTGGCGAACGGTGTACGGGAGTTCAGTCCTCGTCGGGGGCTGCGGCGGACGGTGTACGGGAGTTCAGTCCCCGTCGGGGACCGCGGCGGCCGTGCGGGCGCGGCGCCTGCGGACGACGAACGTGTAGGCCGCGCCCGCCACCAGCAGGGAACCCGCCACCAGGCCGATGTGCAGGACCGGTGCGCCGTCGGAGGTGTTCGCGGCGGCCTCGGTCGTGTCGGTCCCGGCGTCGGTCGCCGTCCGAGGGGCCGAAGCGGATGGGCTCGCGGTGGCCGAACTGCCCAGGTCGGGCAGGGCGGGCAGCGCCGCGTCATCGGTGAGGGCGACGGCGAGCGAGAGGGGATCCATCGCCGTTCCCGCCTGGTACATCCCGCCGAAGGCCTTGGCGCCCTGGGCGGTGAGCTTCGTCGGGACCTCGGTCAGCTCGACGAGGTCGTCCCGCGGGGTGAAGTCCTTCGCCGTGAAGGTGGCGATCGCGACCTTCTTTCCGGTGAAGTCCGCGCTCGTCACATCGGCGTACAGCGTGCCCTTGGCGTCCTGGACGGTCACCCGGACGCCGCTCAGCTTCAGGTCGAGACCCTGTTCGCCGGTGAAGCGCACCGCGCCGTCGAACTCCGCCTCCAGCGAGCGTGCGCCCTTCTCGTACGTCCCCTCGCCGGCGGGAAAGCGGAAGAGCGCGCCGCCGTCCTGTGCCCCCGCCGACAGGGTCCACCCGCCCTGGGCGATGTCCCCCGTGACGTACTCGCGGAAGGTGCGGCGCACGCCCCAGTCGACGGCGCCGTTCGCGATGGCGCCCGAAGTCTCCTTCTCCTCCGCGGACTTCGAGGGCGTCGGCCTGTCAGTGCCCGACGGCTTCGGCTCGGCCGCCTGCACGTCCGCGGACAGGCTCAGCGGGTCCAGCGCCGTACCGGCCGTGTAGTACCCCGCGAAGGACTGCGCGCCCGCGGAAGTCAGCGTGGCGGGAAGGTCGTTGAGCTGGACGGCGTTGCCGCCGCCCCTCATGTCGATCCCGCCGAGGGAGAGGGAGGCGAAGGGCACCTGCGAGGACGTCGTGACCGTCCCGGTGCCCTTCGCCTTGCTGAGAATGTCGACGTAGAGGGTGCCGCTGCCGCCGGAGATACGGACGGTGGGGCGGCTGATCGTGAGGTCGAGCTGGTAGGTGCCGTCGTCCTCCTTGTGCCCGACGAAGTGGACCCCGCCGGAGAAGGCGGCGGAGAAGGCGCCGGTGTCGCCGTCGTACGTGCCCGTCGCCGAGTGGAAGCGGAACTCGCTTCCACCGACCGTGGCCGCACCGCCGGTGAGGGAGTAACTCCCCTTGGCGATGGGCCCGGTGACATAGCTCTGGAAGGAGGACTTGATGCCCCAGTCGAGCCGGCCGCCCTGCACGGTGCGGCCGGCGGCGTGCGCGGCGGTGGCGGGCAGCAGCGCCCCCAGCAGAGCTCCGAGCGCGGTCACACAGACCGCGGTGATCAGGGCCCTCGGGCGCACGGGCATGGGTGTCCTCCGGGTACGAAGTCAGGATCCGGCCTCTCCTGGCGGGAAAGGTAAGGCTAACCTAAGCTATGCCTCGCATGTGCCGGAAGTGGCGGGATGAAGACCGGGGGCGGGATGAAGACCGACCGGGAGCCGGATGAAGCCCGATCGCCGGTTGAAGACCGAGTTGAAGACCGAGAGGACGGATGGACGACGATGAGGATGAGGGACGGGACAGCGCACCGTCGGCGCACACGAATGGCGGGCGCCCTGCTCTCCGCACTCGCCGTCCTGACGGCCGCGACCGGATGCGGAGGCTCCGCCCAGAGCGCGGAGTCCGCGAAGGAGACCTCGCAATCGGCGTCCGCCACCGCCGACCGGGTCGAACCCCTCGCGGATCCCGCGAAGCCCCAACTCCCCGTCACCGTCAGCTCGTCCGACGGCAAAAGGGTGACAGTCCGGGCCGCCGACCGGATCGTCCCGCTCTCCGGCAGCCTCAGCGAGATCGTCTTCACGCTCGGGCTCGGTGACCGGGTCGTCGCCCGTGACATCACCGCCACCTTCGCGCAGGCGGAGAAGCTGCCTGTGGTCACCCGCAACCACGACGTCTCGGCGGAGAGCGTCCTCTCCCTCGAGCCGGACCTCGTCCTCGCCGAGACGACGACCGGGCCCGACGAGGCCATGGAGCAGATCCGCGACGCCGGCGTCCCCGTCCTCGTCGTCGACCCGGCGCTCGGCCTCGACGACGTCGGCCCGCGCATCCAGGCGGTGGCCGACGCCCTCGGCGTGCCGGCCGACGGGAAGCGGCTCACCCTGCGCTCGGAGGACCGGATCGCCGCCGTACGCAAGGCGATTCCGGCCCGCGAGGAGCATCCGCGCGTCGCCTTCCTCTATCTCCGCGGCACCGCCTCCGTCTATCTCATCGGCGGCAAGGGCTCGGGAGCCACCTCGCTGCTCGAAGCGGCCGGAGCGGTCGACGCGGGCGCCGAGTCGGGCCTGGAAAAGGACTTCTCGACCATCACCACCGAGGCCCTGGCCCAGGCCGCACCGGACGCGATCCTCGTGATGACCAAGGGACTTGAATCGGTCGGCGGGATCGACGGCCTCGTCAAGATCCCCGGTGTCGCGCAGACCCCGGCCGGGATGGAACGCCGGGTCGTCTCGATCGAGGACGGGGTGCTCCTCAACTACGGTCCGCGCACGGACGAAGTCCTCAAGTCGATCGTCGAGCAGCTGTACGGGGATTCCCAGTGACCGTGCGCGAGGAGGCGCTGCCCGAGCACACCCGGGCGCAAAGTCCCGTACCCGGGAAGCCCGTTGGAGGCCAGGAGGGCCCCGCTGCCCGCTCCCCGCGCACCACCCGCTGGTTCCTCGCCGCCGGGCTCGTCGCCGCCCTGCTCGTGCTGGTGCCCGTCGCCGCGGGACTCGGCGCCTATCCGATCCCCATCGGTGACGTACTCGGCTCCGTGCAGCACCGGATCGGCCTGGGCGGGGCCGAGTTGGACCGGGTCGCCGAGTCGGTGCTGTGGAACGTCCGCTTCCCACGGATCGTGCTCGCACTGCTCGTCGGTGCCTCGCTGGGCTGTGCGGGAGCGCTGATGCAGGGCGTGTTCGGCAATCCGCTCGCCGAGCCGGGGGTCATCGGCGTCTCCTCGGGCGCTGCGGTCGGCGCGGTCGCCGCGATCTCGCTCGGCCTGAACTTCCTCGGTACGTGGACCGTTCCGGCCTTCGCCTTCGTCTCGGGGCTCGGCACGGTGCTGCTCGTGTACGCGATGTCGCGCTCGGGCGGACGGACGGAGGTGGTGACGCTGATCCTCACCGGCATCGCGCTGAACGCCTTCGCGGGTGCGCTGATCGGGCTGTTCATCTTCTTCGCGGAAAGCACCGCGGCGGTCAACCAGATCACTTTCTGGCAGCTCGGCTCGCTCGCCCAGGCCACCTGGCCCAAGGTGCTCGCCGTACTGCCCTGCGCGGTCGCCGGTCTGGCCCTGGCGCCTTTGTACGCCCGGCGGTTGGACCTCCTGGCGCTCGGCGAGCGGCCCGCCCGACACCTGGGCGTGGACGTGGAGCGGCTGCGGATCATCCTGGTGTTCGTCATCGCGCTGCTGACCGCCGCGGCCGTCAGCGTCTCCGGGATCATCAGTTTCGTCGGTCTCGTCGTGCCGCATCTGCTGCGGATGGCGGCGGGACCGGGGCACCGGTTCCTCGTTCCGGCCGGCGCGCTGTGCGGCGCGCTCGTGCTGCTCGGCGCCGACCTCGCGGCCCGTACCGTCGCCGCCCCCGCCGAACTCCCGCTCGGCGTCCTCACCGCCCTGCTCGGCAGCCCGTTCTTCCTCTGGCTGCTGCGCAGGACCCGTCGCAGGCAGGGAGGCTGGGCATGAGGTTCCCGCGGACGGGGCGCCCCACGCCCCCTCCCCCGGCCGCGCCCGGCGACGTACTCGCCGAGGCCGAGGGACTCCATGTCCGGCTCGGCGCCCGCGAGGTGCTGTGCGGCGTGGACGTCACCGCCCGGGCCGGCGAGGTCCTGGCCCTTGTCGGCCCCAACGGCGCTGGAAAGTCGACCCTGTTGGGCGCGCTGGCGGCCGATCTGCGGCCCTCCGCCGGAGTCGTACGCATCCATGGCCGCCCGGCCGCACAGTGGTCCGCGCCCGAACTCGCCCTGCGCCGCGCCGTGCTTCCCCAGTCGGCCGCGCTCTCCTTCCCGTTCACGGTCGACGAGGTCGTACGGATGGGCCGGGCGCCCTGGGCCGGACAGTGCGACGCAGACGAGGTGGCCGTGGCCGAGGCCATGGCGGTGACGGAGGTCGCGCCGTTCGCGGGCCGTCCCTTCTCGGCGCTGAGCGGCGGTGAGCGGGCGCGGGTCGCGCTCGCCCGGGTGCTCGCCCAGCGCGCTCCCCTGCTGCTGCTCGACGAGCCGACCGCCGCTCTCGATCTGCGGCACCAGGAGCTGGTGCTCCGGGTCTGCCGGGAAAGGGCGCACGCGGGGGACGCCGTGGTCGTGGTGTTGCACGATCTGGGGCTCGCGGCGGCGTACGCGCACCGGGTGGTGATTCTGAGCGCCGGGCGCGCGGTGGCCGACGGGCCGCCGGCCGGGATCTTCACCGACGCCTTGCTCTCGGACGTCTACAAGCAGCCGGTCGAGGTGTTTCCGCACCCGCGCACCGGCGAGGTCCTGGTGAGCCCGCGCCGCCTGTCTTGACCAGCTCTTTACCATCCCATGGGGTACAGATTGAGCCACCGTGATCCGGCCGCGCTCCTACACCCTCCATGAGAGCTGAATCACTCGACGGGTGGGTATCGCTCAGGTAAGCCTCAGATAAGTTAAGTCCGCCTCACCTGGATCTACGCCTTTCCTGTGAACCCGCCGAGCCCCGCTTGGAGCCTGAATGCGCCCCGTCCGACTCTCCGCCGTCACCGCCGTCGCCGGTGCGGTGGTTCTGACCGCCGTCACGGGCTGCACAGAGAAAAGCGACGCTTCGAGCAGCGACAACCTCATTGCGGTGACCGCCACCGACTCCACGTGCGAGGTGTCCAAAACGGAGTTCCCTGCCGGGCACGTCGAGATATCCGTGGAGAACAAGGGCTCCAAGGTGACCGAGATCTACCTCCTCTTCCCGGACGACCGGATCGTCACCGAGCGCGAGAACATCGGCCCGGGCACCAAGCAGACGGTCACCGCCGAGGTGAAGGCCGGCGACTACCGGATCGCCTGCAAGCCGGGCATGAAGGGCGACGGCATCCGCCAGGACGTCAAGGCCACCGGCGGCACGGTGGCCAAGCGCGACCCGCGGCTCGACGAGGCCGTCGCCGCCTACCGCGCGTACGCGCAGGCGCAGGCCGACCAGACGCTGCCCAAGGTCAAGATCTTCACCGACGCCGTCAAGGCAGGCGATCTGGAGGCCGCGAAGAAGGCGTACGCGCCCTCGCGCATCGGCTGGGAGCGCACCGAGCCGGTGGCCGAGTCCTTCGGCGACATCGACCCGAAGGTCGACGTCCGCGCGGACGGCCTGGAGGACGGCCAGGAATTCACCGGCTGGCACCGCCTGGAGAAGGCCCTCTGGCAGGACAAGAAGATCACCGCCGAGGACAAGACCCTCGCCGACCAGCTGGTGACGGACCTGACCGACTGGCAGAAGCGGGTGGGCAAGGCCGACATCACGCCTACCTCCATGGCCAACGGCGCCAAGGAACTCCTCGACGAGGTCGCCACCGGCAAGGTCACCGGCGAGGAGGAGCGCTACTCGCACACCGACCTGGTCGACTTCAAGGCCAACATCGAGGGCGCACAGGAGTCCTACACGCTCCTCAAGCCGGTCGCCGGCGAGAACGACGCGGCGCTGACGAAGGAGCTGGACAAGCAGTTCGCGGCGCTGAACACGCTGCTCGACAAGTACCGCGCGGACAAGACCTCCTACGAGTTCACCTCGTACGACAAGGTCGCCGACGCCGACCGCAAGGAACTCTCGGACGCGGTCAACGCGCTTGCCGAGCCCCTGTCCAAGCTCGCCGCCGCCGTCGTGAAGTAGCCGAGGGATCACTATGACGGACACCTCCAACGGTTCCACCCCCTCCCGGCGTTCGCTGATCGGCTGGGGCGGCGCGGGTCTCGCACTCGGTGCCGCCGCTGCCGGTGGCGCGGTGGCGATGGCCCGTACGGGCAGCGACGTGGAACCGGTCGCCGAGTCCGGCGCCGCGATCGCCTTCCACGGAGCGAACCAGGCGGGTATCGCGACACCGGTGCAGGACCGGCTGCACTTCGCCGCGTTCGACGTGAAGACGGAGGACCGCGCCGAGTTCGTCCAGCTCCTGAAGGACTGGACCGAGGCTGCGCGGCGGGTCACCGCCGGGCAGGCGGTCGGTGAGGGCGCGTACGGCGGTCTGGCCGAGGCGCCGCCGGACGACACCGGTGAGGCGCTGGGCCTCAGTCCCTCGCGGCTGACGCTGACGATCGGCTTCGGGCCCTCACTCTTCGAGAAGTTCGGCCTGGCGGGCCGGCGGCCGACGGCCCTCGTCGACCTGCCGAAGTTCGCGGGCGACAACCTGGACGGGACCCGCAGCGGCGGCGACCTGTGTGTCCAGGCCTGCGCGGACGACCCGCAGGTAGCGGTGCACGCGATCCGCAACCTCGCCCGGATCGGCTTCGGCAAGGTCGTCATGCGCTGGTCCCAGCTGGGCTTCGGCAAGACCTCGTCGACGACGCCGGACGCGCAGACCCCTCGTAACCTCATGGGCTTCAAGGACGGCACCCGCAATATCGCGGGGACGGAGACCGACCGGCTGAAGAAGTTCGTGTGGGTGGAGGAGGGGGACGAGAAGGGCGCCGCGGCCTGGATGGCCGGGGGCTCGTACCTTGTCGCCCGGCGGATCCGGATGAACATCGAGACCTGGGACCGGACTTCGCTCCAGGAGCAGGAGGACATCTTCGGCCGTGACAAGGCCGAGGGCGCCCCGGTCGGCAAGGCGAAGGAGCGCGACGAGCCGTTCCTCAAGGCGATGAAGCCCGACGCGCACGTACGGCTCGCGCACCCCGACTCCAACCACGGCGCGACGCTGCTGCGCCGCGGTTACTCCTTCACCGACGGCACGGACAGCCTCGGTCGCCTGGAGGCGGGCCTGTTCTTCCTCGCGTACCAGCGCGATGTGCGCACCGGATTCATCCCGGTGCAGCGCAGCCTGGCCATCGACCCGCTCAACGAGTACATCCAGCACGTGGGTTCGGCGATCTTCGCGATCCCACCGGGCGTCCGGGACAAGGGCGACTGGTGGGGCCGGGCGCTGTTCTCCGAGGAGGCGTAGCCGTGTTCGCGAACTATCTGATCGGTCTGCGCGAAGGGCTGGAAGCCAGCCTGGTCGTCTGCATCCTCATCGCCTACTTGGTGAAGACCGAGCACCGCGAGGCCCTACGGCCGATCTGGATCGGCATCGCCGTCGCGGTGCTGATCTCGCTCGGCTTCGGCTTCGGCCTGGAGTACGGCTCGCAGGAGATGACCTTCAAGGCGCAGGAGGCGCTGGGCGGTTCGCTGTCGATCGTGGCCGTGGGACTGGTGACCTGGATGGTCTTCTGGATGCGGCGCACGGCGCGGCATCTGAAGGCGGAGCTGCACGGCAAGCTGGACTCGGCGCTGCTGATGGGCACCGGGGCGCTGGTGGCCACCGCGTTCCTGGCCGTCGGCCGGGAGGGCCTGGAGACCTCGCTGTTCGTGTGGACGTCGGTGCACGCGGCCGGTTCGGAGGACGGCACATTCAAGCCGCTGCTCGGCGCGCTGCTCGGTCTCGCGACGGCGGTGGTGCTCGGCTGGCTGTTCTACCGCGGGGCGCTGCGCATCAACCTGGCCAAGTTCTTCACCTGGACCGGCGGCATGCTGGTCGTCGTCGCCGCGGGTGTGCTGGCGTACGGCTTCCATGATCTCCAGGAGGCCGACTTCCTGCCGGGGCTGACGAACAAGGCGTTCGACATCAGCGGCGCCATCCCGCCGGACAGTTGGTACGGCACCCTGCTCAAGGGCGTCTTCAACTTCCAGCCCGACCCGACCGTCCTCCAGGTCACGGTGTGGGCGCTGTATCTGATCCCGACGCTCGCGATTTTCCTTGCCCCGGTAGGGTTCGCCTCCGGGAAGGGGAAGGTGAAGACACCTGATGAGCAGGGATCGCAGGGTTCGCGGGGATCGCAGCATTCGAAGGCTTCGTAGTCGCGGCCAATTCGCCCTGGCGACGGGCGCGGTGACCGTTCTGTCCTTGACGGCGAGCGGCTGCGTGGTGGTGCACGGGGAACGGGAGATCGTGCCGACGGCGACCCGGACGGAGGCCGCCCGCGCCCTCAGCGACTTCACCACCGCGTACAACAAGGCGGACAAGGCGTACGACCGCTCGCTGGACGCCGGTCATGTCACCGGCCCGCTCTCCGACATCGACGGCGCGAAGCTGGACGCCGGGCACGAGAACAGCCCGGCCGGCAACCCGGCGCACGCTCCGCTGGAGCTGACCGACGCGAAGTTCACCATCCCCGAGAAGGCGGGCTGGCCGCGCTGGTTCCTGGCGGACACCCAGGCCAACAAGGGCTCGGACGACACCCGTTGGCTGCTGGTGTTCACCCGGGGCAGCGCGAGCGACGTGTGGGAGGCCTCGTACCTGACCGTCCTGGCCAGCGACGACGTACCGGAGTTCGAGAAGGACGCGGACGGCTGGGCGCAGCCGGTCACGGCGGACGACGCGGCCCTCGCGATCGAGCCGGAGGAACTGGGCCAGGCGTACGCGACGTATCTGGCGAGCGGTGGCGACACCTTCGCGCCGGGCGCCCACACCACCGAGTGGCGGGCCCTGCGCGAGAAGAACGCGAGCAAGCCGGGCCTGGCCCGGCAGTACGTCGACGAGCCGCTCAACTCCGGTGACTACGCCCCCGTCGGGCTGCGCACCACGGACGGCGGCGCACTGGTCTTCTTCGCCACCCGACACTACGAGAAGCAGACCGCCGCCACGGGCGTCGACCTCAACGTCACCGACGTGAACATCAAGGCCTTGATGACCGGCGAGGTGAAGCAGTCCCTCACGCTGGAGTTCGTCTCCAACGAGGCGGTCCTCGACCCGGCGAAGGGGTCGGGGGACCAGCAAGTGGAGTTCCTGAGCCGGGTGCAGGGGCTGACGGGGGCGAAGGGCGAATAGCCCGCGCCCGTAGGGGTTCAGCCCCGGTGGGGGTTCAGCCCCTGCGCAGGTTCAGCCTCGGTGGGGGTTCAGCCCCGGTGGGGCCAGGCCGCCAGTTGGTCCGAGCCGTCTCCGACATAGCGGGCGCAGGCGTCGGTCAGCATTTCGAGGATGGTGAGCGGGTCCGGCAGGGGGTGCTCGGGGCCCCGCACCCAGTCGACCGTCAGGTCACCGGGGAGCTGGGCGGGCGGCACGAGGACGTACGACCCGCGACAGTGCCAGCGCAGGCCCGGGTGTTCGTCCATCGTCTCGGGGTGGCAGTCCAGCTCGCAGGGCCACCACTCGTCCGGGTCCTCGGGCGTACCGCGGGTGGCCGTGAAGAAGAGCATGCGGTCTGCGCCGGACTGGGCGACGGGTCCGACCTCGATCCCGGAGGCCAGCAGTCGCTCCAGCGCCTCGCGCCCCGCCTCCAGCGGCACGTCCAGGACGTCGTGCACCATGCCGGTCGCGGTGATGAAGTTGGCGCGTGGCTGGTGCCTGGCCCAGCGCTCGATCTGGGCGCGGTCGGTGGTGGACTGGGTCTGCCAGGCGAAGGAGACGGGGTGGCGCGCGGGGGTGGGACAGCCGACGCGGTCACAGGAACACCGGTATCCGGAGGGGTACGCGGCTTGCGCGAGCGGCAGCCCGGCTGCGGCAGCGGCGAGCAGCAGGGCTTCACGTCCGCTGCCGTCGTCGGCGGTCTCCTTGGGGCGGCGGCCACGCAGCCACTGGGAGATCCTGCCCTGCGCGCCGGAGCGGCTGCCGAACTCTGCGCTCATGTATCGCCTCGCCTCGCCGTAGTGGCTACGTCTTGCGTCCTGCCCCATGGTCCCACCATCCTGCGCTCCGGGTGGCCAGAGCTGACATCCGGGGTGGGCGGGGGCGATGCGCCTGCGGCAGGAATCAGGCGCGTTTGCGTATTTTGGTGTGATTTATCTCGCCGCCCCGGTGGCCGCTCAGCGCGGGGCGAGGCCGTGGAGGGCGTATTCGACCAGGGCGTCCGTGTACGCGTAGTCGATCGGGCCGGTGCGCTGGAGCCAGCGCTGGGCGAGCGGGGAGACCCAGAGTTCCAGGGCGATGCGCAGGTCGATGCCCTGCCGCACCTGGCCGACGTCCTGGGCGGAGCGCAACCGCTTCACGTACAGCTGGAGCTGGGGTTCGAGGAGCTTCGTCACGAACTCGACGCCGACCTGTTCGTTGACGACGCCCTCGGCGGCCAGCGCGCGCGAGGGGATCTCGAACTTGGGGTCGAGGAGCTCGTCGACGGTGGCCCGCAGGACCAGCTTGAGGTCGGCCTCCAGATCGCCGGTGTCCGGGATCTCGTACGCCGCCTGCTCCCCCAGGATCTCGGGCCGGGCCGCGGCCTCCGCCGCCTGGGCGCTGAGGTCGATGAACGCCTCCAGGAGCACCTCCGCCTTCGACGACCACCAGCGGTAGATCGTCTGCTTGCCGACGCCGGCACGGGCGGCGATGCCCTCGACGGTGGTCTTCGGGTAGCCGACCTCGCCGACGAGGGCGAGGGCGGCGTCGTAGATGGCACGGCGGGACTTCTCGCTGCGGCGGGTGGAGTCGGGGGTGGGCTTGGCCGGGGGCTGGGTGGGCTCGCCCTGGGTCTTGAGGGGCTTGGGCGGCTCGGGGGGCTTCTGGACCATGGGGCGAACCTATCAGGTTGACAAGACGGTGCGTCTCGCCGGACAGTAGTGGAGCAATGACGAGACGATACGTATCGTTACGCGATCTGAGAGACAAGGAGTGCAGTCATGAGCCGAGGCGGAAACGGAAACACGCTGGGAGTCGGCGGCACCCGCAGCAATCTGGGCCGCAAGGCGCTGCGCGGCGGTGGCCGGGGCAACCGGATCGGCGGGGGTCAGGACCCCCAGGCCCAGAAACGGGAACTGCTGCGCAAGTTGCAGGAAGAGCGCCGCAGTGCGGAAGGGAGTTAGCCCCCCTGGGGCGGCGGCCAGGCGTCGCCCCAGTCCGCGCCTCGGGCCGCCTTGTACAGGAGCCCGTGGCGCTTGCTGACCGTCTCCCGGCGGAGTGCGGGCTCGGTCTCGCAGAGGTCCAGGAGCACTTGGCCCTTGCGGATCTGCGGCTTGCGGACGACGCGGGACGGGGCGGGGGAAGGCGGGAAGCGGGTCGCGGCGACATAGCTGAACTTCTCGTCCTCGTAGGGCAGTGAGCCGCCCTTGACCTGGCGGTGCAGGGAGGAACGGCTGACCCGGGCCGAGAAGTGACACCAGTCCTCGCCGGGGACGATGGGGCAGCCCGCGCTGTGCGGACAGGGCGCGGCGACCTGGAACCCGGCGCCGGTCAGGCGGTCGCGGGCCTCGATGACGCGGGCGTAGCCATCGGGGGTGCCCGGCTCGATGATCATGACGGCCTGGGCGGCGGACGCGGCGGCGTCGACGACGTGGGCGCGGTCGGCGTCGGTCAGTTCGCCCAGAACGTAGGAGACGGTGACGAGATCAGTGCTCTCGATGGTGAGCGCCGCTCCGATACGAGAGCGGTGCCACTCGGCGGACTTCAACTCCGGGTTCGCCGCGGCGATTTCCCGGCCGAGCGCGAGCGCCGGCTCCGCCCAGTCGAGCACCGTGACCGGGCGCGTGCCCTCCCAGGTCGCGTTCACCGCCCAGGTCGCCGCGCCGGTGCCGCCGCCGACGTCCACGTGACTGTCCGGCGCCCAGCCGGGGGCCGCGTCCGCGAACGCGTCCAGTGCCGTGCGTACCGCCTCGAAGGTCGCGGGCATCCGGTACGCGGCGTACGCGACCACGTCCGAGCGGTCGCGCAGGACCGGGGTGTGCGTCGGGGTGTGCCCCCGGTAGTTCGCGATCAGCCGCTCCACCGCCTGCGCGGCCACCTTCGGCGGGAGACCGTCGAGAAGTCCGGCGAGGGCGGTACGGAGGGTTTCGGCGGGGGCGGTCACGTCGTGATTCTACGGTTGGCGGGGCGGGGGGTTGGTTTCTCGCCCCCTCCGCCCTTACCCGTCCCATCCTTGCGGGGCTGCGCCCCGTTTCAGCCCGTCCGGCGGTTGAGGACGAGCGCGTTCAGCGCGATGCGGGGGTCTGGGGGCTGCAGCCCCCAGAGGCAAGGGCCGGGCAGGGGCGGAGGGGGCGAATAACTACCCGCCTCCAGCACCCCGCACCGCCCGGGCCACCCGCGTTCCCGCCGCCGCCCGCGGTCCGTTGTCGGCCGGCCGGCGCCGGGGATGCACCGTGTTCGCCAGTAACACCACGAACGTGTCCGTCGCCGGATCCAGCACCAGCGACGTCCCCGTGAATCCTGTATGCCCCGCCGCACCGCGCCCCGCGAGGTCGCCCATGAACCAGGCCCGGTCGAGGGCGAAGCCGAGGCCGGGCGGGGTGAGCATGAGTTCGACGAGGTCGGGGCCGAGGATGCGGGCGGGGCCGTAGGAGCCGCCGGCGAGGAGGGTGCGGCAGAAGACGGCGAGGTCGCGGCCCGTGGAGAAGAGGCCGGCGTGGCCCGCCACACCGCCGAGGGCCCAGGCGTTCTCGTCGTGGACCACACCACGCAGCATGCCCCGATCGGCCTTGGCCCACGGCCACCGCTGGTCCTCCGTGGCCGCCGCCCCGGGACAGGGCCCGAAGCCCGTGGCCGTCATCCCGAGCGGCCGGGTGATCCCGTCGCGCACGAGAACGTCCAGCGTGCGCCCGGTGACGCGCTCCAGGACGTGCTGGAGGAGGAGCAGGTTCACATCCGAGTAGACGTACTCCCCCGGCTCCGACTCGGGCGCCTCCGCCCGGAGCATCGCGAGCCGCGCCCGGTCGTCGGGGCAGTCGTACAGCGGGACTTCGGGCCGCATCCCAGAGGTGTGGGTGAGCAACTGCCGTACGGTCACGCCGTGTTCGACGACTCCACGGAAGTCCGGCAGATACGCGCCGACACGCGAGTCGATGCCGAGCGTGCCCCGCTCCAGCTGCTGCACGGCGGCGACCGCCGTGAACAGCTTGGTGAGGGAGGCCAGGTCGAAGGGTGTGTGGACGGTCGCGGGCACCCGTGTCTCGGGCGGCAGTTCGACACCCGTCTGCGCCTCCTGGTCGTACGAGGCGTAGCGGACCGCCCACCCCGCCGCCTCCTCGACGGCGATGACCGGGCCGCGCCCGGCGACCAGGACGACGCCCGCCGCCCAGGGGTCCGTCCCGCCGGTGAGGGCACGTACCTCCCGTACGAGGTGCTTCAGTTCTCCGGGGTCGAGCCCGGCCCGTTCCGGTGAGTCGATGCGCAGTCTCGGCGCGCTCAGCTGTCCCCGCCTTTCCGTGTGAAGTACGTCTTGATGTACGTCATCCCCCGCTCTCGGCTCCACTGGAGCGGGCGGACCCCCATTGCCAGGGACGGCACAGTCCCACGAAGCAGGCGGCGGCCACCAGTACCGCCGCCAGTTGGACGACGGCCATCGGGACGGCGGTGTGCTCTCCGGCGATGCCCACGAGGGGTGAGGCGATCGCGCCGATGAGGAAGGAGGTGGTTCCCAGGAGCGCGGAAGCGGAACCCGCTGCGTGCTTGACCCGCATCAGGGCCATCGCCTGCGTGTTGGGCATGGCCACGCCCATCGCCGACATCAGCACGAACAGCGCGACGGCGACCGGAACGAGCCCGGTCTCGCCGAACACGCCCGTGGACATCAGCAGCAGCGCGGTCGCGGCGAGCGTGACGACCGCCAGACCGACGGCGAGAACTTTGTCGAGACTGACCCGGCCGACCAGGATCTTGCCGTTGATCTGGCCGACGATCACCAGGCCGACGGAGTTGACGCCGAAGAGCAGGCTGAAGGTCTGCGGGGAGGCGCCGTAGATCTCCTGGATCACGAAGGGCGAGGCGGAGATGTACGCGAACAGCGCGGCGAAGGTGAACCCGCCCGCGAGCATGTAACCGGTGAAGACCCGGTCGGCCAGCAGTCCGCGCATCGAGCGCAGCGCCTCACCCACGCCGCCGCCGTGCCGTTCGGCGGGCGCGAGGGTCTCCGGCAGCCGGAACCAGACCATCGCCGTCAGCGCGATGCCGACCCCCGTGAGGACCACGAACACGCCCCGCCAGTCGGTGATCCGCAGGATCTGCCCGCCGATGAGCGGTGCGACGACCGGGGCGACGCCGGAGATCAGCATGAGCGTGGAGAAGAAGCGGGCCATCTCCACGCCGTCGTAGAGATCGCGTACCACCGCTCGCGCGATGACGATTCCGGCCGCGCCGGCCAGGCCCTGGACGAGTCGGAAGGTGACGAGGAGTTGGATGTTCGGGGCGGTGGCGCACATCGCGGTGGCCAGGATGTAGATGAGCAGGCCCACGAGCAGCGGTCTGCGCCGCCCCCACCTGTCGCTCATGGGGCCGACGACGAGCTGCCCGAGCGCCATGCCCGCGAGGCAGGCGGTGAGGGTGAGCTGGACGGTCGCGGCGGGGGCGTGCAGGGACCTGGTGACCTCCGGCAGCGCGGGGAGGTACATGTCCATCGCCAGCGGGGGTGTGGCGGTGAGCCCGCCGAGGATCAGGGTGACGAGGAGTCCGGTGCGGCGGAGGGCGGCGGTGCCGTGCACGCCGGGCAACGCCGCGACGGCCGTGTCCGATATGGGCCCCTCCCGGTCGTCCCGTCCGGCCCGGCCCTCCTGCTCCCGTGCGGTGGTGCCACGCTCGGGCATGCGTCCCTCCCTCTCCGATGATCCGGCACCTATGCTCTCAGTTCGAACAGCGTGTTCGGGCCACGGAGGCCGCAGCGGCCGTAGAGGTCGCAGAGGTCACAGAGGTGACAGAGCGAGGGGCCGGAGATGGCAGTGGATCGCGTGCGGTGGGGCATTCTGGCGACGGGCGGGATCGCCGCCGCGTTCACGGCGGACCTGGTGGACCTGCCGGACGCCGAGGTGGTGGCCGTGGCCTCGCGGACGGACGCCTCGGCGAAGGCGTTCGCGGAACGGTTCGGGATTCCCAGGGCGTACGGGGACTGGGCCTCGCTCGCCGAGGACGCGGACGTGGATGTGGTGTACGTCGCCACTCCGCACTCGGCGCACCGGGCCGCGGCCGGAATGTGTCTGGAGGCGGGCCGCCATGTGCTGTGCGAGAAGGCGTTCACGCTGAACTCGCGGGAGGCGGAGGAGCTGGTCGCGCTCGCGCGCCGGCACGACCGCTTTCTGATGGAGGCCATGTGGACGTACTGCAATCCGCTGATCCGGCGGCTCAAGGCGCTCGTCGAGGACGGCGCGGTCGGTGAAGTGCGCACCGTGCAGGCCGACTTCGGGATCTCGGGTCCGTTCCCGCCCTCGCACCGGCTGCGTGACCCGGCGCAGGGCGGCGGCGCGCTCCTCGATCTCGGTGTCTATCCGGTGTCGTTCGCGCAGTTGCTGCTCGGGGAGCCCTCGGACGTTGTCGCGAGAGCAGTGCTCTCCGACGAGGGCATTGATCTCCAGACCGGAGCCGTGCTCTCCTTCGAGAGCGGCGCTCTCGCAACGGTGCACTGCTCTCTCATCGGTGGCACCCCCACCACGGCCTCGGTCACCGGCTCCGAGGGCCGCATCGACGTCCCGAACGGCTTCTTCTCCGCGAACCGCTTCGTCCTGCACCGCGACGGCCGCGACCCCGAGGAGTTCACGGCCGATCCGGCAGACGGCCTCCGCAACAGCCTCAGGCACGAGGCCGCCGAGGTCATGCGCGCCCTGCGGGCCGGCGAGACCGAGTCCCCGCTGGTCCCGCTCGACGGCACCCTCGCCGTGATGCGGACGCTCGACGCGATCCGGGACCGCATCGGCGTCCGCTACCCCTGGGAGACGATCTGACCGGTGACGGCCGGATCAGATCCGAACCGGCCGGAGCGGAACCTGCCCAAGCCGAGCCAGCCGGACCAGAACCGGCCGAAGCCGAAGCCGCCCAAGCCGAACCGGCCAGGACCGAACCGGCCGGAGCCGAACCGGCCGGGACCGGACCGCCGGGACCGGACCGTCGACGCCGGACCGTCGACGCCGGACCATAGGCGCCGGACCATAGGCGCCGGATCGGCCGGGGATCAGGCGGACTTGAGGCCCTGGTCCCCGACCTCCGTCACGAACGACGCCGCCGTCGTGATCGGAGCGCCCGGCGTCGTCACGGCGGACACCGTCTTGAAGTCCGCCCGCGCCGACTCCCGCCCCAGCTCGACCGTCACATAGCCGCGCCGTCCGTTGTAGAGCTTCATGTGCGGGTTGGCGCCGGTGTACGTGTCCCAGGTGGCGGGCTTGTCCGCGCCGTCCCTGCCGCTGGAGATCGACGTGGCGACGATCTCCGTGCCGAGCGTCGCGGACGACGGGTCGTCGAAGTCGTCCTTGATGTCGTAGGCGTACGCCACATGCACATCGCCGGTGAGCACCATCAGGTTCTCGATCCCGGCCGCCTTCGCCCCGTCCAGGACGCGCCGGCGCGAGGCGCGGTAGCCGTCCCAGGAGTCCATCGACAGCCTGGCGACCGGAGCGATGTCCAACTTCCGCTGGGCGAAGTTGACTTGCTGCGGGACCACGTTCCACAGCGCCCGTGAGCGGCGCCAGCCGTCGAGCAGCCACCGCTCCTGCGTCTCGCCGGTCATCGTGCGCGCCGGGTCGTCGATCTCGGGCCCGGGGAGGTCGAGTCCGTCGCCGTACGCCTGGTTGGAGCGGTACTGCCGGGTGTCGAGGATGTCGAACTGGGCGAGCCGGCCCCAGCCCAGTCGCCGGTAGAGCTGCATGTCGGGCCCCACCGGTTGCTGCGGGCGCCGCAGCGGCTGGTTCTCCCAGTACGCGCGGTAGGCGGCGGCGCGGCGCAGCAGGAACTCCTCCGGCGGTACGTCGTTCTCGGGGATGTCGTCGGCGTAGTTGTTCTCGGTCTCGTGGTCGTCCCAGGTGACGACGAAGGGGTGCGCGGCGTGCGCGGCGCGCAGGTCGGGGTCGGACTTGTAGAGGGCGTACCGCAGGCGGTAGTCCTCCAGGGTCAGGGTCTCGTGGTTGAAGTGGTCGGGGATGACCCGGTCGGTGTAGTTGCGGTAGCCGCCGACGGAGTTGACCGCGTACTCGTACAGGTAGTCGCCGAGGTGGAAGACCACGTCGACGTCGTCCTCGGCGAGATGGCTGTACGCGGTGAAGTAGCCGTCCGTGTACGCCTGGCAGGAGACGGCGGCGAAGGTGAGGGCCGACGCCTGGGCGAGGGCGGCGGGCGTCGTGCGCGTGCGGCCCGTCTCGCTGATCCAACTGCCCGTCCGGAAGCGGTAGTAGAAGACCCGGTCCGGGGCGAGGGAGCCGACCTCGACGTGCACGGTGTGGTTGAACTCGGGGTGCGCGGTGGCCGTGCCACGTCTGACGATCCGGCGGAAGCGCTCGTCGTGGGCCAACTCCCAGTGCACGGAGACACGTTCGGCGGGCAGACCGCCGTCGGGCTGGTACGGGGCGGGCGCGAGCCGCGTCCACAGGAGTACGGAGCCGGGCAGTGGGTCGCCCGAGGCGACCCCGAGCGTGAAGGGGTCCTCGGTGATCTTCGACGCGTCGAGTTCCGCGGCGCTCGCCACGCCCGCGGTCGGCAGGTTGACGGCGAACGCGACCGCGGCGGCCGCCGCGGTGTGAGTGAGGAAGCGGCGGCGGCCGATGTGGCGGGCGACGGCGCGGAGTTCGGGGGCGTGCTGCGACGGATGCTGGGCTGCGGGTGTCATCTGGCCCTCCCCTGACAGTGGTGGTGCCTGTCATTGGAGTGGCCGCGATCAACGTCAGCTTGGCGCGTACACAACAGCATGATGGCGGACGCGTGAGTTCCGCATGACGGCCCCCGCGCCAGGTCTCCCGTACGCTGCGGGGCCATGAATGCCATGCAAACGAAGATCGCTGTGGTCACCGGAGCAGGATCGGGTATCGGACGCGCCGTTGCCGTGGAACTGCTGCGCACCGGCTGGTCGGTGGCGCTCGCCGGACGCCGGCCACAGATGCTGGACGAGACGGCCGCCCTCGCCCCCGAGGGCCCCTCGATCGCCGTACGGACCGATGTCGCCCGCCCCGACGACGTCGAGGCCCTCTTCGCGGCCGTACACGACCGCTTCGGACGGCTGGACCTGCTCTTCAACAACGCCGGTACGTTCGGCCCCGGCGGCGTCCCGTTCGAGGAGCTGCCGTACGAGGCCTGGCGGCACGTCGTGGACACCAACCTCAACGGGGCGTTCCTGTGCGCGCAGGCGGCCTACCGCCAGATGAAGGGGCAGGACCCGCAGGGCGGCCGGATCATCAACAACGGCTCGGTCTCCGCGCACACCCCGCGCCCGCACTCGGCCCCGTACACGGCGACCAAGCACGCGCTGACCGGGCTGACCAAGTCACTGTCCCTGGACGGGCGTCCGTACCGGATCGCCTGCGGTCAGATCGACATCGGCAACGCGGCGACCGACATGACCGAGCGCATGCGAACCGGAACCCTGCAGGCGAACGGGGAGACGGCGGTCGAGCCGGTGATGGACGTCGCCGATGTGGCTCGCACCGTGCGGCACATGGCGGAGCTGCCCCTGGAGGCGAACGTGCAGTTCGCGACGGTGCTGGCGACGGCGATGCCGTACGTGGGGCGCGGCTGAGGAAGCCGCCCAGCCCCCCGCAGCTGCCCCGTCAACTCTCAACATGTACAAACGGAAGCTGAACCTCCGGACCATAGAGGCCGGTAGCGGGCTTATGCTCGACGTCTCCTCCATCAGAGCTTCACACTTGGAGCACAGGACTTCGGTACGGCCACGGTGCACACCACGGTCCACACCGAGGGGGAGGAACAGCCGTCCGCGGCCGGGGTGGGGGCGGACCTCGCACCGGACCGCGGGGTACGCACCGGGCCGCGGACGGCTGCAACCGCACATCGGCCGGCGACAGCCGTTGCCGCCTGCGCAGCCACCCATCCCGACCGACATGCCGACCGACATGCCGACCGACGGCGCTGATTATCGCCCCGCTCACAAAGGCAGTCCGTGACACCGTGACACCGCACGGCGGGGCGGGGCGAAAAAGGGAATCCACCGCGTTCCCAAAGGGAGCGCAAAGGCAGCGGACGGGAAAGCGCCGCCGGCACCTGCTCGACATGCCGAAAAAGGCGCGGACCCGCCCCGTACACCTGCCCGCCGTCCCAGCTGGGGATACGTACCGGACGGGCCCGCCGTTCTTCACCAAGAACCCACTCAACAGGCACTACCTGGCAGCCAGCCCTAGGTAACCTGAGAATCAGCTGTCTGATGAAACATTGATATCGGGCCTCACATTCTCAGCCCTCACACATCCTTTACTCAGCCCGACGCAAAGGTTCCTTCATAGCTTGTGGCCGCGCCCACCAGCGGGCGCCAAGAACCTTTGAGGAACGGGATGTTTGGCATCTATCTCAAGCGTGAGCTGAGCCGGCGCAAGAAGGCGGCCCTGGTCATCGCCCTGGGTCTGGCGCTCGGTATCGCGCTGGTCATCACCGTCAACTCGGTGTCGGCCGGCATGACGCAGGCCCAGGACAAGGTCCTGACCTCGCTGTACGGGCTCGGGACCGACATGACGGTCACCAAGGCCCAGGCAGCACCCACGGACGGCGCGTCGGGCCGTCCCAAGTTCGACTTCGAGGCAGGCTCGGACAGCAGCGAAACCCAGAGCTCCGACCGCGTGATGCCGCAGGGCGGGCAGGCGCTCAAGGCCTCGCTCGTCACCGAGGTCGCCGATCAGGCAGGGGTGGCGAGCGCGGTCGGCGCGCTGAACCTGAACGTCACCAAGGTCGACGGTTCCTTCACCCAGGGCACGGCGGAATCCGCGGCGCCCTCCGGACAGGGCGGGGGCCAGGGCAGCGGCGGCGGCCAGCCGCGCGTGCAGGGCGGCGGCGCCTCCTTCGACGTCAACTCGTACTCCGTCGCCGGCGTCGACGTCAGCAACCTGGACCTCGGTCCGCTCGCCACGTCGAAGATCACCACGGGCACGACGTTCACCACCGCGCAGTCCAACTCGAAGGTCGCGGTGGTCAGCGCGTCGTACGCCAAGGAGAACGAGCTCACGACCGCCAAGACGATCACGATCTCCGACACCAAGTACGACATCATCGGCATCGCGACTCCCGACAGCAGCGAGAGCACCACCGACGTCTACCTGCCGCTGAAGCAGGCGCAGACGCTGGGTGACTCGGCCGACGAGGTCACCACGATCTACGTCACGGCGACCGACTCCAAGCAGATCGACACGGTCAAGGCAGAGATCCAGAAGAACATCTCGGGGACGACGGTCACCACCTCCGCCGACCTGGCGGAGACCGTCTCGGGTTCGCTGTCCACCGCCTCCAACCTCGCGACCAGCGTGGGCAAGTGGCTGTCCATCGCGGTGCTCATCGCCGCGTTCCTGGTGGCGGCGCTGCTCACCTCCTCCGCCGTCTCCCGCCGGGTGCGTGAGTTCGGCACCCTCAAGGCGCTCGGCTGGCCGTCCCGCAAGGTCACCCGACAGGTCGTCGGCGAGTCCATCGTGAACGGCCTCATCGGCGGCGCGCTCGGCATCGCCATCGGTGTCGGCGCGGCCTACGCCGTGACGGCGATCAGCCCGACACTGACCGCGGAGCTCGGCTCCACGGCCGGCGCGGGTGGAGGCGGCGGCGGCGGTCGCGGCGGCGCCCAGCAGGCGGCCACCAACACCATGGAGATCGCGCTCTCCGCGCCGGTCTCGCTGACCACCATCGCGCTCGCGGCGGGCCTGGCCATCGCCGGCGGTCTGATCGCCGGTGCGATGGGCGGCTGGCGCGCCTCCCGGATGCGCCCGGCGGACGCGCTGCGCAGCGTTCAGTAACAGTCCCTCGGGCAACCGGCCTTCGGGCCGGCCCCCAGGTCCTGTCGTCACCTTCCCGTCTGCCCTCCTGGCGGACGACGGGAAGGTGACGACAGGACCTAGAGCTGGGGCGCCGCGTCCGTTCCCCCCGGGTCGCGGCGCCCCGCCCCCTTTCGTCACCTCACCTGGCTGCTTCATCTTCGGAGAACTCATGTACAAGCTCACCGGCGTCACCAAGCGCTACACACGGGGCAAGGACACGGTCGAGGCGCTGCGCGGCATCGACCTCACCATCGAGGACGGCGACCAGCTCGTCATCCAGGGCCCCACGGGTGGCGGCAAGTCCACCCTGCTGCAGATGATCGGCGGCCTCGACCGCCCTTCCTCGGGCAGCGTCGAACTGGACGGCGTGGACCTCGCCTCCATCAGCGAGGCCAAGCTGACCCGGCTGCGTGCCGAGAAGATCGGCATCATCTTCCAGTCGTTCAACCTCATCCCGACGCTGACCGCGCAGGAGAACGTCGAGACGGCGCTCGTGCCGCTCGGTGTGAAGCCCAAGGAGCGGCGCGAGCGGGCCGCCGAGGCACTGACCTCCGTCGGCCTCGGCGACCGGCTGACCCACGCCCCCTCCGAGCTGTCCGGCGGCCAGCAACAGCGTGTCGCCATCGCACGCGCCCTGGTCAAGAAGCCGAAGGTGCTCCTCGCCGACGAGCCGACCGGCAACCTCGACGAGGGCACCCGCGACGACATCATGGGGCTGCTCGACGGGTTGTGGCACGAGTACGGGCTGACCTTCATCATGGTCACCCACGACTCGTCCATCGCCCGCCGCGCTCCGCGCCTCGCCACCATCAAGAAGGGGCAGATCTCGCTGAAGGAGCAGGGCGGCGGGACACGGCGCGCCCCCGTTCCGGCTCCCCAGCAGTTCGTCCAGTAGCGGTCCGGCGGTCCTTGGGGCCGCTCACCGTCCGAGAACCCGGTCGACCTCGGTCAACTGCTCGGCGGTGAGCGGCCCTTCGGCGATCGCGCCCGCGTTCTCCTCGGCCTGGGCGACCGAGCGGAAACCGGGGATCGGGACAGTCCGAGGGCTGCGCGCCCAGATCCAGGCGAGGGCGCCCTGCGCGAGCGTACGGCCGTTGCTGGTGAGGATGTCCCTGAGAGCGTCGACCCTGGCGAGCCACTGCGGGTCGGCGCCGCTGCTCTCGTTGAAGCCCGGCAGCCAGGCGGGCGGGGTGTTGCGGATGTCCCCCGCTTCGAGGGCACGCCCCGGCGCGTGCTTCCCGGTCAGCAGACCCATCGCGAGGGGGCTGCGATTGATGCTCGCGAGGTCCGACTCCTCGCAGAGCGCCAGGAGTTCGGGGGCGTCCTGGAGAATGTTCAGACAGTGCTGTACGGCCGCGCAGTGCTCGCCCGCCGCGAAGACGGCGGCCCGCTCGGGGTCGTCGGTGCTCCAGGCATACGCGCGGATGAGCCCCTCGCTCACGAACTCCTCGCAGGTCTCCCGGAGTTGGGCGGCACGGTCCGGGTCGGCGTCGGAGATGTGCAGCTGGTAGAGGTCGACGTAGTCGGTGTCCAGGCGGCGCAGTGAGGCGGTCAGCGCGCGGCGGGCGTACGCCGGGGAGTCGTCGCTCCCCTGCGCGACACGGCGCTCCTCGTCGGTCACGTTGCCCCACTTGGTGGCGACGACCACGTCGGCGCGGCGCTTGCCGAGAGCGCGCGCGAGGACCCGCTCACTGTGCCCGGTGCCGTACGCGTCGGCGGTGTCGAAGAACGTCACGCCGAGGTCGAGGGCGCGCCGCACGGCCCGTACGGACTCCTCGTCGTCGACCTTGCCCCAGCCCAGCGGCTGCCCGTCGGCGCCCGCCCATTCGCCGCCGATGGCCCAGCAGCCGAAGCCGAGTGCGCTGACCTCGATGCCGCTGCGGCCCAGTGTCCTGTGATGCTCGAAGGTCTCCATACGTGGGGACGCTAGGAGTTGGAGTGCACGCGAGGGCAAGACCTGGGTGGAGGGTTGTCACGGCGGGTTGTGGCGGCGGGGCCTGTGACGGCGAGTTGCGACGGCCAGCCCCCCGGCCGCCGTTGGTGCCGGCTGGTTACGCCTGGCCGGGGTTGGTGCCGGCTGGTTACGCCTGGCCCGTCTCGAAGCGGGAGATCCTGCCGCCGTCGTCGACGGTGAAGCTCCACCTGGTCTTCATCTCGCCCCAGGTGTCGTTGCTGTAGCGGGCGATGAGGGAACGGCCGCCCTTGGACTCGTTGTCGACGTCCATGTGGCCGCGGGAGGAGAAGATCTCCCGGTCGGTCCAGTCGGCGAGGTCGCGGTCGGAACCGTCGTCGGACATGGTGGCGCCCGGGGCGAGGACGGCCTGGAAGGCGTCGCGGTCATGGGCGTTCACAGCGGTGACGAACGCCCGGACGGCCGGGTCGCTGAGTCTGGCTACCTGAATCGTCATGCCAGCCAGACTCACACCGCTCTTCGGGGGCCGCCACCCGAACGGCGGCGCGGGCGCGCCGGGTGGGGGTCATGGGTGCGACGGTGGAGGTCCCTCCGCCCCGTCCGTTCCGGGAGTTCACTGTGACCTGTTTCGACCGACGTGATCTGGGACTGCTGCTGCTCCGCCTGGGTACGGGCGGGGTACTGGCCGCGCACGGGACGCAGAAACTGTTCGGCTGGTTCGGTGGGGGCGGGCTCGAAGGCACCGGGGCGGCCATGGAGTCCATGGGCTACACACCCGGGAAGACGAGTGCGACGGCGGCGGGCCTCGCCGAGGCGGGCGGCGGCGCACTGCTGGCACTGGGCCTCGCGACCCCCGCGGCCGGGGCGGCGGCGGCCGGCGCGATGGCGGGCGCGGCTGCGGTGCACACACCGAACGGGTTCTTCGCACAGGGCGGCGGCTACGAGTACGCGGCGAGCCTGGGCCTGACGGCGGCGGGTCTCGCCGTGACGGGACCCGGCAGGCTCTCCCTCGACCATGTGCTGGGGCACACGGTGAACCGCGGCTGGATGGTTCCGGCCGCGCTGAGCGTGACGGCGGCGGTCACCGCGGTGGTCGTGGGCGCGCGCAACCAGCGGGTGCGCAAGGCGGCGGAGGGCGAGCAGGACACGCTGTTCGACGAGTAGGGGTCCGTCGGCCGTTCCAGGGGAAAGCTGCTCGCGCATTGTCTACGCACCTTGGGCCGGCGGGTGGTTTCTCCCCGGTCTGCCGGACATCCCATCAGGGCTTGAACTCGCCCGCCGCGCTCACGGTCACCTGGAGGACGAGCGGCTCGGTGCGGTCGGCCAGCCCTGGGCAGAGCGCGTCGAGCGTCTCGCACAGGTCCGCGTAGGCGTCGATCCTGCGGACCGGGCAGCCGAAGGACTCGGCGAGGCCGGCCACATCGACCTCCTCGAAGGACGGCCAGGGCGGTTTGCCGCCCTGCTGCTCCGCGAGCCGGTCCATCACGGCGTAGCGGCCGTTGGCGAGGACGACGAAGACGGTGCCGACGCCGTAGTGGGCGGCGGTCCACAGGGCCTGGATCTGGTAGAGCGAGGATCCGTCACCGATGACGGCGACCACCGGGCGGCGCGGCTGTCCCATACGTACGCCGATCGCGGCGGGCATCGCGAACCCGAGCCCGCCCATGGCGGCGCTGAGGAAGCCGAGCGGCCGCCGGGCGGGCAGCAGGGCGTGCAGGTCCGGGCGGGAGGAGGGGGTCTCCTCCACGATCACCGTGTCCGCGGGCAACCGCTGCGCGAGCGCCGCCAGGACGTGGGAGGGGCTCAACGGCTCCCCGGCGGCGGGGGGTTCGGGGTTCGGGGTCCGCTGCGCGGGTTCCGAGGTCACGGGCCGGGACGGGGTGCGGCGGGCGAGCCGGTCGCAGAAGTCCGGCAGGGCTGCGACCACCGCGAGTTCGGCGGGCGCGCGGTGCGCCTCGGCCGGGTCGTCGGTGACGACCACCACTCGGGCGCCGGTCAACTCTCCGGGTGCGTAAGGGTATTGGCGCAGGAAGGGCGCGCCCACGCAGAGCAGCAGGTCGTACGGGTCGAGCGCGGCGCGCAGCCGTGGCCGGTCGGAGGGCAGATGCCCGGCGAACAGGCGGTGGTCCTGCGGGAAGCCGGCGCGCGCCCCGAAGGGCTCCTGCCACACCGGGCAGTCGAGCCGCTCGGCGAGGGAGGTGAGCGCGGACCAGGCTCCCCCGCTGTCCGCGCCCGCTCCCACGACGAGGGCCGGCGCGGTTGCCCCGGCCAGCAGCGCGGCGACCTCGGCGACGACCGACACGTCCGCCGACGCCGCCCGGCGCAGGGCGGCCGGCGCGGGTATGGGCAGGTCCTCGGCGGGCTCCGCCCAGTCGTTCATGGGTACGAGGACCAGCGCGGGGCCTCTTCCCTCGCGGGCGGCGTGCACGGCCCGCCCGATCGCGCCGGGTACGTCCTGGGCGCGTACCGGTGACTCCACGCGGACCGGGTAGTCCCCGGCCAGGCCGTCCAGCCGGCCTGTGAGGAAGGGCTCCTGGGCAAGGTGCCGGCGGTCCTGCTGACCCACCAGGACCACGAGGGGTGCCCGGTTCACACGGGCGGTGGCCAGCGCGCCCACCGCGTTGCCCAGGCCCGCCGTGGTGTGCAGCAGCACCAGTGCGGGCTGCTCGCGCGCCAGGGCCCAGCCTGTGGCCGCGCCGACCACCGAGCCCTCGTGCAGAGCGAGTACGAACTCCAGGTCCTGAGGCAGATCGGTGAGGAGCGACACCTCCGTCGAGCCCGGGTTGGCGAACAGTGTGGTCAGCCCGTGCAGCCGCAGGACGTCGAAGGCAGCGTCGCGGACGGTACGGACCGCGACCGGACCTGGACCCGCATCCGCATCCGCACCCGCACCCGCACCCGCACCCGCACCCGCACCCGCACCCGCACCCGCACCCGCACCCGCGAGCGTCTCGGCGCTGCTTGTTCCGGTCGTGGTTGTCTCCGGTAGGTGCGTCACGACAGCGTGCTCCTTCGGTTCGTGACCTGCCCGCCAAGGCCCACGTTGGCGCGCAGCCACGCGGTGAGAGCCTCGGTGAGCCCGACGTCGGATCCAGCGGTCTCACCCTTGCGGACGGAGACGATCCGCTCCACCACACGCTGGTGGTACTCACGGACCGCGGACGCGGCGACAACGGGATCGCGGCCGGCGATGGCGTCCACGATGCTCAGGCGCTCCGCCTGAAGGGCGCCCGCGACCCTCCCCCAGTCCCGGCCCTCGCCGCCCGCCAGCTTGACCGCGAGCCCGATCTGAACCTCGGTGATGAACCGGCACAGCGCGGCCAGCAGCGGGTTGTGGGAGATCTCGGAGAGGGTGACGAAGAACTGCTGGAGCGCCGCGGCGGACCGCTCGACACCCTCGGCCGTCGCACTCGACTCGGCCGCGGCCCGCAGGCCGGCGATCTCCTCGTCGGAGGCTTGTTCGGCGGCGAGTTCGGCGGCGTACGCGTTGAGCGCGCCGAGCAGGCCGAACACCTCGCGGGCGCCGACCTTCTCGAACTGCACGACGGAGGCGATGGACATGGCGAGCAGGGTGTCGCCCTGCGCGTTGACCGTCGCCCGGCTGCCGTTGCGGGTGGTGACCAGGCCCATCGCGGTGAGGACGCGGATCGCCTCACGGATGGTGGGCGCGCTGACGTCGTACGACGCGGCCAGTTCCCGTTCGGAGGGGAGCCGCGAGGCGTCCGGCAGGGCACCGCTGAGGATCTGCTCGCGGAGGTCCTCGACGATCTGGTCGGCGACCCGGCCGCGGTAGATCTTCGCCGGGGTATGGGGCACGGACATGACACTCCCAAGGGGGTTCTGGACCTCGCTCCCCGGACTGGCGTGCCCCGGGGACTTCGACGACCCATCCAACCAGCAAGTTAACCTACTAGGTAGGTTCTTTCAAGGTTTGCACAGCTTGCACTACCTGCAGTGCTCGCCAGGCCCGCAAGCGCAGGGCTTGCCGGGCCGCTCAACGCTCCGCCTCGCTGGGGCGGATGAGCAGTTGGCTTACGGCGGCGTGCGCGGGGCGCGTCACGACGTACTCGACGGCGTCGGCGACGTCCATGGCGCTCAGCCGCTCGTAGGAGCCGATCTGGGCGGCCATCGCCTCCCGCGCCGCGCGCGGGAACAGTTCGGTGGTCACCGCGGACGGTTCGAGGACCGAGACGCGGACCCGGCGGCCCGCCACCTCCTGGCGCAGCGCCTCGCTGTACGCGTTGAGCCCGAACTTGGACGCGTTGTACACGCTCGTGCTCTTGTGGACGACGCGCCCCGCCACCGAACTGACATTGACCAGGTCGGCGACCCGACGGGGCTCACTCGCGGCCGCCTCGACCAGGTACGGCAGGGCGGCGTGCGCGCAGTACATGCTGCCGAGCAGATTCACCCCCACCACCTGGTCGAACTCCGCGGGCGAGGAGTCCATCAGCGGGCCCCGCTGGGGCACGCCGGCGTTGTTGACGAGGATGTCGAGGCGTCCCCACTCCTGCACGGCGCGCTCCACCGCCGCGCGAGCCTGCTCCGCGTCGGTCACATCGGCCTCCACGGGCAGTGCCCGCCCGCCCGTGGCCGCCAGCTCCTCGGCCAGCGCCACGAGCCGGTCCTCGCGCCGGGCCACCAGGGCCACGGCCGAACCCCGCGCCGCGAGGACGCGCGCCACGGCGGCGCCTATCCCGCTGGAAGCACCGGTCACCACGGTGACGGTCCCGTTCAGATCCATGTCGGCCATCTCAGACTCCCTCGGCTCTCGGCTTCGACGAAAAGCTCATCACCTACCTTGACACAAACCTACCAAGAAGGTTTCGTGGATACCGCGACAACCGGATGTCATCTGGACGAGTGCGCCGCGGCGGGACCCGTGGCAACGCTGCCCGGCCGGTCGCGAACAGTCATCAGGCCCTTCGCGAGAAGGCCGGCCGGACCGGGCCACCGGACGCGCCGGCCCCGCAGGGGCATGCACCCGAACCTACGGAGGACCGCGATGAAGATCGCTCCGTTCGACGAGAACGCGTTCAAGATGGACCATCCCAGGGGGACGGTCTCGTTCAACTATCTGCTCATGGGCGACCGGAGCAAGCCCATGGAGAACTACCGCTACATCCTGGGCCGCCAGGAAGCCGACTTCCGTATGCCCCGGCACTGCCACACCTTCGAGCAGATCCGGCTGCCGCTGGTGGGTGACATGAACCTGGGCGAGCAGGGGATCCTGCACGAGGGCGAGGTCGGCTACTTCCCCGAGGGGCAGACCTACGGCCCGCAGGACGACCCGCTGACCGACCCCAAGCAGCTGCAGCTCGTGCTGCAGTTCGGCGGCGCTTCCGCACTCGGTATGAGCGCCGGCCGTGGCCGTGGCCCCGACAACAAGGAGGCGCAGGCCGAGCGCCGCCCTCGGCGGGAGCACAAGTTCCCCAAGCCGCGTTACAACGGCGTGGTGATCAGCAACCCGGACCACCTCAACTGGCTGCCGGTGACCGGCTGGTCGGGTGTCAAGCGCAAGCCGATCGGTACCTACACCGAGCGCGAGTTCTGGATCGAGTTCATCAAGATCGAGGCCGGCGCCGAGTGGGTCTCCACCAGCGAGGACGCCCGCCGTCTGACGGTGGTCCTGTCCGGCGCGGGCACGGTCGAGGACACCGAGGTCGGCAAGCTCGGCGCGGTGGAGGCCGACCCCGGGGAGAAGGTCCGCTACGCGGCCACCGAGGAGCTGGTCCTGTTCACCGTGGGCCTGCCGCCGATCCAGCAGCCGGTCGAGCCCGACGACGACAAGTTCGTCACCGTCGTCACCGACGGCGGCATCAACTTCGAGAACGCGAAGGACGCCGCCGGCGGCTGAGCGCGGGCGCGGGCGCCGGGCCGACGTGGGCAGAGCGAGACGGCTCACGCCGACACCGGCCGACGCTCTTGCCCTGGCCCTTGCCGCGGGCCGAGAGGGACCGGCGACGGCAACGGACATGCACGCCGATCCGGGTGTACGCCGACACCGGCCCAGCTCGCGCCGGGCCCACAGGGGCGGGACATGGCCGTACGCGTGGGGACGTACCCGTGCACGCGTACGGGCTGATCACCGCCGTACATCCCCGACCACAGGGCACGGCCGGCCGGACACCTACGCCGCCCCGCCCGCGACCCCGGGCCCACCGGCCGACGGCACCCCGGACCGGTCGGCCCCAGAACAGGCGGGACTCGGGGTGGCCCCCTCCCCGAGCCCCGCCGCCGGATCACCCCCGTCCCCGCGGTCTCCCGGTCCAGCCGTCCGAGTCACCCCGACCCGGACGGATCACCCCGGTGGGCCCCTCCCCGCAAGCCGGAGGGCCCATCCACCCGCACCCACGGAGAGCCCCATGAAAATCGCCACCCGGCGGACCCCCTTCGGCGACCGGCTCTGCTTCGCCGAAGTCATTCCGCACCACCTCATCGACATCCAGGCCGCGTTCGTGCGACGGCTGGAGAGCCTGGGCGTCCACCGGGACGACGCGGTGGCCCGCTCCCGCCTCGACGTGCCCGGTGACCTGCCCTCGCTCCTCCAGGTGGATCCCGAACTCACCGCCGTCCGGGCGGCGTTCGACTGGGCCGTCGACAACGCCGACACCGGCGAATTGCACGAGGACTGCCTCTGGTCCGACAAGCCGGAACGGCTCGGCCCGGCGGTCGGCCGGCCGCGGACCATCTGGTGCATGCTCGCCAACTACCCCCGTTCGCCCGGCACTTCCGCACCTCCGCAGCCCCGGCGAGGTCTCCAGGGCCATCTGAAGCCCACCGGTGCCCTCGCGGGCCCGAACGACGCGCTCCGGTATCCGGCGATCAGCGAGAAGGTCGACCCGGAGATGGAGCTGGCGGCGGTCATCGGCCCTCGCTCACGGTTCCTCACACCGGAGAAGGCGCTGCGGGCGGTGGCCGGTTACGTCGCCTTCTGCGACACCGGCTCGCGGGACGTCTCCGAGCTGGACAACAACCGCATGGACCGTGCCAAGGGCTTCGACACGTACGGCATCACCGGCCCCTGGTTCGTCACCGCCGACGAGATCCCCGACCCGCACCGGCTGCGCATCCGCTCCTGGGTCAACGGCGAACTGCGCCAGGACGGCAGCACCGCCGACATGTTCCACACCCTCCCCGAGCAACTGGCCTGGCTCACCGAGGCGCTCACCCTGGCGCCCGGCGACGTGCTGTCGACCGGAACACCCCTCGGCCACGGCAACGTGCTGCCGGGCGACGTGGTCCGCGGCGAGGTCGAAGGACTCGGAGTCATCGAGAACAAAGTCGTCCTCGACGACTGAGCCACAGAGGCCGCAGAGCCCACAGCCCACAGCCCACATAGCCGCTGAGCCGCTGAGCCACAGAGCCGCTGAGCAACCGGAGGTCAGTCATGTCCGCGCCCCACCTGCAGGTCATCGTCGGCAGCACCCGCCCGGGCCGGCGCGGCCACGCCGTCGGCACCTGGTTCCACAACCTCGCGGTACGGCACGAGGGCTTCGACGTCGAGTTCGTCGACCTCGCCGAGGTCGGCCTGCCCCTCCTCGACGAGCCGCGTCCCCCACAGCGCGGCCAGTACGACCACGACCACACCCGGCGCTGGAGCGAGACCGTGCGCGCCGCCGACGCCTATGTCTTCGTCGTCCCCGAGTACAACCACAGCTACAACGCGGCGACCAAGAACGCCCTGGACTTCCTGGCGAAGGAGTGGGCCGGCAAACCGGCCGCCTTCGTCGCCTACGGCGGTGTCTCCGCCGGCGCCAGAGCCGTGACCGCGCTGATCCCGGTCGTGTCCGCACTGAAGATGGTGCCGCTCTCGCACTCCGTGCACATTCCGTCCATCCGGACGGCGGTGACCCCCGGCGGTACCTTCGAGTCCTCCGCCGGCCTTGACGCGGACGCGTCGGGGATGCTGGACGAACTGCTCCGGCTGACCGCCGCGCTCTCCGCGCTCCGGCTCGGCGACCCGGTCGGGTGAGCGGGGGCCCGGTCGCGAAGTCCGCGGGTGGCGAGCCCGGCGGGCGGCGCGGCACCCGGATCGTCATCAGCCAGAAGGTGGCCGTAGGCGTTGTCTACGTGGCGGGGCTCTTCCTGAGCACGCTGGACATGACCATCGTCAACGTCGCGCTGCCGTCGATCGGCCGTGCCTTCTCGGTGCCGTCCACCGGCGTCGACGCGGTCTCCATCTCCTACCTGGTGAGCCTGGCCGTCTTCGTCCCGGCCTCCGGCTGGCTCGGCGACCGCTTCGGCGGCAAGCGCACCCTGCTGACCGCCGTGGCTGTCTTCACCACCGGATCGGCGCTGTGCGGCATGGCGACGAGCCTGGGTGAGCTGGTCGCGTTCCGGGTCCTGCAGGGCGCGGGCGGCGGCATGCTCGCCTCGGTCGGCATGGCGATGCTGCTGCGCGCCTTCGCCCCCGGGGAACGGGTGCGGGCCTCGGCGATCCTGAGCATCGCCAACGGCCTCGCCCCCACCCTCGGCCCGGTGATCGGCGGTCTGCTGGTCACCTCGGTGTCCTGGCGGGCGATCTTCTACGTCAATGTGCCCGTCGGCGTCTTCGCGACCGTGTTCGGCCTGCTGTACCTGCGCAACGAGCCCGCGCGGCCCGCCGAACGCTTCGACCTCGCCGGGTTCCTGCTCGCGGCGACCGGCCTGGGCCTGCTGATGTACGGCGTCTCGGAGGGACCCGAACGGGGCTGGACCACCGCCCCCATCGCCGCCTGCCTGGCCTGCGGCACCGTCCTGGTCGCCGCCCTGATCGTCGTCGAGCTCCGCAAGGAGTTCCCGATGATGGACGTACGCCTGCTGACGAACCGTCTGTTCGCCTCCGGCACCGCGGTCATGACCGTGCAGTCGGTGGCCTTCCTCGGCACCCTTTTCACCCTCACGCTCTACCTCCAGGACGAGCGGGGAATGACTCCGCTGGCCGCGGGACTGACCATCTTCTGCGAGGCGCTGGGCGTGGTCATCGGCTCGCAGCTCGCCAGCCGGTTCCTCTACCGCAGGCTCCGCCCACGGCGGCACCTGATGCTCGGTTCGGCGGGGACGAGTGCGGCCATCGCGCTGATGAGCCTGTGGCACGAGGACACCGGCCTGTGGTGGGTCCGGCTGCTGCTCTTCTGCATGGGTCTCGCCGTCGGCCAGGTGTTCGTGGGCACCCAGTCCGCGTCCTTCGCCACGGTCACCTCGTCCTCGTCCGGCCGGGCCTCGACCCTGTTCAACGTCGGCCGCAGGCTCGGCGGCGCGACCGGCGTGGCGGTGGCCACCACCGTCCTCGTGTCGGCCACGGGCGGCGCTTCCGGCGCCGGGGGCGCCCCGGCCATGTCCGGCTACCGGGCCGCCTTCCTCACCGCCGCGACGCTCAATCTGCTCGGCCTGTACGCGGCCACGCGGGTCAGCGACGCGGACGCGGCGAGCACGATCCCCGCCCCCCGCACCGGCCGGTGCAAGCATCTGCTCCGCCGCAGAGGGAGAACCCTGCCCTCACCCGACCCATTGACCGCACTCCGGAAAACGCCCGACACCCAGAACAGCAAGAAAGCAAAGAAAGCAGAGGAGCCACAGACATGACCGGTCTGAGCCTGACCCAGGCGTCCGAGATCGTCGACGCCGCGCTGGACCACGCCCGCGAGCTGGGACTGCGACCTTTGACGATCACCGTGCTCGACCCGGGCGGCCACCCCCAGGTGGTCAAACGGGAGGACGGCGCGGGCATCCTGCGCCCGCAGATCGCACACGCCAAGGCATGGGGCTGCCTCGGCACCGGATCGGGCGGCGCGGCCGGGGCGCGGCACGCCACCCGTGACCCCGCCTTCTTCGCCGCTCTGGCCGCCATCTCCGAGGGCCGCGTCGCCTCTTCCCGGGGCGGTGTGCTCGTCCGCGACAAGGACGGCGAGCTGCTCGGTGCGGTGGGCGTCAGCGGAGAGCGGCCCGAGAACGACGAGATCGTCGCCGTCTTCGGGGTGGAGAAGGCGGGGCTGGTGGCAGACGTGGGCTGACCCGGTCCAGACGGCCGTGACCCGCTTCCGGGACGGAGCGGGTCACGGCATCACCACCGGATACGGATGTACTCCCACGTCGGAGCCGCATTCCCGGCGGGGCGCCGCCGCGCCCCCCACGGCATCGAACTCCTCTGCAGATAGCCGATGGGAACCTGAGGTGCACCATGGCAAAGACGCCTGAAGACCTCGCAACAACCGCTGTACCCACACCGCCCTACCTGACCTCGAAGCGGCGCACGCAGGCCCTGTTCATCTGCATAGCGGCCGCGTTCCTGACCCTCCTCGACGTGAGCATCGTGACCGTCGCGCTGCCCTCGATGGAGGAGCACCTGCATCTGACGCCCGCCGACGTCACCTGGTCGCTCGCCGGATACACCCTGACCTTCGGCCTGACGCTCGTCCCGGCCGGCCGGCTCGGGGACGAGTTCGGCCGCCGGAAGATCTTCGTCGTCGGAATGGTGCTGTTCGTCCTCACCGGCGTGCTGTGCGGATTCGCACCCGACGCCGTGTGGCTGGACGCGGCACGGCTCGCCAGGGGGGTCGCCGCCGGCCTCGTCGCCCCCCAGGTCGTCGGCATGCTGCACCAGATGTACCCGGCGCGCGAAAGGGGCCGGGCCTTCGGCTACTACGGCGCGACGGTGAGCCTGTCGACCGCGATCGGCCCCCTCCTCGGCGGCGTCATCCTGCACTTCGCCGGTACGGGCGAAGGCTGGCGCTGGATCTTCCTGGCGTTCATCCCGGTGGACGTCGTCGTCCTCTTCCTCGCCGTGCGCCTGCTGCCGGAGGGCCGACGCGTCGAGGCGCGCCGCACCCTCGACCTGGTCGGTGTGCTGCTGCTCGGCCTCGCCGTCACGGCCGTGATGCTGCCGCTGCTGCAGAGCGGGGGCTGGAGCGGCCGCCGGTGGTGGCTCGCGTGGACAGGGCTCGCACTGCTGGCCGTCTTCGTCCTGCACGAGCGCACCGTGGCGCGGCAGGGCCGGCAGCCACTCGTCGACCTGAACCTGTTCCGTGAGCGCCACTACTGGGTGGGCACGCTCGTCGCGGCCTCCCTGTACGGCGGGTTCACGGGCATCTTCCTGGTGCTCACCCAGTTCCTCCAGCAAGGCCTGGGGTACACGGCGCTGCACGCGGCGCTGTCCATCGTGGCATTCACCGTCGGTTCAGCGGTCTGCGGCGTCATCAGCGGCCGTATCGTGCACCGCGTCGGCCCTCCGCTGGTGATCGTCGGCACCGCCGTGACCGCCCTGGGGCTGGCCGGCACGGCCCTGGTCGTCGACACCTCCTCGGGCGCTCCCATGCCGCTGCTGCTCGCGGGGCCGCTGCTGGTGGCGGGCTGCGGCGCGGGCCTCGTCATCGCGGCCAACCAGACGCTCGCCCTGCACCTCGTACCGCGCAAGGAGGGCAGCACCGCGGCCGGGATCTACCAGACCGGCATGAAGATCGGCACCTCGCTCGGCACGGCGCTGGCGACCTCGCTGTACTTCAGTGAGATCACCTCCACGCGCGGCGACTTCGCGGCCGCCGCCCGGGCCGGTCTTTTCGGCGGCGCCGCCCTCGCCGCCGTCGCCTTCATCGTGGCCCTGCCAGGACTCACGCTCGGCAGGCGCCGGAACACACCGGCCGCCCTGGGTCAGGAAGAGCCGAAGATGGTGGCCAGGTGAGGTGATCCGCGCAGGGGCGGCCGAAGGATCCTCGGCGGCCGCCCCCGTGTGGTGCCCGTCGTCCGCCTCAGCACGCCTGCCGCCACGCGTCCAGGGAGAGCCGCTTCAGCATCGAGTCGAGGCCCAGCCGGTCGGCGGTGGGACAGAACTTCCCGGTGGGTACGTCGTACTCCACATGGAAGACGGCCTTGCGTGCCTTGACGAACGGTGTCAGTGACGCGCATTCGCTGAATTCCGCGCACTCCTCGTTCACCGCGAAGTCGAAGTCGTCGACCAGCTGCGGGATCTGCTCCAGGTCGTTCTTCAGTCCGACGGCCAGGCCCCGGTCGTGGGCCAGATCCGCGATCATGCGGTTGTACGCGAGCTGGTGCGCCGCGGTCAGCGGGAAGCCGGTCTCGTTGGTGTAGCCGTCGAGGAGGTCGGGCTCGACGGCGTCGAACCCCTTCGAGCGGCACATGTCCATGCGCTTGGCCATGATGGGGCGCAGCACGTCGAGTTGGCGGATGTCGAGCCACCGCTCGCCCTCCCACCCGTTGCCCTTGCCGAGCACGGCGGCGGGGAAGGCCTTCTGGTCGGGGCGGTAGTCCTCCCAGGAACCGGCGTTGATGTAGCAGATCACCTTGCGTCCGTCCGCGTGCAGGGACTTGACCACGGCCGCGCTGTTCTCGAAGCCGTCGATGTCGTACACCGGGACCTCGACGGAGGTGTCGACCGGGCCGCTGAGCTGCCACTGCCAGGCGGTGCCGGGGCGCGGCTGCCAACGGCGGGGAGCGTCGGGGGTGTCGGGGGTGTCGGGGGAGCAGCCCGCAAGGAGCAGGGCAAGCAGCATGAGGGCGAGGGCGGTTGCGGGTCCCGGCCGTGCCGCGAGTCTCAAGACGCCTCCCTCTCCACGGCCGGCGGCAGACCGCTCCACGGGTTCGCGCCGCTGCCGGGGACGGCGCAGTGCACGGCCGCTCCACGCATCCGGGCGGTGCGCGCCGCGAGAGTGCAGAGCTCGTCCGGGACGCCGTGCACGAGGTGGCAGAACCGGTCGGGCGGATGGGCACCGGTCCAGGCGGGCACGGTGAAGTCGGAGTGGCGGTACGTCTTCCAGGTGCCCTCGAAGGTGACCAGCAGGTCGGCGAACTCGGCGTAGCCCGGGACCGGATGGACGCCCGGGTTGAGGACGACGGTGCCGGCCCCACAGAGACGGGCCGCCCTCGTCAGCCGACGGTAGTGGCGCAGATCCTCGGCGCCGGAGGCCGTACGGTCCAGGAAGGCGCCGTCGGTGTCGTACCAGCGGCGGTGCCTGCGCAGGTCGCCGACGACCGCGCGGACCGGCCGCTCGCCGTAGGCCGTGTCGACGTACCCGAGCAACCGCACGCCCGCTTCCCGCAGTTGGGCGGCGGCCGTGACGAAGGCCGGGTCGGGTGTGTCGCCGGGTCCGTCGGCGACGTTGAGGACGACGCCGTACAGCTGTGGTCCGGCGCGGATCAGGGCGCGCCAGGCGGCCGGGTCCACGGCCGGGTGCACATAGAGCGGGACGAGCAGCCGGCCGCGGCCCGGGTCCGTCGCCGCGTCGCTCACGCCGGGACCTTCGTGTGGCCGGCCCACAGGGCGGCGAGCGAGTCGGCCAGCGTCAGTTCGGGCCGCCAGCCGAGGGCGTCCGCGGCGGCACTCACGTCGGCCCGCTGCCAGGACACGGCGGACGAGCGCTGCGAGCCGGCGCCGCGTTCCTCGATCGGTCCCCGGTATCCGGCGACCCGCGCCAGTTCCTCGGCGAGGTCCCGGGCGCGGGTGGCCGTGCCGCCGGCGATGTTCAGGACGGCCGGCAGGGGGCCGGGGGTGGTCGCCGCGAGGACGGCGGCCCGAGCCACGTCCCGTGCGTCCACGAAGTCGCGGTAGGCCGAGAGGTCTCCGACGGTGACCGTGCCGTCGGGCAACGCGCGCCGCAGCTCGTCGGCGAGCCGTCCGGGCAGGCTGGCGGCGGGTGAGCCGGGGCCGAGCGGGTTGAACACCCGCAGGACGACGGTGTCCAGGCCGGTCCGGCCTGCCTCGGTCACCGCGTACGACCCGGCCAGCTTGGTCGCCCCGTAGGTGCCCTGCGGGCTGACCGGAGAGCTCTCGGTGAGGATCTGCCCGGCGGGGGTCGGCCCGTACTCGGCGGCCGACCCCAGGTGGACAAGCCGGGCACCCGGCGCCGCCTCGCGCAGCGCCTCGCACAGTACGGCGGGTCCGCGGGCGTTGGTCTCGGCCATGCGTACGGGGTCGCCGCTGACGGCGCCCGCGCAGTTGACGACCGCGTCGGGTGCGAGGGCCCGCAGGGACCGGGCGAGTCCGGCGACGGAGATGGCGGCGAGGTCGACGAGGAGGTTCAGGGGCAGACCGGGGTCCACCGAGCGGCCGCCGCCGAGCACCCGCACACCCGGGAGGGTGCGCAGCTGCCCGGCGATGTGGCCGCCCAGGAATCCGGTGGAGCCCAGGACGAGGATGCGCATGATGCCGGGTCACACTCCCTTGAGGAGGGCGGGGCGGCGTGTGGTGAACTCCGCGTTGGCCCGGTCGTAGTCGTCCGGGCGCCCTATGTCGAGCCAGTAGCCGTCGAAATCGTAGGCGGCGGGCGGGGTTTCGGCCTTGAGCAGGTCCAGGACCAGTTCGTCGAAGCCGAGGGGCAGACCGGGTGTGTAGCCGTTGAGGGTGGAGCGGGAGAGTCCGTAGACGCCCATGGAGACCCGGTAGTCCATGCTCGGCTTCTCGGCGAAGCCGACGACCTTGCCGGCTTCGGTGGTGAGCACGCCGAAGTCGATGGCGACCTTACGCGCGTAGGTGGCGATGGTCAGCGGCGAGTCGGATTCCTCGTGACTGCGCAGTACGGCGCCGAAGTCGAGGTCGGTCAGGATGTCGCCGTTCATGACGAGGAAGTGCTCGGGCAGCCGGTCGAGCATGGTCAGCAGCGGTCCCATGGTGCCCAGCGGGCTGTCCTCGGTGGCGTAGCCGACGCGCAGGCCCCACTGGGAGCCGTTGCCGACATAGGCGCGGATGATGTGGCCGAGGTGCCCGATGGCGATGGTGCAGGTGGTGAATCCGGCACCGGCGAGCTGCCGCATCACGATCTCCAGGATCGCGTGCTGGTCGCCGATGGGGACGAGCGGCTTGGGCAGGGCGGTCGTGTAGGGCCGCAACCGCACGCCTTTGCCTCCGGCCAGGATGACTGCATGCATCGTGGGGTTTCCTTCCGACTGTCGTCAGGTGTCGCCGATTCGGTGTCGCCGATTTCCTGGGTTCAGGGACTCGGTAGGTCTTGGAGCCAGGGACAGGTCAGGGAGCCGTCAGATGTTGTAGACGGACGTCTTGTAGCGGGCGAGGTTCGCCGGGTCGCGGAAGAAGTCGATGGTCGCCTCCAGCCCCTCTTCGAGGCTGTGGGCGGGCTCCCAGCCGGTGGCGGCGCGCAGCCGTGACGCGTCGCAGACCAGCCGCATCACCTCCGATCCGGCCGGTCGGATGCGCTGCGGGTCCTCGCGGACCTCGAGGTCGGCGGCCATCAGCTTGCCGATGAGGGTGACCAGGTCGCCGACCGAGATCTCGCCGCCGGTACCGGCGTTGAAGGTGCGTCCGACGACGGCCTCGGCGGGCGCGGTGCCCACCGCGAGGAAGGCGCGCGCGGTGTCCTTGGCGAAGGTGAAGTCGCGGGTGGGCCGCAGATCGCCGAGGGTGATGGTCCGTTCTCCGGCGGCGACCTGCCCGATGACGGTCGGGATCACCGCCCGCATGGACTGGCGCGGCCCGAAGGTGTTGAACGGCCGCAGGGTGACCACCTGGGTGCCGAAGCTCGCGTGGTAGCTGTCGGCCAGCCGGTCGCCGCCCGCCTTGGAAGCGGCGTACGGGGACTGGGTGTTGATGGGGTGGTCCTCGGTGATCGGCACCGTCTGGGCGGTGCCGTACGTCTCGCTGGTGGAGGTGTGCACCAGGCGCGGGATGTCGAGCCTGCGGACCGTCTCCAGGACGTTGAGGGTGCCGGTGACGTTGGTGTCCACGTAGCTGTGCGGAGCCTGGTAGGAGTACGGGATCGCGATCAGCGCGGCCAGGTGGTAGACGGCCTCCGTGCCGGCCAGCAGCCGGTCCACCGAGCCGGGGTCGCGTACGTCGCCGAGGACGACCTCGACACTGTCCATCACGTCCTGCGGCAGGGTCTCCAGCCAGCCGTAGGAGGAGAAGGAGTTGTACTGGGCCATCGCGCGCACCCGGTGCCCGGCGGCGACGAGCGCCTCCACCAGGTGCGAGCCGATGAATCCCTCTGCTCCGGTGACGGCTACGGGTCCGGGTCCGGGGACGGATTCGGTCACGGGTCTGTCTCCTCTGTTGTCAGGGGTCATGCGGGTGACGGAGGTGCTGAGGTGCTGAGGTGCTGAGGTGCTGAGGTGCTGAGGTGCTGTCAACGGTGGGCCGTGGCACGGCCCAGCAGGGCGTACGAGACGATCACCAGCGCTGCGGCGGCGCAGCCGCAGACGAGCGGGCGGACGGCGGCGGGGCCAAGGGCCGCGCCTGCGGCGGCGGCCAGACAGACGGCGGCGGGTGGCCAGGCCGTGCCGAAGGCCTGGAGCAGCAGGGCGGTCCATAGGACGGCTCCCAGCGCCAGCAGTGGTCCGGGCGAGTCCCCGCGGATCAGGGCGGGCGTGGCCAGCAGTGCCAGGTATCCGGCGAGGCAGAGCAACAGCGCTCGCCCGGCGCGGAGTTGGAAGCCCCTGGGTGTGGTGCTGTGCCGCAGTGCGGCGAGGCCCAGGCTCCGGTAGCGGTAGAGCAGCCATTCGGCGACGCCCATGCTCAGGGTGAGTACGACCACGGCGGCCCCGTCGGCCGACGCGGCCATCAGCGTCAGCGACCCCGCCGCGAGGCCGAACAGCCCGTACGGGAGGGAGGCGGCGAGCGGTGGCCCGGTGCCGGGCCCTGACGTGCTCTCCGTACCCAGCGACCTGACGATCTCGCGGGCCGCCAGCAGCACCGCCGCCGCGACGGTGGCAAGGAGCAGCCCGGTGACGGCCTGCGGGCCGGGATGCCACAGGAGCAGGGAGGCCGCTCCGGCGACCGTCGGGGTGAGCGCGAGCAGCAGATCCCGTTCGCGGCCCAGCACCAGGAGCACTGTGCCCGCCGCGAGGTAGAGCGCCTGCCCGGCGGCGAACGCGGCCATGGTGCCAGGACCCGACAGCAGCAGCCCGGCCGACATCGCGCCCAGTGCCCCGGCCGGGGCACCGACGCGCAGGGTGCGCGCGGCGGCGCGACGGCCGCCCGACGCGAGCCGTACGTAGGAACGGTGGGCCAGGCCCTGGTTCCACGCCCAGGCGACCAGCGCCGAGGCGGCCAGTCCGGCGATCGCGCCCGTACCGCTCGCGAGGAGCCCGGCGCCCAGCACGTATGCCAGCCCGGGGAGTCCGAAGACCGCCCCGCGCAGTACGCACCGCCAGGGGCTGGTGCGCCAGGGGTCGGGCGGCGGTTCCGGGTCGGGGAAGCGGCGCGGTACCCGCTCGTACAGCTCCTCGGCGACCTCGAAGAGGTCCCGTCGTCCGTAGCGGCCGGTGATCTGTTCCTGCGTCAGCCCGTCCGACTCCAGTACGGCGGCGATCTCGTCGGGGTGGACGGCCGCGCCGCACACGTCCGCCAGCCGTTCGGCGAGTTCGTCGAACGGATCCTCGGCCCAGGACGGCCGACGGCGACGGACCGGACGTGGGCCGAGAGCGGGCAGCGCGTCGGTGCCACGGGACCCGCCCCAGTCTGCCCGGCCCGCGCTACCGGCCGAACCGCCTTGCCCGGCAGTCGTGTTGCCCGGCCACCCCGCCGGGAACCGCCGCAGCTCGGCGCGCTCCTGATCGATGCCACCGTCCCCCGGCAGCAGACGCAACGGCCCGCTCACCCCACCTCACCCGCCTGCCGTACGCCGCCGTGCCCCGCGAACTCCTTCTGCAACTCGCGTCCACCGACGGACGCCCGGGCGAACTCGTCGGCGTACTCCTCGGCGTACCGCTCGTGACCGGTGGCGGCGCCGGTGGCGAGTTCGCCGTAGATCCCGCGGAAGGTGTCGATGGTCTGGCGGAGGGTGAACTGCTCGATCACCCTCAGTCGTGCGGCCTCGCCCATCCGGGCGCGCCGTGCCGGGTCGCGCAGCAGTTCCAGTGCCGCGCGGGCCATCTCCCGCGGCTCACGGGGCGGTACGACGAGGCCGGTGTCGCCGACCGCCTCGTGCACCCCGCCCACGTCGGTGGAGACGGTGGCCCGGCCGCAGGACATGGCCTCGATGAGGGTGAAGGGGAAGCCCTCGCTGATGCTGGACAGCATCACGACGTTGCCCGCCGCGTACGCGTCGCGGATGTCCTCCACCCGGCCCTCGAAGACCACCGCGTCGCCTGCCCCCAACTCCGCGGCGAGGGCCTGGCAACGCTCCCGGTAGGCCTCTCCGCCGCGCGGTGTGCCACCGAACAGCCGCAGCCGCGCCTGCGGCAACTCCTCGCGTACGAGGACGAAGCCGCGGATCAGCGTCTCCAGGTCCTTGATCGGGTCGACGCGTCCCGCCCAGGTGAGGGTGGGCAGTTCGGGTTCAGGACCGGCGGGCGGGAAGGCGCCGGGGTCGACTCCGTTGTAGACGGTGCGTATGCGGTCGGGCGCCGTGCCGCCGTGCTCCTCCCAGCGCCGGTTGTAGCGGTTGCCGGGGGTGACGAGCGCGGCGCGGGCGTAGGTCTCCCGGGCCAGCAGCCGGAAGAAGCCGAGCAGCAGCGACTTCACGGGCCAGCGATAACCGCCGGTGCGGTAGCCGAGGTAGCGCTCGCGGAGGTAGACGCCGTGCTCGGTCAACAGCAGTGGTGTTCCGTGCAGTTGATGGGCCATCAGCCCGGGCAGTGCGGCAAGGCCTCCGCTGACGGCGTGCGCGACGCCGCCCTCGGGCGGCGTGACCGCGAGCGGCCGCAGCGCGTGCTCCAGGAGTTCGGTGGCGGTGAGCGCGTCGTGCAGGGTGGGCCGGGCCGCGGCCACGGGTATGTGCGGCCGGTTCCACACCGCGGTCAGGGTGCGCAGCGCTTCCTCGGTGCGCATGGCCGCCGACAGCTCTCCCTCGCGGGCCCGGGCGGCGAGGGCGTACAGGCCGTCGGCGAAGTCCGTTCCGGCGGTCGGCGAGCCGGGCTCGAGGAGCGAGAGCAGGAACCGCTCGTACGTGCCGAGGAAGCGGCGCAGCCGCCGGCCCCGGGGCGCGCGTCCGTCCGGAACGGGTCCCCACAGCGGGACGGAGACCAGTCCGCCGACGTTCGGGGGCAGTTCCCAGGCGGGCGGCTCCTGGCCGGTCCCGGTGATCGCGACGACCTGGAAGTCGACCTCGGGCATCCCCCGTACCAACTGGTCGCACCACACGCTCACCCCGCCGTGCTGGTGCGGGTACGTCCCTTCGGTGAGCAGTGTCACCGCCGTCCGGTCGCCCGTGCCCTGCGGTGGCACGGCGTGCAGGATCTCTCGCGTGGACATGCGTCTCATTCCCCCCAAGGAACGGTTGGTTCAGGCCGCGGCCGTGGTCAAGGGCGCGGTCGGGCCCCGGCGGCCGATGCCGCCGGGGCGCGCGGCTAACCGGCCGCTGCTGCCGCCGGCTCCAGCGAGCCGCTGTCGGTCCATCCCGACCGCACTCCGGCGTACGGGCTGCCGAAGCCGTCCGTGCCGGCGGGCAGGGTCACCGGGGCCTGCACCCCGCTGGGCGCGCTGATGGTGACGGTGTTTCCGATCCGGTAGGCGGTGACCTGTCCGCCGTCGACGGCGGCGTCCCAGGCCGCCCGGTGCGCCAGTTCGGCGCTGGTCTCGCTCAACCCCTGGTTGACCAGCGGGGTGTTGTCGGCGAAGAGGGCCGCATAGTCGCTCAGCACCTTGTCCAGGACCGGGTAGGCGATCCGCTCCTCGGCCAGGTTCGACTGGTGGATGTAGTGCGGGCGCGGGTTGTTCGACAGCGCGTGGCCGAGCGCGATCCGGCTCTCGGTCGGTACGAGGTACGAGGTGTAGCCGGTCGCGGTGTCCAGCGGGGCGTCCAGGCAGGTGGTCGTCGTGGAGTTGTCGCAGATGCCGCTGCCGCCGTCGGCGGCGCTGGTGTAGATCCAGTTGTACTCGTCGACCTGCTCAGCCTGCTTGGCCACGTTGTAGAAGATGTTCATCGGGAAGCGCGGCACCGTCAGCGCGGCGCCGACCTGCCGCTGCTGCGGGTCACGTGAGTTGTCGCTGCCCAGTACGCTCACGCCGGTCGCGGCGAGCGCGGGCGCCAGGTTGGGGTTGTCGTCGGGCTGCTGCGGAAGCACCCTCATGCCCGAGTGCTCACCGGTGACGAGCTCCGTGTTGTCGAGGTCGAGGCCCTTCGCGGTGGCCCAGGTCCGGTTGTCCGCGATCTGCGCGGTGATCTCGGCCTGGCTGACCCACTGCACGTTCCCTGCGGTGTCGGTGGAGCACACCCAGGGCACCACGGTCACGTTCTGCACGCAGCCCAGGAACGGGTGGTCGTAGGTGTGGTTAACCCACCGGAAGGAGTCCTTGTCCGCGACCAGTTGATCGGTCAGCGCGTCCGACCCGCCGTTCTCCTCCTTGTAGGTCTCGCTGCCCGCGCCGTTGAACATGAAGTCGAGCGTCAGACCGTGCTCCTGCGACCACTGCTTCGCGTACTGGGCGTCCGCGACCGTCATCCGGATCGGGTCCGCCGTGCCCTGGCCCTCGGGGCAGTCCACGTCTCCGGGGGTGCAGTTCAGCACGGTGTCCCACCGGTCGTCCGCGCCGAAGACGTCATCCACGTGCACCGCGAAGTAGTTCCGGTCGGCGCCGAGATGGACACCCTGCGTCATCCACTCCACGATTCCGCGCGCGAGCAGCCGGTACTGCTGCTGGGCCTGGTTGTAGACAAACGTCACCACCAGTTCCCGGCGCCCGTCGTGCGCGTACTCACCGATGAGCGAGCCGTTCACCGCGGTGCCGGGAATGGGCGCCTCCACGTAACTCGTGAACGTGGCTCCCTCCGCCTGCTGGGCGAGCGGCACGGCCAGGTATCCGTAACTCTCGGACACATCGGCCGCGTTGTCCTCGAACGGAACCGGACCCTCGAGATACCCGAAGGGCCCCGCGAGACCGGCGGCGGTCACCTGCGCCGTCACGCCGTCCAGCGACCCCATGTACCCGGGGTCCTGGGCCCAGTTCAGCCCGACGGCCGGCTGGGCGTACGTGTAGGCGTCGACCTGGCGGATTCCGTACGTCTGCTCGTACGACGCCAGCGCCGCCATCTCCGTCGAGCCCGCCCCGAAGGGATTGTCGTTGGGCAGCACCACGGCCTGGTACTTCGCCCTCGGCCGCCCGTCGACGGTGTCACTCAGGAACGCCGCGTCGATCTGCGGTCTACCCGCGTCACTCAAATCGACTTCGGTGTACGGCGTCCCGGCTCCGTCGAGCTCCGCCGCGACGGCCGCCGTGGCCTCACCGCCGTCGTCGACCACCAGCACTCTGAGGTCGATTCTCGGTTCCGTGTCGGCGGCTCTGGCCCCGGCCACCGGCGCCAGAAACGTGAGCAGCAGCGACGCCGCGCAGACCGCGGCCCTCCGCGAAAAACCCTGCATGATGTGCCCCCCATGGGCTGCGGCATGAATTGCCGCATGACGAAGAACCGAGCCAGGACAGCGAAAAACCTTCTTGCGTGCCTACGCCGAGACGAACGAAAAACCTTGGCCTCGAGCAGCCCCCGGCCCGTGCCGCACACATCCTCCGACGCCATGAGGAGGTTTCGTGGGCAATTCGAAAAAGTTTCTCAGCCACCCTGCGCTTGTTTACCTTGTGTATATAAATGTTCACTCCATGCACAGGCGACTCCCCTCGAACTCCCAGGAACCGGCGGGAGCGGGTCGGCTGTAGGCGACCGACAGGGAACACCGGTCCCCGGCTGGGCCAGGATGATCTTCGGCCAATCCGTCCCCTGCGCGGGCCGTTCCGGGAAGGCCCTCGGCCACTCCGGGAAGGCGCTCCCTCTCCCTTCCCGCCTGCGGAAACAGGGGGAACACCGGTGACAGAGAGGACATCCGCCGGACCCCCTGGAATGCGCCACCCGGGTAACTGCTGGGAGCAGTCCTGGTCGGCACCGCACTGCGGATGGCATGACTGAGCCGATCAGCGCTCCGGTCAGAGGCAGTGGTCGGGGAACCGCCCGGCAGCGTTGTCCGCGCCGGCTCCGGTGGCCCTGGGTGAGGGGAACCCGCGCCGGGAGGCGCGGGGAGCCTCCCGACGGCCGGTCCAACTGGCCGAGTCCAGTGGGTTCCCGCACTACTGGATGACTGAACACCACCCCATACAGGGCATTTTCCTCTCCGGCCGGGAGAGGCCCCACCTGGGACCGAGGGACGGAGCGGTCAGCGCCCCGCCGGTTCCTTCGTCGACGCGCGGACGACGAGGGAGACCGGCAGGAGCACCGAGCGCGCCGGTCGGGGCGGCCCGTCGAGCGCCTCCAGCAGCATCCGGGCCGCTTCGACGCCGATCTGGTGGTGCGGGACGGCGACCGTGGTCAGCGGGGGGCGCAGTTTGTCGAGGAAGGGCATGTCGTTGAACCCGACGATGCTGATGTCGTCCGGGCAGGTGATACCGCGCTCGCCACAGACGTCGTAGGCACCGAGGGCGATCAGGTCGTTGCCCGCTATCACGGCGGTGAACTCCGTCCCGACGTCGAGGACTTCACGCAGCGCGCGGGCTCCGTCGGCCTCGGCCCAGAAGTCGCAGTGCACGACGAGCGCGGGGTCCTCGTCGAGGCCGAACTCCCGTACAGCGTTGCGGAAGGCTCTGGCGCGGGTGAGCCCGGTGGAGGTGGCGCGGGGTCCCGCGAGGTGAAGGACCCTGCGGTGGCCGAGCCGGGCGAGATGGTCGACGGCGAGCGCGATCCCGGTCGCGTCGTCCGGGGTGACGGCGGGCACGTCGAGGTGCTCGGTGCGGCGGTTGACCAGCACCATCCGCACGCCCTGCTCGTGCAGTTCGGCGAGCAGGGGGTGGTCCAGTCGTGCGGTGGCCACGATGAGCCCCTCGACCTGGCGAGACCGGAGGGACTCGATCTGGGCCTTCTCGCGCGCCGGATCGTTGTCGGTGTTGACGATGAGTCCGCTGTACCCGGCGGGGCCGAGGATGTCGTCGATGCCCCGGACGATCGGGGGGAACAGAGGGTTGGTCAGATCGGGCAGCACCACGCCGATGCTGAGCGACTTCGCGGTCTTCAGGCTGCGGGCGATCGGGTTCGGCGTGTAGCCGAGGGACTTGGCGGCGCGGCTGACGCGTCGGGCGGTGTCGGCATTGACCAGCGACCGGGTGCTGGGGTTGAGAGCCCTGGACGCCGTGGCGACATGGACGCCCGCGGCCTGGGCCACGTCCCGGAGCGTTGTCTTCTGCACAGGGGAATCCTAGGGGTCTTCAGTGCAGACGCGCAGTGGCGGTTGCAGGGGGACGGGCGCGCAGGGGCGTCGGGTCAGGGCGCGGAAGCAGATCAGTCCGGCGGCGGGGGGAGAGGGGCTCCCGCCCGTCCACGGTCGCCGGAAGCAGACGGCGGCGTCGCGGCCCGGCCCAGGTACGGATCGCCGCCCGCTGGACGGCCCCCTCGGTCCGGGCGACCGGGACACCCGCCGGGGAGTGCAGGACGGAGAACTCTCCCGTCGACCGGGATGGTGGTCATGACTGCCTCCCAGGTCTCTCGGACGCGATACGAAGGCGAGTCTATCCGAGAAGTGCAGTCGATTGCAGTGATGGATCCGAACTCGGTACGGCCCCGGCCATTCCGCTTGATCCACCCTTCCTTCCCATTACGTACCGTCCGGGTGCTTGACTCCGCCGTCGAGCGTGGGCAAAGCTTGCAGTCGTTTGCAGGGACGCTTTCAGGCACCCTGCGATGCCCTTGAATGCAATCGATTGCAGGAGTGGCCCATGAACGAGACAACGACCCAGCTGCCCGACCTGCGGCTCGGATGGATCGGAGCCGGGCGCATGGGAGCGGCCATGGCCGCCCGCCTGGGTAACGCCGGGGCCGCGGTGACGGTGTGGAACCGCACCCGGGCGAAGGCCGAGCCACTGACCGCGAACGGCTGCACGATCGCCGACACGGTGGCCGAACTCCGCGGACTCGACGTCGTGTTCACCATGGTCTCGACGCCCGCCGACCTGGAACAGGTCCTGCTCGGTGAGGGCGGACTGCTGGCCGACCCGGACCAGGTGCCGGGCATCGTCGTCGACTGCTCGACGGTCTCCACCGCCTCGTCGGAGGCGGTCCGCGCCGCCTGTTCCGAGCGCGGCGTCGCCTTCCTCGCCGCCCCGGTCAGCGGAAACGGCAAGGTCGTCCGCGCCGGAGAACTGAGCCTGGTGGCCTCCGGGCCGGAGGAGACGTACCAGAAGGTGGAGCCCTTTCTCCGCCGGATCGGCCGGTCGGTGACCTACGCCGGTGACGGCGACGTGGCACGGCTGGTGAAGATCTGCCACAACCTGTTCCTCGGCGTGGTCACCCAGTCACTGGCTGAGATCACGGTGCTGGCGGAGAAGGGCGGCGTCTCGCGCGCGGCGTTTCTCGACTTCCTCAACAACAGCGTCATGGGGTCACCGTTCACCCGCTACAAGGCGCCCGCCTTCGTGAACCTCGACTACACGCCGACCTTCACACCCGTCCTGCTGCGCAAGGACTTCGACCTCGGTCTCGCGGCGGCCCGCGAACTGGACGTACCCATGCCGCTCGCCTCCGCCACCGCCCAACTGGTGCAGGCCAGTGTGGGCAGCGGACGGGTGGAAGAGGACTTCGCCATCCTGCTCGATCTCCAGGCGCAGAACTCCGGTCTCAAGCTCAGCCCGGAGAACGTGCAGGTGGACGATGGTCTCGGTGCGGCCGACGAGGTGGCGCAGTGAGCGCCCGTCCTGCCACCGGGCCGGCCGTCACCCCGATGGCGGCGCCCGGACACATGGCCGTGGACTACGAGCAGCGAGTCGACTTCGACCGGCTGCGGGCGTACCGGCTGGCGCGTGCCAAGGCGTCGCTGGAGGCGAGTGAGTGCGGGGCCTTCCTGCTCTTCGACTTCTACAACATCCGGTACACGACGCAGACCTGGATCGGTGGCGCGCTCGGGGACAAGATGACCCGGTACGCGCTGCTCACCCGCGACGGTGAGCCGATGCTGTGGGACTTCGGATCCGCCGCCCGGCACCACCGGCTCCACTCCCCGTGGCTGGACCCGGACAACTGCCATGCGGGCATGCTGGGCCTGCGCGGGGCCATCGCACCCACCGCGGGTCTGATGGAGTCGGCGGTGCGCCAGATCAAGGGGCTGCTGGAGGACGCCGGAGTCGCCGACGCGCCGATCGGGGTCGACATCGTCGAGCCCCCGTTCCTCTTCGAGATGGAGCGCCAGGGTCTGCGGGTGGTGGACGCGCAGCAGCTGATGCTCGATGCCCGGCAGATCAAGTCGCAGGACGAGATCATGCTGCTGACCCAGGCCGCGGCGATGGTCGACGGCGTCTACCAGGACATCGTGGGAGTGCTGAAGCCCGGGATCCGCGAGAACGAGATCGTGGCCCTGGCGAACAAGCGCCTCTACGAGATGGGGTCGGACCAGGTCGAGGCCATCAACGCGGTCTCGGGGGAACGGTGCAACCCGCATCCGCACAACTTCTCCGACCGGCTGATCCGCCCGGGCGACCAGGCGTTCTTCGACATCATCCACTCCTTCAACGGCTACCGGACCTGCTACTACCGCACCTTCGGCGTGGGCAGTTCCACCCCTTCCCAGCGCGAGGCGTACACCAAGGCCCGCGAATGGATGGACGCCTCGATCGGCAAGGTGAAGGCCGGAGCGGGTACGGACGAGGTCGCGGCCGTCTGGCCGAAGGCGGAGGAGTTCGGCTTCGAGAACGAGATGGCCGCGTTCGGCCTCCAGTTCGGCCATGGACTCGGGCTCGGCCTGCACGAGCGGCCGATCATCTCCCGGCTGAACAGCATGCGCGAACCCGTCGAGTTGCAGGTGGGGATGGTCTTCGCGCTGGAGACGTACTGCCCCGCGAGCGACGGCTTCTCGGCCGCCCGGATCGAGGAGGAGGTCGTGGTCACCCCGGAGGGTCCGCGCGTCCTCACGCTGTTCCCGGCCCAGGACCTGTTCGTCGCCAACGCCTACTGAGCAGCTCCCGTACGAAAGGTGCTCGACCATGGACGACTACACCCCGGACCCTGCGGTGCCCACCGATCTGTACATCGGCGGCAAGTGGACCGCGGCTTCGGAAGGCGGCCGCTTCGACGTCCGCGATCCGTCGACGGGCCGGACCTTCGCCACAGTGGCGGACGGCACGGTCGCCGATGCCATCGCGGCTGTCGACGCCGCCGAGCGGGCCGCGGCCGGCTGGGCCGCGACCGCACCCCGGGAGCGCGCCGAGATCCTGCGGCGCTGCTGGGAGTTGATGACGGCACGGGCCGAGGAACTCGCCCGGCTGGTGACGCTCGAGAACGGCAAGGCACTCCCCGACGCGCGGGGCGAGGTCGCCTACGCGGCGGAGTTCTTCCGCTGGTATGCCGAGGAGGCGGTCCGGACCTACGGGACGATGCTGACCGCGCCCTCGGGGACGAACAGGATCCTGGTCGTCCAGCAGCCCGTCGGGATCGCGGTGCTGGTCACGCCGTGGAACTTCCCGGCCGCGATGGCCACCCGCAAGATCGGCCCGGCGCTTGCCGCCGGGTGCACGGTCGTGCTCAAGCCGGCCAGCGACACCCCGCTGACGGCGCTGGCGATGGCCGCGATCCTCGAGGAGGCCGGAGTGCCGGCGGGAGTGGTCAACGTACTGCCCTCGCGCCGTTCGTCCGCGGTGGTGTCCGCCATGCTCCATGACCCCCGGGTGCGCAAGCTGTCCTTCACCGGCAGCACGGAGGTCGGGCGGGTTCTTCTCAAGGAGGCCGCCGACCAGGTGGTGAACTGTTCGATGGAGCTGGGCGGCAACGCGCCCTTCCTGGTCTTCGCCGACGCCGACCTCGACGCCGCGGTCGACGGCGCGATGGTGGCGAAGATGCGCAACGGCGGCGAGGCGTGCACCGCGGCCAACCGCTTCTACGTCGAGGCCTCCGTCGCCGAGGAGTTCGGCCGACGGCTGGCGGAGCGGATGAGCGCGGTACGGATCGGGCCCGGCATCGACCCGCAGACCGAGGTCGGACCGCTGGTCAACGAGGACACCGTGACGAAGGTGGACTCCCTGGTCCGTTCGGCGGTGGAATCCGGGGCCCGGGCGGTGGTCGGTGGCCGGCGCCCCGACCGCGAGGGCTTCTACTACGAGCCGACCGTCCTGCTGGACGTCCCGCCCGACGCACCGATCCTCCGCGAGGAGATCTTCGGCCCGGTCGCCCCCCTCGTCACGTTCGACGAGGAGGACGAGGCGGTCCGGCTGGCCAACGACACCGAGTACGGGCTGGTCTCCTACGTGTACACCGGCGATCTCGCGCGCGGTCTGCGGATCGGCGAGGCGCTCGACTCCGGCATGGTCGGCCTGAACCGGGGGATCGTCAGCGATCCCGCCGCGCCTTTCGGCGGCACCAAGCAGAGCGGGATCGGCCGCGAGGGCGGCCACGAGGGCGTCCTGGACTACATGGAGTCGAAGTACATCGCGGTCGAGTGGTGAGTACCGCCGCTCCGCGGGCCCCGGGCCGCCGGGCTGTCTCACCGCGGGATCTACGGGATCTACGGGATCTACTCGAAGATCTCGGGGTGTCTGCCGAGTTCGATCCGGGTCCGGCGGATGTGGCCGCTCAGAAACCGCTCCGCGTCTACGGCGTCGCCCCGCTCCACCGCGTCGAGGATGAGCCGGTGCTCCGAGTTGATCACCCACATCCGGCCCGGGCCGCTGAGCGACACGTACGCCCGACGGTAGTGCTGGGTGGAGTTCCAGAGTCTGGTGACCGTCGCGGTGAGCTGCTGGACGCCGCACCCCGCGTACGACCTCAGGTGGAACTCCCGGTCCAGGGCGAGGAAGTCGCCGATGTCGGTGGTGGCCTCGATGCTCCGTTGGATCTCCGCCAGGCCCTCGACGGCGGCGCGGTCCAGGGCCGGGATGCTCTGGGCGAGCGCGAGCGGTTCGAGCCGTTCGCGCATCCGGTAGACGACGTCGACCTCGTGCTGGGTCAGCCGGGGCACCCTGGCGCCCCGGTTGGCCTCGTGTTCGGTCAGGCCCTCCGCCTCCAGGATGCGCAGGGCCTCCCGTACGGGGAGCCGGCTCGCCCCCAGGCGTTCGGCCACCTCCTCCTGGCGGATCCGTGTCCCCGGGGCGATGGCGCCGCTGAGGATGGCATCCCGCAGGTGGGCCGCCACCCGCTGGCTCGCGGCGGCCGCGCGCAAGGGGGACGGCCCGCCGTCCGGCGTGCTGGTGGTCATGCGGTGGCCGGCCCCTGTTGCCGGAGGCGGTCGAAGGCCTTGCCATGGGGATAGGAGACGAGCTCGAACTGCATTCCCCAGGGGGCGAGGAAGTAGATCCAGCGGTTCCCCTCGGCGGGGCCCCTGCTCGATGTCGGACCGGCGAGGACCTGGACCCCGCGGTCGCGCAGATAGGCGACGGCCTCGTCGAGATCGTCCACGTACAGGGCGACGTGATGGCCGCCGACGTCGCTGTTCTTCGGCGGGACGTCCCGCCGATCGGGAGCGGCGTAGTCGAACACCTCGAAGACCGCCTGGTCACCGCAGCGGAAGAAGCGGTTCTCCCGAACCTCCGCCCGTGGGTGGACGTTGAGGTGGTCGCGCATCCAGTCGTCGTCCCCACGGAACGGCCCGAGGGAGTACAGGAACTCGCACCCGAGGACATCGACGAGGAAGCGGGTGGCCTCCTCCAGATCGGGCACCGTGAACCCGATGTGGTCCAGCCGCTTCAGTCCCGGAATGGCCATATTGGATCCTTTCTCAATTCAGCTTCTTTGTATGGCGTGCATGATGCCAGGAAAATCATGATCTGAGCCCTGCACATCTCTAGATAGTGGATCCAATCCTGTGGCAGTCTGCCACTGCAAACGATTGAGGAGGCTGCCATGACGGAGCACCGCAAGCTCAAGGCCGCATCCCCGTGGGTCGAGGTTCTCGCCACCGAGAAGGACTGGGACGCGGCATCCCCCGAACTGCTGCGGACGATGCTCGGCCAGCTCGTGCTGATCCGGTCCTTCGAGGAGTACGTCCTCGAACTGGCCGGCGCCGGGCTGGTCCACGGGCCGGCGCACTCGAGCATCGGGCAGGAAGGAGGCGCGGTCGGATCGGTCCTCGCGCTCACCTCCGCCGATGCGGTCAACGGATCCCACCGCGGCCACCATCAGTTCCTCGCCAAAGCCCTTCACCACGTCGCACCCAAGGGCCTGGACCCCACCGCCGATCTCTCCCCGGAGGTACGCGAGGTTCTCCTCCGTACGCTGGCGGAGATCTGCGGTCTGGACCGGGGCTGGAGCCACGGGCGCGGCGGCTCGATGCATCTTCAGTGGCACGAGGCGGGTGCGGTGGGGACCAACGCCATCGTCGGCGGCGGCGTCCCGATGGCCGCCGGATACGCCTGGGCCGCCCGCCAGGCGGGCACCGAGGACGTGGCCGTCACCTACTTCGGGGACGGCGCCGTCAACATCGGGTCCACGCTGGAGACGTTCAACCTCGCCTCCGCCTGGAAGCTGCCCGTCTGCTTCTTCATCGAGAACAATCTCTACGCGGTTTCCACCAACGTCTTCGAGGCGACGGGCGAACCGAGGCTCTCGGCCCGCGGGCTCGGATTCGCCATCCCGAGCTGGAAGGTCGACGGGATGGACCCCCTCGCCGTCCACCTCGCCATGCGGGAGGCGGTCGCCCATATGCGGGCGGGACACGGCCCCACGATGATCGAGGTGGACACCTACCGCTACTTCCACCAGAACGGCGGCTTCCCCGGCTCCTCCTTCGGATACCGCTCCAAGGAGGAGGAACGGCACTGGCGCGCCCGCGACCCCATCGAGCAGGTCTCCGCCCATCTGACCCGGCGCGGCATCATGACGCCGGAGGAGATCGCCGCGGTGTCCACCCGCGCCGCACAGTGCATGGCCGAGACCGGCGACACGCTGCTGGAGCCGCTCCCCGACGGCAAGCCCGGGCAGCGCAGGATCAAGCCCGCGGAGTGGCCGGACCCGGCGTTCGCGGACGTCGGGATCCGCGGGGATCTCAGCGAGTTCAGCGACGCACGCTTCGCGGACCTGGATTCCTTCTCCGGCGAGGTGGCCGAGCAGCGGCTCGTCGACGCCGTCGCGGCCGTTCTGGGCCGGCGGATGGAGACCGACGAGTCCGTGGTCGTCATGGGCGAGGATGTGCACCGCCTCAACGGCGGCACCAACGGCGCCACTCGCGGGCTGAAGGAGCGCTTCCCCGACCGGATCCTGGGGACCCCGATCAGCGAGAACGCGTTCACCGGCCTGGGCGGCGGGATCGCGCTGGACGGCCGGTTCAAGCCCATCGTGGAGTTCATGTACGCCGACTTCATGTGGGTGGCCGCGGACCAGCTGTTCAACCAGATCGGCAAGGCGCGTCACATGTTCGGCGGCGGTGGCGACGTCCCGTTCGTCCTGCGCAGCAAGGTCGCCATGGGCACCGGGTACGGTTCGCAGCACTCGATGGACCCGGCCGGGGTGTTCGCCACCGCGCCCGGCTGGCGCATCGTCGCCCCGACCACCCCGTTCGACTACGTCGGACTGATGAACAGCGCGCTGCGCTGCAACGATCCGGTGGTGGTCCTCGAACACGTCGACCTCTACGGAGCCACGGGCCCCGGCCCTGTGGACGATCTGGACTACTGCCTTCCCGTTGGTAAGGCCGCGGTGCGGCGCCAGGGTTCTGAGGTCACGGTGATCTCGTACCTGGCGATGGTCGGATATGTGCTCGACGCCGTGGAACAGCTCGGTTCCGTCGACGCCGAGGTGATCGACCTGCGCTGGCTGGACCGGGCGAGCATCGACTGGGACACCATCGGGGCGAGCGTGCGGAAGACCGGCCGGGTCCTCATCGCCGAACAGGGACCCCCCGGCACGTCGTACGGCGGTTGGCTCGCCGACGAGATCCAGCGGCGGCTCTTCGACTGGCTGGACCACCCCGTGGAGCGCGTCACGGGCGGGGAGGCCTCTCCCAGCATCAGCAAGGTGCTGGAGCGGGCCGCGATCGCCCAGAGCGACGAAGTCGCCGCCAAGCTGCGCGAGATGACGAGGTTCTGAGATGGCGAACGTGCTGCGCATGCCCGAAGTGGCTGCGAATGTGACCGAGGCGGTTCTGCACGAGTGGTTCGTCGCGGACGAGGCCCGCTTCGAGGCCGCCGACCCGATCGCCGCGGTCGAGACGGACAAGGCCGTCGTCGAGGTCGAGGCCGAAGCCCCCGGAGTCGTCCTGCGCCTCCTGGTCCCGGCGGGAGCGCAGGTCGACGTCGGCGCGCCGATCGCCCTGCTGGGCAGCCCCGGTGAGGAGGTCGCGGACATCGACGCGGTCCTGGCCGAGCTGGGGGTGACGGCCACCACGGCCCCGACGGTGCCGGAGCGCCGAGCGGTTCCGGAGAACGGCTCCCGGGGTGCCGCGCCGGACGGCGACCCCCCGGGCCATGCGCCGACCGGCCCCGCCGTTCCGGCGAACGGCTCCCACGGCTCCCCGGGCCATGCGACAAGGGACCCCGCCCTTCCGGCGGACGGTTCCCGGGATGCCGCGCCGGACGGCGGCTCCCCGGGCCATGCGCCAAAGGGCCCCGCGCCGGCCTACGCAGCATCCGAGGCGAGCCCCGCCGCCGTCGCTCGGGAAAACGGTGGGCGGATCTTCTCCAGCCCGCTGGCGCGCCGGGTCGCCCGGGAGGCGGATCTGCCGCTCGACGAGATCACCGGGACCGGGCCGCACGGGCGGATCACGCGACGCGATGTGGACGCGGCCGTGGCCGCCAGGAGCGCCTTGCCGGCACGGCAGGACGACACCCCGGTGGACGTTCCAGGGGCCACCACCCCGGCCCCGGCGCGGTACCAAGGCAGCGCCCCGGCGCCGTCCGCGTACACGGACGTACCCCACTCGCGGATGCGGGCGGCCATCGCCACCCGTCTCACGCAGAGCAAACGGGACGTGCCGCACTTCTATCTGCGCGCCACGATCCGGGCCGACAAGTTGCTGGCGCTGCGCCGCAGGCTGAATGCCTCGGGCGAGGTACGGATCTCGGTCAACGACCTGGTGGTCAAGGCGGCGGCGCGCGCTCACACCCTGGTCCCCGCGATGAACGTGGTGTGGCTGCCCGACGCACTGCGGCAGTTCACCCCGGTCGACGTGTCGGTCGCCATCGCCACCGAACGAGGCCTGGTGACGCCGGTGTTGCGCGGGGTCGACGCGATGACCGTCTCCGCTGTCGCAGCGGGCGTACGGGACTTCGTCGAACGGGCCCGGGCGGGCCGGCTGCGTCAGGAAGAACTGGAAGGAGGGGCACTGACGGTGACCAACCTCGGTATGTACGGCACCGAGGAGTTCGCCGCGATCATCAACCCGCCCCAGTCGGCGATCCTCGCCGTCGGCGCGGCGCGTGAGGAGCCGGTGGTGGTGAAGGGCCGGCCGGCGGTGCGGAGCGTGATGCGGGTGACTTTGTCGGTGGACCACCGGGCGGTGGACGGCGCGCTGGCAGCCGAGTGGATGCGCTCGTTCGTCGCAGTGGTGGAGGACCCCGTACGGATCCTCGCCTGACCCATCCTCGGTGCAGTCGTTTGCAACGAGGCCCACGGATCAACCAATTCAAGATCTCGTCACAGGTCGGTAAAGACCAACCTGGGGACATTTTCGACCGAGTCCTTGACGTGACGAGCCTTTCTCATGAGACTGCGCGCAACCGCAATCGATTGCGGTCGGCAAGGAGGAACAATGCCAACAAGCCCACAACGTCGTCGGCTCATGGTCATGGCTGCTGCGGGTTCCCTGCTTCTGGGAACCGCCGCCTGCGGTGGCACCGCCGGAGACGACACGAGCGGCCCGATCAAGATCGGCGCCTCCCTCCCGCTGACCGGCGAGTTCTCGCAGCCGGGCCAGGCAGCGAAGCGGGGATACCAGGTCTGGCAGGAAATGATCAACAAGGACGGCGGCCTGCTGGGACAGGACGTCGAACTCGTGATCAAGGACGACGCGTCCAACCAGAACTCGATCGTCGCCGACTATAACGCTCTCATCAGCCAGGACCGGGTCGACCTCCTGCTCGGCACCTTCTCCTCGCTGCTGAACCTGCCCGCGTCCGCGGTCGCGGAGCGCAACCAGATGCTCTACGTCGAGCCGGCGGGCGGCTCCCCCGAGATGTTCAGCCGGGGCTTCAAGTACCTGTTCTTCAGCCAGCAGGCCACGGCCGACAAGCAGGGCGCGACCTTCGCCAACTGGATCGCGGGCCTCCCGGCGGACCAGCGGCCGAAGACCGCCGCCTACCCGGAGCTCGACGACCCGTTCGCGGCGCCGAACGCCGAGGGCGTCAGAAAGATCCTGGAGAAGGCCGGGATCAAGACGGTGTACCGCCAGACGTACGCGATCGACACCAAGAACTTCGACTCGATCGCCGGTGCGATGAAGTCGGCCGCGCCGGACCTGGTCGTCAACGGAGCGCAGTTCGAGGACGGCGTCGGCCTGGTCCGCTCGATGGCCAAGGCCGACTTCAAGCCGAAGTGGCTCTACCAGACGAGCGCCCCCTCGCTGGGCACGCAGTACTCCAAGGGGGTCGGCGAGGAGAACACCGAGGGCGTGATGTTCGCCATCAGCCACGCCGTCCAGGCCAAGACGCCCGGCAACGCGGAGTTCGTGGCCAAGTACCGCTCGATGTTCAAGGAGGACCCGCCCGAGGACGCGGCCGATGCCTACGCGGCCGCCCAGACGCTCCAGGCGGCCGTGGAAGCGGTCGGCAACACCTCCGACCAGGACAAGATGGCGGACTGGCTGCGTGGGAACGACGTAGAGACGATCCTCGGCAAACTCGGCTGGAACGAGGACGGCAGCCCCACCGGCTCGTTCCTGATCGGCCAGTGGCAGGACGGCAAGGTGCAGGTCGTGCTGCCCGAGGACGTGGCGACGACCCCGCAGATCGTCCAGGGCTGGAAGCCGGGAGGCACGGGATGACCGAGCTCCTCCAGAACCTGATCCTGGGGCTGCTCCTCAGTGGGGTGTACGCCCTGGCCGCCGCGGGACTGACGCTGATCTTCGGCGTGATGCGCGTGATCAACATCGCGCACGGCGCCTTCCTGATCCTCTCCGCGTACATCACCTACGCACTGTGGAACGGCCTGGGCATCGACCCGCTGCTCTCGATCCTCATCACCACACCGGTCGTCTTCGCCCTGGGCTGGCTCACCTACCGCTCGGTGGTCTCGCCGCTGCGCAACGCGCCGATGGCCTCCACGGTGCTGCTCACCTTCGGGCTGGCCCTGGTGCTCGAAGCGGCCATGGGAACCATCTGGGGCAACGACTCCACCACCATCCGCCCCGCCTACGCCGACCAGTCCTTCCTCGTCGGCAGTCTCTTCCTCCCCAAGTCCCAGGTCTACGGCGGGGCCGTCGCCGTCCTGGTACTGGTGTCCCTGTGGCTGGTGCTCACCAAGACCTGGCTCGGCCGCTCCATCCGGGCCGCGGCGGTCAACCCCTCGGGCGCGCAGCTCGTGGGCATCAAGGTCGCCTCGGTCGGCGCGCTCGTCTTCGCCCTCGGGATCGCGGCGGCCGGCGCGGGCGGTGCCATCGTCGGAGTCATGTACCCCTTCGTACCCGGAGCGCACTACCAGTGGATCGCCCGGCTGCTGGCGATCGTCGTGCTCGGCGGCATGGGAAGCATGGGCGGTGCCGTCCTCGGAGCCCTGATGTTCGGCGTGGCAGAGACCCTCACCTCCGCCTACGTCTCGCCGTCCTGGGCGACGGCCGTCCCCTACATCATCGTCTTCGCCGTCCTGCTCTTCCGGCCCCAGGGCCTCCTCGGCTCCCGACTGCGTGAGGATGCGGTGGCAGCGTGAACACGAATCTCCGTACCCTCACCCAGCCCTTGTGGATCGGGCGGATCATCGCCGCGATCGGGGCCGTGGCCCTCCTGGGATATCCGCTGGTCTCCCAGGACACCTACTACCAGAACATGATCATCCTGTCGCTGGTCTTCGCGGTCGGGGCCGGCGGGCTCAACATCATCACCGGTCTTGCCGGCTATGTCTCGCTCGGCCAGGGTGCCTTCATCGGCCTCGGCGGCTACACCATCGGGGTGCTGGCGACCCGCTTCGACGGCGTCTCGCCCTGGTTCTGGGTCCCGGCGGCAGGTGTCGTCACCGCGCTGGTGGCCGTCCTCCTCGGACTGGTCTCACTGCGCTCGCGCGGACCCTCCTTCGTCATCATCACCGTGGCGTTCCTCTTCCTCACCCAGGTCATCGCCATCAACTGGGTGGGCCTCACCAACGGCACCGCCGGACTGACACTCCCGCTGCCGTCGTGGGACCGCGACATCATCAACTGGCCCTTCTACTACGCCCTGGTGGCCGTACTCGCCCTGCAACTGCTGATGACGTGGTGGATCAGGCGGACGAAGTTCGGCATGGGTCTCGTCGCCATCCGTGAGGACGAGACCAAGGCGGCCACCATCGGGGTCGCGCTGCCCACCCACAAGATCCTGGCGTTCGTGGCCAGCAGTGTCTTCGTCGGCATGGCAGGCGCGGTGTACGGCTACTACCTCACCTTCATCGACCCGCGGGGCATGTTCAGCATCCTGATCAGCGTGCAGATCGTCCTGTCGCTCCTCATCGGCGGCAAGGCCACCCTGTGGGGTCCGGTGATCGGCGCGTTCGCCATCGAACCGCTCAACGAGTACGCGAACAACAGCCTCGGCGGGGGCAACACCCGGCTCTTCCTCTTCGGCGGACTGCTGATGGCCGTCGTGATCCTCCTCCCCCACGGCGTGCTCCCCGCGGTGGAGTCGTTCCTGTACCGGCGCCGCACCACCGGCAAGGCCGGCCTGGTGGGAGCCCGGATCGGCACCGGCGGCTCCCTCGCCTCGCTGACCTCCTACGCGGAACGCGTCCCGCCCCCCGACCACGGGGCCACCCCGGCCCCCGCCCTGCTCGAAGTCTCCGGTCTGCGCAAGAGCTTCGGCGGGTTGAAGGCGGTCGACGGCTGCTCGTTCACCGTGCCCGAGGGGTCCATCACCGGTCTGATCGGACCCAACGGCTCCGGAAAGACCACCGTGTTCAACCTGATCGACAACACCATCGCGCCGGACGCGGGCGTGATCACGCTGGCCGGCCGGCGGATCGACACCCTCCCCTCCTGGGAACGGGCCCACCTCGGCCTCGGCCGTACCTTCCAGATCACCCGGCTGTTCGGTGAGATGACCGTCCTGGAGAACGTCGTCGCCGCGCAGCGGAGTTTCTCCTGGCGACAGCTCGGCCGGATCGCGGTCAGCGGCCCGGAGGCGGCGGCCGCGGACGAGCTGCTGGAGTTCGTCGGCATGCGGGCGTTCCGCGACCAGAAGGCGCAGGCTCTCTCGTACGGTCAGCGCAAGCTCGTCGAGCTCGCACAGATCCTCATGCTCGACCCCAAGATCATCCTGCTCGACGAACCGGCCGGCGGCATCAACCCGGTCCTCATCGAGCGGATGGGCGAGATGATTCGCGAGCTCAACTCGTACGGCAAGACGTTCCTGATCGTCGAGCACAACATGCCCTTCCTCCTCGATCTGTGCGACCCGATCCATGTGCTCGCCCGCGGATCGGTCATGGCCTCCGGCACCCCCGAGGACATCAAGACCGATCCCCATGTCATCGACGCCTATCTGGGCGACGACTTCCAACTGGAGCAGGAGGCGGTGCAGTGATGTTGGAGATCCGCGGCCTGGTCGCCGGCTACGGCGGGGGCGACGTCCTCCAAGGCGTCGACATCGACGTCGACAAGGGTGCTCTCGCGTGCATCGTGGGGCCGAACGGCGCCGGCAAGTCCACCGTGCTCAAGGCGGTCAGCGGCCTGCTCACACCGCGCCTGGGAGAGATCAAGCTGGCCGGGCAGCGCATCGACCAGTGCTCGCCGGCGGAGATCCTGCACCGCGGGATCTCCCAGGTGCCCCAGACAGGCGCCCTGTTCCCCAACCTCACCGTCCGGGAGAACGTGCTGCTCGGCGCGTACATCATCCGCCGGGACCGCAAGCTGGTCCGCAAGCGGTACGACCAGGTCGCCGAACTCTTCCCCCTGGTCGCGACGCGGGCCGACGACAGCGCGGGCAATCTCTCCGGCGGCCAGCGCCGCATGGTGGAGTTCGCCCGGTCCCTGATGCTGGACCCCACCCTCCTGCTGCTCGACGAGCCCTCCGTCGGCCTGGACCCCAAGGCGCTGCAAGCGCTGTACACCTCGGTGATGGTCCTGCGCGACCTCGGCAAGACGATCCTCATCGTCGAACAGAACGTGCGCTTCGGCATGCGGATGGCCACCGACGGCGTGGTGATGGAGAGCGGCCGGGTGGTCACGCAGCGCCCCGCAGAGGCCATCCTCTCCGACCCGGACCTCGCCCAGATGTACTTCGGCGGCACGACCGGCCACGCGCCATCGGCAGAGAAAGGGGAGCCCAAGTCGGCGGCACGGTAAGTGCATTGCTCATGAGCGTTGAGCGTTGTTGACACTCGGTAGGTCTTGAACACGACGAAGGACTGCGGCTGGGCGGGAGGTGTGACGCTGTACCTGGGCCAGACCAGGGTCGTTGCAGAGGGTCGGTGACTGACTGGAGGGCGGCTGCCAGGGTGGCGTTGGCACGCTAACCGGCCCAGGTCCACCACCGGACGTCGGAGCCGACACGCGTGATCAACGGGCCACCCGGGTGGACGGTGTCAGGGGCGTCGGTTTCACGCTGTCCCGCCAGGCATGCGAGAAGGAAGTCAAGATCCTCAAGGCCCGCTACCACTACTGAGGCCACCCCTCGCCGCTGTGGCACACGCCGTCACGTCATCGGCTCGACCGGTAGGTGTCCAGGAGCTGCCGACCCGCGGCCGTGAAGGGGTGCTCGGGGCCCAGGCCGCGTTCCCGTCGTGCGACGACGTCGGTCATCAGCTCGATCGCCTCGTCCACTTGGCCGAGCGCGGCCCGGGTCCGGGAGAACAGTTGCCGGGCAGCGAGCACGATCGGGTACTCCGGCCCGAAGCGCCGCACATACGCTTCGGTGATCAGCCGGATCTCGCTGTCGGCCTCCTCGAACCGGCCCAGGAGGTACAGCGCCCACGCGTGGTTGTGTCCTGCGCCCAGGGTCACCGTGTGATCGGAGCCCAGAAGCCGGTCGCACTCCGAAGGCAACGAAAGCAGTGCACCGTCTTCCTCGGTGACCACCTCGGTTGCGGGCAGCATCTCCAGCAGGCTGGCACGGGCGCGCAGGGTCAGCGGATGCGCGGGTCCGAGCGCCGAGCGCCGGCCGGCAACAGTGGCACTGAGCAACGCGACCGACTCGTCTCGTCTCCCTAGGTTCGCCAGCACGAGCTGAAGGCCGTAGGAAGTGTCCAGGGTGTCGGGGTCCTCGGCCCCGAACAGGCCCTCCTGAGTGGTACGGACACCGCGGAGCAACGACTCGGCCTCCGCGAACCTGCCCAGCCGGAACAGCGCCCGCCCGGCCCTCGAACGGGCGGCCAGGACCATACGGTCGTCCGCGCCGAGCAGTCGCTGCGCGAGGTCCGCGGCGGTTCGGGAGGTTTCCCAGGCCGAGAGGTAGTCCCCGGTCCGGTGCAGAGCGACCGACAGCCGCGTCGCCACGGCCAGGGCGTCGGCAACGGCCGACGGCTCGCCGATACGCCGCAGCAAGGCCAGCGCATGAGGTACCAGCAGGCGCAGTCGCGGCTCGTGTGGCCCGGCGTCGGGTACGCCGGGTACGGCCGCGTCGAGCAGTCGGACGGCCGCCGCGTCGAGAGTGGGCATCAGTTCGGCGGGGGTCGCCGCGGAGACGCTGTCGAGCAGGACGCCATGGCTCTGCACGCAGCGCATGCCGACGACGTCGACCAGCTCGGACAGTGACTGGTCGAGCAGGGCCCTCAGAGCTGTCTCGGTACGGGCCCGGGGAAGGACACTGCCGATGTCCTCGTGGTTGAGCAGTGCCAGCGGCAGCGGTTCGGCCGCGAACCGGGCCAGCAGTCTGAGCAGGGCCGCCGCTTCGGGCAGCCCGCGCGCCTCGAACGTGTCGAGGGTCAGCTGCCAGGTCAGGCCGACCAGATGCCGAGGGTCCGCTTCGGACAGCGCCTCGGCTCCGCGGTCGATCAACTGAACCCGTTCGTCTCCGTCGAGATGATGTCCGTAGGCATCCATCGTCCAGGGATCGAGCACCTGGTGGGAGAGGAAGCCTCCTGCCAGGGTGAGGGCGAGCGGCAGCCTCCCGAGCCGGTCCGCGATCCGCGCCGCCTGCTCCGTAGTACCGCTGTGCGGGGCAAGGTCGCGCAGCACGAGCGCAGCGTCCTCCCGTGGCAGTACGCCGATGTGCTGGAGCTCGGCTCCCGGCCACCAGCGAGCCGCCGCTCGGCGTGTGGTCACCACGACGATGCCGCGCGGGCTGGTACGGAGCCAACTGCCGTCCCGCAGGATCTCCGGCTCATCGGCGTTGTCGAGGACCAGCAGCCAGGGCTCGGCGGAGCGGTCGAGATGCTGCCACACCAGATCCGCCGCGGGACGGAGGCCGTTGCGGGCAGCCAGCAGTTCGCCGTCGCCCGCCCCTCGGTCGGCTGCCACGGCCAGCATGCCGCCGCGCAGGCTCCCGCGGTCGGCGACGTTGACCCACAGCGCTACCCGGCCCTGTTCGCCCGCGACCTCCTGGAAGAGGGTGCACGCTACCGCCGTCTTGCCCGAACCGCCCATGCCATACAGCACGTAGACCTCGCCGCCGCGCCCCGCCTCGACGCTCGCCCGCAGGCGTTCCATCACCTCGCTGCGGTCACGCAGTACGACAGGAGGCCGCCCCACGGCCGGTCGGCGCACCGAGTCCGGGCCACTGGGCTCGGGGCCGTCACCGCCGTAGTGATGGTGCTCGTTGATGTGCTGGTCGCCGGATGTCTGGAAAACCCGTCCACGGTCCTCGGCGTGACCGTCCATCCCACCCGTCATCGCTCTGCGATGTGCTGGTCTCGTCCCGCTTGGTAGACCCGGGCCTGGCCGGAAGCAGTGGCGTGCTGGCTGACCTGTCGGGCCACCGAGCCGCCGGGATCGAGTTCGTCCAGCAGCCGGCGCAGTTCTTCGGCGGCAACGGGCCGGGCGATGATCAGACGCCGTACGAACCCTTGCCATTGCAGGCGCAGTTCGTCCAGAGTCTCCTGGTCGTGCGCCGCCATGGCAGCCAGCACATCCTCGCGGCCCGCCTCCAACTCAGCGGCTACGGTCTCGGCCCGTTCGGGTTGCATCCGACGCCAGAGCTGCGTGAACCCGTCACGCGTGTGCTGCCAGGCATCTGCTGCCATCAACGTGACCAAGGTGGTTCCCGCGCTCTGTGCGAGCGAGGCCACTTCCGGGTCCACAGCCACCCCTCCATTCACCCGATTTGCCGACAGCTCAGCAGAAAAAACGTGCCTTCCAGGCGTTGGCATGATTTTCTTTCCAATCAACATCATTCCACCCGGAGCAACATGAGACAAGGAGGAACCATTCTTCGCCATTACCCTGGTGGACCGGGTCTAACACATGGCCAGGCAAGCCAGTTGCACGCTACAGTGAAGCCACCCGACCGATCGAGGGGGCAACGATAATGGTCAGGCCTTGGGAAGCGGATCCGGACACGACTTTCAAACAGCGTTTGGGAAAGACCCCCCAAGAACTCGGAAATACAACCGGAACTGCTGACTGCCCCGACATCTGGGAACTCGCCAACGGGGACATCGCCATCATCGGCCGTGACCTCACCCAGTCACTCGCCAAGAACCTGCCCGACGGGGTCTCGATCGGCTCGGACGAACGCCTCGTGGTCATCCCCAGGAACATGCTCATCGCGGCGAAACCGGACATCCCCAATGTTTGATTCCTTCCCCGGTGGCGCCTCCGAACGCCTGGACCGCCCCAGGTACCACGCGGACTTGGGCCGGGTCTACAGCAGCGGGATCGGCTTCCTCAACAAGCTTGAGCGCGGCCAGCACTTCAAGGAGCGCGGCTTCCCGAGCTGGGAGGCCTTCGCCGACGGCGACTGGGACAGGGCTCTGTCCCTGGCCGAGGAGAGGCGCGAGGACTACGCCGAGGAACTACGCCAAGCGTCACGCCTGGGCGTCACGCACCGCCGCCTTCGCGTCGTGGAATTCCCGATCACGCCGTATGTGCAATGGGAGTTGTTCGCTCTACGCGTACGCGTGGACCTCGGCGATGAAATCAGGGTTCTCGACGCTCGCAATATTTCGAGTATGGAGCGGACTCGCCCGGTTCCTGAAGTAGTTATTCTCGGCGATGTAGCCATGTACGAGGTCGTTTACGACGAGGACGGAAACGCGGCCGGAGCCAACCGCTACACCGACCGCTCACTGATCCGGGAGACGAACGCCGGATTCGATGCGCTTTATGGGCGTGGCGAGAGATTCCACGATTTCTTCGACCGGGAGATCGTCACCCTGGAGCCGCCCCAAGTGTCGGGTGCTCCGACGGGTTCTCGGGGTTCGCGGTGATCAGTAAGGCGGGATGACGAGCGAGTCCTCATGCCGACAGATCACCGCGCCACCACCACGACCGCCACAGCCGCCACTGCCACTGCCACTGCCACTGCCACTGCCACCGACGATGACGGAAGCGCCCGCCGCCTCGGCCACCCCTTCGGCGTTCAGTCGAGGCGCTCGCCTCTCAGGATTGGGGTTCCTCCAGCTTGACGGCAGAGGCGTCTGCGCCGTGCTGTTCAGCGTGCGCTGCGGCGAAAGGCCCGTGGTCCTCGACGACTTCACCGTCCACGACTTCCCCCTCCATCACTCGGTGCGACGGTTCCGCCAGCGGCAGGCTGGAGAGGTGCTTCTTGAGCCTCTTGGCCATCGGAAGGAAGGTCGCAAAAGTGAGCCCGCCAGAGACAACGGCCCCCACGAGAGGGATGGCCTTCGAGACGGTCTTCGCGAAGGACTGCTTTGTCATCTCGACGCCGAGATAAGCCGCGACCTTTTTCACTATCGGGTAGATGACACCCTGGGTGAGTGCCTTCTGGGGCAGCTTCTTGGCGACCTGCTCGGACATCATCCCCGCGACCTTCCCGACAGCGGTGTTCGCCGACTGGGTGCCGAACATCACGCCGAAGAACAGCGTGAGCACCCCCATGGTCGCGTCATCGACGTCGTCGCCCTCGTCGGAGAACAGATCGGGCCAGCTGTAGAGGTAGGCGAGTTTCTGCGCGATACGCAGCATGTGGCCGAAGTACTGGGCCATGTCGGCGGGCACAGTGGCGGGAAGGGCGATGATGCCGGGGATCCCGGCAGCGGCGGAGAGAGCACTGACCTTGCCGGTTTCGTAGCGGATGGAGTCGTTGGCCACTTTGTCGAGAACCTCGACAGTGATGCCGGCCGCAGCGGGGGTCTCTTCTATCGCTCTGCGAATGTCGTCCTCGGAGCAGTGGCGAGCCAGCGCACTTCGGAGGTACGCCCCCCTGTTGATACGCACACCCGGAAGCTTCGCTGCGCCCACCAGCACCGCGGAGAAGCGCGACTCGGGATTCTCGATCCCTTTGCCCTGTTTCATAGCAGGAACCTACAGTAACTCCGCGTTCCAAGGGCCGGACTGTGGCAGCCCAGTTGAGGCCTCACTGTGTGCGTGACGGAGGCGTGTGGGCTGGGTCCATCAGGATGTCGATCGCGCCCGGGAAGGCGACACCGTCGCGAACCAACGGTCTCTGGGCAGACGTTGATCGCCGAGGCAGCCAGCGCCGGCGCGGCACCCGGCGAGCACGGCGCGAGGGCGGCTGACGGTGCCACGGAGACGGACATGCGCAGGACCCTCGGCACACGCCACAGAGCCCCGCACCCGAACGCGAGTTCACCATGCGCTTCACCTCAACCCCACGCGGTGACCGCCTCGCCCGCCGACTCGTCTCGCACCGCCTGAACGACTGGGGCCACACCCCTACACGACCCCGGTCAACGAGACGCTCACCCTCATCACGGCTGAACTCGGCGCCCACGCCGTACGCGACGGCCGCGTCCCGGCCGCCGGCCATCCTCCGATGCCAACGCGTCTGGCGCGTGGACGGGGACACCGCGGCGTCCGAAATCGATCTGCGTCAACTGGCCCATGCACTAACGTGGTTACCCGCTGCGCACCTTCCCGGAGGGTACGTCGGCGGTGCTCCAGGTGCCGGTCCTCGGCGATGAGCGACGAATGGTCTCCACCGCGTGCTACACGCGGTGTGACTGCGGATGCCCGGTAGGGCGATCCCTGCCATTCCCAGCTCACGCTCAGGAGTGGAAACCGATGAACCCCGTTGAGTACAAGCTTGCGCGTCGTGACCGGATTCGTCAGATTCTGGTCGACGTCACCGTGGGAGTCATCACCAATCTGCTGGTGACGGTTCTCGCCGTGGTAGCACGCCTGGTCTTCTGACCGGCAGGTGGCGGGCCCGGGAGCCCGCCACTCCACCTACTCGTCCACCGTTTCAGAAAAGGCGCATCTCTCCTGGCGGAGTGTCCTTCTTCTGACGCTTCCTACGGCGGCGCCCTCCTCGGCCGGGACGAGGCAGATGAGGCTGTCGCGCCTGCTCCGGCAGGTTCTCCCAGGTGGGTCGCAGACCGTGGATCTGGACGTCGCCGACGAGCCCCTTCAGGTAGTCCCGGGTTTCCTCGTCCGTGGAGTAGAGCACGGTCGCCCGGCTCGCCCGGGTCATCAGCACGTGGTACGCGTGCCGGACGAGCCGGGCGAACTCGTCGTCGTCCACGCTCTTCGGCTTCACCTTGGGATCGAACGACCCGGGAACGGCAACCCGCTTGACGCCCGCCTCCTTGTCCGCCCTCTCCTTGCCCCGGCGGAACACCCAGCGGTCACCCCGGCGCACCATGTCCTCGCCCATGATCACGCCGCACCAGTCCCACTCCAGGCCCTGCGCGGTGTACACACAGCCGATCTGCCCGAGACCGTTCTCGTGCACGGACCAGATCTTGGAAGGCGGGACCGTCTTGTTCTCGCAGAAGGATTCGCTGTCCGCGTTCCACGGCCGATGCCAGTCGCCGATCCGGACGTCGGGTTCGAGCCGCTTCTCCTTGCCCAGGGGTTTCGTCCAGGGCCAGCAGTAACCGGCGACCATGCGCGCGGACGCACCCGCCCGCGCCTCGGAATGAATGATCCGCTCGAGTTCCTCCGGGCTGTCCACGACCTCGACATGCATCAGTCCGTCCGGGGTCCACAACTCCGGCTCCACGTCGGACACTCCCAGCGCGCCGCGCACCCAGCGGATGTAGGCGTCGCTGCCGCCGCACCGGAACTGTTCGTGCAGACAGCTACGGACCAGCTGGGCGCCGTAGCGCCGTGCCGCGTCCTCCACGAGAGCGGCGGTGCCGACCTCCTGCGGTCGCACGGACTGCCCGTCGTCGAGGAAGAACACCGTCAACCGGGAGGCGTCGAGGAGTTCGTCCACCTGAGGCTTGGTGCCCCAGTCCTCGGGTTTCCAGAAGCGGTTGGTGGAGCGGTCGCGCAGGCGGTGAGCCTCGTCGCAGATCAGCACGTCCAGCGGCGGGTCGGGCGGGGTGACGAAGTTGCTGAAGTAGGTGAAGGTCTCCTTGAACTCCTTGTCACCGTAACCGACATGCTCCTGGAGGGCTCCGTTGAACGCCCGGCTGCCGCTCGCGTACTTGACCGTGCGGCCATCGGCCTCCAGTTCAGCCTTGAGCTGGAGGCCGATGGCGCTTTTGCCGGTACCTGCACCGCCCGTGATCAGGAACACCACCCGTCGCTCGTCGGGGAGGAGCGCGGGCCGCCGGGGATCGGGAAGCACCTTGGCGGCTGTATCGAGGATCTGATCCGCGACCTTCTTCTGACGGCCGCGCAGGGTGAAGACGGTGTCCTCGCCGCTGGAGCGGATCATGGCGTCCAGCAGCGGGGTATTGCGCAGACCCATGCTCCGTAACAGGATTTCGGCCGCCGAGTCGGCACCGTCGGGGGCGAAGCTGTTCCGCAGGTCCGACAGCAGTTGGGCGCGGCGGTCGTTCGTGTAGACACGGGCGTAGGAACCGGTCGGCGCGTCCACGCCGACTAACGGGAGCACCGAGGCGTCGGTGGCGTTGTGCAGATAGGCGAAGCCGCCACACTCGAAGTCCAGTCCGTGCAGCGGCCCTCTGACACTCGTGAACGCCTCGTAATATTCGCGCAGTTGCAGCGCGGGATGCTTCTTCTCCCCCATTCCGGGGACATGCACCAGCTCCGCGGTGGCTCGCTCCACCCGCGTCACCGTCGACCACCGCTTCAGCTCGACGAGTTGGACCGACAACCCGTTCTCTTCGGGATGATGGCCCACGAGGACGACGTCAATGAGGCGCGGGTCCCCGGCACGGTCGGCCTCGTCGAGTGTGGCCGCGCACTCTACGACCATCTCGACGTTCCCCCGGTCGGCGGCAACCAGATCCTCGGCGAGATGCACTAGGCTCTCCGCCCAGGCGGAACGTTCGGTCAACGAAGCGTCGGTGCTGAGGAAGTGCTTCCACCTCGCGGCGAGGTGGGGCACCATACGGCGTCTTGAGTTCAGGTTCAGCAGGTCCCGCGCTGCCAGTTTCAGCAGGAGCATAGACACGAGGTGGATCCCCCAGGGCACGAGTGACTCGTGCGGATGGGGGCATGTCCACGCGGGGAAGCCCGTCGGGCCGCAATGACGTCTGGATCTTAGGGAGGTGACGTCCCGTCCCGACGCATATGACAAGACGCTCGGCTGGAAGCACCGCCATCATGGCCGGATATCGCACGCTCACCGCCGCAGAAGGGGCTCCTCGATCGCGGCAGGCCGTGGCTTCGTTCGGCCGGATACCAGTTCCCGTAGCTTCTCTCGGGTCTCCGGATCAGTCGAGTACACGATCGTGCCGACCATGCCCCGCGTCAGCAGCACCTTGTAGGTGTTCCGAATGAGACGGTCCACATCAGTGCCCGGTGTGGACTTTTTGAAGACCGGGTCCTTTGAGGCGCTCCGGTCGGTGACCCAACGGTCGCCCCGCCAAATTAGGTCCGGGCCGATGATGACTCCGGACCAGTCGTACTCGAACCCCTGGGCGGTGTAGACGCAGCCGATCTGCCCGAAGCCCGCAGGGTCGGTGGCCCACAGTGCGGAGGGGGGAGCGCCGGAGACCGACCGGTCCCCGCGCAGGTTCCAAGGCCGGGCCCAGCCCCCGATGACGACGTCGGGAGGCAGTGGATCGCCAGGCTTGGGCTCAGGAGACCACCGCCAGCAGTAGCCCGCAGACATCCGGGCACCGTATTTCTCGGCGCGACGGGCATCGAGGAACGCCTCCAGTTCCTCAGGACTGTCTGCGACCAACAACTGCATGCGGTCGTCGGGCTCCCACACGACCGGCCCGCCGGGCTCGAGGCCGAGGAGCCGGACCACCCAGCGCAGGTAGGCGTCGCTGCCTCCGCAGCGGAACTGGCTGTCCAGGGGGACGACATGGCATTCGATGCCCCGTCTGGACGCGGCCTCACGGATTTCGTCCACGGTGCCCATCTCGCCGGGACGCACCACTTGGTGCTCGTCGAGGAAGAAGACCGGTACGTGGGCGACGTCGATGAGTTCGTCGATCTGTGCCCTGCCGGTCCGCAGTGCCGCGCGGGTGTAGCGGTTGGCGGAGGTCTCCCGGATGCGGTGCGCCTCGTCACAGATCAGGGCACCCAGGCTGTTCTTCTCCGTGGTCATGAAGCTGTTGAAGTACTTGAAGAGGTCCTGGACTTCCCGTTTCCGGGAGCCGGCCACCTTGCGCATCGTCTTGGTGAACGACTGCGAGCCGGTGGCGTGGACCGCCGCCACGCCCCTCCGGTAGAGCTCGCCCAGCAGTTGGAGCGCGATCACGCTCTTTCCGGTACCGGGGCCGCCGGTGACGATGACGACTTCCTTGTGGTCGGCGCGCTTCGCCCTCTCCACCGCGTTGAGCACCATGCGGTAAGCGACCTGCTGCTCGTCGAGGAGGACGAACTGCTGTCGCTCCCGCACTTCCTGCGCTGCCACGGACATCAACTGCTTGGACGGCGCGGTAGCGCCCGCGAGCAGTTCGTCCGCCGCAAGAGCCCCGGGGTGCTTGTCGCTCAGCTTCGACCGGAGGTGGTCCAGGAACGCACCGCGTCGCTCCCCCGTAAAAAGCCGTTCCTGTCCGTCACGCTCGATCTCCCGCAGCCCCGCCACCCCGAACTCGGTGGCGTTGTGCAGGAAGGCCACGCCATGGATCCGCTCACGGTGCTCGGCCACCGCGCCATTGAAGTTGACCAGGTAGTCGCAGTACCGCCGCACCTGCTCGATCGGGTTGAGCACGGGATGCGCATAGGCGTCGACATGGCACAGCGTGGGGTCGTCCTCGTGCGGAGCCGCCTGGCTCCACTGCTTCAGCTCCACCACAACGTAGGACGGCTCCTGCGTGTCCGGGTGCAAGCCGGCGAGGACGACGTCGGCACGCTTGCTGTTCAGCGGTAGCGCGTACTCCAGCATGACCTCGACGTCGCCCAGGCCGACATCGTTGAGCGCGGCGGTCAGAAGAGGGATGCTGCGCTCCCAGGAACGCAGCTCCGAGGCTCCTGGCCCGTAACCATGCATGTGGACGAACTGCTCAGTCAGGTGCAGGAACAGCGAACCGTCGAGTGCCATGACGGCGACCGTTTTCGCGGACGCGCGGAACAGCAAGGACTTCCCCCAGGCAGCACGAAGAGACTCGTGCGGGTGGGGGCATGTCCTTCGAGACTCCACCGGAGTGGAGCGGAAGCCCGTCGGGCCGCGTTGACGATGTGGTCGAGGGTACCTGGCGGTTCTGGCACTTGTACCGGTGATCGCAGTGGCGGCAGCAGACGCCGCGCCGGGCCGCCTGCCCTGCCGACGCCGAGCGCCCTCGTCAGCGGTCAGCGGTCAGCGGTCAGCGATCAGCGGTGCGCTTGTGTCAGCCCCTGGCTAGCCCACCGTTCCGAGGCATCCGGGCACTTCGTGGCATCCCAGGAGGTGCGGTCCCTGACCGTGGCATGCGAAGCGGCAGACGAGTCGGGCTGTACGCCGGGGAATGTCTCCCGGTAAGTCTTTGTAGCCGCTGACCTGCGGAGCAGCGCCGCGCCACCCTGCCCGGTGCACAACGGGTGCACATCGGCCGGAGCCGTGTGTACCCGCGCGCCGAGGCGGGCGGGGCGCTGATCAACCGTGGTCATGGCGGACACCTTACGCCGTGTGGTGGGTGGGTCACATGGTCATCGCTGCGCGGCGGCGGGCGCAACGCCCCCCGCCGGAGCCTGGAACAGGAGGCCAGCACGAGCCAGCTCCCGCTCCGCCTGCGTCACCAGGGCGGCCTCCGGCACAACGGACGGCGCCGGGAAGCCGTACAGCTCCTCGAACGAGGCGGGCGCGTTCTCCCAGTCCACTTCCATACCCACCCCGTACGTGTCCTCGGTCTCGTGCTGCGTGCCGTGCCGCATCCGTTTCTGAACGTCGCGCACCACCACACCGGAGGCGAACAGCACCGAGTTCATGAAGTGGCGCAGGTCCCGGAAGGTGGCAGCCTCCGGAACCATGACCCCCTTGGCCCGAGCCTTCTCCTTCGCCAGGTTGAACGCCCGGCACAGCCCGTTCTCATGCACTGGGGTCCAGTAGCGGGACAGGGTGACGAGGTGGGCGTACTCCGGGTTGATGGGCGTCAGCCCCCGGCGCTCCCGCTTGCGCAGCGCGGCGGCCGACAGCGGACCCCGCCAACGGGCCATGTGCGCCAGGTACTTGTCCACGAGGAACGACCCGACGGGCAAGACGGCGTAGCTGTGCTTGGTCTTGAGCGGCGCGGCCCGGCCGTCCTGGCGCTGCTCCTCCACCTCCATCACCCCCAGGCGGCACCGCATGTCGCCCGTGCGCACCCCGGCGGCCTCCATGCTCCGCAGACCCTGGAGCGAGCCATACCAGATCAGCATTTCGTACCGGGGGTCGATCTCCTCGGCCAGCGCCACGACGTGCGCCCAGTACAAGCGGACCTTCTGCCTGCGCCCCTGCGGCAGGGGAATGTCCCTCACCTGGTTCCCGGGCATCAGGTGACCGAAGTCGGGATCGTCCAGCGCGGCCGACAGCATCGCCGACAGGGCCTTCTTCACGCTGCTGCGGGTCGAGTCCGGCACCCCGTCAGCCTTCAGCATGACGAAGTACCGCTTGTAGTCGGGCCGCAGCGGCTCCGTGATCGGCCGGTGCCCCAGGTACGGGACCACGTGCCCGCGCAGCCGGTACCCGTAGGTCTCGATCGTGGAGGCGCGCGCCTCGTGCTCCGTCAGGAAGGTCTCCACGTACTCGGTGATGGTCGGCACCGCCAATTTGGCCTTCCGGCCCGCGTACAGGAGCGGCGTGCGCCCCTCCTCCACGGCCGCCTTCATGCTGCGCTGGAACTTGAGGGCGGCTGTCTTCCGACCGTCCGGGAAGCTCTCGCTCTCCTGCTTGCCCTGTTCGTTCCGCCAGCGGGCCAGCCACCGCTTCCCGCGCCCGTGCTCGTCGCTTGCGAACAGGCCGGGGTGGTCGGGGCACTCGTCTTGCCCCGGCTTTGGCCGCTTCAAATGCCAGCGGTCGTAGGGTTCTTCCTTGGCCATCAGTTGGTCCTCCGTACCGTGTTGTGACCCTGGGGGTCAGCGGCTGTTCCCGTCCAAGGCGTCCCGGATCATCTGGAACACCTCGCTCTGCCGGTAGCGGATGCCGCCCCGGTTGGGGAACAGGCGAATGGGCTTCGGCCCTCGCGGCTCGACGTCCCAGGTAGACGCCCAATTCTGGAGGGTCTTCAGCGCGAGGCCGAGGCGTTCCGCTGTTTCCTTCGCGGTCAGCAACGGCTCCGGCGCCTCTTGGGCAGGGCGGACTTTGGGTGTGCGTGGGGTGCGCGGCACCGGTGTTCTCCATGGTGGACATGGCGCCCTGGGCAGGCGGCGCGATCTCTCGCGCTCGTCCGATCAGCCACGGCGCACAGCGGCGCCCGGCCCACGGCCTCGGCGCCTCCAACCCCCGGCCCACTAGCCAAGACAGGGTGAACGTCGCGCCCGGCCAACTTGCCAGCAGCGCCACGGCGCCCGGTGAAGCGCAGCGGACGCGGGCGAGAGCATGGCATACCGGGAAGCCCAGGGAGCTCCCGGGAACCCAGGGTTCCCCCAGGAGAAGCAGCCGGAGGCGGCCATTCGGGCTAGCAGCGCGCACAACAGTGCGTAACCAGCATGACCAATCCGGCTACCCAGTGTGAGACCATCGATACGGCGTCCCCGGGGGCTACGGGGCCGGTCACGGCAGCCCGTTCCGGGACCCGCACGCGGGGCGGGCTGCTCCCCGTCACAGCAGTACGCCGCCACTCCCCAACGTCCCCGACGACGAGGGGCCATCGTGACCGACGACGACCGCACCGACGCGGAGCACCCTGCGCTTGAAGTCGCCCGCCAGTACCGGCGCCAGCGCGAGGAAGCCGCCCGCCAGCAGCCGGTGACACCGTCCGCCCGCCCCGACCCCACACCCATCCTCCAGCGGCTCCGCGCCGCCGTCTCCGCCGGACGCTGGCCCCACCTGGTCGGCAAACTCCCGGACACGGAACGTCACGAAGAGGCGCAAGACCCTAACTCCGAGTGAGATCATGGAGCGTGGGAGGAGCGCCCCGGCGGTGGGGGCGCACCTGCGGTCAGCCCGCCCCGGCCTCTCCTTGCCGGGGCGGGCTGTGGCGTCTCCGGGGTGACGCCAGGCCACCCCGCCTCGCGCTCGACAGGCCCGCCTTTCGCCAGCCTCGACTCCGCACCGTCATACCCTCCGCACGCCTACTGACCAGCCGTGATATAGCCGGAACTCGATATGCAAACTCTGTTTGCAACATGGGTTGAGAACGGCGCTCTGGACTGTGAGGGTGGACCCGTAAACGAGAACGGCGGCCAGGAGCTTAGGACCTCCTGACCGCCACGGGTTCTCCGTCCGCCAGCAGTGACCAACGGAGGTCAGCCAGTATGACGTACTCGCCGCGCCCGCGCCGCTTCCGCAAGATCGCCCAGTATCGCGCCAAGACCCTCGGCCTGATCACCGCCCGCCAGTTCCTCACGAACCAGGGCGTACCCGCCGCCGTGGCCGACCGGTTCGCCGGGGCCTTCTCCCGGGTCGTGAAGAAGCTCGGTGCCGCGCCCACCTCGGCCACGTGGACCAAGCGCAACGGTCGCGCCCGCAAGACCCTGGCCTACAACCCGGCCACCGACCTGGGCGCCCTGCTCGGCGCGTTCCTCACCTACGCCCCCGGTGGGAAGACCAAGGCCGCCCGTGCCGCCGCCCGCGCCGAGTGGGACGGCTACCGGTACGGCCGCCGCACCCTGGCCACCGTCTGATGACCGCCGCGAGCCGCCCGGCCACCCGGGCGGCCTCGTGCGACTGCGGCGCCTGCTGCGAACAGTGCGGCCATGACCCCGGCTGCATGTCGCTGCTGATCACCGCCGCCGAGCACGACGCCGACGACTTCGACGCCGCATTCGCGGACTACCGGCTGGCGCGCGGCCTGGGCCGCCGCTCCGGCCTGGCCATCTGACCCACCCCTTGACCAGCCCCGGCCCGCACAGGCCGGGGCCACGGAGTCACGCCTATGACCGTCATGACCCAACCGCCGCCCGTCCGGCCGGAGCCCCGGACGCAGCAGGCGGCCACCACCGAGTGCACCATCCCTACGCCCATCGTGCTGTGGCTGCTGGCCCGGGAGCCCATGCCGCGCCCCGTGCTGACCGCCCTGTGGAACTCGCCCCAATCCGTGGACAACACCACCACCGTCACCGCCTCGGTGGAGGTGCTGGACTGGCTCAACCTGTACGCCTGCGCGCTCACCGAAGAACACATCTGCGACCGGACCGCAGCCGAGGCCCGGTACGGCTTCTCGGTCTACGCCGTGGACGTACTCCGGGAGGAAACCCACTGGGCGCGGGTCGAGTTGATCGGCCCCTGACCCTTCGGCGGCTCCGCTCGGTTACGCCGGCCGTTACCGAGCGGAGCCGCCGCGGCCGTCTCTTGGCCGTGCGACCATCACCGTGGCGCGCTTGTCCGGTCCCTGCGACGGCACCGGGTGCGCCACCCCGGCGGTGGGACCAACGGCAAGCCGCCGGGGCCGCACCCCCGTAGCTGCCTGGCGCGGCGCGGCCCCCCACCGGGCCGCAGGCGACCCCGGGGCCGCGTCCACGGCCCTGACGCCGGGCGGCGCGTCAATGTCCTTATCAAGGCACTGTCTAGCCTGCCGTTATGGCACGTACGGACCGCTGCCGCTCACTGGCTGAACTCGGCGCCCTGACGGACAGGTTGGCCCCCGGGGCGAGCCCGTCTGTGGTGACGGCCGACCGGTGGGTCTTCGGTGAACTCTCCCGCGCCGTGCGGCATGACCTGCTCGGCAAGGACTGCTGCCGCTCCCTGCCGGACGGACTGCTGAGCCGGGCGAACGTCGCCGCCTACCTGGCCGCCGCCGAACAGGACGACCTCCGGGCACGTCCCCGGCGTGCGACCGTAGCCCACCCGGAGAACTCCACCAACGTCCGCCGCCGCGTGCTGCGCCGCTTCGCGAAGGCCCTGGGAACCGAGCTGGAGCTACCGTCCCCGCCCCCGGTCCGGGTCATCGCCCCGGTGACCGCCCGCCAACAGGCACGCCTCCAGTCCCACGTCTCCGGCTGGGCATCCTTGCTGCCGCCCCAGTACGCGCGCCGCGCCGTGTACGTCCGCCTGGCGGCCATCGTCGGCATCGTCGTGGACACCGGCGCCCGCTCCGGGGAACTCGTCGCCATGACCGTCGGCGACCTCGCCCCCGACCTCACGACCGCCACCATCACCCGCCGCCCGCAAGGCGGTTGGCCCGGGGAGGTGGAGGAGCTATCCCTGTCGGGGAGCACCAGGAAGACCGTGGCCGCCTGGCTGGAGCTGCGCGGTCAGTTGGTCGGCTCCCTGTCCGGGGCACCGCCGCGCGCCCTCTGGGTCTCTGTGCGCAACGGAGGACGAGGTGGCCTTGCCGGACTGCCCATTGGCGCCAAGACGCTGCGCTGGCAGTACGCCAGCGCCGTGGCTCAGCTCAACGCCGACATGAAGGCCCAGGGGGTCGTGGGCTGGGTCGATCTCCCGCGCACCCTGGAGCGTCTCCGGCATGTCGATAAGGGCTTTCGCGCACCGGAGGTGCCCCGGGTAGGGCAACCGCCCAGCTCCGCAGCGACGGCCGCATAGCCACCCCCTCAGACCGTCCCGGAAAGGACCCCAGACGGTGGCGAAGATCAAGCCCTTCCCCGCGCATCACGACTTCGGTACGCACCCCTGGAAACGCCAACCAGGGGAATCCGAGAGCCAACACACGTGGTTCCGCCGCTACCTGTCCATGCCGCTCCCGCGCTCCATCCGGCGCCTGGCCGAACAGCACCAGGTCAGCGAAGACCACCTGTACGCCGTCTCGTCCGCGCGTCACTGGGCAGACCGCGCCTGGGCCTGGGACATGTCCGAACAGACCCAGTGGGACCGGGAGGTGCTGCTACGGCAGCGCCGCCGCCACGCCGATCTCACCGAGGCCGCTACCCACCTGACCGCGCGGTGCCTCGCCCGCGCCCACACGGTGGTGGACCAGCTCGAACCGGACAAGGCCGTAGCCCGAGCGTTCGACGGCGCGCGCACCGTGCACGCCATGACCAGCCCGAGAGGCCCGGCCGTCCAGATCACCAACCAGGCCACGGCGACAGCCAATGCGGCAGCCGCCACCCTCGTGCTGCCCGTACCCGCCACCGAGCAGGAACGCGCCGAGCAGTTCAACGCCCTCACCGTCGAACTCTTCCGCCGCGCCGGTATCACCCAGGCCGACGCCGAGAACGCCGCCCGCCACGTAGGCGCGGAGGACGTCCTAGACCTCCCCGAATTCCCCACCGGCTTGGAGACGCCGTGACCCCCACCTCATGCCTGGCCGCCGTCGAACTGGTCCGCGCACAAGCCCGCGCCCTGACCGCCCTGGAAGGAGGCGACCCCTACCCGTGCGCCGAGATCGCGGACCACATCGCCGAACTGGCCCGCCACCCGGACCAGGTGGTGGAGATGGCCACGGCCTTGTCCACCCTCGTCGTATCGGTGCTCCACGCCTGCACCACCGACGCCGACGCCCGGGAGGCGCTGCTGGACCAGTGGGCGCTCCACCTCATGACCACCCCGTAGAACCGCGAGCAGCAGGCAACCGCGGCGGCTCCTGTACGTAGCCGCCGGCCTTCCGCTCCGTAGCTGAGGAAGGAACCCGTACCCCCATGCTCACCTGGCCCCCGCCGGGGAAGTGGTTCACTGACCCCCGTTTGTCCAGCCCCACGTCTGTCACGGTGGACACCGCCGGGCGCGTCGCCGGGCACTTGGCCGTCTTCGGCCGCTGCCACCACGGCCTGCGCCACGGCGCGGAAGACCTCTGCCTGATGGCGCCCCGCTCCCCGCACGGCTTCCCCTACTTCAACGCCCGCCAGGTCATCACCACCGGCGGCATGGTGCGGGCCGGGGTCATCACCCTGGACACCAGCGAGAACCCCGACCCCGCCCAGGCTCTGGCGCGCATGGTCTCCCACTGGGACAACACCAACACCCAGGCCGCCGCCGTCTGTGCCGGGCAGGACGAACACGGCGTGTGGGTGGCCGGTGCGCTCCTGCCGGACCTGGACCGCGACCGGTGCGCACGCATGGAGCTGGCGCGCTTCGCGGGCATCTGGCAGCAGCATGACGGCCGCATGGAGCTGGCGGGGGCCATGGCGCTGGACGGCCGCGCCACGGTGGCCGCCCGGCTGGTGAACCCCCTGAACCTTTCCCGAACCCTGGTGGCCGCCGGGGCGCTGCCTGCTCCGGCCGCTACGGGCCGTGTGCTGAGCGCGGCGGCCCTGGCCCTGCGAACCCGCCAGGCGCGCGCACACGCCCGGGTGGAGCGCGCCCGCGCCCGCGTCAAGGCCGCAACCCCAACCGCCCGGTGACGGCCGCCCTGCGGGCGCCAGGGCAGCCCGGTTACAGCTCCGCGTGCGTCAGGAAGAGTTCAAGTTCGGCGTCCTTCACGAGACGCACCCCCTGCGGGTGCTGGTTGGCCAGGGCCGCAAGCGGAACTGGGGCGCGGTACAGAGCCCGCGTTGCCTCCAGGTTGAGCACGGCCGGGAACCTCCACGGGTACTCAGCGTCCCCCGTCACCTCGTAGGGCACGCCCTCGACCTCGGCAACGGCGGCCACTTCCTTCACGGGGGTGGCGAAGTAGATCCAGATGCGATCCCCCGGGGCCATGTGGCGTCGCCGTGCCAGCCACCACTCCCTGCGGGGAGCGGTCTTGGCCAGCTCCAGCACCCGGTCCTTGCTGGAGTGGTCACCGTCCATGGTCGTGTCCGTGGGGTCCACGATGAACAGCCAGTCGCGCATGTGCGCCTTCCCTCCCGGTCAACCTTGCCCGCGCGGAGACGGCCGCCGCACGGTCACGCCGTCTCGCTTGCGACCGGAGGGAGTCCGGCCACGCAGCCGGGGCACCATCCGCCACTCTCCCGCCACAGGCGTTCCTCGTTCTGCGTGGACAGCGCCTTGGCGTGCCGGTGCAGCGTGCACGCCAGGGCGTAGGTGCTCTCTTCCCTGCGGATGACCTGGGCGTTGTCCTCGGGGTGGTCGTAGACGAGATCCCATCCCGGGATCACGGACGGGCCGATGGCATCGACGCGGCGGCGTCCGTCGCTGCTGACGTGGGTGGTGCGCTCCATGCGGTTGGTCTCCTCCGTGGTGTCCCTCCCCGGCTTCCGGCGTCGCCTGGCGCCCCGGGGCGAACGGCGTGCGTCGGAAGGGTGAATGTACCCCTGGGCCGTAATCGCCAACTGCCGCCCGCTGGCGGGCACACCACCCGGCTACGAGTGTCCGCCCTGGGTCTGGGCGCGTTGCTCCCGGCGGTACTCGGCCTCGGCCTGGGCGGTGGCCTCGTGCTCCTCCCGCTTCAACTCCAGGGACTCCACGGCGTCGCTGTAGGCGTCGTTCGGCTCCGGCATCGGCTCCTCCCGCTGCCACGCGCCGACGCATGCCACGGCGTGGGCGAGGACGCCCCGCAGCACCCAGGCCCGGGATCGGGCGCCGCCCCGGTAGGCGTACTCCAAGCCGGACTGCCAGCCGTCCAGCAGGTCCAGGGTCTGGTACAGGCGTGCACGTAGGGCCTCGTCACGGATGACGCCAACGGCGACGCGCGCCGGGGCGGTGAGGTCTTCCAGCTCCTGGTCCCACGTCTCCCGGGCGGCGGTGAACGCGGCGGACTCCTCGGCGTCCAGCCCGCGCTCACGGGCGCCGGGCACGTCGCGGACGTGCCGCTGGAGCTTGCCGAAGGTGTCCGCCAGCGTCGCCACGGCGGTGTCCTGCTTGGCCTCTAGCCGGGCCTGGCGGGCGTCCTCCAGCGCCTTCACCTGAGCCCGGTGGGTGCCGAAGTACGACAGGCCCGCACCCACCAGGGCGCCGACGAGTCCGGAAACGGGAGAGAGCCAGTCCACAGCGTCAACCCTTCTTGATCTGCTTGTAGAAGAAGAAGGCGGGCTGTTCGGCGGTCGGGAGCACCCACGACCTGCCCAGCAAGTCGGGCAGCGGCTGGCCGTCCGGGAGAACGGTGAAACCGTGCCGGGTGTAGAACTCGCGGAGCCGGGTGGTCTCCAGGTCCCGGGTGGCGTTGCCGAACCAGATGCGTACGCCCCGCCCCCTCAGCCGGTCCTCCATCGCGCGGACCAGCTCGCCCCCGATACCCCGCCCCCGGAAGGCTGGGGCCACGGCCATCAGGTCCAGTTCGCTGTGCCGGTCCATGACGGGCGCGTACTCCGGTCGCCTCATCATCGTCATGGAGATGGCCACCTGTGACCGGCATGTGAGGGTGGCGCCCGCGAGTTGGCCGGTCTCGGGGTCGTGGTAGCGCAGCACCAGTGGCGCGTACAGGTGGTCGTGCTCCACCTTCGGAATGGCGTTCGGGGCGATGTCGTGGAACGCCCCCTCGAACAGCGCCTGCACCTCTGCCCGTTGGGCGTCAGTCGTTGCCTCGGAAATGCCCATTTCGGTCCTCATGCGGCCAACCGTAGGACACGCGGCCTTGCCAACGGCGGTACTCGGTCCCGTGATACGCGCCTGGGGTCGGGTCGTCCGGTTCCGGTGCGTAGTGCCGGCCGTTCCGCTCGGTAGCCGCGAGCCGGGCGGATCCGTAATGGACAGCTCAGGGAAGCCCAGTAGCCTTGAACGGGTGCATGTTGCCTCTGGTTTGTATCGGCGGTTCTGCCGCCTTCCCTCCGCGCTCCAGGGACTCCTCTGGGCTGTCCTCTTCCTGACCCTCCTCAGCTCGGGGTGGGCGCTGTGGAACGGAGGCACAAGCGGTCAGACGGGTGCGTCAGACGGAAAGGGCTCACCGAGCGTCTACGACCACGGTTACTCGATCACGAAGACCGTGCTGGCCAACAACCAGATCACCCTTCAGATTCCGGGCTTGGGACCCGGGACTGTCCAGGACACCCTTCTCAAGAACTGCCAGAGCATCGCGCAGCGGATCATGGCGGGGGGAAAGGCGCCCACAGGCTTCCACTCGTCGCCCGAGGAGTGGTACCACGGCTGCACCGATTACCTGGCCGAGTGGTTCGCCAAGCGGGACCAGTAGCAGCCAGCCCGGGGAGGGGGAGAGGCCCACTCTGCCGGAGGAAGAGGTGGGCTGCTCCATGTGGCACCTACGCGGTCAGGGGCTTACTCAGTAGGCGACCCGGCCTCTGCCTCGGCGTCTCCCCTGGGACGGAGCACGGGGGCCAGCGCGCGGTACACCGTTGCCCGGGAAGGGTGCTGCCCGGCCCGCTTACCGGTGGGGATGATCAGCTTGCGTCGGATGTCGTCTACGGGGACGTGCCGCGCGTACAGGTCCCGCGCCATGGCCACGAGGTCGGCGTCCAGGGCCTCCGGTCGCCCGCCGTGCCGTCCGCGCTCACGGGCGGACGCCTGGCCCTCCAGGGTCTTGTCCCGGATGTAGTCGCGCTCCGACTCGGCCATGCCCGCGAAGAACGCGAACAGGGCCGCGCCGTGGCCGCTCGGGTCGTGGACGCCCTGGAGAGGGCCGGACAGCAACTCCAGGTAAATGTCCTGCTGGCGCAACTGCTCTGCGGTGTTGACCAGTTCGAGAGTTCCGCGCCCAAGTCGCTTGAGCTCGTGTACGACGAAGTGGACCCGCACCTGGGGAGTGGTCCGCTTGACCATCGCGGCCAGGTCCAGCGCCCTGGTGAACTCCGGCCGGACCTTGATACGGGTACTGATCTTCTCCTCAAAGATCGGGTCGCACCCGGCGTCGCTGAGCGCGTCGAGCTGGGACTGTAGTTCCTGGGTTGCGGTGGAGCACCGGGCGTAGCCGATGCGCGCGATGCCCTCCGTGACGACCTCGGCCACGGAGACGGGGGCCACGGCCGGACCGGGCGCCCAGGCGCGTCCGGGGCTGCGGTCTGCCGGGGTCTTCACCTTCAACTCCGCGCGGAGCTGTGGGACGGCCATGTGGCGCGGTGAGTGGTACTGCGGGGAGACCTTCCCGCCACGCGTGCGGCAGGGGCTTCCCGGCGGGGCCTGGCAGGTCGGGCACTCGTGCCGCTCGACCAGGGCGGCCGGATCGCTAACTGTCATGTCTCATAAGCTAAATGGGCGGGGTGTTTCGACACAACCTTTTGAGACGGTGAATTGAGACAGGGAACGTGCGGCCAAACCGGACACCCCACCCTCACCTTCCGCGCGTCTCAGAACTGGTCATTTCTGAGACACCCTCCGGCTGACCCCCTGCTGAAACGAGCTCGGAAAACCGGCTGCCCCTCGCCCCGTAGGCCATTAGGGTGCGGCAATGGCTACCAGCGAGGAGCATGACGCGGTGCGTGGCGCCGCCCGAGGTGGCACCCCTGAGTGGGCAAAGATCACGCCGGACATCAGGATGCAGCCGCTGTTCGACGTGGTAAGCCAGGTCATCACTGCCGCAGGTCAAGCTGTGGGGACGATGGCCGAGACCAAGGATCATCTTGTCCGCAGCGATGGATACATCCTCACGCGCGGCATCAAGAGCTTGAAGGCAGCCCGACTCTTGGTCAGTGCAGGCCACTGGGAACATGCCACCGCAGTAGCACGCCAACTGTTCGAGCTCCTCGTGAACATCGAGCACTTCGGGGCGTTCGCCACCCGCGAAGAAGCTCAGCAGCTCTACAACGGGTTCGGCTTGTTGCAGTTCTTTCTTGGGGAGCTTCGAAGAATCGAGTTTGAAAAGGAGAAGGGGCGCGCTGCGGACACCCGGTGGGAGCTGAGCGTCAGGGACTACCTGGACAACCACTGCGCAGAGTTCAAGCTTCCACCGCGCGCCGATGGCGCGACGCGATGGCGGACAAGCTGGAGCGGGAAGACCACTCGTGCACTGGCAGAGTCATCTCCCAACGCCATGCGGGTGACGCAGTACGAGCTGTTGTTCTCGGCATGGTCGGAGCAGACGCATGCAACGCCCGGAGTATTCGCAAGTGACCTCTTCCTCCAGTACGAAGAAGAAGTGATCGCTGAGGCGTTCGCGGAAATCGACGGAGTATCGCTTGAGCTGCTTCCTCCGATCTCCGGTGTGGCTCGCCGGGAGGCGCACACGCTGAGCATGGCGATCGCACTCTTTATGCAGTTGTGGGAGCAGCTTCCTCATGTGCCCCAGCCAGATCCGGAACACGTCAGGAAGTGGCTTGACGGCATAAAGGCGTTCGCCGGAGACAGAGGTCTTCCGATGTAGGCGCTATCGACTGCCCGGAACGAATCCGAGGCACTGAGGCCCAGTTCCCCGGCATCCTGGGCTTCATGACCGTGACGTACCCGCGCCGCACCTGTCCCGTGTGCCAGCGGCCCATAGCCATCCCGAACGGCAAGTTCGCCCGTCATGACCCCGAGTGGCGCGCACCGGGCTGGCCGCTGGTCTCCTGCACCGGCTCGATGCGCCTGGCCCCGCTGGGCGGGGAACAGCCGGTGCTGTTCGACCCCGAGGACCAGGCCGCGCCCGTCGTCGCACAGCTCGGCTTGTTCGGGGACGGCTGACCCGCGCAGCAACTCCGCTCCGTTCCGCCGGCCGTTACCGAGCGGAGCCGCCGCGGGTTGCTTAGGTCAGGGTGCGCACCATCGTGGCGTAGACCGGGGCGTCGGGGAACGGCTGCTGATCCCCGACGTTGCGGTAACCCCAGCTCTCATACAGCGCCTTGACCTTCGGGTGGGTCGGCTCCACCAGGAGCGTCACCCGCTCCTCGGAGCGCCCGGCCAGCAACTCCTCATGGATGCGCCGGGACAAGCCGGTGCCGCGCCAGGGCTGGCGCACCATCAGCTCGAACAAGGCCAGGGTGCGGTTCCCGTCCTCCACCGCCTCCTCCTCCGGCAGCGGCTGAAGCATGCCCGCCCACCAGGCCGAGCCCTTGGGAAGCGTGGAGGCGAAGGCGTACCCGGCGGCCTCGCCCCCGTCGTACGCCACAACGGCTTCCCACCCGGACCGGGAGGCGTAGCCCTCCAGCCGTTGGTCAAACCGTTCCACGGAGAAGAACGGGTCAGAGAGCTGGTCGGCGTACACCTCGGCGTAAAGCGAGACCAGGGTGGGCCTGATGTCGGGGAACTGGTCGTGGCTGTACCGGATGAGTTCCACGGTGTCGGCTGGCGCGGTCACTGGGTGTCTCCTTCGGATGGTTGGGTCAAGCGGGCTCGGGCGCGTTCGTTCCATTCGCGGGTGATCGCGGCGCCTGGCGCCTTCATGTTCAAGGCGGAGGTGAAGGTGCCCAGGAGGCGGGGGACGCGACCGGTGGGCACAGTGCCGGACGGCGGCATCACAGCGGCGGCGGTTATGGTCGCCTGCTCCAAATCGCCCTGCTTTAGCTGCGCTAGGGCGGCCTGGGCGGTGTAGTAGGCCCGGTTTCGGTGCTGGTCGTCGCGGAGGGCGGCCAGGCACTGGTGGGCGTAGTACTCGGCATCGGCGGCGCGGCCCAGCCGGTAGTGGGTGATGCCGGTCAGTCCGTGGAGTTCCCCGAGGGTGTAGAAGCCCATCGAGGCGGGCCGGAGCTGGGCGAGGTCGGCGCGGCCGAAGGTGGAGGCGGCTCGGTCCAGGGCTCGCAGGGCTCTCGTACGGTCGCCCGCGCTGGCGGTCGCCAGTGCCAGGCGGGCGCTGCTGAGCGACGCGTACAGGGGGTCTCTGCGGTGTGCGGCTGTGACCATGGCGGCCTCGGCTGCGGCGATGGCGTCCGCGTGACGGCCGCGCTGGTCGGCGAGCATGGCCGCATACCGCCATGTCTGGTGCTGGACTTGGCCGTCTCCGGAGAGCCCGGCGAGGGTGACGGCCTGCTCCATGTAGCGCTGGGCGTCATCGAGGCGGCCGGAGTCGACGGCGGCCCACATGGCGGTGGCGGTGAAGGTGGCGGCCAGGGCGTACAGGCGGCCTCTCACACGACCTGTGGCGCTCCCGTTCTGCTGGAGTCCCAGCGTGCGCCGTACCTCCTCGTTGGCCTGCTCCTCCAGGTCGGGGCCACCGCCGTTCTGGTCGTCCTGCTCGTACAGCCCGGCGAGCCTGTCTCGCAGGCGCTGCACGTCGGCGAGGCCCACGGTAGGGCGCGCGGTGGTTCGCGGCGTGGCGGCGGCGTTGGGTGCAGTGACCGCCAGGGCGGTACCGGTGGTGGCGGTTATGAAGGCGCGGCGGCGCACAGGGTCCTCCGGTGGTGCTGGGGTGGGCGCCGGTTGACGTCCTCGGGGGACGAATCCCAGTCGGGTGGCAGACAGCCCAGTGACGTTCTCCAGGGCCAGGCGCTGACGGTCCTGGGGCCATCGGTTCTCACCTGATAACCAGCGGAACACGGTGCGTTCGGAGACATTCCCTCGTCTCCCCGTGAGCTGGTCCATGGCGTCGTTGACCAGCTCGGCCAGTTCAACGGCCGTCACCTGCTGATGGTCCATCCAGTCCGCGAGGTCCTGGTTTTTGCTCCGCGCCATGGGATCACGGTAGGGGTGGCGCGCACACCCCAGAAAGTAAAGGGGTGGTCAATTCGTCAGGGTCAGTGCGAGCACGCGGGCGGTGTTCGTCATGCACGCGGCCCCCTGGTGGCCGGTTAGTTGGTGCACACGGAACGCGAGCACCCCCGAGGGACGCGACGATGACCATGACGGCTGCATCCGTAGGACCACAGCGCTACCAGGAGCGTTACCCGGCACGGCCGGAGGCCGCGACCCAGGCGCGCCGGGACATAGCGCTGGCCCTGGAAACCTGGGGCCTTCCGCACCTGTCCTTCGCTGCTGAGCAGATCGTCACTGAGTTGGTCGCCAACGCCGTGGAGCACACCGACGCCGCCACGGTCGGCGCTTCCATCACCCGCACCGGTGAGGGGTCCGCGCGGATCGTCGTCACGGACACCTCCCGCACGAGACCCACCCCGGTCGTTCCGCCCGCCGATGCCGAGCACGGGCGTGGCCTCCTCCTCGTCGACGCGCTCGCCGACGACTGGGGCAGCGAGTTGGTGCACGGCGGGAAACGGATGTGGGCTGAGCTGCGCACGGACGCGAAGCCATGAGCGGGCAGCCGGTGGGGAGCCTGCCGGACGTGGCCCGGCTCCGACCCCGGCAGCAGATGGCCATGGACTGCGCCCGCTGCGGCCATCCCCTGGGAGCGGGCGGCCAGGTCTGGGGCGACACGCGACACCGGGGCCACCTGTTCCGCCTGTGGGTGTGCGCGCCCAACTGCCAGCCCCGCCCACCCAGTAGCGCGCCCTGAGCTGCCGCCCCGGCCCCGGTGACTGGACAGCCCGCAGCCGGGGCGGCCTGGGCCGCCTCCCTCCCCGCGTCCCCCGTCGGGGAGGGAGGCACCCCGCCCTCCGCTCCCGGAGCGCGCACCGTGTACGGACAGCAAGCCAAGCCCGAGGAGGCGTTCGTGACCATCGCCGTTCCTACCGCTCCACCCCTGCGCGAGCTGCTGACCCGGCCCAGCGTCGGGGAGGTCTTCGTGCACACCGCCGCCCAGATCCACCGGGCCGCCGCCGACCTGTGGCCCGGCGTGCCGGTGTGCCTGGAGCAGCACGTGCCCAGCGTCACCAGCTACGTGCACCGCGCCCGGGTCGGGGAGCGCACCCTGTACGCGAAGGTGTCCGTCCTGGGCGTCTCCCTGGTGTCCCTGCTGCGCGGCGCGTGCGGCAACTGGCCCAACGTCGCCCAGGCGCAACGCGAGTACGAGCAGCGCGCGGACGGCTTGGTGGAACGGGAGGCCGTCCAGCTCCGGCTCCTGGCCGGCATGGAGCAGCCCCGGGTGTGCGCGCTGGCCGGGACGAGCCGGGGCGTCCTGTTCACTGAGCCGGTGACCGGCCCGACCCTGGGGGAGCTGCTGCTGGCGCACCCCGGGGACACGGCCGAGCTGCTGGCGGTGCCGCTCGCGGAGCTGCGCCCGCTGCACCGCCCGGAGCTGGTGCGCCGCCTGGAGCCCGGCGGGGTGATCGGGGAACGCAGCATCGCGGGCACGTTCCTGCGGAAGTTCAACGGCCTGTCCGGGACGGTGTACGTGGACCGCCTGGGCGCCGAGCGCTGCACCCCAGGCCAGCGCCAGGAGGTGGTGGAGCTGCTGCGCAGCGCCGTGGCGCGGCTGCACCGGCTGCGTATGCGCCTGGCCCCGGTCACGCGCACCACGCTGGCGTACGGGGACCTCAAGCCGGAGCACGTGGTGTTCCCGGACGGCCCCGAGGCGCGGCCGGTGCTGCTGGACCCCGGGCTGTTACGGGCCGGGCCGACCGTGGACGCGGCCAAGCTGCTCAGCCGGACCGTGCTGTTCCTGGCCGCACGGCAGCCGGACGCGGCCACCGCCCGCCAGGTGGTGGAGGGGCTGGGCGTGTTCGGGCAGGCGCGGGCGCTGCGGCTGTCCCGCCAGGCGCGGCGGGTGTGGCTGCGGGAGCTGTTGACGCTGTGGCTGATGGACACCATCAACATCCTGACCACGTACCTGTCCGCGCCCTCCGCGCTGCCGCTGCCCGCCCAGGGGCTGGCCCTGGTGGAGCGCGCCGTGGCGGTGTGCACGCTGGTGGAGGCGGTGAGTGCCGACCTGGCGACCGGCGCGGACGTACGCGGCGTGTGGGACCGCGCGCTGGACCACGCCCTGGCGGTGGCCTCATGACCTCGCCCGCGCCCCCGGTGTCGGCGGTCGGCGTCATCGGGGCCGGAGCGGTCGGGCAGGCCGTGGCCGGGGCGCTGGTGGCCTCCGGGCTGTGCGCCCGGCTGCTGGTCGCCTCTCGTACGCCCGAGCAGACGGCCGCCCTGGTGGCCGACCTGGACGACATGCGGGCGTCGGTCGGCTCCCCGGTGCGCCCGGTCGTCGCGTCCGTGGCCGAGCTGGTGGACTGCCGGGCTGTGGTGGTGGCGGTGCGCGCCCGGTTCACCAACTCCCACGCCACGGACGTGCGTATGGGCGGCGCGCAGGCCAACGCGCCCGTGGTCCAGGCCCTGGGCGCGGTGCTGCGCGGCTACTCCGGCACGGTGCTGATGGTCACCAACCCGGTGGACGTGATGGCCCGGCTGTTCGCTGACGCTTCGGGCTGCGCCCGGGTGTTCGGCGTCGGCTCCAACCTGGACAGCGCCCGGTACCGCCTCACGCTGGCCCGCCTGCTGGACGTGCCGCTGGGCGCGGTGGACGGCCATGTGATCGGGGAGCACGGGGACGCCGCCGTGGTGTGCGCCTCGGCCACCCGCGTCAACGGCCATCCCCTGCCCGTCCCCCTCCAGCAGGTACGCGACGAGCTGACCAGCCGCCCCGGACGGATCAACGCCGGGATAGGCCGCACCCGCTCCGGACCGGCCGGAGCGGTCGTCACCGCGCTGCGCCTGGCGCTCGGCGTGGAGGACGGGCTGGTGGAGTTGTCCGCGCCGTACCGGGACGGGTGGCTGGGAATTCCGTTGCGGTTCACCGCCGGGCGTCCCCTACCGTGCCTGCCTGCCCTGGACGACTCCGAGGCCCGCCAGCTCGACGCCGCCCACACCAAACTCCGCGCCGCCTACCGGGCGTTGCGCGGCACCCCATCCAGTCCGCTTTCGACAGTGAGGACCCCGTGACCACCTACGCCACCCGTCTGGAGGCCGCCGACGCGGCCGTCTCCGTGCTCTCCTCCACCCAGGCCGTCACCGATTGGTCCCGCCGCTACTTCGGGCCGTGGTGGAACGCCACCGACACAGCCCCGGAGAGCGTGTGTGCGGCCCCGCTGGTCGTGGCCGACGTGGACGCCCCGCAGTACGCGGACGCCGCCCTGGCCGTGACCCAGGCCCCGCACACGAGCACCACCTACGCCAAGGCCCACACCCTGGTGGCCCGGGACGACGCGGAGGGCATCATCACGGCCGTCTCCCCGGAGGAGGGCCTGGCGTACCGCTCGGAGACCGCCACCGGGCGGCTGACCATCGTGGGGTGCGACACCGAGCCGGTGGCCACCGCCGCCGCCCGCCTGGCGCGGGAGGCCATGCGCGGCGTGCTGCTGCGCTCCGGCTGGTCCGTGCTGCACGCCTCCGCCGTCGCCCTGGACGGCCGGGTGATCCTCACGTTCGGGTCCAAGGGGGCGGGCAAGACCACCAGCGCCGTGGCGCTGGCCGCCCGCCACGGGTGGGAGCTGCTGGCCAACGACCGCGTGTTCGTTCGCGTCAACGACGCCGGGGGCGTGGACGTGCTGCCGTGGCCCTCGGCCGCCGCCCTGGGCCTGGGGCTGCTGGACGCCCTGGGCTGGTTCGACGTGGCCCGGGAGCGGCTGGAGGCCGGGGAGTCCCTGCACCCCACCCAGCACCAGCGGGTGACGGACGCGCTGCTGGTCGGGCAGCGCGAACCGCTGTGGGACGGGAAGCGGGAGCTGAAAGCGCAGGTGTTCCCCGACCAGTTCCCCGGCTGGTTCGGGTTGGACCTGGCGACCGGCGGGCAGGCCGCCGCGCTGCTGTTCCCCCGGATCGAGCCGGGCGCAACCCCGGCCGTGGCCGAGGGCGGGCGGCAGCTCGATGACGGGGACTTCATGAGCGGGGAGACCGAGGACCGGTACCCCGACGTGTTCGAGCTGGCCCGCGTGGACGGTGGCGGCACCGCCGACGCGCGCCAGGCGGTTGCGGAGCTCCTGGCCGAACTGCCCCACCACTCGGTGGTCCTGGGCCACGACCTGGCCGCGAACGCGGACTTCCTGATGAAGGTCGCCGCCGGATAGCCCGGGGAGCCCGAACCGCGGCGGCTCCTGTGCGTAGCCGCCGGCCTAACGGAGCGGAACCACGGCCCACCCCCACCACCGGGAGGGGTGGGGGTGGTGTTCTCAGCGGCCGGTCAGTTCCTCGGCCGCGCGCTGCCCGGCGGCGGTGATGAACTCCCGGGCCGCGCGCTTCCATGCCTTCTGCCGGTCGTTCGCGGTCACACCCTCCATGGCCTTGGACTCGGCCTTGGCGGTGGCCACCACGGTCACCAGCTCGGCCTCCGTGGCGGCCAGCCACTGGCGCACGGTGCGCTCCCAGGCGGCCGGTCCGGTGGTCGTGACGGTGAAGGCGTCGTTCCCGGTCTTGTGGCGGTTCTTCACCGACGTGGTCATGTACTCGCCGCCCAGGGCCTGGATGATCCCGATGACCGCTTCCCGGCGCTGCTTGCCGAACTGGTCGCGGTTGCCCACCGTCACGGAGAAGTCCACGGCCTCGTCCTTCTCCTCGGCCGGTGCGGCGGGCTCGGCGGCCACCGGCTCCTCCGGCGTCTCGGTGACGGTGGAGGTCTTGCAGAAGGTGGTGGCGTACCCGTGCTCGGCCGCGTACGCCTGGGCCTGGTCCACGGTGGTCACGTCGGCAATCACCTTGCCGTTGACGCGGGAGCAGGCGCACCCGGTGTGGATGTAGACCTTGGTGCCGGTGGAGGTCTTGCGGGCGGCAGCGCGGGTGCTGGTCATGGGGTGGTCTCCCTCGTGTGTGGTGCGGGGCCGTGCTCCCCGCTGACACCACGACAGTCACAGAGCCGAACCCGCCCGCGCTCCGCCCGAGCCACGATGCGAGACCCACGGCAAAGCGCGGGAGCCACGACGGGCGCCAGCGTGCCGCACCCCAGGTCACCGGCTTGTCCTGATATGCGACAATGGGCGTCGGTGCCGCTCCGTAGGGGAGCAACGGGCACCTTCACCTTGTAGGGAGGACACATGGCGCTCAGCCGTATCGCCGCGCAATTCGCGGCGGAGATCAATCAGCACGACTGGTCCGATGCCCCGTACCGGGCTGACCGGGCAGGGCACGCTCGGGCGATCGACCGCACCAACAGCCCTCAGCTGGAGCCCCGGGAGATCGAGGTTCTCAAGATGAACGTTGCCTGGGTGACCGGGCAGGTGTTGGCGTTCAACGATCCGAACTTCAACGAGCACGAATTCTTCGAAGCGTGCGGCCTCAACCCCCGCACCACCCGTGGCGAGCTCAGCGGCTGGGTGACAAACGGGCTGCGGTTCGAGCACGCGCCGGACGGCTCGCGCCGGTACCAGATCCCTGGGACCTACGAGCACGAGGGCACCGTGCCGACGACCAGTTCCTGACGCACAGTAAGTGCCCCCGGTCCCCGGTACGCCCGGAGCCGGGGGCACGCCCGTGATCACAGGTGCACACAATCCGTAACATGCGACTACGGACAGTGTCAGACTGATGGTTATGAGGAACCAGGCCCGCACCGGACAGACCGACCCGCTTCCGGCCCACGCGGTGGCGTGCGGCGGCTGCGGCGGTCCGGCCCACACCGGCGACCGCATCCGCCCCGGCCACGGCCCGGCGTTCCTGCGGTGGCGGATCTGCGCCCAGTGCTCCACGGTCAGCACGCGCGGCCGGGCGCTGCTGGCCGCCGTACGCCAGCACGCAGGCCATCGGGCAGCGTCGGCCGTGGAGCAGGCCGGAGTGGAGGAGGTGGCCCGGCTCGTCCGGCTGGCCACCGTGTACTACCTGGACGGCACCAACGCCCGCCCGACCGACCACCCGCGCCCGCCCTGGTCCCACCTGGCGGGTGCTGCCGCCTCCGCGCAGGTCGCCGCCGCCCGGCTGCGGGTGGACCGGCTCCGGCAGTCCCTGGGCGTACCCCATCCCTCCGGGCTGCCGTGCCGGGTGTGCGGCACCGTGCGCGACCAGCCGCAGCCGCTGGCAAAGCCGGTGGAGCGCGGGGACGGTTGGGGCCGCCTGGTGGAGGCCCGCCGCGATCCGACCACCGCCGAGCTGGTGGCCGCGCACGAGCGGCAGCACGCCGCCGACGCGGCCCCGGTCGTCGGGTGGACCGAGGCCGGGTTCCCGTCCCTGCCGGTGTGTGGGCCGTGCGCCACGGTGGAACGGGCCGCGCGCCGCGCTGACCTGCTGTTCGGCATCACCAACTACCGGGAGCAGGTGGCGGCGTTCCACTGCTGGGCGGCGTACGGGCACGAGGGCGACAAGCCCCGGGCGGGCATGGTCCGGCTAACCGGCTGGCACCCGGCGGCCGACCACGAGGGCTACCGCAGCGGCCCCGGCTGGAGCGGACCGTGGGCGCACCTGGGCAGCGAGCAAGAGCGCGAGGAGGCCCGCCGGGTCATCCGCGCGTACACAGGCCGGGACACGGACGAGGAGGCCCGCCAGCGGACCGTGGACGCCTACCTGGCCCGCCGGGACGCCGACGACGCAGCGGCCCGCCTGGAGGCCACCAGGACGCGCCAGGACGCCGCACAGCGCGTCGCAGCCACCCGAGCCGCCGAACGCATCCGGCGCCTGGAGGACGGCCTGGAGCGCGAACGGCACGACCGCGCGGCCGGGGACGGGGAACTGGTCGGCCTGGTCAGTGACATGACGCGGATGGCCGGGGCGCGGCGGTGAACCGGCGGCCCCTGCTCGCCGTACCCTCGGCCGCCGAGATGACGCAGGTGATCCAGGAGGCCGGGGAGTACCGCACCAGGGCGGAGACGGCGGAGCGCGAAGTGGGCCGCCTACAAAGGGAGCTGGAGGCCGCCCAGGGACGCCTACGGGAGCGGGAGCGCGTGCTGGCCGTGGACCGGGAGGCGCTGCGCCGGGCAACCGAGGAGGCCGCCGCGCTGCGCCAGGACGTGGAACAGCGGTGCACGCAGACCGCCGAGGAGGAACGCCGGAGCCTGGCCGAGGAACTGGAGGGCTGGGCGCGGCGGTACGAGGCCGACACCGGGGAGCTGCGCCAGGAGCTGGCCGCCGCCCGGGAGGAGGTGCGCGCGGCCGTGGAGCTGGCGGCGACCGAGGAGGCCGCGCGGATCGCGGCGGAGACCACCACGGCCACGGCCCAGGAGACGGCGCGCAGGTGCGAGGAGGAGCGCCTGGCGCTCGTGACGGCCGACGCGGCGGCGGAGCTGGGCGTGGGTCCTGCGGTGCTGCGACGCCACCAGCGCCGCCACTGACCGGAGATGGGAAGGGCCGCCCTGTCCGAGAACGGGACGGCCCCAGCACTAGCCAGGTGCTTCCTGGTCCAGCGTATCGAGCGGATGGCTACGGAGCGGAAGGCCGGCGGCTCCACTGTGTAGCCGCCGCGGTTCCCCTTGGACCAGACGGCGGCGCCCCGCCCCCGGGTGGTCCGGATGGCGGGGCGCTGCGGCGGCTCGGGGTCAGCTCGGGTCCGGTGGCACGGCCACGGTGAGGTAGGCCCGGATGCCGTCCCCGTCGCGGCAGGGCCGGTAGCGGACGGGACCGGCGGCCGTACCGGCGGCGTCCTGGAGCGCGGCCACCAGGCGGCGAACCGTGGCGTCATGCCCGATCAGCCGTACCTCCACCGGGCCGCCCGTATCGCCCTGGGGTGCGGGGGCGGGCTGGCGCGCGGGGGTCTGGCCGCGCCGCCGGGGCTGGGGGCGGGTCACCGGGCGCTCACCGCCTCGCCCTGCACCGTGGCGACCATCGGCCCGGCGTGCGCGTTGATCTGCTCCACCAGCAGGCGGACGGCCTGCTTCGCGTCCTCGACCAGGCCCCGGCCGCGCGTGTCCATCGGCGTGTACAGCCGACCGGCCAGCGGGGCGGACACCTCGGCCGTGATGAGCACGGCCGGGCGGTCGCTGTCGGGCGCGGCCAGCCCGTCGTACCGCTCGTCATGTTCGAGGTGGTAGCGGTACGGCTCCCAGTCCCGCCAGGCAAAGGGCAGTCGGGACTTCAGGGCGCTGTGGTGCAGCAGGACGCCGACGCGGGCGACGAGGCCCGGACCGTCGTCTGCGGGCGCCAGGCGGACGTGGCCGAGGTCGGGGCGGGTGCGGACGTAGCCGGGGCTCATCACGGGCGCGGTGGCCACGTCCCACACGGCCATGGCGAACTCCTCCGCCGACAGTGGGGTGTCCGGCTCGTCGTACTCGTGGAAGCGGTCCAGGTGCTGGTCCAGGTAGGCGGCCAGCCGGGAGTGGCCGTCCGAGGCGCGGGCGCGGTCGTACGGGTCATCGGTGCGCACCAGGGTGCTGGGGGTCCAGGTGTTCATGCGTCGGCTCCCGGCATGGTGGCGGTCCAGCGGGGCAGCGGGCTCAACTGCCCGCGCAGGTGGCCTTGGGCGGCCTCGCACGCGGCGCGGGGGCCGACCAGCACCACCTCCACGGTGCGGCCGTGGTCCCAGCGGAGGGCGTCCTGGGCGGCGTGCCAGGGACACGCGGGGTCGTGCTCGTCGCACCAGGGGTCGTAGACGACGACGCGGAGGCGCAGGGTGGGCGAGTCGCAGGCGTCGGGGCCGCCGTGACGGCAGCCGCCGCGCTCGGCCTGGCGGGCGGTGCGCACCAGGGCGTTGGCCCGGTCCCCGAGCGGGTGGGCGTACTGGGTGGAGCGCAGCAGCTCCAGGTGGGTGGCGGCGGCCTCGGCGTCGGAGACGGCCGGGGTCTTGGTGCCGGTCATCCGGTCCAGGGCGGCGCGGAGTTCGGCCAGCAGCTCCCGGGCCTGGTCGCTGTCGTGGTCGGCAGGCTCGGGGAGCCGGTGCGCGAGGTGGGAGGCCAGGGCGCGGACTTCCCGGTGGGTGGGGTCGTCCGGCCAGGTGGTCAGTACGTAGGTGTCCGGGTTCGGGCTGGTGCGGGGCACTCGTTTCTCCGATTTCAGGTGATGGTGTCCCAGACCCAGTAGAGAAATGCCAGGGCGAACAGCACGCCGACGAAGAGGAGTTGCCGGGGATTGCTGGCGACTCGTTCCGCATTGTTGGAGGTGAAACGCTCCCGGGCGGGTGCGCCTCCGTTGTGTGCGTTGTCGTGGTGCTGGAAGCGGGCGGTTTCTGCGTCGGCGCGTTCGGTCCACGTGGTGCGGTGGTCGCAGTCGTCGCATTCGTAGCGCCAGGCCATCCGGCCCTCCCCGGTGAGCTGTCGAGTTCCCGGGGGTGACGGTAGCCGTGGGGTGGTCACCCCGAGCAGCAGGCGCCCGCTTTGTCCTGGTAGGTCTGGTAGGTAGGAGGTAGCTGGTAGGGGGACGGGGGGTGTCCCGGGGCGGGGGAGGGGAGCGGGCGGTGCCGCTCCCCTGCGCGCAGCCGGTCAGGCCACCCCCGCCCGCCCCTCGTCCGGGGGGTGGTTCTTGACCAGAGAGAGGGTGGGCGAGAGGGGTTGAGTGGGGGTCAGATCCGGCACCAAATGGGCGGGCAATCGGGGTGCTCTGCCGAGGGAATTGGAGAGGTCTTCCAGGTGGACCCCGGGCTGGTTTTTCTTCTCCCCGTCGACCTTGAAATACATCTGGTCGCGGACCGGAATTCCGATGCTGCGGAGCATGTCCCGGAACCGCTTTTCGTCCCAGTCATCCAGTGCTCCCCCGGACTGGAATTCCGCGAGGAGATCCACCGTGCGGACACCCCGGGCTGCTGCCTGGTACCAGGCGGCGGCCACGGCGTGCTCCACCCGTTCCCAGATCAGGGCGACCCGGCGGGCGCGCTCGGTCTCCAGGTCGCCGGGGCCGGGCTCGTCCTCGCCCTCCTCCCCCGACGTTTCATGATCGTTTTCGAGGGTGTCGTCCTCGTCCGGCTCCCCCTCCTCGGCCGTGGACCACCGGGCCAGGAAGCGCCGCCAGCGCCCGGCGCCCTGGGCGTCCTCGTCGTCGGCCTCCTGCGCCTGGCGCTCGGCGGGCAGGTCCCCCCGGCGCGCGGCCAGCACCACGCACCCGAGGAACCACACCCCGCCGTACACGCACCACAGCCAGGAGCGCCCGCTGGTCAGGTACACCAGGACGTACCCGAGGACGCACAGGGCGAGCAGTCGGGCGGACAGCTCACCGCCGCTCTCCTCGGCCTGCTGGCCGTCCTTGCCCTTCTTGGCCGCCGCCTTCTGTCGCCGCCGCTCCGCGTGGAGCCACGACGACAGGGCGGCGGTCATCACCCGGGTGGAGCGCCACAACATGCCCGGCACCTGGCCCACTCCGGCGAACACCGCGCCAACTTCCCGCCACACGCCCATGGGTCATGCCCCCAGCAGGCCGAACGGGATGGTCAGGATGGACACGATGGCGTGCCAGATCGACCCGTCGGCCGCGTCGAACGCGCCGCCGAGCATGAGCCCCAGCAGCGCCCCGGAGACGGGCACGATGCGCGCGAACAGGGACAGCACGATCAGCAGCAGGCACACCGCCCCCAGGCCCGGGGCGCCGAGCCCCGGGGTCTCCGCGATGCCCTGGGGGATGGACTGAAAGGCGGTGCCGATGTCGTGGAACGGGGCGCCGGAGCGCAGGAACGCCAGCTCGGTCAACATGCCCACGAGCTGCGCGGGTCCGGAAGCCAGCTTCTTCTTCCCCTTGCCGACGACGCCCAGGACCAGCATGGTCCCGGTCAGCAGGGCCAGGCCGGTGGCAGAGATGGGGCCGACCGCTTGGGACAGGTCTCCGGCGGCCAGGGTGACGGCGGTGGTGTGTGACATGGAAAGTTCCCTATGAGGTGTAGAGGCAGACGGCGATGACGGCGGAGGCGACGGGGACCCGGACCAGGCACCAGTGAGTGATCCGGCAGAGCGTGGGGACGGCCTGGACGAAGCGCAGGACGATCCCGGCCGCCATGCCGCCGCCGACAGCGGCGCCCACGACGGCCAGGCCGCCGAGGACCAGCGGCGTGGAGGAGCTGGTGCTGGAGGTGGCGGCGTCGTGCATCCAGGAGAGGACCAGTTGCGGCAGGCCCAGGTCCCAGCGGTAGCTCAGGAGCCCGGGGCCGTAGGCGCCGCAGGCTGCCGCTGCGCCGTTGGTCAGGACGAACCGCTGGCGCGCGTCGCGTCGCGCCCACCAGTCGAACAGGGCTTCGCGGGACGGCTGCTGACGCGGCCGGGGGACGTTCCGGGCCGGGCTGGTCCGGGGTGCGGTGGGCCGCTCCCTCTCCTCGGCGTCCGGCTCTCCGTCCGCCTGGGCGTCCTCGTCGGCGGCGGTCTCGTCCGTGTCGTCCTTGGAGAGGGCGCGGCGCAGGCGCGCGAGCCGTGACGGCGGTTCCGCCTCCTCCTGCGGGCCGTCCTCCTCGTCCTCCGCGTCGTCCTGGTCGGCCGGGCGGTCCTCGTCGTCAGCGGCGCTCCCGGCGGTGACGCCCTTGGCCACCAGGTCCCGCAGCTTGCCCAGGCGAGACGGGGCCTCCGGCGCCTCCTCCCCCTCGGGTGCGGCGTCCTGGCCGTCCGTGTCCGGCTCGGGGAGTTCACGGCCGTGCTCCGGCGGGTCGGACGGCGTGCGCCACCAGTCCCGGCGCAGCACGCGGGTGCGGGTGTGCACGTCGGGCGCGTAGTCCGGGGGCGGCGAGGTGTCGGCCGGGAGCTGCGGCTGGCTGTCGGTGTTGCTCACGCGGGGCACCCCCCGGTGGGCTCACCGAGCAGGGCCAGGAGCTGGGCGTGGGCGTCCTGCTCGTCCTGGTCCAGGCCGCCGGCCTGCTCCGCTGCGGAGCGGGACGGCTCCGCGCTGTCGGTGGGCGGTTGGGAGAGGTTGGCCCGGGTGGGCAGTATCACCACGCATTCGGTGGTGGCGGCGCGAGCACGGCGGCGTGGCCACCAGTGCAGACACGCCCAGGTAAGGCGGTGCAGCAAGTCCATGACGGACGGCTCTCCTTGAGGGGCGCGGCGGCGTGGGAGGCCGCCGCGCGTCGAACGGTGGTCGGGCGGTCAGTGCTGGTCGGCCAGGTCGTCCACGGTCATCTGGCCTTCGGGCACTTCGGGGGTGGTCTCGCGCAGCGCGGTGCGCAGCCGGTTGGCGGTGGTGCCGTGCCGGGCGGCGAAGTCCTCTTTGGTCAGCTCGGGTTCGGCGGTGTGGGCCTGGCGCCAGGCGTCGGCCAGCTCGGCGCGGGCCTGGCGGGCGGCCTCGGCGCGGGAGCGGTTGGCCTCGGCCAGGGGGTCCGCCGCGCCCGTCGTACGGGCCGTGTCGTCGCTCTCGGCCCGTTCGGTGCTGGCCTGGGTGTTTGCCGTCTGCTGGTCACGGCCTGTGTAGTCGGCTTGTTCGGCCGGTGCCTCGCCCGTCGTGTCGGCCTGCTCGGGCACCTTGACGGTGACCCGCTGGGCCGGGCGGGCGGCCTGCGCGGCGGCCACGGTCTGGCCGCGCTCGGCCAGCACGGCGGCCAGGCCCCGGGGCGGCTCCTCGGCGTCGTCGGCCGGGTCCGGTTCGCCGCTCTGGTCGCTGGGGGTGGCGGCCCGTTCGGTGGTGCCGGTGATGACCTGGGCGGCGTCCGCGAAGTGCTCATCGACCGACCGGGCGTGCTCCACCTCCTCGGTGAGGGGCTGCACGTCCGCGAACAGGACACCGCCGGACGGCAGGGCGGGCAGCGGCTCACCGGGGTACGACTCGGCCAGGCGACGCCTTATGGCGTCAGTGGCGGAGGGCATGGTGCGCGCGGTGTCCACCACGTGCCGCTCCGCGCGGGTGGCCTCGGCGGGCTCCCACGGGGACGGGGTGGCCACGTGCGCCAGGTCCAGGGCGTGGCGGGAGGCCGCGATGTCCGCGAGCAGGTACCGGCGGTCACCAGCGTTGTGGGCGGCGCGGGAGGTGCGCAGGGCCTTGCGCAGGCGCCGCAGGGTCCAGCGCTGACGGCGGGTCAGGGCGTTCTCGTCGGCGCCGCGCAGCTTCTCCGACAGGCGGGAGGCGCGGGCGGCGGCACGGCGGCGGCTGATCTCGTCGGCGTCGGCGTCCCCGGCCCAGGACAGCAGGTTGGTGCGCAGGCGCTTGATGTAGGTGGCCACGATGCCCAGGCGGGTCTCTCCCCTGGCGGCGCGGCGTTCGGGGGCCAGGCCGCGCTCCCAGAGCCAGCCCGCCACCACGGGGGCGGCCAGGCGCACCAGGACGGTCACGAACGTCTCCCCGGCGGGGGTACCGGCCGGGGCTGCCACGGCGGCCTCCGTGGCGGAGATCAGGGACGAGGCACCGACCGCGACCCACAGGCCCAGGCCGTCCACGCCGGTGTCCCCGGACTCCAGGACGTTGGCGCGGGCGCGGATGCCGCACACCACGATGGTGCCTTCCAGCAGCCCCAGCACGGTCAGGGCCACCGGGGTGGTCAGGGCCTCGGGGATGCCCGCCGCGATGACGGCGGCTCGGGTGACCGGCCACATGCCGACCAGGGAGGCGGCGGTGGCGATGGAGGCGATGACGTACGTGACGCCGTTGGCCCGGGAGCGGGCGCGGTCGATGCGGGTCTGTCGCTGCTGCTCCTCGGTGACCGGCGCGGCGGTGTGCCTGCGGCGCCGGACGGCCACCAGCACCACCAGGAGGAGCAGCAGGAGGGCGCCCGCCCCGGCCGCATAGGCGGCCGGAGCGGACACGGGGAACAGGGCGGTCACTGCGGGTCTCCGTTCTGCCCGGCGCCGTTGGCGTCGAGCTGGGCACGCGCGGCCTCGGAGGCGCGGGCGCGGATATCGCGGTCAAGGTCGGCGCGGGTACGGGCGGCCTGGTCGGCTCCGGCGGCGGCCTGGTGGGCGGAGGCCATCCGGCGCTCCCAGGTGCGGGGCTGGCGGGTCATCAGATCCCCTTCCGCCGGTCGCGCCAGGAGGAGCCGCGCCCGGCCTCGCGGTCGCGCTCCACGCGCCGCCCGGCGTCCACGGCCTCCCAGCCCTTGCGGTCGGTGGCGGTGGCGCTGCGCTTGGAGGCGCGGGCGCGCTGCACGGACTTCTCCCGGGCCTTGCGCGCGGCCTTGTCGCTGGCGGACTCCTGTCCGCTGTAGGTGGTGGAGGCCAGGCCGGAGTCATCGCCTCCGCCGAGCCATCCGGGCAGGGAGAGCGCCATCACCGACCACCCGCCCGGCGGCCGGAGGCCACGATGCGGAAACCGCAGGTGGTGGACAGGGGGCAGCCCTTGCAGATGTCGGCGGCGGTCAGACGGTCGCGGTAGGAGGTGCGGCCGTCCGCCAGCTCCACGCGGTCGAACAGGTCGCGGCTGCCCGTGCAGGCGGCGCGGCCCTGGTCGGTGGTGGCCACGGTGGTCACGGCCTTGCGGGACCGGCGGGCGGCGGCCGTCAGGCGGGTGCTCTTGGTGTCGCTCACCGGGCACCCCCGGCCATGGCCACGGTGTCGGCCAGCTCGGAGCACTCGGTGCAGGTGACCGCCGCGCGGTCGCTGGTGGAGGACAGGGCCGGGTCGTCGGACCACAGGCCGCAGGCGGTCAGGATGTGGTCTCCGGTGTCGGCGGTGACCAGGTGGGTGTCTCCGTTTCCCGGAGACGGCGCGTGCCCCGTAGGGTGTGCCATGGCTCGCTCCTCAGTGAAGTTGAGGCTTGCGGGTTAGGCCCCTGACCAGCGTTGACGGCGCAGGTTGGGGGCCGTTCTGCGTTTCGGGGGAAGGCTTCTCCCGTTATGCAATCCGTGATTGCATGTACGTTATGCAAACACAGTCATCAAAGAGTCCGCAAGAGGGGCCGCGCCTGTTCAGGCAGACGGCGTATGCATGGGGCGGATGCAACCGCTGGCACGATGTGCGCATGACCGCCGAGGAACCGACGCCCGAGCAGCAGGCCGCCATGGACGAGCTGGACCAGCTCTCCACCGAGTACGCCGCCGCCATGGACGCCCTGGAGAAAGCCCGGGAGAAGCTGTCCGAGGCGGCCATCCGGCACCTACGGGACCGCAGGCTGCGCCCGAAGGAGGTGGACGCGCATGTGCCCTGGGATCGCAACTACGTGGCGAAGATCGCCCGGGAGGCCGGGGTGCCCCCGCTGCGGGAGCCGACCGTGCGCAGCCGCCGCCGCTCCCGCAGCACCTGAACCCCGAACGTCCGCCGCTCCGTCCAGGCCCCTGCCGTATGCCCCCGGCGGGGGCCTCCGCGTCCCCGGGCTCGGGCGGGTTCGGCTCCGCTCCGCTCCGCCGGCCGTTACCGAGCGGAGCCGCCGCGGCGGTCTCGGGGGAGACCTGGCGCCCCGTCATGACGCACGCTCCTGGCCGTTGTTGCGGGACAGGTAGTAGGTCGGCCGTCCACCCCGGCGCTGCCACTCCCGGCTCCCGGCCCGGACCCCGCCCCACATGCCGTAGGGCTGACGGGAGGCCAGCGCCCAGGCCAGGCAGCGGTCCGCCACGGGGCACATGGCGCAGACCCGGGCTGCCCGCTGGTTCGTGTCGCGGTCGGCGGCGTCCGCGAACCACAGCTCGGGGTCCTCGTACCGGCACGCGGCGGCCCACCGCCAGCCCAGCCCCGGCCAGTCCCCGCCCGGCTCCACGCCCTGCACGGCGCCCGGCGCGGTCACGCGCTCGCCCTGAGCTGCTGGCGGCGAGCCCGCTTGTCGGCGCGGGCGCGGACCAAGGCGGCGGCCTCGGCGGCGGTGCGCTCCTCGCCCTCCTGGCGGGCGGCAATCATCCGGGCACGGACTGCGGCGGCCCGCTCCTGCACCCACGGGGCGCCCGTGTCCGTCTCCGTGGTCGTCTCGCTGGCCTTGCCTTGGGCTTCCCAGGTGGCCAGCAGCCGGGCGCACGCTTCGGCCGGGTCCACCTCGTGCTCCTCGGCCGCGAGCGCGGCCCGCCGCTCGGTGCACAGGGTGCACACCCGGCTGGTGCTGGTCGGGGCGCCGGGCACCGTGCAGCCGCAGGACCCGCACACGGTCACCTGCGGGAGCTGGGAGACCAGCCACCGGAAGGGGTCGCGGATGTACCCGCGCCCGGCCTCCCGGTCGGTCAGCGTCATGCCCGCGAACCGGGCGGCCAGGTGGTTGGCCAGCGCCTGGGGGGCCATGCGGGTGCGCAGCACGGTGCGGACCGCGCGCCCGGCCTCCCAGCGGCGGCCGGGGCTGTCGATGGCCTCCACGACCTGGCACACGGGCGCCAGGGCCTCGGTCACGGCCTTGGGGAACTGCCTGCGGTTCACGGGGGAGTTCGAGGGGTTGTTCTCCTCCGCGCGCAGCGCGCCGCCCGGTGCGTCCACGGCGGCCGGTCGCCCGGCGTCGGTCAGCGGGGTCTCCCCCTCGCGCGTCTGCGCGGAACCCTCCGTCGTGGGTTCCCCAACGCCTGCGGCGGAGTGTCCGCCGGAGGCGGACGAAGAACCAGAGTCAACCTTGGGAGAACCACCAGCAGTAACCCCAGAAGCGTGTACTGCGTGTAGGTCTGTCGTTGCTGCGCGGCCCGGAATCTCGGGCTTCTCAGCCATCGGCACCCCGCCCACCTGGGGCGCAGTGTCGCCGCCGGGGGTGTTTTCACTGACTGTCGTTCCTGCGCGGCCCGGAATCTCGGGGTCGGCGGTCTCGACGGGGGCCAGGCGGCCGGTGGCTTCGGGGGCCGTGGCGGCGGCCGGGAACCGCACCACCGTGTGGCTGCCCATGCCGGTGGTGGCGGTCGTCTGGGTCTTGGTCAGCAGGCCGAGCGCCAGGAGCTTGTCCAGGACGCGGGCGCCGGTGCTGGGGGTCCGGCCGATCAGGCGGCCCACCGTCAGGGCGGCGCGGCCACGGTCGGCGGGGGCGCGGCCTCCGGCCAGGCGCAGGCGGCCGTCCGCGCGGGTGTCCAGGGAGATCCGGAGCAGCGCCAGGCGCAGCGTGGCCGCGCCCCGGCCGGTGCAGTCGGCCAGCAGCCCCGGCGGGGTCTCGGGTCCGTCGGCGGGCGCCCACCCGGGGCCGAACAGTGCTTCGCAGGTGCGCAGCAGGGTGGCCAACTCCGGCTTGCCCAGGACCGCCAGCGGATGACCGGCGGTCCAGTCCGGCACCAGCACCCGGGCCTCCAGGCCGACCACTTCCCCCTCCTCGTTGCGTCGCTCCCGCGTCTCCACCGCCCCGGCCTGGCGCAGCTCGGCCAGCGCCTTGTTCACCGCGCTGACCGAGACGCCCAGCCAGTCGGCCAGCCCCGGCACGGACGTGCGGGCAATGCCTCGGCGCTCCCAATTGGCCTTAGCCAGCAGGACCACCAGGACGACCAGCGCCGGGTGCGAACAGCCCCGCGCTGGTCCCTGCTCGGTGGCCCACACGACCGCCGACCGCAGGACACGCCGCATGTGACGGCCGAGGACCGGCAGCCGCCCCGGCTCCGGCGGCTCGGCGGCAGCCGCGTACGCCAGGCGGGGGCGGGGCAGACGGGGGCCGCAGGCTGTTCCCTGGGCTTCCCCGGGGTTCCCTGGGCTTCCCGGCGCATCTGGCCGGTGGACCTGCTGAGGGTCCGGGGAATGTGCAAGACTGGGCACTGCTTGAACCGCCTCAGTGACGTTGGGCGGTACGCATCCCGGAAGTTTGCCGACCGAGGGGACGCGCACCGTAGGTCTCTGAGTGGCGGGGCTGGAGCCCCCAGGTGGCCGGTACACGGCGACGACCTGGGGGCTTCATTCGTTTCCGGGCACGCCGGAACACCCCGCCGGAAAGATCACGGCGGGGCGCGGCTGATCATGTGGGCGGGCGGGCGCAGCGGTGCACAACGGGTGCACATTCGCGCGGGAAGCCCAGGGAATCCCAGGGAAAACAGGGAACTGGAAGAAGCACGGCCCGGGGGCCTGACCAGGACGTAAGCCCTGGTCAGGCCCCCGGCGAGAGACGAGTCGGGCTGTACGCCGGGTTCTGTCGCCCGGTCGCCTCGCGGCGGCCGGGGAGACGGCCATCCATCTAGGGCCGGCGTTGCCGCCGGCCTCGTGCGGTCTACCCGCGGACTCGGGCGGGCAGCCCTCGAACGTCCGCGCAGAGCGCGCCTTGCGGCGGCGCTCCTTTTGACCTTGCTCCGGGTGGGGTTTACCTAGCCGCCTGAGTCGCCTCAGGCGCTGGTGGTCTCTTACACCACCGTTTCACCCTTACCGGGGACCGAGGTCCCCGGCGGTCTGTTTTCTGTGGCACTGTCCCGCGGGTCACCCCGGGTGGCCGTTAGCCATCACCCTGCCCTGTGGAGCCCGGACGTTCCTCGGGGAGATCCACAAGAACCTCCACGCGGCCGTCCGCCCGGCTCGTCTGCCGTGTCGACCATGGTACCGGGCTGTGGTCTCCCTGCGTCCCGCCGCCTCAGAGAAGGAGCGAGGCGCTCAGAGGAAGTCCGTCGTGTCCAGTTCGAACGCGAACGGTTCCGGGAGGGTGAGCGGCTTGCCGAAGGGGAGCGTGCAGTGCTGCCGGTAGTCGTCCCGTTCCGGGTCGCTGAACAGGGTCACCGAGGAGGCCTCGCGATCGACGAGCAGGTAGAGCGGGATGCCGCCGCGGGCGTAGCAGCGGCGCTTGGCCTCGCGGTCAGCCCCCGGCTTGGTGGCTGTGACCTCGACGACCATGGCTACGCCGTCACAGGGCATCCAAGAGTCGGCGCCCCGGTAGAGACGCAGTTCCCTGGGGGCGAATGTGCCGTCCGGGATCGCGTGGTTCTTCGGGCAGGCGCCGCCGCTCTTCAGTTTCAGGCCCTTGTTCCCGGAGAACTGCATGTCGGTCCGAGAGCGCCTGTACACCTGGCTCACGATCAGCTCGATGTAGTCCTCGTGGTCCCCGTCCGGCGGCGGCGTCACGACAATCTCCCCCTCGATCAGTTCCGCCCGGAAACCCTCCGGGGTTTCCAGGGCCAGAAAGCCCTCCAGCAGGACCTCCGCCTGCGTGAGCGGCTCATGTGCCATGGCAGTCATGTCACGCCCCTCCTTCGGTCGCTCGCCAGACTGGGACATCGAGTGATCACCCGTCCATGAGATCGGGAACTGTTCCCTCGATCGTGGCACAGGACCACCACCCTCGTCAGGCCTCGCCCGCCCGGCGCGCGGCGTCGCTTGACCCTGCCGCAGCGTCAACGTTTCTACTGATGGCATGCGGATCGGAGAACTCGCCTCGGCCGTCGGTGTCACTACGCGGACCGTGCGGCATTACCACCACCTCGGGCTGCTGCCCGAGCCCGAGCGGCGCCCCAACGGGTACCGCGAATACGGACTGCGGCACGCCGTCGTCCTCGCGCGGATCCGGCGGCTGACCGAGCTGGGGCTCGGGCTCGCCGAGGTGCGGGACGTACTCGCGGACGACGCCGGGCGTGAGCTTGCCGAGGTGCTCGCGGAGCTGGACGAGGATCTGGCGCGGCAGGAGGAGGCGATCCGGGAGCGGCGGGAGCGGTTGGCTGCGCTGATGCGCGACGGGGTGTCCGCCGAGGGGCCTCTCTCCCCTGAACTGGCCTCGCTGTTCCGGGAGATGGCCGGCGGACCCGAGTCGCCCATGGCCGCGAAGGACCGCGAGATGCTGGCGCTCATCGAGACCGCGGCATCCCCGGAGGAGCGGCAACGACTGCTGGCCGGGCTGCGCGGCGCGTTCGCGGCGCCGGGTGCGGTGGAGCGGGCGCACGAGGTGTACGCCCTGCTCGACGCCCTCGCGGACGCGGATCCGGCCGACCCGCGCGTGGAGGACGCCGCGCGGGCCATCGCCGACTGTCTGCCGGACGCCCTGCTGCCCGGGGGCGAGGTGGACGACGACAGCAGTTTCCTGCGCGCCTTCTACGCCGACTTCGCACCGGCCCAGGCGGAGGCGCTGCGCCGCACCATGCGGATGGTCGGGGAGCGACAGAAAAAGCAACAGCAACAGCCGCGGCAACACCAACAACCACAGCAAAGGAGTGCGCCATGAAAGCCACGTACGGACTCCTGCGACTACTGCGGCGGCTCCTCGCTCACGAGTTGCGGCTGCTCGCGAGTCTCGGGCGGTGGGTGGCCCGGCGGCCACCCCACGGGGTGGGTGAGGGGCGCGGATTCGGGTATGCGCGCGGGCAGGCCGCAATGATGTTCGGGCTCGCGTTCGTGTGTGTCGTCGAGACCGTCGGCATGTCCGTGCTGCTGCGTGACTGGCCCCTCGTGGAGCGGGCCGTTCTCGTCCTCGACGTCTACACGGTGGTCTTCCTGATCGGGCTGTACGCGGCCTGCGTGACCCGTCCGCACGTGCTGGACTCCAGCGTCCTGCGGGTACGCAACGGCGCCCATGTCGACCTGCGCATTCCGCTGGAGGACATCACCTCCGTACGCCGTGAGGTGCGCTTCACTCACGAGCCGGCCGACGGCGAACTGAATCTCCCCGTGGGCGCGCAGACCGAAGTGACCATCGAACTCGCCGTGCCCATACGACACTTCACCTTCCTGGGCCGGGAAAGGGCCGTCCATCTCGTACGTCTGCACGCGGACGACCCCGACGAACTGGTCCGGAGCCTCACGCGGGCGCGAACCGTACCTTCGCCGTTCCCGGGTCGGCCTGTGTGAGTCGCACCCGCAGGCGTTCCCCCAGCGGCAGCGGCGCGGGCCCGCCCACCAGCCGGGCGAACACCGCCGGGGACTCCAACTGCACGGTCCCGACGGTGGGTTCACGTTCCTGTACGTCCACCACGCAGCCGTCGAAGACCTCGCCGATCCGGTCCTTGAGCAGCGCGGCCTCGACGATGTCGACGCACTCGCGCTCGACGGTGCCCTGGCGCCGGGTGCCGTCGGCCATCTCCTTGGGGAGTTCGCCGAGGGCGGCCAACACCCAGTGGGGGGGCGCCTGTTCGGCGACGGCAGCGAGGCAGATCTCGGAGGCGTAGCGGTCGGCGAGGCGGCGTAGGGGGGCGGTGCAGTGGGCGTAGGGCGCGGCGACCGCGGCGTGCGAGGTGACCTCGGGGAGCACGCCGTCGCGGAAGACCGTGTAACCCGCGCCGCGCAGCAGCGTCGTGCACTCCTGGAGGAAGGCCGCGTGGTGCGGCTGGTGGGGGTCGAGGGAGCGGATGAGCTGCGCGTACGAGACGTGGTGCGGCCAGTCGATGTGCAGGGCTTTGGCGGTACGGCGGAGCCGGCCGACGGCGCCGTCCGGTGCGGCGGGGAGGGTGCGCAGGACGCCGGTGCCGTGGGCGAGCATGAGTTCGGCCGCCGCCATCCCGGTGAGCAGGGAGATCTGCGCGTTCCAGCCGTCGGCGGGGAGCGGGGCGCGGTAGGCGAGTTCGTACGTCCCGTCCTTCTCGACGATCTCCTGCTCGGGCACGTTGAGCGAGATGCCTCCGCGTTCCACCTCGAGGCCCTCGCGCAGTAACCCGATGTCCTTCAGCAGCGCGAGCGGCTCCTCGGCCGTCCCTTCGTCGATCTGCTTCTGTACGTGCGCGTAGTCGAGCTTGGCGCGGCTGCGTACGAGGGCTCGGCGTACGTCGGTCGTCTCGGTGCGGCCGTCCGCGTCGAGGTCGAGCGTCCACAGCACGGCCGGGCAGGTCTGGTCAGGGAGCAGGCTGGCGGGGCCCTCGGAGAGCTCGGCCGGGTGGAGCGGGACCTTCTCGTCCGGGAAGTACAGGGTCGTCACGCGGCGGTGGGCCTCGGCATCCAGGGCGCCGCCGGGCACGACGAACGCGGCGACGTCGGCGATGGCGTACCGGACGCGGAAGCCGCCCGGGCGGCGTGACAGGTGCATCGCCTGGTCGAGGTCCCTGGACGTCGGCGGGTCGATGGTGAAGAGCGGGATGTCCGTCTCGTCGTGGGAGGGGAGGCGGGGGGCCCGTGCGGCTTCCGCGAGTACGCCGGGCGCGAAGCTCTCGGGCACGTCGAGCTCGGTACGCAGTGCGCGCAGGGCGGCCCGCAAGGGGGCCTCGGCTGCGCCGGTGACACGGATGCGACGGCGAGGCATGGGTCGAGCGTAGGCCGCCCCGCAACGGCAGGCACCCCGGGCGACCGGAACACGGCGGAGCCGCGGGACGGGAGCCGGGTACGGGACCCCAGGCGGCCGGTCCGGCTGGGACGCGGCGGAGCCGCGGGACGGGAGCCGGGTACGGGACCCCGGGCGACCGGTCCGACCGAGAGCGGGGGCCTCGTCGACGAGAGCGCGGGCCGGTCCGAGCGAGAGCGGGGCCTCGTCGAGAAGAGCGCGGCCTGGCCGACGAGCACCGACCCGGTGCGCCATCGCGTACCCCTTAGGCTTGCCCGGGCCAGATCCACCGTAGGGAGATACCACCGTGCTCGTGCTGCTGCCGCCCTCCGAAGGCAAGGCCCCCTCCGGCCGGGGAACCGGGCTGAAGCTGGAGTCGCTGTCGCTGCCGGGGCTCACCGAGGCGCGGCAGGCGGTCCTCGACGAGTTGGTCGAGCTGTGCGTCGGCGACGAGGAGAAGGCCCGTGAGGTGCTCGGGCTGAGCGAGGGTCTGCGCGGCGAGATCGCGAAGAACACCGTGCTACGGACGGCGGGTGCGCGTCCGGCCGGGGAGATCTACACGGGGGTGCTGTACGACGCCCTGGACCTGGCCTCGCTCGATCCGGCGGCCAAGCGCCGCGCGGGTCGTTCGCTCCTCGTCTTCTCCGCGCTGTGGGGCGCGGTCCGGGTGACCGACCGGATCCCCTCGTACCGCTGCTCGATGGGTGTGAAGCTGCCCGCCCTGGGAGCGCTGGGAGCGTACTGGCGTACGCCGATGGCCGCCGCGCTCCCCGAGGCGGCCGGTGACGGGCTCGTCCTCGATCTGCGGTCCTCCGCGTACGCGGCCGCCTGGAAGCCGAAGGGCGAGGTCGCCGCGCGGACGGCCACCGTACGGGTGCTGCACTCGCAGCTCGTGAACGGCGTCGAGAAGCGGTCCGTCGTCAGCCACTTCAACAAGGCGACCAAGGGAAAGATCGTGCGCAGTCTGCTCACGGCGGGCGCGGCTCCCAAGGGTCCGGCGGAGCTGGTGGAGGCGTTGCAGGATCTCGGGTACGCGGTGGAGGTCGAGGCGCCGGGCAGGGCGGGCAGGTCGTGGGGGCTGGACGTGGTGGTGACGGAGATCCACTGAACCCCCGGTTAACCCCGGTTCAGTGGATCTCCTGCTTCGTCCCAGTTCACTCCCCGGTTCGGTTGAGTTCCCGCTTCACCCCAGTTCATCGATGTGTTGCAGCATGCGCAATGACCTTTGCGTATGCTGCGCACCCCGGGCAGGATGAGCGGCATGACTTCGCCGCTGCCCTCATCTCCGCATGCCTCCGTGCTGGACCTCGCGCCGGTCGTCCCCGTCGTCGTGATCGCTGACGCGGCCGACGCCGTGCCGCTCGCGCGGGCGCTGGTCGCGGGCGGGCTGCCGGTGATCGAGGTGACGCTGCGGACACCGGCGGCGCTCGACGCGATCCGGGCGGTGGCGGCGGAGGTGCCGGACGCGGTGGTGGGGGCGGGGACCGTGCTCTCGCCGGCCCAGGTGGCTCAGTCCGTGGACGCCGGGGCGCGCTTTCTCGTCAGCCCCGGCTGGACGGACGTACTGCTGGCCGCCATGGAGGGGTCCGGGGTGCCGTTCCTGCCGGGGGTGTCCACGACGTCGGAGGTCGTGGCGCTGCTGGAGCGGGGGGTGCGCGACATGAAGTTCTTCCCGGCGCAGGCGGCGGGCGGTACGGCGTATCTCAAGTCGCTGGCGGGGCCGCTGCCGCAGGCTCGGTTCTGCCCTACGGGCGGTATCGGTCCCGCCTCCGCACCGGAGTACCTTGCCCTGCCCAACGTCGGCTGCGTGGGCGGGAGTTGGATGCTTCCCGAGGATGCGATCGCGGCGCGGGACTGGGGGCGGATCGAGTCCCTGGCACGGGAGGCGGCGGCGCTGCGGCCCTAGTGAGGGCTTGCCGTGGCCCCGGCGACAGCCTCTCTCAGCGGAGGTGGGACGTGTCGTTGAAGACGCGCAGGCTCGCGTTGCCGTCCGCGTAGTACGCCACCGCCGAGAGGGAGGCCGCCGACAGCTCCATGCGGAACAGGGACTCCGGCGGGGCGCCGATCGCGAGACGTACGAGGGTCTTGATCGGGGTGACGTGGGTGACGAGCAGGACGGTTCGGCCCGCGTACGCGGCGATGAGTTTGTCGCGGGTGAGGGCGATTCGGCGGGCGGTGGCCTCGAAACTCTCGCCGCCGCCGGTGGGTTGGGCGTCCGGTGAGGCGAGCCAGGCGTTCAGGTCGTCGGGGTAGCGCTCCCGTACCTCGCCGAACGTCATGCCCTCCCACGCCCCGAAGTCCGTCTCGCGCAGGCCTTCTTCGATGACGACGTCGAGCCCGAGACGGGTGGCTACCGCCGCCGCGGTCTCGCGGGTGCGGGTGAGGGGGGATGCCACGATGGCCTGGATCGTGCCGCGTGCGGCCAGCGCGGTGGCGGCTCGCTCGGCCTGCTCCCGGCCCACGTCCGACAGGGACGGGTCCGTGCCGCCGCTGCCGGAGAAGCGCTTCTGGGGGGTGAGGGGGGTCTCGCCGTGGCGAAGGAGGACGAAGGTGGCGGGGGCGCCGAGGTCCGGGGGTGCGCCCCAGCCGACGGAGGGGGTTGCGGCGGCCACGTTCCGTGCGGCCCGCGCGTCTGATTCCGCCTTGGCGGCTGCGCCGCCCGTTGACGGGGAGCCGCCGGGAGTCTTCACAGTGCGGGCCGTCGGGGGCTGGTCGCGCAGTTCCCCGCGCCCCTCAACAGGCGCTCCCGAACCCGGCATTTCACCGGCTTCGCCACCGGATGACGCGGAGCCCCCGGCAGTCTTCACAGTGCGGGCCGGCGGGGGCTGGTCGCGCAGTTCCCCGCGCCCCTGACGGGGCGCTCCCGAACCCGGCGCGTCAGAAGGCGCCGCGCCCAACCTCGCGTCCAGCTCCGCCGTCGAAGTCGACGGCGACCACCGTTCGCCCCGCTTCCCCGCGTCCATCGCCTCGTTGGCGAGCCGGTCGGCGTGCTTGTTCTGCTCGCGCGGGATCCACTCGTACGTCACCTGGGACGGCGGGAAGATCCGTGCCGCCTCCGCCGCGAGGGGCACCATGTCAGGGTGTTTGATCTTCCAGCGGCCCGACATCTGCTCGACGACGAGCTTGGAGTCCATGCGGACCCGGACCGAGGCGGCGGGGTCCAGTTCGCGGGCCGCCTTGAGGCCGGCGATCAACCCCCGGTACTCCGCGACGTTGTTGGTGGCGATGCCGAGGTACCCGGCGGTCTCCGCGAGCGTCTCCCCGGTGGTCGCGTCGAGGACTACGGAGCCGTAGCCCGCGGGTCCCGGGTTGCCCCGGGAACCGCCGTCGGCCTCGACGATGAACTCCCGCACCGCACAAGCTCCTTACAGACGTACGGAATTACAGTCCGGACTCGGACGTGCGCACCAGGATGCGGCGGCAGTTCTCGCAGCGGAGCACGGTGTCCGGGGAGGCGGCCTTCACTTCGTTGACCTCGGTGATGTTGAGCTCCAGGCGGCAGCCCTCGCAGCGGCGCTGGAAGAGGCGGGCCGCACCGACGCCGCCCTGCTGCTGGCGCAGCTTGTCGTAGAGCTTGAGGAGGTCGGCGGGGACGGAGCCCGCGATGACCTCGCGCTCCTTGGTCGCCGTGGCCGCCTCGCTGTCGATCGACTCGAACGCGGCGTCCCGGCGCGCGGTCGCGTCGTCGATCTTCGACTGGACGGAGGCGACCCGCTCGGTCAGCTCGGCGGACCTCTCCTGCGCGGACTCGCGGCGCTCCATGATCTCCAGGACGACGTCTTCCAGGTCGCCCTGCCGCTTGGCGAGGGAGGTGATCTCGCGCTGGAGGTTCTCCAGGTCCTTGGGCGAGGACACGGCGCCGGAGTCAAGGCGCTTCTGGTCGCGGACGGCGCGCTGGCGCACCTGGTCGACGTCCTGCTCCGCCTTGGTCTGCTCGCGGGCGCAGTCACTGTCCTCGGTCTGCGCGGCGACGAGCAGGTCGCGCAACTGGATGAGGTCCTTGTTCAGCGACTCGATCTCGGCGTGCTCGGGCAGTGACCTGCGCTTGTGCGCGAGTTGCTGAAGGCGGGCGTCGAGGGACTGGACGTCGAGGAGTCGGATCTGGTCGGCGGGCGCGGCGTTCAGTTGGGGGCTCCTGATGTATCGGTGGTCGAGGCCGCGTGGGCGGTCCAGGGGTCGGTGACCGTCTTGGAGACGTGGACTCGGAGTCCCCATCCCTTCCGGTCGGAGATCTCGTCGAGCTGGGCGGCGGCCAGCTCGCACCAGGGCCACTCGGTGGCCCAGTGCGCCGCGTCGAGCAGCGCGAGAGGACTGTGGGCGCGGGCCTCGCTCACCGGGTGGTGGCGCAGGTCCGCGGTGAGGAAGGCGTCGACACCTGCGGCGCGTACGTCGTCGAAGAGGCTGTCGCCGGAACCGCCGCTGACCGCGACGGTCCGCACCAGCGCCTCGGGGTCTCCCGCGACGCGGATGCCCTGCGCGGTGGCGGGCAGCCGCTCGGCGGCGCGCGCGGCGAACTCGCGGACGGTCAGCGGGTGGTCCAGCTCACAGACGCGGCCGAGGCCCCGCCGACCGTCCGGGTCGGTCGGGTCCGGCACGAGGGGGCGTACGACCCGGAGGTCGAGCGCGCCGGCGAGTGCGTCCGAGACTCCCGGATCGGCGCGGTCGGCGTTCGTGTGGGCGACGTGCAGCGCGATGTCGTGCTTGATCAGGGTGTGCACCACGCGGCCCTTGAAGGTGTCGGCCGCGACCGTCGTCGTACCGCGAAGGTAGAGCGGGTGGTGGGTGACCAGCAGGCCGGCGCCCAGCTTCAGCGCCTCGTCGACGACGTCCTGGACGGGGTCGACGGCGAACAGGACGCGCGTGACCTCCTGGTCGGGGTCGCCGCAGACGGTGCCGACCGCGTCCCATCCCTCGGCCCGCTCCGGAGGCCAGAGGGCGTCGAGCGCGGCGATGACTTCAGACAGACGGGGCACGAAGAAAGGCTACCTGGCTCAAGCCGGTCCCCCACCGGCCGCGGGCTCACTCCGCCGGGACCCCCGGCGACGGACGCGCCGCGGTCACCCCGCCCCCGCCACCCGACGCCCGTCCCGTTCAGCACATCCGCCCCCGTTTCCTCAGGCGAATCTCGACATAGCCACCCTTATGTGTGAAGCGTCCGCCCGCCGGTCCCACGCCCGTGCGTACGAAAACTAGCTTCGTGGCCGGAGGTGACCGAACGATGACGGCCTGTGCCACCGAACCCGGGAACGACGCGGCTGAGAACGAGCTAGCCGCCCGCCCCGCCTGCGTGATCACCGCGGACGGAACATACGCGGCACGCCTCGCCCTCGACGGCGAGTCCTGGTATCCGGAGCGCTGGACTCTGGACGGCCCCGAGCCGTACGCCGTACCGCTGCCGTCCCACCAGCCGGAGGAGCCCGGCACCGAGGTGCTGCCGCTGACCGACGGACGGGTGCTGATCCACCGCGAGACGGACCGGCGGCACGTGTTCTCGCTGCTCTATCCGACCGGACCCGGCACCGGTGAGCTGCCGCTGGGCGCGGTGGAGTGTCCGGACGAGGGGACCCGGCTGCGGCTGCTGCCGCCCGCGCCGGACGGGGCTCACGCGTACGCCCTCGCCGTGAGCCGGGGGTCAACGGCGGTGTGGCAGGTAGCGGGCGGCGCCTTCGGGCCCGAGCATCTGGCGGAGGTGCCGGGCCGCTGCTCGGGCGGGGTGTGGCTGGACGGCACGGGACGCCTGCTGGCCCTGGACCGTTTGCAGGACGGCCACACCAAGACGGTCGTCGTCGATCTGGAGCGCGGCGGCGAGGTGTCCCCGCTGCTGCAGATCGCCGAGAACAGCAATGACCGGCTGCTCCTCGCGGACCCCGACAGCGGACTGCTCCTCATCCGCTCCGACGCCCCGTCGCCGGGCCACGACCGGCTCGGCTGGGGTGTCCTCGGCAGCACCCTGCCGATCCGGTTCCCGGAGAGCCTCCATCTGACCGACTGCGCGCTGACTCCGTTCGCGATCCAGCCCGGCCAGGTGCTGATGCCGGAGAACTGCGCGGTCGCCCTGCGCATCGACGGCCCGACCGGCACCTGGGTGGGCCTGTGGCGCCCCTCGGAACGGCAGGTCCGCCATCTCCCGGCGCCCGCGGGGTGGTTGACGGGAGCGGGCCTGTGGAACAGCGAGGGGGTGCTCCAACTTCCGTACGCGACGGGGGCGGTGGCGTACGGGGTGACGAGGGTGAGGGCGCCGGCGGCGGAGCAGGAGGAGACCACGCCGGCTCCCCCGGAGCGGACCACGCCGGCTCCCCCGGAGCGGACCGCCGCCCCCCGCCCGATCCCGCTCCAACAAGCGCCTCTGAACGGACGGAAGGTGTCAGCCCGTCCGGCACTTGAGGACAAGACCGTCCGGGCCTCAGGGGAGGACAAGGCCGTCCGGGCCTCAGGGGCCGTCCGGGCCTCAGGGGGGTCTGGGGGCACAGCCCCGAGGGAAGGGAAGGGCAGGGGCGGAGGGGGCGAAAAAAGCACGCCCGCCGAAAGCGCACCCGCCGAAACCCCCGCCCTGACCGCCGGTTAGAATCCCCCGGCACAAGAAGGATCTTGTCTACGGGGTGAACACAAGATGAGCGACACCAGCACCATGGAAAACCCGAGCACTGACACCCGGACCGAGGGCCGCGGCAAGCACCGCGGCCCGGTCTCCGGCGGGGACGCGGACGCGACCCCGCAGGGCCGCCACCGCAAGCCGTCCGACCAGGGCAACCCGGCCTGACGACAGATCGCAGGCGCAGTTGCGGTCGCAGTCGCAGTCGCGGTCGCGGTCGCAGTTGCGGTCGCAGTCTCAGTCTCAGTCTCAGTCAGAACCGGCAACACCACGGCCCCGCCCGCTGCACAGCGAGCGGGGCCGTTCCGTGGGCGAGCGGCCTCCCGTAAGAGTGGACCAATGGCCGCCTGCGTCCGGGAGGGCTGGTGGACCAATGGCCGCCTGCGTCCGGGGAGGGCTGGTGGACCGATGGCCGCCTGCGTCAGGACGGCTGTCCGCGCCTGAGCCCCAGCACCTCCGCCGCCGCGAACGTCTCCCCCGTCGGCCGCTCGGCGTAGTGCGGACTGAGCAGTGCGTCCAGTTCGTCGTAGGTGAAGGTTTCCTGTCTGCTGTCGAACTTGGCGGACACCCGTGGGCGTTCGACGATCGCGACCATGCCGCCGTGCACGACGAGAAGCTGACCGTTGATGTGCGCGGCGGCGGGCGAGGCCAAGTAGCCGACGAGCGGCGCGACATGCTCGGGAGCGAGCGGATCCAGGCCGTCCACGGGCTCGGCGAATCCGGCGAAGACGTCCTGGGTCATACGGGTCCGCGCGCGCGGGCAGATCGCGTTCACCGTGACGCCGTACTTCGCGAGAGCCAGTGCCGTGGAGGTGGTCAGCCCGACGATTCCGCCTTTGGCCGACGCGTAGTTGGGCTGTCCCGCCGAGCCGGCGAGGAACGCCTCCGACGAGGTGTTCACGATCCGCCCGTACACCGGGCCGTCCGCCGCCTTGGACCGAGCCCGCCAGTGCGCGGAGGCGAAGTGGGTGGTGTTGAAGTGGCCTTTCAGGTGCACCCTGATGACCGAGTCCCACTCGTCCTCCGTCATCGAGAAGACCATCCGGTCGCGCAGGATGCCCGCATTGTTGACCAGGATGTCGAGCTTCCCGAACTCTGCGACCGTCAACTCGACCAGGGCGCGGGCCTGTTCATGGTCGGCGACATCACCGGTGTGGGCGACGGCCCGGCCGCCCTCGGCACGGATCTCGGCGGCGACCTCCTCGGCGGGGGCGGCCGACGCCTCACCGGAACCGTCCCGACCGGGCCGGCCGTAGTCGTTGACGACGACGGCCGCGCCGAGACGGCCGAGTTCGAGCGACTCCGCACGTCCGAGTCCTCGCCCCGCGCCGGTGACGATCGCGGCCAGCCCCTCAAGTGGCAGTGACATCAAGGTCCTCAACTGTGTTTGGGGTCAGATCTCGATGCACGTGCGCAGTGCCGTGCCCGTCCGCATCTGGTCCAGCGCCTCGTTGATCTCGGCGAGCGGTACCCGGTGGGTGATCAGGCCCGCCAGGTCGATGCGGCCGGCGCGCCACAGGGCGACGGTCCGCTCGTAGGAACGCAGGACGTCTCCGCCGCCGTACATCGAGGGCAGGATCCGCTTCTCGTCGAAGAACAGCTCGAACATGTTGAGCTGGAGGAAGTCGTCCATGGCGCCCGCGCCGACGATGACGAGGGTGCCGCCGCGCCGGGTGTTCTCATACGCGGTGCGGGCGGTGGCGGAGCGGCCGACGACCTCGAAGACGTAGTCGAAGCCCTCGCCGGCGGTGACCCGCTGCTTGGCGTCCGGGAGTTCGTCCGGGGAGACGGCCTGGGTGGCGCCGAACCTCAGCGCGGCCTCGCGGCGGGAGGCGACCGGATCGACGGCGACGATCTCGGCGGCGCCCTTGAGCCGCGCGCCCTGGATGGCGGAGATGCCGACGCCGCCGCAGCCGATGACGGCGACCGACGAACCCGCCTCCAGGTCAGCGGTGTTGAGGGCGGCCCCGAGTCCGGTGGTGACTCCGCAGCCGATGAGGGCGGCGATGTCGAAGGGCACGTCGTCGGGGATCGGCACGGCGCAACCGGCGTCGACGACGACCTCCTCGGCGAAGGTGCCGGTGCCGGCGAAGCCGAACACATCCCCGGCCGGGCGGCGGAAGTTGGGGGTGCCCGCGTTCATGAATCCGGCCAGACACAGTTCGGTCTGGCCGCGCTTGCAGGCGGAGCAGACACCGCAGGCCGGCAGCCAGCAGACGACGACCCGGTCGCCGGCTTTGACGTCGGTGACGCCCTCGCCGACCTCAACGACCTCACCGGCGCCCTCGTGCCCGGGCACGAACGGCGCGGGCTGCGGCAGTACGCCGCTCATCGCCGACAGGTCCGAGTGGCACAGCCCCGTGGCCCGTACCCGGATCCGCACCCTGCCGGGCCCGAAGCCCACCGCCTCGATGTCGTCGTGGACTTCCAGCTTGTCCTGGCCTATCTCGTGCTGTACGGCTGCGCGCATGGTGCGGCTCCCCTCAGGAAGGACGTCGGGACGGACATCGGGACGGACCTCGGAAAGGACGTCGGAAAGGACGTCGGAAAGGACGTCACGGAGGTACGTACGACATTCAGGCGTGCTCCACGATCGTGTCGGCGAGGACCGGAGCGTCGTGCCGCTCCGCCACGGTCACCGCCACCTGGATCCCGCCGGGGCGCCGCCACATCCGGATGCGCAGGGTCTCGCCGGGGTGGACGACACCGGCGAAGCGGGCGGTGTACGAGCGGACGCGGGCCACGTCTCCGCCGAGCACCGTGTCGACGACCGCCTTGAGCGTCATCCCGTACGTGCACAGCCCGTGCAGGATCGGCCGCTCGAACCCGGCGACCTTGGCGAACTCGGGGTCGGCATGCAGGGGGTTCCAGTCGCCGGAGAGCCGGTAGAGCAGTGCCTGGTCCTCGCGGACGGGGCGGTCGACTTCCTTGTCCGATGGGCCGGTCGGGGCTTCGAGGCGGGCGGAGGGGCCCCGGTCGCCGCCCCAGCCGCCTTCGCCGCGTACGAAGATCTGGGCGTCGTTCGTCCACAACGGTCCCTCGGCGTCGGTGACTTCGGTGCGCATGACGAGGATCGCGGCCTTGCCCTTGTCGTACACCGCGGCGATCCGCGAGGTGGCCGTCGCCCTGCCCTCGACCGGGATCGGGCGGTGTAGCGTCAGGCTCTGGCCGCCGTGCAGGACGCGGGCGAGGTCGACCTCGACGCCGGGCATGGAGAGGCCGCCGGTCACGCCCGGACGGCCCGCGCCCGCGACGGTGGCGAAGCTGGGCAGGACGTGCAACCTGGACTCCAGCGTGTAGCGCAACTCGTCCGGGTCGGTCGCGGGGCTCTCCTTGTCGGGGTTCGCGCCCGCGCCGAGGCCGAGGTGGTAGAGCTGGACGTCCTTGTGACCCCAGACGATCTCTCCGGACCGGGGCTCGGCGGCGAGGGCCTTGGCGGCGTCAATGGGCATGAGGCTCCTGGTCGCTCGTGATCGCGGCAATCGGTCGTCATCGTCGCCGTTTGCCGTCGCTCGTGATCGCCGGCAAACGCTCGTATTCATCGCTTGCCGTCGCTCGCGATCGCCGGCAAACGCTCGTGATCGGTCGTCGTTCCCGTGACCGGTCGGTTTTTCTGGTGATCGTCTCCGGTCGGTTTTTCTGGTGATCGTCTGTGGAAAACCTCGGTACGGCCGTCCGCACCGTCGGCCGTACCGAGGTCACTCCTGGGCCCTGGAACCCGCCTCTTCTAGAACGCGTTCCAGTCCGGCGACCCCTTGTATAGCCCAGCACCCGGAAGTTGTGAAGGCTCCTGACACCATGTCAGATAGGGCCGAGATCGACGAGCCGTGCCATTTGTCCCGCCCGATTCCGTACACCTTCCCGTCCGTCACGGTGAGCCCCGCCCGGGCAACCCGGCCTGCCACTGACTCCAGGTCAGATCTTCATGCGTAGGTCAAGAATCCGTTAGTGGGCCGAAGTATCGGAATAGTTGCCCGGGCACACTGGGTTCACCTTGCACGTATCCCGTACGTATCCCGTAGGTATCCCGCACGGATCGCCCACCCCCGTCGTTCCCTCTTCCGGCCTGGAGGCCTCACGTAATGACGCACACGACGACCGAACAGCCCATCCGGAGGCCTAGCGGCGCGATCGTGCCGGTGCTGGCCTTCGCGGGCATCGTGGTCGCGGTGATGCAGACCCTGCTGGTGCCGGTCATCAAGGACCTGCCGGAGCTGCTCGGCACCGCGCCCAGCAACGCCACCTGGGTGCTGACCTCGACCTTGCTCGCGGGCGCCGTCGCCACGCCGATCATGGGCCGGCTCGGTGACCTGTTCGGCAAGCGGCGCATGCTGCTCCTGAGCCTGTCCGTGATGGTCGTTGGCTCGCTGATCGCCGGTTTCACCAGCCAGCTCCTTGTGATGATCGTCGGCCGTTCCCTGCAGGGCTTCGCCATGGGTGCGATCCCGCTGGGCATCGGCCTGATGCGCGACATGCTGCCCCGCGAGAAGCTCGGCAAGGCGATGGCCCTGATGAGTTCCTCGATCGGTGTCGGCGGCGGGCTCGCGCTGCCGGTCGCGGCCCTGGTCGCGCAGCACGCCGACTGGCACGCCCTCTTCTTCCTGGCCGCAGGGCTGGGCGTCCTCTCCATCGTCCTCACCCTGGTCGCCGTACCGGAGTCCCCGATGCGCGCGAAGGGCACCTTCGACGTCCTCGGCGCGGCAGGCCTCTCCGCGGGCCTCATCCTCTTCCTGCTGCCGATCACCAAGGGCAGCGACTGGGGCTGGACCTCGGTCACCACGCTCGGTCTGTTCGCGGCGGCGGCCGTCGTCCTGCTCCTGTGGGGCGTGATGGAGCTGCGCGTGAAGGCCCCGCTGGTGGACCTGCGCACCACCGCCCGTCGCGCGGTGCTGTTCACCAACCTCGCCTCGATCATGGTCGGCGTCGCCTTCTACGCCGTCTCGCTCGTCCTGCCGCAGCTCCTCCAGCTGCCGAAGTCCACCGGCTACGGCCTCGGCCAGTCGATGGTCGTCGCGGGTCTGTGCGTGGCGCCGCTCGGCCTGACGATGATGTTCACGGCGCCGGTGTACGCCAGGATCTCCGCGAAGTACGGCCCCAAGGTCACCCTGATCCTCGGCATGCTGATCATCGCGATCGGCTACGGCGCGGGCCTCGGCCTCATGAGCGCCGCCTGGCAGACCATCATCATCGCGGTGGTCCTGGGCGCCGGCATCGGCCTCGCGTACTCCTCGCTCCCCGCGCTGATCGTCGGCGCCGTCCCCGCCTCGGAGACCGGCGCGGCGAACGGCCTCAACACCCTGATGCGTTCGATCGGCACCTCGGTGTCGAGCGCCGTCATCGGCATGGTGCTCGCGAACACCGCCGACAACGTCGGGGGCGTCGCCGTCCCCACCATGCACGGCTTCCGGGTCTCCTTCCTGATCGCCACGGGCGCGGTGGCCGTCGGCCTGCTGATGGCCCTCTTCCTGCCCCGCGGGCGCCCGGCGACCGCACCGCAGCTGCGCGCCAGCAGCGAGGAGGACGCCGCCCTCGATCGGGCGCAGGACCTGCTCGGCGGCTTCCGCGGCCGGGTCCTCGACGCCGGCGGCGACCCCGTGGCCCGCGCCAAGGTCACCCTCATCGACCGGCGCGGCCGCCAGGCGGGCGCCACACTCTCCGCCGAGGACGGCAGCTACGCGCTCGCCGTACCCGCCGAGGGCCCGTACGTCCTGGCCGCCAGGGCGACCGGCCACGGCCCGCTCGCCTCGTCGGCGACACACGCCGGGGACGACCGCACGGTCGACGTGGACCTGGCCCTGCCGGGGGAGACCGTCCGGGCCTGACCTGTCGTACACCGTCGTGCTCACCCCCGTAGCCCCAGGCGCCGGGGGTGTGGTGCACCATGGGGCGCCCACACCTACGTACAAGCTGGAGGAACCCCATGTCCGCGGCACCCAAGCCGGAGATTGTCGCCGCTTTCGAGGCCGCCAAGGGGTTCATGCCCACGGGTGAGGGACTCGCGCTGTACGAGGCCGCCGTCGAGGCGGGCCGGCTGGGGCTGCCGCTCCTGGAGGTCGGCACGTACTGCGGCCGCTCCACGATCCTGCTCGCCGACGCGGCGCGCCAGGCCGGAGTCACGGCGATCACGGTCGACCACCACCGGGGCAGCGAGGAGCAGCAGCCGGGCTGGGAGTACCACGACCCGTCGACGGTCGACCCGGAACTCGGCCTCATGGACACCCTCCCCACCTTCCGCCGCACCCTCCACAGGGCGGGCCTGGAAGACCACGTGGTCGCGATCGTCGGCCGCTCGCCGCAGATCGCCGCGTTCTGGAAGTCCCCCCTCGGCCTGGTCTTCATCGACGGCGGTCACACCGACGAACACGCCTCCGGCGACTACGAGGGCTGGGCGCCGCACGTCGCCGAGGGCGGCCTGCTGCTGATCCACGATGTGTTCCCGGACCCGGCGGACGAGTTCACGGGGCAGGCTCCGTACCGCGTCTACCTGCGGGCCCTGGAGTCCGGCGCGTTCACCGAGGTCTCGGTGACGGACTCGCTTCGGGTGCTGCGGCGTACGGGGCCCGGGATCTGAGGCAGGGCGCCGCCGCCGCGAACCCGCCGGCCACGCCGCCCGGCAGAAAATGCCTGGAGGGGGTCGCGGCCTCCGTGCTCCCATGGGCCGCATGATGTCTGCCGACCGACTGCTGGCCTTCGCCGCCATGTCGTTGCTGCTGATCGTGATACCCGGCCCCAGCGTGCTGTTCGTGATCGGGCGGGCGCTGGCGCAGGGGCGCCGTGCCGCGCTGACGACGGTCGTGGGGAACACGTTCGGCGCGTACACGCTCGTCGTGGCGGTGGCTCTCGGGGTCGGGGCCGTGGTGGAGCGCTCGGTCCTCGTGTTCACGGCGTTGAAGCTGGTGGGCGCCGCCTACCTGGTGTATCTCGGCGTGAAGGCGGTGCGCCGACGCCGTTCGCTGCAGGCCGCGTTCACCGGTGACGGAGCCGCGCACGGCGGACTGCGGACGCTGTGGGAAGGGTTCGCGGTCGGGGTGGCCAACCCGAAAACCATCGTGTTCTTCGCCGCCGTACTGCCTCAGTTCGTCGACCGGAGCCAGGGGCACGTCACGGCTCAGATGCTGCTGCTCGGTCTGGTCTTCAACCTCATCGCGGTGGTGTGCGACAGCGCCTGGGGGCTGGTCGCGGCCACCACGCGCGACTGGTTCGCCGGTTCGCCGCGGCGGCTCTCCCTGATCGGCGGAGTGGGCGGGCTCACGATGATCGGCCTCGGCGTGACGGTCGCGGCGACGGGCCGCAAGGAGTAGTTCCACCCAGCGCGGGAAAAGGAGTAGCTCCGCCGAGCGGACAGCGACGCTCCCGGCACCCTGCGGACTGCCTGGCGCGCCGCCCCGTAGGGTGACACCCGTGTCGTATTTGGGCCCTGACTTCGATCCTCCCCAGCCGCGCCGTTCCCGGCGCGGGCCGTTGACCGTGGCGGTCGCCGCGCTGGTGCCGGGTGCACTGGCCGGGTGGCTGGTGTGGCAGGCGGTGGGCGACGACTCCGGGGACGCGCGGCAGCAGGCGCGGGGTACCGCCCCCTCCGCGGCCGGGTCCGCCGAGGCGCCGAGCACCGACGACGGCAAGGAGACGAGCCCCTCGCCGTCCGCGCCCGCCGCCGCGACCCCCCTCAAGGGCAAGGTCGTCGTCATCGACCCGGGGCACAACCCCGGCAACTTCCAGCACACGGCCGAGATCAACCGCAAGGTGGACATCGGCACGAACTCGAAGGAATGCGATACGACGGGTACGGCGACCAACGCGGGTTACCCGGAGGCGCAGTTCACGCTCGACGTCGCGCGGCGGCTGCGTACGATCCTGCAACAGCAGGGCGCCACGGTGAAGTTCACCCAGGACGGGGACCGTTCCTGGGGTCCGTGCATCGACGAGCGGGCCGAGATCGGCAACGCGGCGCACGCCGACGCGGCCGTCTCGATCCACGCGGACGGCGCGGGCGCCGGCCGGCGCGGTTTCCACGTGATCCTTCCCGGACCGGTCCACGACGGTGCCGCCGACACCCGCCCGATCGTCGCCCCGTCCCGCGAACTCGGCGAGCGCATCGCGGGCGACTTCGCCCGTGAGACCGGCACCGCGCCCTCCAACTACATCGGCGACGGCACCGGTCTCGACGTCCGGACGGACCTCGGCGGTCTCAATCTGTCAACGGTTCCCAAGGTGTTCATCGAGTGCGGCAACATGCGTGACAGCAAGGACGCAGCACTGCTGACCAGCGGCGCCTGGCGGCAGCGGGCGGCACATGGGATCTCTGAGGGAATCGTGAGTTTCCTGCGCGGGTGACGATCAGTGCGCTCGACCCGGCGGACACCCTGGTGGGACGGGAGATAGTGTCGTCCCTACGATGAGGGGCCACCCCCGCGCTTCACACCACGGCCTTACGGGGACAAGGTGACAGCGACGCCTCCCGACCGACGACGAGACGACCTGCGAAGGACCGACTGAAGTGAATATCCGCTCCCTCACTCGAGGCGACGGCGTGGTGATCGGAGCAGCGGTGTTGCTGTTCATCGCCTCGTTCTTCGCCATCTACTCCGCTGATGGTGCCGAAGGCGTCGACCTCCCCAGTGCCTGGGGAAGCGCGCCCCTGCTCATGAGCGTCTTCCTGGCCGGCATCATCGGCGCCGCGCTGATCGTCGTCACCCACGGTCTGCCGCAGGTGCCCAAGGTCGCCGGCCTCGACCTCGGCCAGTTCGGCGTCGCCTTCACGGTCTTCGCCGCCTGGAGCGCGCTCGGGAACGTCTTCGACCCGGCGGGCGGTTACAACAACCTGGGCGGCCTCACCGGCAGTGGCCCCGACGCGGGTACCGGCGCCATTCTCGGCCTCGTCGCGACCCTGATCCTCGCCGGCGGCGCCATCGCCACGCCCCTCGTCCCGGCCCTGAAGGCACCTCTGCTCCCCGCCCCCAAGCCGGCCGCCCCCCAGCCCTACGGCGGCCAGCCCCAGGGCGGATACGGCTACCCGGGCGCCCAGCAGCCCGGCCAGCCCTACGGCGCGCAGCCGCAGACGGGTCAGCCGTTCGGCGTGCAGCCCAGCCAGCCGCAGCAGGCGCCGGCCCCGCAGGTGCAGCAGCCGGCCGGGGACTTCTCCCCGTTCTGGTTCGCCGTGCCGGTGCCGCGTCCGCTGTACGCGGAGGACGGTTCGCCGACGCCGATCGCCGAACTGGCGCCCGGTACCTGGTACCTGGCCGTCGAGCAGCGCGGCCCGAGCCTGGTGGCGCAGACGCAGGACGGCCGTCGTGGTGTTCTGCAGGACACGTCCGGGATCCAGCGCGGCTGACGCGCAGCACGGCCCCGCACGGCCCCGCACGGCCCCTCGCCCTTCCGGGCGGGGGGCCGTTGTCGTACGCTCACCCGGCCGACAGCTGACACATCGTCAGAACAACGCGCCTGGAGGGCACATGCGACTCGGTCTGGCACTCGGCTACTGGGGCCGAGGCCCCTCCGCCGACCACATACCGCTCGCGCAGGAGGCGGAACGCCTCGGCTACCACTCCGTGTGGACGGCCGAGTCCTGGGGGTCCGACGCCTTCACCCCGCTGACCTGGATCGCCGCGCAGACCTCCCGCATCCGGCTCGGCACGGCCGTGGCGCAGATGGCCGCCCGCTCCCCCACCACCACCGCGATGCACGCGCTCACGCTCGACCATCTCTCGGGCGGGCGCATGATGCTCGGCCTCGGGCTTTCGGGGCCGCAGGTCGTCGAGGGCTGGTACGGGCGCCCCTTCCCGAAGTCGCCGCTGACCGCGACCCGGGAGTACGTCGATGTCGTACGCCAAGTCCTCAGGCGCGAGGCGCCCGTCGAGCTGGACGGACGTTTCCACTCCCACCCGTACCGCGGCGCCGACGGCACCGGCCTCGGCAAGGCGCTCAAGTCCATCACGCATCCCCTGCGGGCCGAACTGCCCCTCCTGCTCGGCGCCGAGGGTCCGAGGAACATCGCGCAGACGACTCGCATCGCGGACGGCTGGCTGCCGCTGTACTGGTCGCCGACCCGCCCGCAGGCGTACGAGGCCTCGCTGACCGATCTCCGTGACGGCTTCCTCATCGCCCCGATGGCCCGCGCCCACGTCTGCGACGACCTCGCCGAAGGACTGCTGCCAGTCAAGGCCATGCTCGGCTTCTACATCGGCGGAATGGGACACATGGCACGCAACTTCCACGCCGATCTGATGGCACGGATGGGCTTCGAGGCGGAGGCCCGGCGCGTCCAGGAGCTGTTCCTCGCGGGGCGCCGCGAGGAGGCCGTACTCGCCGTACCCGATGCCTTCGCCGACGAGATCTCCCTGGTCGGCCCGCGTGAGCGCATCGCCGAACGCCTGGAGTTGTGGCGCAAGGGCCCGGTGACCGACCTGCTCGTCCTCTCCCCCGACCCGCACACACTCCGCGTACTCGCCGAGCTGAACTCCTAGCCAGGACCTGTGCGGCCGAGCGACCCCGATCGGGTTTCATGCACCGTTCTCGGGCAACACGGGGGTCATGTCCCCCTATCGCAACGGTTCCAACCAGGCGGGGAGGGTCATCGCGATCGTCGCGGACGTGATGGCGCTCATCCTCGGTCTCTGGATCCTGATGTACCTACTGGACGCGAACCGCGCCAACGACCTGGTGCAGTTCATCCACGACGTGGCCGCCTGGCTGGCGGGCTGGTCACGTGACCTGTTCACCTTCGACGAGGAGTGGGCGCGCGTCGTCGCGGGCTACGGCCTCGCAGCCGTCGTGTACCTGTTCATCGGCCACGCCATCGCCAACCGTATGCACCGGCACTGAGGACCTGCGCGTCTGCCAACCGAATGCTCCGGTACTGAGAAACTGCGCGTCTGCCAACCGAATGCGCCGGTACTGAGAAACTGCGCGCCCGCCAACCGTATGCGTCGGCAGTGAGAATCTGCGTGTCCTGAGACTCCGGCTGAGTCTGCTATCGGCAGCAGTCGGGGTCCAGGCCTGCCGGGAGGCGTTCGCCGCTGAAGACGGCGCAGGTGGGCTCGTCGCCGCCCAGTGCGGCGACGGCCAGCAGCAGCGACCCGGCTGTCCAGCTGGTGAGTTCCTCGGGCCAGACGGCCTGGTCCTCGTAGACGTAGCCGGTCCAGTACAGGCCGGTCTTCGGGTCGCGCAGGTGCTGGATCGACTGGAGGATCTCCAGGGCGCGGTCCGATTCACCCACGGCCCAGAGCGCCAGAGCCAGTTCGGCCGATTCACCGCCGGTCACCCACGGGTTGGGCACCACACAGCGGACGCCGACCCCGGGGACCACGAAGCGGTCCCAGCCCTCCTCGATACGGGACTTGGCCTCGGCCCCGGTCAAAGCACCGCCGAGCACCGGGTAGTACCAGTCCATCGAGTAGCGGTCCTTGTCCAGGAACCGCTCGGGGTGTGCGCTGATCGCGTGCCGCAGCGCGCCCACCGCCAACTCCCAGTCGGGCTGCGGCTCTTCACGCTGCTCGGCGATGGCGAGTGCGCAGCGCAACGCGTGGTGGATCGACGAACTCCCGGTCAGCAGCGCGTCGTCGACGGCCCGTCCGTCCTCCTCGCGCTTCCAGCCGATCTGCCCGCCGGGCTGCTGGAGCCGCAGTACGAACTCCATCGCCGCGTAGACGGTCGGCCACATCCGGTCCAGGAACGCGTCGTCGCCCGTCGCGAGATAGTGGTGCCAGACGCCCACCGCGATGTAGGCGCAGAAGTTGGTCTCCAGGCCGCGGTCGGTGACGTCCGCGAAGTCCCCGTCGGCGTAGGCCGCGTACCACGACCCGTCCTGGTTCTGATGGCGCGCGAGCCACTCGTAGGCGTGCTCCGCCGCCTCGTGCTCCCCCGCCGCGTCCAGCGCCATGGCCGCCTCGGTGTGGTCCCACGGGTCCAGGTGATGCCCGCGGAACCACGGGATGGCACCGTCCGGGCGCTGCACCGCGAGGATCCCGCGCACGGTGGCGGCAGCCTCCTCTGCGGTGAGGACCCCGGGCAGGACGAGGTGTTCTGTCCGGGGAGTCGTCACCGGCCGGCCACCTCGGCGGACTCGACCGACTCCGCGGACTCGACCGACTCGGCGGACTCGACGGGCAGGTGCGGCTTGGTCGCGTACGCCACGAAGCTCTTGCCGATCAGCGGGTTCAGCGCGTTCTCCGCGACCCGGGTGGCGAGCGGTTTCTTCATGATGTCCCAGACCAGGAGCTTGTGGTACGCCCGCACGGGCAGCGCCTTCTCGTTGTCGACGCCGAACGCGCACTTCAGCCACCAGTAGGGCGAGTGCAGGGCGTGCGCGTGGTGGGTGCCGTACGGCCTGAGCCCGGCTTCCCTGATCTTGGCAAGGAGTTCGTCCGCCTTGTAGATGCGGATGTGGCCGCCCTCGACCTCGTGGTAGGCGTCGGACAGCGTCCAGCAGACCTTCTCCGGCCCGTACCGCGGGACGGTGATCGCGATGCGGCCGCCCGGCCTGAGCACCCGGACCATCTCGGCGAGTACGCCCTTGTCGTCCGGGATGTGCTCCATGACCTCGGAGATGATCACGACGTCGAAGGACTCGTCGGGGAAGGGAAGCGCCAGGGCGTTGCCCTCCATGGCTGTCGCGGTGGCCCCGGCGGGCGCCTCGCCCGCCTCCTCCATCGCCGCGAACCACTTGGCGACCTCGCGGATCTCCTCGCCGTTCTGGTCCAGCGCGACCACCCGGGCACCGCGCCGGTAACACTCGAACGCGTGCCGGCCGGCACCGCATCCGAGGTCCAGTACGCGGTCGCCCGGGGCGAGCGGGAACCGGGAGAAGTCGACGGTCAGCACGTGGCCCTGCTTTCGCGGTCGGGGGTGGGGGGTGCGGGGGTGCCTGTCGCGGGGGCGGTGCCTGCCCCGGGGACGGGGTCGGTGCCCGCCGCGGGGGCGGGGTCGGTACCCGCCGCGGGCGCGGGGTCGGTACCCGCCGCGGGGGCGGGGTCGGTACCCGCCGCGGGCGCGGGGTCTGTTGCGGCCGCGGAGCGGCCGGGGGGCTCGGCCGCGGAGCGGTGAGGGCTTGGCGCGGAGCGGCTGGGGGAAGGGCCCGCGAGGCGGGTCATTGCCTCGCGGTAGTGGGTCACCGTGCCCTCGGCGGCGCGGGCCCAGGTGAAGCGGGCCAGCACGCGCGCGCGTCCGGCGGAGCCGAGTCTGGCCCGGAGTTCGGGGTTGCCAAGGACCCGGCTCAGTGCAGCGGCCAGCGCACCCGAGTCACCAGGGGGCACGGCGAGGCAGGTCTCCCCGTCGGGCCCCGCGACCTCCGGGATCGCACCGCCGGTGGTGGCCACGAGCGGTGTCCCCGTCGCCATCGCCTCGGCGGCGGGCAGCGAGAACCCCTCGTACAGGGAGGGGACGCAGGCGACCTCGGCCGACCGCACGAGGTCGACGAGTTCGGCGTCGGAGATCCCCTTGACGAACTCGACGGCGCCTTCGAGGCCGTACCGCTCGATGGCCTGGGCGACGGGCCCGTCCTCGGCACGCCTGCCCACGACGACGAGGTGCGCGCCGGGGTGCTCGGTGCGTACCTTCGCGAGCGCCTCGACGAGGAAGACGAGCCCCTTGAGCGGCACGTCCGCGCTGGACGTGGTGACGATCCGGCCCGGCACCTGCCGCACCGCGGGATCCGGCGAGAAGAGGTCGGTGTCCGCGCCGATGTGGACGACGTGGATGCGGTCGTCGCGTACGCCGAGGTGGTCGACGATCTCCTGGCGTGACGTACCGGAGACGGTGAGCACGGACGGCAGGCGGCGCGCGACCCGCTTCTGCATACGGGTGAAGGCGTACCAGCGGCGCACGGACATCCGTCGCTTCCAGCCCTCGGCGGCGTCGATCTCCAACTGCCGGTCGACGGTGATGGGGTGGTGGATGGTGGTGACCAGCGGGGCGCCGACATCCCCCAACAGCCCGTACCCCAGCGTCTGGTTGTCGTGGATGACGTCGAACTCACCGCGCCGGGCCCGCAGATGGTGGCGGGCGCGCAGCGAGAAGGTCAGCGGCTCGGGAAAGCCGCCGGTCCACATCGTGCCGACCTCCAGCGCGTCGACCCAGTCCCGGTACTCACCGCGCTTGGGGGTGCGAAAAGGGTCCGGCTGGCGGTAAAGATCGAGGCTGGGCAGCTCTGTGAGGCTCAGGGCGGGAAGGCCTTCGTCCAGCACCGGATAGGGCTGGGAGCCGATGACCTCGACATGGTGTCCGAGTCGGGCGAGCTCGCGCGAGAGGTGTCGTACGTACACACCCTGGCCGCCGCAGAACGGGTTCCCCTTGTAGGTGAGAAGCGCGATGCGCAACGGTCGTTCGCCGTCGGCGGCCGCGCCCTCGCCGGGGCCCGCCTCCATGGCCTCAGCGGTCACTCTCGGCCCCCTTCTCCCTGCACATTCCCGCGAGATTACGCCGGGACGCTAATCTAGAACAAGTTTCAGACTTGATCGTTCAAGGAGCCTTGAATCTACCGGCAGGTAGCCCCGCTGTGAGCGGCGGATCAGGTGATTCACGCCACGACCGCGTGGCGTGGTCGCCCGGTCCGCGCGATGGTCGTGAGCCTTGCCGCGCCGACTCGTCACTCCTCTCGCTGATGTCACGGAATGTCACGGAACGGGACCCATGCCTGCGGAAGCCAAGGCGGACACGAACAGCACGCGAACAGACTCGCGACCGGACTCGCGAACAGGCTCGCGAACAGGCTCACGACCGGACTCGCGAACCGAGTCGGGACCCGAGTCGCGAACCGAGTCGGGAACGGACTCGCGACCAGAGTCGCGACGGGAATCGCATCCGGAGTCGCACCCCGCCGCGCAGCACCCGCCTCGCCCCCTCTCGTACTCCACCGGGCTCCCCGCCTCTGCTCCGCTCACCGAGCGGCAGGAGGCGCGCCGCCGCCGGATCCTGCACGCGAGCGCGCAGCTGGCCAGCCGGGGCGGTTTCGACGCGGTGCAGATGCGCGAGGTCGCGGAGTCCTCGCAGGTCGCCCTGGGCACGCTCTACCGCTACTTCCCGTCGAAGGTCCATCTGCTGGTCGCCACGATGCAGGACCAGTTGGAGCACATGCACGGCACCCTGCGGAAGAAGCCGCCGGCCGGGGACACGGCGGCCGAGCGCGTCGCGGAGACCCTGATGCGGGCCTTCCGCGCCCTGCAGCGCGAGCCGCACCTCGCCGACGCCATGGTCCGCGCGCTCACCTTCGCCGACCGCAGCGTCAGCCCCGAGGTCGACCAGGTCTCCCGTATGACCACGGTGATCATCCTCGACGCGATAGGCCTCGACGACCCCACCCCCGCCCAGCTCTCCGCGGTCCGGGTCATCGAGCACACCTGGCACTCGGCCCTCATCACCTGGCTTTCCGGCCGCGCCTCGATCGCCCAGGTGAAGATCGACATCGAGACGGTCTGCCGGCTGATCGACCTGACGGACCCAGGTGAGCAACGCTGACGGACCCAGGTGAGCAACGCCGACGGGTGCTACTCCTCGGGCGGGAACACCGGCTCCCCGCTCCCCAGCAGCGTGATCGTGATCGCCTCCACCGGGCACCCCTCCGCCGCCTCCAGGATCTTCTCGTTGGCGTCGGGCTCCGGGTCGGCCGGGTGGGACTGCCTGCCGGTGTCGAGGCGGAAGGCGTCCGGGGCGAGGTGCACGCACTGGGCGGAGCCGATGCAGACGGAGCGGTCGACCCCGACCTGCCAGCGGTCGCCCATCCCTAGGCCTCCCAGCCGGCCGGCAGGTGGATCATCTTGTGCTCCAGGAACTCGCCGTAGCCCTCGGGGCCGAACTCCCGCCCCAGGCCCGAGTTCTTGTAACCGCCGAAGGGGCCGAGCATGTCGAGGCTGAAGGTGTTGACGGAGTAGGTGCCGGTGCGGACCTGGCGTGCGACGTCGATGCCGTGCGCGACGTCCGCCGTCCAGACGCTGCCGCTCAGCCCGTAGTCGGAGTCGTTGGCGATCTTCAGCGCCTCGGCCTCGTCGCCGTAGGGGAGCAGACAGATCACCGGGCCGAAGATCTCCTCGCGGGCGATCCGCATGGAGTTGTCGACGTCGCCGAAGAGGGTCGGCTCGACGTACCAGCCGTGGTCCCGGCCGGGCGGACGGCCGCCGCCGCCGGTGAGGATTTTGGCGCCCTCCTCCTGGCCGATGCGGATGTAGTCGAGGCTGCGCTGCTGCTGCCGCCTGGCGACCAGCGGGCCGACCTGGGTCGCCGGGTCCAGTGGGTCGCCGACGACCAGCGCACTCGCGGCCGTCGCGAAGGCGTCCGCGAACTCGTCGTAGCGCGAGCGCGGCACGAGGATGCGGGTCTGGGCGACGCACGCCTGGCCGTTGTTCATCCAGGCCGCCGAGACGATGCCGGGTACGGATGTTGCGATGTCCGCGTCCGGCAGGACCACCGCGGCCGACTTGCCGCCCAACTCCAGTGTCACGCGGGTGAGATTGCGGGCGGCGACCTCCATCACCCGCCGGCCCGCCTCGACGGACCCGGTGAAGGACACCTTGTCGATCCCGGGGTGGCCGACCAGGTACTCGCTCACCTCGCGGTCCGCGGGGAGGATCGACAGCACGCCCTCCGGCAGCCCGGCGTCCTTCGCGATCTCCCCCAACAGGTAGGCGTCCAGAGGCGATTCGGGCGACGGCTTCAGTACGACGGTGCAGCCGGTCAGCAGCGCGGGCGCGAGCTTGGCGGCGGCCACGAACTGCGGCACGTTCCACGGCACCACGGCCGCCACCACCCCCACCGGCTCGCGCCGGACGAGGATCTTCCCGAGGACTCCGTCGCGTGTCTCCTCGTACGTGAAGCCGCGGGCGACCGTGATGGCCGCGTCCCACACCATCATCGCGCCGAGGGCCTGCGCGAGGATGCTCCAGGAGTACGGGGAGCCGTTCTCGGAGGAGATGACGCGGGCGATCTCCTCGTGCCGTACGGCGATCCCGTCCTTGATCCGGTTCACCACCTCGATCCGCTCGTCGAGGCTCATCCGCGGCCAAGGCCCCTCGTCGAAGGCCTGCCGCGCGACGGCGACGGCCCGGTCGACGTCCGCCGTCGAGGCGTGCGGCACCCGCCCGATGACCTCCTCCGTGTGCGGCGAGATCACCTCGATGACGTCCCTGCCCAGGGGGTCCGTCAACTCCCCGCCTATGAACAGCTGTCCGTGTTCCGTGAGTTCGGTCATGGCCGACTGCCTCCCCGGGGACATTCTCTGACGATGCATCAGATGACTAGAACTGATACCAGTTCCGGAGAGTGGAGTCCACGGGTCGAGCTCTTCGCGCTCCGAGGGCTCTTCGCACTCCCGGGCTCTTCGGGCCGTCCGCACTCCCGGGCTCTTCGACTCGGTCCTCGACTCTTCGGGCTCTCCGGGCTCTCCGGGCTCTCCCGAGGGTCCGGAGGGTCCGGGCAGACAGTCGTCTCGGGCTCCCATTGGAACTGGTTCTAGTTATAGTTGGCCGGTACCCGGGACGCGGCGATTGGTGGAAGCCCATGACGCAGGTGACCGATCACAGCGGCGGCGTACGGTCGATCCGGGTCCCCATCCCGGACAACCCCCTCGGCCACACGCTTGTGTACGTCCTCGACACCGATCGCGGCGCCGTCCTGATCGACACCGGCTGGGACGACCCCACGTCCTGGGACGCCCTCGCCGAGGGGCTCACCGCCTGCGGCACCTCCGTCGCCGAGGTGCACGGCGTGGTCATCACCCACCATCACCCCGACCACCACGGCCTGTCGGGCAAGGTGCGGGAGGTGTCCGGGGCGTGGCTCGCCATGCACGCGGCGGACGCCTCGGTCGTACGGCGCACCCGGGAGAACCGGCCCGAGCGGTGGTACGCGTACATGACGGCGAAACTGACCGCCGCCGGCGCGCCCGAGGAGCACCTGGCACCCCTGCGCAGGGCGCGCGCCGACGCCCTGCCCGGCCTCTCCCCCGCGCTCCCCGACCGTGAGATCGTCCCCGGCGAACTCCTCGAACTGCCCGGCCGCCGCCTCCGCGCGATCTGGACCCCTGGCCACACTCCCGGTCACGTCTGCCTCCACCTGGAGGAGGCCCACCCCGCCCAACTCCCGGGCAACGGCCGCCTGTTCTCCGGCGATCACCTGCTGCCGGAGATCACTCCGCACATCGGCCTGTACGAGGATCCGGACGACGCCACCGTCGCCGATCCTCTCGGCGACTACCTCGACTCTTTGGAGCGCGTCGGACGCCTGGCTCCGGCGGAGGTCCTGCCTGCCCACCAGCATGCGTTCGCCGACGCCCCCGCCCGGGTACGGGAGTTGCTCGACCACCACGAGGACCGCCTGACCGGCCTCAGCAAGCTCCTCGCGACTCCGCTCACGCCCTGGCAGCTCGCCGAACGCATGGAATGGAACCGGCCCTGGGACCAAATCCCTTACGGTTCCCGGAACATCGCCGTCTCGGAGGCGGAGGCCCATGTGCGGCGGCTGGTGAAACTGGGGCGGGCGGAGGCGGTGACGGGGACCGATCCGGTGACGTACGTGGCTGTCTAGGGCAACCGGGACTCCGCAGTCGGCACCGTCAACGGCCGTGGACCGCGTAGTCGAGCCCCTCCTCGTACCGCATGGTGCGCCCCTCCTCGTACGCCTTCTTGTACGCCGTTTCGCCGATCTCGTCGCGGACCCGCAGTTCGTGCGAGCGGCGGGTGGCGATGAGGTCGGGTGAGTCCATCTGAGCGCGGCCGGTGAGATCCCAGACACGGGTGGCAATGCCGAGGAGTCGGGCGGCGCGGGGGCCGTCGCCGGCCGCGACGACGGCGGCGGCGAGGACGTCCAGGGCGACGGCGGCCCCGACGGTGTTGTGCATCAGGACGTGCCCGGCCAGCGCCGTGCGGGCGTTGCGGACCGCCGCGCGGACGTCGCCGGTCGCCAGGTCCGCGTGCGCGACGATTCCGTCGGCGAAGGCGCCGGCCCAGGACTCGCCGCATTCCGCACTGGCCTCGCGCGCCTCGTCGGCCACCGTGCGCGCGCGTTCGTAGTCGCCGGCCAGCAGGTGCGTGAAGGAGAGCGCGACGCGGACCTGGAGCTGCGCGGCCCCGAACGCGTCCGCCCCGATGGGCAGTCGGGGAGTCGAGGACAGGACCTCGACCGCTTCCGACAGGCGTCCGCTCAGGGCGCCTTGACCGCCCGTCAGATACGCGGCGGCGACCATCGCCACCGGGTCGCCCTGCTCCCGAGCCGCGTCCGCGCAGCGCACCGCCCAGCCGGCCGCGGCCTTCAGATCGCCCTGGAAGATGGCGACCGCGCCGCGCACCCACAGAGCGCGGGTGCGGTCCGGGCCGGGAGCCGGGTCGGTGGCGAGCGCCAGGTCCAGGCAGTGCTGGGCGTCGCGCAGATAGCCGCAGTGCCGCCAGAGGAAGCCGACGTCGGCCGCCATTTCGAGCGCGACGCGGCTGTCGGGTTCGGTGAGCGCGCAGTCCACGGCGGCGCGCAGGTTGGCGTGTTCGGTGAGGACGCGCTCGCACCAGGCAACCTGGCGTCCGGTGTTCCACTCGGCGCAGCCCTCGCGGGCCAGCCGCCGGTAGTAGTCACGGTGGCGCAGGCGTACGGCACGCTCCTCGCCCAGGGCGCGCAGCCAGTCGGCGCCGAACTCCCGCACCGTGTCGAGGAACTGGAAGCGGGCCGGGTCGGTGCGGTGGCGTCGCACGATGGACTGCTCGACGAGCCGGGCGAGCAGCGCCGCGATCCGCCGTGCGGGCAGCGGGCCGCCCGCACAGACCTCCTCGGCCGCGCCCAGACAGAAGCCGTCGGTGAACACCGAGAGGCGGGCCCACAGCAGCCGTTCCAGCGGTTCGCACAGCTCGTGGCTCCAGCCGATGGCCGTACGGAGGGTGTGGTGACGGAGTGGGGCTTCGGGGGACGGCCCTTCGCCGTTCCCGCCTCGCGGGCCCTCGCCCCGCGGCCCTTCACCGTTCCCGCCTCGCGGCCCTTCGCCCCGCGGCCCTTCGCCCCGCGGCCCTTCGCCTCGCAGCCCTTCGCCTCGCAGCCCTTCGCCTCGCGGCCCTTCGCCTCGCGGGACGAGCACGTCGAGGCGGGATGCCAGATGTTCACCGAGGCGGCCGTGCAGTTCGGCCAGGGAGAGTTCCGCGAGCCGGACGGCCGCGAGTTCGATGGCGAGCGGGATGCCGTCGAGGTGGCGGCAGACGGCTTCCACCGCGGGCCGGTTGGTGTCGTCGAGGGTGAATCCGGTGGCGGCCGCGCGTTCGGCGAACAGAGCCACCGCCTCGTCGGCGACCGGCAGCGGATCCACCTGGAGCACCCGTTCACCCGGCAGGCCGAGCTGCTCCCGGCTGGTGACGAGGATGCGCAGCCCCGGCAGGCCGGGCAGCAGGGTCTCGGCGAGCGCCACGCAGTCCGCGAGGACGTGTTCGCAGGAGTCGAGGATCAGCAACAGCCGCTTGCCCTTGGCCCATTCGGCCACTACCTCGACAACCGGGCCCGTCGACTGGTCCGCGAGCCGCAGCGCCTCCACGACGGCCAGGCCCACCAGCCCCGCGGTGTGCAGCGCGGAGAGCTCTGCCAGCCAGACGCCGTCGGGGTACGCGTCTCGCACCCGGGCAGCGGCCCGCGACGCGAGCCGCGTCTTGCCGACCCCGCCGACACCGACAAGGCTCACCAGCCGGCCGACACCGATCCCCGGGTTCAACTCCTCGTCCAGCCAGGCGAGTTCCTCGGTCCGCCCGACAAAGCTCCGTGTCTCCGGCGGCAGATTTCCGGGACGATGGGGATGGCCGGGACGCCCGAGCTGCGATGCGCCGGGACGCCCGGTCTGCGCTTCGCCGGTCTGCCCGGGATCGGAACCGCCGTGCCGCCCGGCGTCGGGACCGCCGAGCCGCCCGGCATCGGGACCGCCAGGACTACCGGCATCGAAACCGCCGTGCCGCCCGGCCCAGGCGGCCCGGTCGCCGCTCTTGCTCTCGCCCTTCTCGGGCTCATTACTCGCCGGGCTCGCGCTCATGGCTCATGCCGTCTCGTCTCGTCGGACACACCGATGTTCGTCTCGTCGGACACATCGACCAGTCTGACCCGATCACACCCACCCGTTACCGATGTCCGACAACTCGGACAGAAACACGACGGAACTCCATCACTTCCGGAGACCTTTCGACAAGATGCGATCAACTCCCCGTTGGTGGCGGTGGGAAGGCCGATATTCGGTGATTGTCGGGTGAGTGATGGACGGACGAGAGGGAGCTGGGGAACGGATGGCCGCCACAGGCGGAGGCGGTGGGGGCATCGAGAGGCGGCCCGGGGGCGCCGAGAGGCTGACGCGACGGCCGCCGGCCCAGCACATCGAGAGACCCGCGCGATTGTTGACGCCCCCGCCCGGCGTCGGAAAACGCCCTCGGCGACCAAGGCCGGCGCCGGTGCCGGTGCCGGTGCCGGTGCCGCTCAGGGCGGAGTGGCGGACCCGCCGTCAGCTGCTCACCCCGCTGGCCGCCTGTCTGCTGATCGCCCTGCCGGACCTGCTCGTCTCCCGGGTACCGCCGCTCACCACGCTGTTGCTGATCGGACCGCTGCTGGCGTGCGTCAGGCTCGGGGTGCGGCACACCGTGGTGGTCTGCTGCTGGTCGGCTGCGCTGGGCCTGGCGATGGGCATCGGCGACGGCGCGGTGCCGGGCTTCGAGTTCGGCCTGCGGTGGACCGGGCTGCTGCTCGGCTGCGCGCTCACCGTGTACGCGGCCCGGCAGCGCGAGCGCCTCGCCATGACACTGGCCGAGGCCCGCGAGGTGGCCCGGATCACCCAGGAGGCGATTCTGCGGCCCATCTCCCGCACTCTGGACGGCACTCAGGTCTGTACCCGCTACCACAGCGCCGCCCGCGAATCGACCGTCGGCGGCGATCTGTACGACGTCGCGGTGACGCCGTACGGGCTGCGTGTCCTCATCGGTGACGTACGCGGCCACGGCCTCGACGCCGTCCGGCTGACCGCCGACACGATCGCGGCCTTCCGTGAACTCGCCTACACCGCACCCACCTTGACCGTTCTGGCCGGTGCCCTCGACACGCGGCTCGCCCCGGAGCTGGCCCCCGAGGACTTCGTCACCGCCGTGTTCGCCGAGTTCGCGCCCGGCGAGGTGCGGATCGTCAACTGCGGCCATCCGCCGCCCCTGCGCGCCGGCCACCGGGTCGAGTTCCTCGAACCCGTCGTCCCCACACCGCCGTTGGGGCTGCGCCCGGAACCGCGCCAGTACCGCGTACGCCTCCAGCCCGGCGACCGCCTGCTGCTCTACACCGACGGCCTGACCGAGGCCCGCGACACGGAAGGCAACCCTTTCCCCCTTCTCGGCGAAGCGGCACTGGCCCTGCGCGACCCCCTCCCCGACGAGGCCCTCAACACCCTCTACACCCGCCTGACCGCCCACACCGGCACCGCCCCCACCGACGACCTGGCTCTGGTCCTGTTGCAGCCCACCGCAGCGACGATCCCGGCATGCGCGCTCTGAGGTTCAAGGTGAGCGCCAAGGCGCGCTCTGAGGTTCAAGGGTGAGCGTCAAGGCGCGCTCTGAGGCTCAAGGATGAGCGTCAAGGACGAGCGGATCCCGAAGAGGGCGGCAGCAGCGTACGGACCAGTTCCTCGGCCTCGCCCAGGATCTGGACCTCGGTCTCACTCATCGTCGGATTGACCGCCCGTCGCTGCCTCGCCTCCCGGAGGCCGGCCTCGGTCACGCCGGGTGGGCCGTCGCCGAGCATCGCGGCCAGCGTCTCGCGGGCCACCTGAGCGTGCGCTCCGCCGGCGACGGCGGCCTGGGCGAGGATCACGGCGGACATACCCCAGTCGAGTCCGGGCAGGCCCTCCTCGGCGTTGGCCCAGTCGATGACCTTGGGGCCTTCGGAGGTGAGCATCACGTTGTCGGGGTGCAGGTCCAGGTGCAGGACGCGGATGGCGGGGTCGGCGGAGAGTCTGGCGGGCACGGCGTGCAGGGCGCGGAGCAGCCGGGCGAGCGTGACACCGGCCTCCTGGGGGCCGAACTCCCCCGCGACGAACGCCTCCAGCATGGTCGGCCCGGACAGCCGCTCCATCACCAGGTCGCTGCGGGTCGCCAACCGCACGGCCGGCGCCGGAAAGCCGTGGCCTCGTACGTGTGCCATCACCGAGGCTTCGGCGGTGGCGTCTCCCCGTCCCCCGCGGATCCGGCGCAGTACCCACGCCTCGTCCAACTCGTAGACGTCCGCCGAACGCCCCGAGCCGAGCAGTCTCCCCGTTGTCCTCATGGGCCGAACCTACCGGGGGCTCACAGGCGGCCCTCAGCGGCCGGCCAATGGGCCGGTAGAGTGAACCAGTCGTCATCACGCCCGTACGGGGGGAAGCCGGTGCAAATCCGGCGCTGACCCGCAACCGTGAGCCACTTGAACAGCCTGAACTGCTTGAACTGCTTGAACTGCTTGAACAGGTGGTGAGCCGGATTGCCCCGTCCGGAGCGTGACCGGCTCGCGCCATCGGCGGTCCGCCGGTGGCCGGCACCGTCGAGGCATACGGGGCCGGAGCCGCCCGGATACCAGTGTGCCCGGTGCTGCCCGGCTCCCCCACAGGGGAGAGTCATGATCGTTCGCCGCAGCGCAGCCGTTCACGCAGCGGTACAAGGAGCGGTTCACGGAGCGGTTCAGGCAGCGGTACACGCAGCGGTTCACGTCACGAGGCCGGCCGCGCTGTTGGCCGCGATCGCCGTGGCCGGTACCGCCTTCGCGCCGACCGCCGCCGCCGCCGCTGCCGCTACCGCCGCCGCTTCAGACGCTTCCCCCTCTCCTTCCCCCGCACTTCCCTCGGGTCTGTACGGCTCCGCCGACCCCACCTACGACGGCGTCTGGCGCCAGTCGCTCGCGCTGCTCGCCCAGCACACGGTGGGCGTGACGCCCGCGGCCAAGGCCGTCGACTGGCTGGCGGGGCAGCAGTGCGCGGACGGGTCCTTCGCTCCGTACCGCGCCGACGCCACCGCGAAGTGCGACGCCAAGACGATGGTCGACACCAACAGCACCGCGGCCGCCGTGCAGGCCCTCGCGGCCCTCGGCCGGCACGACTCCGCGGCGGGCAAGGCCGTCGCATGGCTGAAGTCCGTACAGAACAAGGACGGCGGGTGGGGATACGTGGCAGGCGGGGCGAGCGACGCGAACTCCACGTCCGTGGTGGCCGGGGCGCTGGCCGCGACGGGCGAGAAGCCCGCGGACGTGACCTCCCAGGGTGGGAAGTCTCCGTACGACGCCCTTGCGGAGCTGGCGATCCCCTGCGACGCGGACGGCGGCGGCGCCTTCGCCTACCAGCCGGACAAGAAGGGGAAGCTCGTGGCGAACGCGGACGCCACCGCGGCGGCCGTGACCGGAGCGCTCGGCAGGGGCTTCGCCGGCGCCGAGGTGCAGCCGACGAGCGACGGCGTCTCCTGCGAGGCCGCCGACGACGCCGACGGCGCCGACCCCGAGCGTGCCGCGCAGAACGGCGCCGCATACCTCGTGGAGTCCCTCGCCAAGGACAAGTACCTCAAGTCGGCGCTGCCCGGAGCCGAGGACCAGCCCGACTACGGCAACACCGCGGACGCGGCCGTGGCGCTGGCCACCGCCGGCCACCGCGACGACGCGGCGGACACGGTGCGCTGGTTGGAGGCGCACGCCGCACAGTGGGCCGGGCAGAGCGGACCGGCCGCGTACGCGCAGCTGATCCTCGCCGCGCACGCGAACGCGTTCGACCCGCGCGACTTCGGCGGCCGGGACCTCGTCAAGGAGCTGGGCGCGACGGGCCCGCCGGCGCAGGCGGCGGCGTCCGACTCCGGTGCCGCCAAGCCGCAGTCGCAGTCGCAGTCGCAGTCGCAGTCGCAGTCGCAGTCGCAGTCGCAGTCGCAGGATGGTGACGACGGCGGCCTCGGCGTCTGGTGGATCGTCGGCGTCGGTCTCGTCGCCGGTATCGGTATCGGCTTCCTGATCAGCGGCCGCAACAAGAGGCAGAGGCTGTGAGCCGACGTCGTACGACTCCCCTGGTCCTGGCCGGGCTCCTGCTCGTCCTGGGGCTCGGTTCGGCGGGGCAGGCCCACGCGGTCGGCTACCGCTACTGGTCCTTCTGGGACCTGACCGGCGGCCAGTGGACGTACGCGACACAGGGCCCGTCGACCGCCCGCCCGTCCGACGGCGACGTCCAGGGTTTCCGCTTCGCGGTGAGCGAGGACTCCCAGCACGCGACGAAGCCCCGCGGCGCCACCGGCTTCGCGTCCATCTGCGCCAGGACACCCGCCCAGCAGGGCAAGAAGCGCGTGGCCCTCGTCATCGACTTCGGTACGTCCACGGACGCGCCGTCCGGCGAGACCCCACCGTCCCCGCGCACGGCCTGCGCCCGCGTCCCCTCCGACGCGACCTCCGCCGAAGCCCTGGCCTCGGTCGCCGAACCCCTCCGCTACGACACCAACGCCCTCCTCTGCGCCATAGCGGCCTACCCCCGGACGGGCTGCGGCGAGCCGGTCTCCACCGCCTCCCGCCCCCAGCCCGATGCAATCGGCTCCGGCCCGTCAGTAGGCCTGCTCGCCGGAGCAGCAGCCGTCGCCGCCCTGGCCGGCGCGGCGATCTGGCAAGCACGACGCCGCAGGAGCTGACGTGAGGAGGGGTGAGACTGCTGTGGGCGATCGTCCCGCGCGGCGGAACCGGCGGGCGCGGCCACCAGCACCGGGTGCCGGCCCACGCGAGGCCCGCTCCAGGCGCCGTACCCCCACGCCGGAGGCCACCCGCACCAACGCCACCCACCCCGCCGCCTGGTGGATCTGGGCCCTGGGCCTGGGAACAGCCGCCTCCCGCACCACGAACCCGCTCCTCCTCACCCTCCTCGTCGGCGTAGCCGGATACGTCGTGGCGGCACGGCGGAGCGATGCCCCCTGGGCCCGCTCGTACGGCGCGTTCCTCAAGCTCGGCATCGCCGTCCTCGGCATCCGCCTCGCGTTCGCCGTCGTCCTCGGCTCCCCCATCCCCGGCACGCATGTCGTCGTCACGCTCCCCGAACTCCCCCTCCCTCACTGGGCCCAGGGCATCCGCATCGGCGGCCGGGTCACCGCCGAGGGCCTGGTCTTCGCGCTGTACGACGGCCTGAAACTGGCCACGCTCCTCATCTGTGTAGGCGCGGCGAACGCCCTGGCGAACCCGGCACGTCTGCTGAAGTCGCTGCCGGGCGCCCTGTACGAGGCGGGCGTGGCCGTCGTCGTCGCGCTGACCTTCGCGCCGAACCTGATCGCGGACGCCCAGCGGCTGCGCGCCGCCCGCCGCCTGCGGGGCCGCGCGGACCGGGGCCTGCGCGGTCTGCTGCACGTCGGACTCCCTGTCCTGGAGGGCGCGTTGGAGCGCTCGGTCGCGCTGGCCGCGGCGATGGACGCGCGCGGGTACGGCCGTACCGCCGAGGTACCGCCCGCCGTCCGCCGCACCACGGCCGCACTCACGCTGGGCGGCCTGCTCGGCGTCTGCGCGGGAACGTACGGACTGCTGACCGCGGAAGGCGGCACCTACGGTCTGCCCGTGCTGCTCGCCGGGCTGGCCGCGGCGCTCGGCGGCCTGCGGCTGGGCGGCCGACGTTCGCTGCGGACGCGGTACCGGCCGGACGCGTGGGGTGTACGGGCGTGGCTGGTCGCGGGTTCCGGCGCCGCCGTCGCCGCCTCGCTGGTCGTCTCCGCCTCGCAGGACCCGCAGGCGCTGCGCCCGGGCGTCGTACCCCTGGTGGCCCCCGCTCTCCCGCTCTGGCCGGCGGCGGCGATCCTGCTGGGCCTCCTGCCCGCCTTCATCACCCCTGCCCCTACCCCCATCCCCACCCCGATTCCGACCCCGATTCCGACCCCGACGCGCAGGGAGCAGTCCTCATGATCCGCTTCGAGGATGTCTCCGTGACGTACGACGGGGCGGCCGAACCCACCGTCCAGGGCGTGGACTTCGAGGTCCCCGAGGGTGAACTCGTCCTGCTGGTCGGCCCTTCCGGGGTCGGCAAGTCGACGATCCTGGGTGCCGTCAGCGGGCTCGTCCCGCACTTCACAGGCGGCACCCTGCGCGGCCGGGTCACGGTCGCGGGCCGGGACACCCGCACGCACAAGCCCCGCGAACTCGCCGACGTGGTGGGCACGGTGGGCCAGGACCCGCTGTCCCACTTCGTCACGGACACGGTCGAGGACGAACTCGCGTACGGCATGGAGTCGTTGGGTCTTCCCCCGGACGTGATGCGCCGTCGCGTGGAGGAGACCCTCGACCTCCTGGGCCTCGCCGACCTCCGTGACCGTCCGATCGCGACGCTCTCCGGCGGCCAGCAGCAGCGCGTCGCCATCGGCTCGGTACTGACCCCGCACCCGAAGGTCCTGGTCCTCGACGAGCCCACGTCGGCCCTGGACCCCGCCGCCGCGGAGGAGGTCCTCGCCGTGCTGCAACGCCTCGTGCACGACCTCGGCACCACGGTTCTCCTGGCCGAGCACCGCCTCGAACGCGTCATCCAGTACGCCGACCAGGTCGTCCTCCTCCGCTCCCCGGGAGCCGCTCCGCTGCTCGGCCCGCCGTCCGAGGTGATGGCGGTCTCGCCGGTGTATCCACCGGTCGTCGGCCTGGGCCGGCTGGCCGGCTGGACCCCGCTGCCCCTGACGGTGCGCGACGCACGCCGAAGGGCGGGCGAACTGCGCGAACGGCTCACAGCACCGCCGCCCCCATCACCCCTACAGGCGTCCACTCCCATCGCCTCGCCACCGCGCCCCACCCGCTTCCTCCGCAAGCACACCTCGCCGACCCCAACGCCCCAGCAGCCGGCCGCAGTCGAGGCCCTCACCGTCCGGCGCGGTCGCGTCGAGGCGCTCCGCCGGGTCGATCTCAGCGCCGCCCCCGGCGAGACGATCGCACTGATGGGACGCAACGGCGCCGGGAAGTCCACGCTGCTCGCGGCGCTGGTCGGGCTGGTCGAACCGGCGGCCGGATCCGTGCGGGTCGGCGGAGCGGTCCCGCATCGCACCGCCCCGCGTGACCTCGTACGCCGCGTGGGCCTCGTACCGCAGGAACCACGGGATCTGCTGTACGCCGACACGGTGGCCGCCGAGTGTGCGGCGGCCGACTCGGACGCGGGCGCCGAGCCCGGTGGCTGCCGGGCGCTGGTGTCCGAGCTGCTGCCGGGCATCGGCGACGGCACCCACCCGCGTGATCTGTCGGAGGGCCAGCGGCTGGCGCTCGCGCTGGCCGTCGTCCTGACGGCCCGACCCCCGCTACTGCTCCTCGACGAGCCGACCCGCGGTCTCGACTACGCGGCGAAGGCCCGCCTGGTCACGCTGCTGCGCGCACTGGCCGCCGAGGGCCACACCATCATCCTGGCCACCCACGACGTGGAGCTCGCGGCCGAGCTGGCCCACCGTGTGGTCATCCTCGCGGACGGCGAGGTCGTCGCCGACGGCCCCACGGCCGAGGTGGTCGTCGCGTCCCCGTCCTTCGCCCCGCAGGTCACGAAGGTGCTGGCGCCGCAGCCGTGGCTGACCGTCGCCCAGGTGAGGGAGGCGCTCGGATGACCGCCCACCAGCCGGAGAAGCCCGGCACCCCGTGGGCCGAGCCGGGCCAGGTGCCCCAGCACCGAACCCAGGGCCGGAGCCAACACCCCCACCCACCCCAGCGGCAGGCGCGGGCCATCCACCTCGGCCCCCGCTCCGTCCTGGCCCTCACCCTCACGAGTGCCACCGGCGTCGCCGCCTTCGGCTGGCCCCTCTTCGCCGACCCGACCTCCCAGGCGAGCGCCCACGCGCAGGACGCGCCCTGGCTCTTCGCTGGCCTCCTGGTCCTGCTGGTCGGAGTCGTCGCCGCGACGATCTCGGAGTCCGGGCTCGGCCCCAAAGCCGTGGCGATGCTCGGGGTGCTGGCCGCGACCGGCGCCGCGCTGCGGCCGATCGGGGCCGGGACGGCCGGGATCGAGCCGATGTTCTTTCTGATGGTGCTGAGCGGGCGGGTGCTCGGGCCGGGGTTCGGGTTCGTGCTCGGGTCCGTGACGATGTTCGCGTCGGCGCTGCTCACGGGCGGGGTGGGGCCCTGGATGCCGTTCCAGATGCTGGCCATGGGCTGGTTCACGATGGGCGCCGGGCTGCTGCCGGGTCCTGACCGGCTGCGCGGGCGGGCCGAGCTTGCGCTGCTCGCCGCGTACGGGTTCCTCGCGGCCTTCGCGTACGGCACCGTCATGAACCTCGCCGGCTGGCCCTTCATGGACGCGCAGGCCTCGAACGTGGCCTTCGACCCGCAGAGCGCCCTCTCCGCCAACCTGGCCCGCTTCCTCGCGTACTGCATGGCCACCTCGCTCGGCTGGGACCTGGGCCGTGCCGTCGTCACCGTCGCGCTGACCCTCACGCTCGGCGCGACTCTCCTCAAGGCGCTGCGCCGGGCCACGCGGCGGGCCGCTTTCGAGACCCCCGTCACGTTCGAACCCAGGTGATCGGTGGCGCCCGTCACACCCTCCGACAGCACCCCGTGCACAGCCGCACGCCGTCCGTCACCTGTGGGGTGAGCCGTCCCACAGGACCTTGGTCACATACGAAGCGCGGTCGTAGTCCAAAGCGATGACATGTACGCGTCCGCAACCCCTCTGACCTGGGGTTTGAGAGCCACATCACACAAGGCACTTTCTACTCGCATGCGACCACCACTAGTAAAAGGGGTCATTGCGGACGGGCGTCCGGCCTGTTTCTCTGGAGCAGTCGCCAGGCGCCGACGAGCCCACCCGGGCCTCGGCGCCGACGCATTCCCACCACGCACCGCGTGGCTCCGGCGTGCGTACGACGACTCCTTGTCCCCGAAGAAAAAGGTTCTCCGTGTCCGTCTCCGTCATCCGTCGCATCGCTTCCCCGAAGAAGGCCCTCACCGCCGTCGCCCTGGCCGCCGCCACGACCGGCATGGTGCTGACCGCCGCTCCGGCGCAGGCTGCGACAACCTCGGCCTCCTCCGCCAAGACGATCGCGCACAAGATGATCCCGGACGCCGCGCAGTACAACGCGTTCAGCAAGATCGTCGAGCACGAGAGTGGCTGGGACGTCGACGCCACCAACTCCTCCTCCGGCGCCTACGGCCTGGTCCAGGCCCTGCCTGGCTCCAAGATGGCCTCCGCGGGCTCCGACTGGAAGACCAACCCCGAGACCCAGATCGAGTGGGGCCTCAACTACATGAACGACCGCTACGGCAGCCCGGTCGGCGCCTGGAACTTCTGGCAGGCCAACGGCTGGTACTGAGCCGGCACCACACACGCGAAAAGCGGTGGCCCCGACCCCCGGGGCCACCCCACACACGCGAAAGACGGCGGCCCCGATCCCCGGGGCCGCCGCTTTCATGTACTCAGGAAGGGCCCCGTCAGTGCGAGATCTGCGCCTCCAGCAGGTTCGGGTCCGTCGCCGTGAAGTACGCCCCGCTGGTGATGTACGCGGTGTTCGCCCGTACCGCGACCGAGGTCGGATTGGACAGTCCGTCGGCGCTGGTGAGCACCGTCGTGTGGGTACCGTCGGGCTTCACCAGGTAGACCTCGCTCGCGACGTTGACCGCCGCCAGAATGGTGTCGCCGTTGCCGGTGAACGCGAAGTCGTCCATGCCGGACAGCCCGGTCGCCTCGGTCGTGAAGGTGCCCGCACTGCCGTCGGCGCGGATGGGGACCCGGGTCAGGGTGCCCTGGTCGGTGTTGCCGACCCACACGGCGCCGTTGTGCACCTTGATGCCGTTGGAGGCGACCCCGGCGGCACCCGGATCGAACTGCTCACCCGAGGCCCAGAGGTCGACCGCGTCGGTCTTCAGCGAGATCCGCCAGACCCCGCCCTTCTTGGAGTCGGTGGCGTACAGGGTGCCCGTCTTCTGGTCGAGCGCGAGCCCGTTGAGGGCGCCGACGTCGGGCAGGGAGGCGATCAGCTCAGGCGTACCGCCCGGCCGCAGCCGGTAGATGCCGGAGTTCGCACCGGCGTTGTAGTTGACGTAAAGGGTGCCGTCGGAGGTGCGGACGATGCCCGACGCCGACGCCGCCCCCGTGGTGGGCGCGGGCAGCGTCGCCAGGACCGTGACCGTGCCGTCCTTGTCGACGTGCGCGATCTGCCGGGCCTTGGCGAAGGTGACGTCTGCGGAACCGTTCGGCTCCACGGTGATGTTCTCGGGCTGCTGCTTGGTGGCGACGTCGAAGTGTGCGACCACCGTCGGGTGGGTCAGCGGTGCGGTGACCGCGAACGCGGGGGCTACCGCGAGCGTCGTCGCCATTCCGGCCGCCAGGATGGTGGTCAGCAGGGACACAGCTCGGTAGGAACGCATAAGAACCTCCACTGAAGGGCATTGCGGCCCACGGCCAGGAACGCTCCCGCCGGGGCGGCGCCCATGCTCACACCTGAAGCTGTCACCGGCCTGAGAAGATCGTGGGACTCCGTGACATCATGAGCAAACGGAACCTCGTTCCGCCAACGCGCGACAGCGGGAGACAGCGAAGGGAACGGCGGCACCGTGAACGACAGCGAAGGGAACGGCGGGACCGTAGGCGATCGCGAGGGGAGCGGCGGCACCGTAGGCGACCGCGAAGCGGGACCGGGCCCTGCGCACGCCACGGCCCCGTCCAAGCGCAAGGACGCCCGGCGCAACAAGGAGACCCTGCTCGACGCGGCCGCCGCGGTCTTCGTCACCTCAGGCGTGGAAGCACCGGTACGAGACATCGCGGCCGAGGCCGGCGTCGGGGTGGGTACGATCTACCGGCACTTCCCGACCCGGGCGGACCTCATCATCGCCGTCTACCGGCACCAGGTCGAAGCCTGCGCCGAGGCCGGTCCCGCGCTGCTGGCGGCCGGCCCGACTCCGCATGCCGCACTGAGCCAGTGGATCAACCTCTTCGTCGACTTCCTGGTCACCAAACACGGACTCGCCGCCGCGCTGCAGTCCGACAACGCCGGCTTCGAAACCCTGCACGCCTACTTCCTCGACCGCCTCCTGCCCGTCTGCACCCAACTCCTCGACGCGGCAGCTGCTTCCGGCGAGATCCGCCCCGACATCCAGGCCTACGAACTCATGCGAGGCGTCGGCAACCTCTGCGTCGGCACCCACAACGACCCGCGCTACGACGCCCGCCGACTGGTCGAGCTCCTCATCGCGGGACTGCGGCTGCCGAGCTGACCAGCAGCCAGGCGCCCTATGCAGCCGCCCGCTCGACACCGGGACGGCTGGCGTACGTAGACCCTCCCGCGGCCAGACGCCTACAGCCGCTGAATGATCGTCCCGGTAGCCAGTCCCCCGCCCGCGCACATCGTCACCAGCGCGAACTCCCTGTCCCTGCGCTCCAGTTCGTGCAGGGCCGTGGTGATCAGCCGCGCTCCCGTCGCCCCCACCGGGTGCCCGAGGGCGATTCCGCCGCCGTTGACGTTGACCTTCTCCAGGTCCTGTTCGAAGACCTGGGCCCAGCTCAACACCACTGACGCGAAGGCCTCGTTGATCTCGACGAGGTCGATGTCCTTCAGGGACATGCCGGCCTTTCCGAGCACCGCGCGCGTCGCGTCGATCGGTCCGTCGAGGTGGAAGTGCGGGTCGGCGCCGACGAGGGCCTGGGCGACGATCCGGGCACGCGGGCGCAGTTTCAGCGCGCGGGCCATCCGCTTGGAGGCCCACATGATCGCGGCGGCGCCGTCGGAGATCTGGGAGGAGTTGCCGGCGGTGTGGACGGCTGTGGGCATGACCGGCTTCAGCTTGGCCAGTGCCTCCATGGACGTGTCGCGCAGACCCTCGTCGCGGTCGACGAGCCGCCACATGCCCTGCCCCGCCCGCTGCTCCTCCTCCGTCGTCGGCACCTGCACGGCGAAGGTCTCTCGCTTGAAGCGTTCCTCGGACCAGGCGTTTGCGGCGCGCTCCTGCGAGATCAGCCCGAGCGAGTCGACGTTCTCGCGGTTCAGACCGCGATTGCGCGCGATGCGCTCCGCCGCCTCGAACTGGTTGGGCAGGTCCACGTTCCACTCGTCGGGGAACGGCTTGCCCGGCCCGTGCTTGGACCCGGATCCCAGCGGCACCCGCGACATGGCTTCGACGCCGCAGGAGATCCCGACGTCGATGACGCCCGCGGCGACCATGTTGGCGACCATGTGCGAGGCCTGCTGCGAGGAGCCGCACTGGCAGTCGACCGTCGTCGCGGCGGTCTCGTACGGCAGGCCCATGGTGAGCCAGGCGACACGGGCGGGGTTCATGGACTGTTCGCCGGCGTGGGTCACCGTGCCGCCGACGATCTGCTCGACACAGTCGGCCTGGATCGCGGTGCGGCCCAGGAGTTCACGGTAGGTCTCGCCCAGCAGGTAGGCGGGGTGCAGATTGGCGAGCGCGCCACCGCGCTTGCCTATGGGGGTGCGTACGGCTTCGACGATGACGGGTTCCGCGACCATGGGGGCTCGTCCTCTCCTTGGGCCTGTCCACCCGCGCGGCGCGGGCGTCCCGGCCACCCGCCGCGCCGAACTAGTACGCGTTCTAGTTCTGTCTGCAGTCTGCTGAGCAAACCCCCGGCGCCGCAAGGGTCGTGCAGCCGTGGAAGTCGCGTTCCGTACGAATCGCGCACACGATTCGGGCTGCCGTGCCCCTTGCGAGTTGTAGAACCCGTTACTACCTTCACGGCAGTTTCCCGGCCTCTGATGGTCCGTCAGAACAGTGATCTCTGATGGCCCGTCAAATCAGGGGGCACCGAGAAGACCAGAAGGCCGTCTGAACGGCGGGAGTTGCCGATGCCCTGTCCAGCGCTGCCCGAAGGGTTCGATTTCACCGACCCCGATCTGCTGCACCACCGCGTGCCCCTCCCGGAGTTCGCCGAGCTGCGCGTGACCGAGCCGGTCCACTGGATCCCCCAACGCCCGGGCCTCGCGGGCTTCGAGGACGACGGCTACTGGGCCGTGGCGCGGCACGCGGACGTCAAGTACGTCTCCACGCACCCCGAGCTCTTCTCCTCGTTCCTCAACACCGCCGTCATCCGCTTCAACGAGCACATGCAGCGCGAGACGATAGAGGTCCAGCGGCTGATCATGCTCAACATGGACCCGCCCGAGCACACCCGCGTCCGCCAGATCGTGCAGCGCGGCTTCACCCCGCGCGCGATCCGCTCACTGGAGAACGCCCTGCGCACCAGGGCCGGTTCGATAGTCGAGAGCGCACTTGCGGGCGCAGGCCCCGACGGCGCATTCGACTTCGTCACCCAGGTCGCCAGCGAACTCCCCCTCCAGGCCATCGCCGAGCTCATCGGCGTCCCGCAGAACGACCGGGCCAAGATCTTCGACTGGTCCAACAAGATGGTGGCGTACGACGATCCGGAGTACGCGATCACCGAGGAGGTCGGCGCCGAGTCGGCCACCGAACTCATCTCGTACGCCATGAACCTCGCCGCCGACCGCAAGCAGTGCCCGGCCAAGGACATCGTCAGCACGCTGGTCGCGGCGGAGGACGAAGGCAACCTGGCCTCCGACGAATTCGGCTTCTTCGTCCTGCTGTTGGCCGTCGCGGGCAACGAGACGACCCGCAACGCCATCACCCACGGCATGCACGCCTTCCTCACCCACCCCGACCAGTGGGACCTCTACAAGCGTGAACGCCCGAAGACCACCGCCGAGGAGATCGTCCGCTGGGCGACCCCCGTCGTCTCCTTCCAGCGCACCGCGACCCAGGATACCGAACTGGGCGGGCAGCAGATCAGGAAGGGCCAGCGCGTCGGCATCTTCTACTCCTCCGCCAACAACGACCCCGAGGTATTCGACGGGCCAGACCTCTTCGACATCACCCGCGACCCCAACCCCCACCTCGGCTTCGGCGGCGGAGGCCCGCACTTCTGCCTCGGCAAGTCCCTGGCCACCCTCGAAATCGACCTCATCTTCAACGCCATCGCCGACGCCATGCCGAACCTCCGCCTCGCCGGCGACCCCCGCCGCCTCCGCTCCGCCTGGCTGAACGGAGTCAAGGAACTCCAGGTCAGCCACAGCTAACGCCACATCCACGCTCGGGCCGACGACCTCCCGGCACCGTCGGCCCGTCCGGCGTGGGAGGCAGGGGCACCCACCCATCCCTACGCCCGCCCCTGCCTCCCCCGCCTGCCGTACCTGCCGTGCCTCCCCCGCCTCCCGTGCCTGCCACAGCTCCTCCCGCGAACGCCGCACGGTACGCGCGCGGGCTCGTCGCGAGCCGCGCCGCGAAGTGCTGCCGCATGGTGACCTCGCTCCCGAAACCCGCCCGGCGGGCGACCTCGGGCATGGCCAGGCCGGTCCCCTCCAGCAACCGCTGCGCGGCGGCGACCCGCTGATCCAGCAACCACCGCACCGGAGTCGACCCGGTGGCCGCCACGAAGTGCCGCGCGAACGACCGCGGTGACATCCCGGCGCGCGCGGCGAGCCGGGGCACGGTGAGCGGCTCGTGGAGATGCCCGAGCGCGTACTCCCGTACGGCGGCCAGCGCGTCCGCGTCCGGGTCGGCCGGTGCGACCGGATGCTCGATGAACTGCGCCTGGGTGCCGGTCCGGAACGGCGCCGTCACCATCGAACGGGCCACCGCAGCCGCGGCCTGCGCACCATGAGCGGTACGGATGAGATGCAGGCACAGGTCGATCCCGGCGGCCGTCCCCGCGGCCGTCCAGATGTTGCCGTCCTCGACGAACAACGCGTCCGGCTCGACCCGCACCCCCGGATGCAATTCCCGCAGCTGGTCGATCAGATTCCAGTGCGTCAGCGCGCGCCGGCCCTCCAGCAGCCCCGCCTGCGCCAGCGTGAAGGCACCGCCGCACAGCGCCGCGATGGTCGTCCCCCGGGCGTGGGCACGCCGCAGCGCCTCCAGTACGGGTCCGGGTGCGGGCGTCACGTGATCATCGAGGCCCGGCACCACGATCAGCTCGGCCCGAGGCAGCCACGCCAGCGTCCGGTCCGGGGTGACCGCGAGCCCGCCGCGCATCGCCACGGGCGCGGGCTCTGCGGCGACCCGCCGCAGGTCGAAGGCGGGTGCGCCACGGTCGGTACGGTCCACACCCCACACCTCGGTGATCACGCTGACGTCGAAGGCCCGGACGCCGGGAAAGGCGAGGAGGGCGATGCGATGAGCCTGTGTCGTCGACTGAGTCACCCTGGCAGTAAACCATCGAACGCTGGCTTCCTGCCTCCTGGCCCGAATATGCGGACGGCGGCACGATGGTCAGCATGGAGATCACAGAGAACGCGGCGCTGGTAGTGGTGGACGTACAGCAGGGCTTCGACGACCTGGCGTCCTGGGGCCCACGCAACAACCCCGCCGCCGACGAGAACATCGCCGCCCTCCTCGCCGCCTGGCAGGACACCGGCCGCCCGGTCGTCTTCGTACGGCACGACTCGGTCAAGCCCGATTCACCGCTGCGGCCAGGACAGCCGGGCAACGACCTCAAGGAGTACGTCGAGCAGCGGCGCGGACTGGGCAAGGGCCCGGAACTGTTCATCACCAAGACCGTGAACTCGGCGTTCTACGGCACCCCCGACCTGGACGCCTGGCTCAAGGCCGAGGGCATCACCCAGATCGCCGTCGCCGGTATCCAGACCAACATGTGCGCGGAGACGACCGCCCGCATGGGCGGCAACCTCGGCTACGACGTCCTGTTCGCCTACGACGCCACCTACACCTTCGACCAGACGGGCCCGTTCGGCTGGTCCCTGACCGCCGACGAGCTGTCCCGAGCGACTGCCGTGACCCTGCACGGCGGGGGCTTCGCCCGGGTGGTCACGGCGGAGGAGCTGGTGTCCGCGGTCCGGTCCGTCTGAAGCGGGTTGCCGAAGGCCGCCCAAGCTGGGGCAACGGGTCAAGCGCGAAGGTTCAGGCGCCGTTCGAGGTGGCTGCGCAGCCGAGCAGATGCTCCACGGAGAGCACCGAGCTGTCTCACCTCTTCCGCCGCAAGTTCCGTCCGCCCTGCCAGCGCGAGCACGGCGGCGTAGGGCCGCTCGCCCTCGGAGAGCTTGGCCGCCGCGGCATCCCGGACGGCTCGCAGCACCGTGTGGTCCGCGCGGGGATGTTCCGCCAGGAGGCGAAGGAGCCTGTTGTCGTTCCAGGAACTGTCTCGAGCCGTGCTCAGTTCCAGGAGAGTCTCGGGCGCCGTATGGGGATTGGCGGCCAGCGCATGCCAGACAAAGGGGTACGGACATCGCGCCAGCGGATGGAGGACGGAGCTGTCCTGCTCGGCGCGCGCCAGTTCGAGGTAGTCGGCAGGCGTGTGCACGGACATGGCCCCTCGGGATCGTGGGCGACCATCCTGTCATCGGGGCCTGGTCACCCCTGTGCGCGGGGTGTCTGACCTGTGCGCGGGGTGTCTGAATTGGCCCTGAGATCACTTATGGGACAGCACTTTGGAGTGCGGAATCTTATCGAATTCACAACGGCCGTAGCTACTGTTTTACTCCAGCAACCCCCCACACAGGAGAGACGGCCATGAGTGAGCCCGAGCGTTCTCCCATTGTCGACGAACTCGGCTGGACCGCACTGGTGGTCGCCGCGGCGCGGTCCATCGAGACGCACCACGTCGACGGTCTGATCAGCGACCCCTACGCGGAGCGCTTCGTGAAGGCCGCCGACGCCACACACCAGCTTCCCCTGCGCATCGAAGACGTTGAGCAAGGCGACGACGATCCCGTCTGGGGACGTGGCGGAAGGTACTTCGGACTGCGCTGCCGAGCGTTCGACGATTTCCTTCTCAAGGCTAATCACGACGGAATTCAACAGGTGGTGCTATTGGGCGCAGGGCTGGACATGAGGGTCGCCAGGCTCGACTGGAAGCCGGGCACCACTCTCCACGAAATCGACCGGCCCGCCGTACACCGCTTCAAGCAAAGCGTTCTCGCGGAGACCGAAGCATCCTCGTTTGTTGATCACCACTACGTGCCCGCAGACCTGGAAGAAGCCTGGGACGACGCCCTGCTGACGGCAGGTTTCGACCGCACCAGGAAAACCGTGTGGTCCATCGAAGGCGTCGTCCCGTACCTGTCCGCGGACACCGAGACGCGCATGTTCGCGGCGATCAACGCGGCATCGGCTCCAGGGAGTCGGATCGGCTACGAGATCCTTGTCGACCAGGAAACGGAAGAGCTGCGCGCCAGCGAGATCTACGCCGAGACCAAAGAGAAAATGGGCGTACACCTCAGCTCACTGTTCAGCTCCGACGCCCGCCCCGACTCCGCGGAAGCACTGCGCCGGTCCGGGTGGGAGCTGTCCAGCCACCCCGTTTCCCATTTCACCGAGAAATACGGCAGGGGGCCGGAGCCCGACGTCCATGACGCCATTGAGAAATCCCGATGGATCATGGGTGAGAAGACCCGGTAAGCCCTGTCCCCGGGGGGCTAGAGCTGGGTGACGAAGGCGGTGAAGGCGGCCGGAGTGAGCGCGAGCGCGGGGCCGTCGGGGACTTTGGAGTCCCGAACGGCGATGGCGGCGCAGGGGGTTGGGGCGATCTCGACGCAGGAGGCGTCACAGTCACCGCTGTACGTCGACTTGCGCCAGGCGAGGGGGCCGAGTGGGGCGCACTCGACGCAATTGCCGCCCTGGTCACCGCTGTAGCTGGACTTACGCCACTGGATCCACGTCGGCATCGCGTTGTTTTCCATAGCGTTCCTCCATCACACGCCGGATCAGCTCCGCGGAATCCCTAAGGGAGAGCGCGGCGGCCTGAAGATGATCATAACGGAGCGAACAGTCCTTGACGGTGTCCGGGTTGGCGGTCGGATGCCCGCTTCCGTAGCCCTCGGTGTAGACGATGGTCGGGTCGCTGGAGAAGCGATAGACGTCGAACGAACCCTGCAGTCCCGCGTGTGCTCCGGCTGAGAACGGCAAGATCTGGATGTTGATCCGGGGGTTGTTCTCGAAACCCAACAGGTGCGCCAGTTGACCCCTCATGGCCACCAGACCGCCCATCTCCTGGTACAGCGCGGCCTCGCTGAGGACCGCCCAGAAGACGGGGGGCTCCGCCTTCCCGAAGATGCTCTGGCGGGCCAGTCGAACAGCGGTGCGGTCGTCAAGGTTGTTCTGGTCCAACGTGCCGAGCACGGCACGCGCGTATGCCTGGGACTGGAGAAGACCGTGGATCATGTGCGTTTCGAAGGAACAGATCTCGACGGCCCGCGCCTGCAACTCCGCAACCCGCTGAAACCACCCCGGCAACTGACTCCGCAACACCAGCCCCACCAACCGCGACAACAACCCCCCGGTCCCCAGCGCCGCGTCCGCCCGCTCGCTGAACACATCCGTCGGCAACTTCCGTGCCGTCTCGATCTGTCCCACCAGCGAGCCGGTGTAGTTGACGATGTCTCCGAACTGCTTCTGTGTCAGCCCCGCGGCCTCCCGGTGCCGCCGCAGCTCGAAGCCGTAGTAGTCGAGCGGCGAGGCGCTCGGGTCGAGGATGCTGATGTTGGTCACGGACAGCCCCTGTCTGCCAACTCGGCCCGCGAGTCAGTTGTGTTCAGTCGGTAGCTCAGCGTAGCCAGTGGCCGTCAGGCTCGTCCTGTGAACGAACTCATTCCTCCCCCGCCCGTCCGGTACGGCATGCGCTTCACGGTCGGCGAACACTCGGCCGGTCACGTCCGGCGGATCGTCCGCGCCTACCTCCGCTACTGGGAGATGCCGGAACTGACCGACCCCGTGGGCCTGGCGGTCACCGAACTACTGGCCAACGTCCTGCGGCATGTCCCGGACCGGCGCTGCGAGTTGCTGGTCCTGCGGCAACCGGACGGCGTACGCGTCGAGGTGTCGGACGGTTCGGCCCGTCTCCCGAAGGTCTCCGCACCCGACAGCGAGTCGGAGGGCGGCCGGGGGCTCGTCCTGGTCGAGGCGATGGCCGACGAGTGGGGGGTGGAGCCGACCGGCGACGGCAAGACGGTGTGGTTCGAGTGCGCGGCGGCCAGGACCCACTGACGCTACGCGACCGAAGAGCCCCATGGAGTGATCTGGCTCACACGTTGTCACAACAACCGGTCAGGCGGTGTCTTCATGCCGAACCCCTTGAAACGAAGGAACGAAGGAACGAAGGAGAGACACCATGGCCGAGAACACCAAGGTGGTCGTCATCGGCGGCGGATACGCCGGCGTCATGGCGGCCAATCGTCTGACGCGGCGCGACGACGTGACAGTGACTCTGATCAACCCGCGCCCGGCCTTCGTCGAACGGATCCGCCTGCACCAGCTGGTGGGCGGATCCCACGAGGCGGTCGTCGACTTCCGGAAGGTCCTGGCCGACGGCGTCCGGCTGGTGGTCGACAGCGTGACCCGGATCGACGCGGCCGGGCGCACTGTGGCGTTGGCGTCGGGCGGCACGGTCGGCTACGACTACCTGATCTACGCGGTGGGCAGTGGCAGCGCCGACCCGCGCGTGCCCGGAGCGGCGGAGTTCGCGTACCCGATCGCTGCTCTGGAGGAGGCGGAACGGCTTCGGCCGGTTCTGGACGCCGCGTCCGCGAGGGCCGTGGTGACGGTGGTCGGGGCGGGTCCGACGGGCATCGAGACGGCCGCCGAACTGGCGGAGTCGGGCCGCACGGTGACCCTGGTCTGCGGCGAGGTGCTCGGCCCGTATCTGCACCCCCGGGGTCGACGCTCGGTCGCCGGGCGGCTGGCCAAGCTCGGTGTGACCGTGGTCGAAGGCGCCGCAGCGAAGGTGACGGCCGTGACGCGCGACGCCGTACGTCTCGGTGACGGCCGCGAGCTGCCGAGCGAGGTGACCATCTGGACCGCCGGGTTCGGCGTGCCGGACCTGGCCGCCCGCAGCGACCTGAGCACCGACGCCCTGGGCCGCCTGCTCACGGACGAGACGTTGACGAGCGTGGACGACGTACGCATCGTCGCGGCCGGGGATTCGGCGGCGCCCTCCGGCCTGCCGTACCGGATGAGTTGCCAGGCAGCGGTTCAACTGGGCCCGCAGGCAGCGGAGACGGTGCTCAGCCGGATCGCCGGTGAGCAACCCGCGCCCGTAGACGTGGGGTTCGTCAGCCAGTGCATCAGCCTGGGCCGTCGCGCCGGCATCCTTCAGCTCGCCGCCAGGGATGACACCGCCAACAGGTACTACCTCGCCGGCCGCACGGGCGCGAAGATCAAGGAGGTCATCTGCAAGAGCATCGTCTGGCAGCTGGCGTACGAGGCACGCAAGCCCGGTGCGCACACCTGGTGGATGAAGGACGGCAAGCGCCCGGAACTGCTGCGGGCCAAGCGCGCCGAGACCCCGGCCGCCGCCGAACGGGCAGCCTGAGGCCACCACGCAGGACACCGTAATCAGCCGCACAGGGCCCAACGCCCGCACGAGGCAAGGATTGTCCCCATGAACCTCAGCCTCGCCTTGAGCCCTTCCCCGGCCGACGAAGATGAACGGCTACCCACGAAAGGGGTCAAGACATGAGCGACGAGGCCACTGACCCGGCGACCGACACCTTCGTCGCCCACCGCAACCTGCTCTTCACCGTCGCCTACGAGATGCTCGGATCGGCGACCGATGCCGAGGACGTCCTCCAGGAGACCTGGCTGCGGTGGGTGAAGGTCGACCTGGAGGAGGTGCGCGACCAGCGCGCCTACCTGGTCCGGATCACCACCCGGCAGGCGCTCAACCGGCTGCGCACGATGAACCGCCGCAAGGAGGCGTACGTCGGCCCCTGGCTGCCCGAACCGCTGCTCACCGCGCCGGACGTGGCCGAGGACGTCGAGCTCGCCGAGAGTGTGTCGATGGCGCTGATGCTCGTCCTCGAAACGCTGTCGCCCACCGAGCGTGCCGTGTTCGTGCTGCGCGAGGTCTTCGATTTCAGCTACGAGGAGATCGCGGCCGCCGTCGACAAGAGCGCCGCGGCCGTCCGCCAGATCGCCCACCGCGCGCGTCTGCACGTCGACGCTCGGCGCCCTCGCGAGGTGGTCTCCGCGAGCAGGACCCGGGCGGCTCTGGAGTCGTTCCAGCGCGCGCTGGAGACCGGGAACCCGCAGGACCTCCTCGACGTGCTCGCCCCGGAGGTCGTCCTGGTGAGCGACGGCGGCGGTATCAAGCAGGCCGCGCTGCGGCCGATCACCGGCGCCGACAAGGTGGTCCGCTTCATGATCGGCGGTCTCGGCAAGCACGAACACGCGGTCAGCAGCACTGCGACCATGGTCAACGGCCACCCGGCACTCCTCGTACACGTGGACGGCGAGATCGACGGCATCATGGCGATCCGCGTCGAGAACACCCGCGTCACCGGCCTCTACTACGTCCGAAACCCGGAAAAACTGACCCGCGTCGCATCCGAGACCACGCTCACCCTGCGCTGAACACCGACGGCTCAACAGCTTTCACAGCAGCCCGAGATCGCGCGCCCGCGGCGAGGCGATCTCGGCGCCGGCGCCACTGCGCGCGCCGTCGTAACTGCTGCCGCCTCGTCATCACCGCACGCAGTGCCCTGGTCGGGCGTAGACGACGATCTGCGCGCCCAACACCTCGGTGCGCTCGCAGACTTCGAAGTACGCCTTGAGTGTCTGCCGCTTGGCCACCTCCTGTGCGAAGGGGTCGAGCGGCTGCCCTGCGGGATCGGTCAGCGCGATGACGCGGTCCGTGGTCAGGAGGCGGCGCCGGATCGTCTCGGCGGAGACTTCGGTCCCCTGGAGGGTGTTCGAGGCCGCCGGGGACTCGGAGAGGGCAAGGTCGTCCAGGCGCCCGTACACGGACGGGTACGACAGCAGCCACTCGCGGCGCCGGGCAGGCATGAACAGGACGCTGTCGCCCTCTCGCGCGGACTTCTCAACGACGTGTACGACCGCGACGACGTCGTCCTTACGGCTCTCGGGCGAGCGCACCATCAGCGACCACGGCAACAGGACCGCGACGGCCGCCCCGGCCAGCAGACAGACGGTCAGGACACGGGCGGCGGGGGCGAGCCGGTGCCGTTGGCCGACGGCCCACCCCAGCGCGGCCCCGGCCGGCAACGCCAGTCCCGTGAAGCTGTACAGCACATACCGGTCGACATACCACGGCTTGACGAGCGAGATCCCCATCAGCAGCCCGACCGGGGCGATCAGCAGGGGAAGCGACAACCGCGCCAGAGCGACGGCCTCGGCCGAGGCCGCGGACCCGCGCAGGAGGAGCCGGCAGAGCAGCACGCCCACGCCCGAGATCACCAGGAACTGCAACCACGCGCTCAGGCTGGGGCGTCCGAGCCAGCCGAGTTGCTGTTCCGCCTGCGCCGCGCTCGCCACCGCCAGGGGCAGCAGGCTCACCGACACACAGGCCGCCGCGATCCCCCAGCTCCGCCAGACGTGCCGAGGCCCGCGTGACCACCACAACGTCACCCCGTGCGCCACCAGTGCCAGGGCCGCGAACTCGTGCAGCCAGCAGGCGAGGCCGAGCGTGAGTGCGTACGCCGTCCACCACCGGCCGCGGAACTCTGCCATGCCACGCACGAAGAAGTACGTCGCCCAGGTGACGCAGGCGGTGACCAGCGCGTACGAGCGGCCCTCCTGCGCGTACTGCTGTGTGACCGGCAACACCACCAGAACGAGCCCAGCGATTGTGCCTGTCCGGCGTCCTGCCAGCCTTGCGCCGATCGCCCCGACTCCCGCCGCCGCCAAGGCAGTCGCCATCGTCGAGGGCAGCCGCAGGGCCAGGAGGCCGCCGTCCCACGCGGCGAACACGGCGTGCATGAGGAGGTAGTACACGCCGTGCACGGCGTCGATGTGACCCAGCAGCCCCCACAGTTCGCCCAGTGACCGATGAGCCACCTGGTAGGTGACCGACTCATCGCGCCACATGCTGTTCTGCCGGTCGATCCCCCACAGCCCAAGGGCCAGCGCTGCCGCGGCCGGGACGGTCGCCGGCACTGCCCGCCTCGTCCTGCCCCACCGCCGGGCCGCCCCGGGCACGGCGGGCCGGAAGCCGCCGTCGCACGGAGGTGTCTCTGCGGTGTCCAAATGCTGAGAGATGGTGTCCTCCGGAGATGTGGGGGCGGGCAGGTCGAGGCATGCTGATCTTTGCAACACATGAGCCCGGCGCTCGCTCCTTGATTCGCACGCCCTGCTGGAACTGGGGCAGCGTCGCCGGGCCCGCACTCTGACGCTGGACGCGTATGAGGCACTCGGCGGGGTTCAGGGAGCGGTGGCCCACCCGGCCGCGGAGGTCTTCGCCAGCTCCACCGAGGCGCAGACAGAGCTCGCCCGTGCGATGCTGCTGCGGCTGATCACCCCGGGCCAGGAAGCACCGGACGCTCTTGTCGTCCTCGTAGAGAACGCAGTAGCTGACCTGCGCCCCCGACCCGGCCGCCGACGTCGTACAGCGCGCCCGGGGAACGGACCGGTCAGCCCTCTGCGTACGAACGCTCCCCGGTCTGCGCCGTTCGCCTGTCGGCCAGGTGATCGTCCTCGATGGCGATGGCCCCGGCGGCCGCACGCGGCCCCGACAGCACATACACCAGCCCGAATCCCGCACCGATCACGACCGCCCCGCCCACCGCGTCCAGCACCCAGTGGTTGCCGGTGGCCACGATCGCGGACAGGGTGAACAGCGGATGCAGCAGGCCCAGCGCCTTCATCCACCACTTCGGGGCCATGACGGCGATGATGATGCCGCACCACAGGGCCCAGCCGAAGTGCAGCGAGGGCATCGCCGCGTACTGGTTGGTGACGGCGGTCAGGGCGCCGAAGTCGGGCTTGGCGAGGTCCTGCGTGCCGTGCACCGTGTCGATGAAGCCGAGGCCCGGCATCAGACGGGGCGGCGCCAGGGGGTACAGCCAGAAGCCGAGCAGGGCGAGCAGGGTGCCGAGTCCCAGGGTGGAACGGGCCCAGCGGTAGTCGACCGGCCGGCGGACGTACAGGACCCCCAGGACAGTCAGCGGCACCACGAAGTGGAACGACGTGTAGTAGAAGTTGAAGAAGTCCACGAGCCACGGGATCCCCGCGACCGCGTGGTTGACGGTGTGCTCGACGTCGATGAAGAGCGCCTTCTCCAGCGAGTAGATCTGGTGGCCGTGTTCCTCGGCGGCGGGGCGCCCGCCGGCCGCCGCGAGCCGTACGGAGGAGTAGGCGGCGTAGAACACCCTGATGAGGAGCAGTTCGAGCAGCAGACTGGGCCGGGTGAGGGCTCTGCGCCAGAACTTGACCAGCGGCACTCGGTCGAACCTGGCGGGACGGGCGGGCGCGTACTGCGTGGAGAGGGGTGTCCTGAAGTACGGCGACTTCAGTGGAAGGAACGGCACGGCGCACGCGGCGGCGAGGACCGCGAGCAGTACCACGTTCTCGCGCAGCGGGGCCAGCGCCGACGTGTTCGGCACCAGCATCTTCGCGGGCAGCGTCATGACGAGGATGACGACGACGGGCCACATGTAGCGGTCCGAGGTCTTCTTGCCGACCCGCCCCACCACCGCGAGCAGCAGCCACAGCAGCTGGTGCTGCCAGGCGGTGGGCGACACCACGACCGCGGCGCAGCCGGTGATCGCGACGGCGAGCAGCAGCTGTCCCTCGCGTGCGTAGCGCACTGCGCGGCGCAGACCCACGGTGACGACGACCGTGCCGAGGAGCAGAAAGAGGGTGATCTCCAGGGGGCCGGACAGCCCGAGCCGCAGCAGCGCGCCGTGCAGCGACTGGTTGGCGAGGTCGTCCGCCTTGCCGCCGAGGCCGACGCCCGCCATGTGGTGCACCCAGTAGGTGTACGAGTCCTGGGCCATCGCGGCCCACGCGACCAGGGTGAGAGCGGCGAAGGTGGCTCCGGTGGACACGGCGGCGTGTCTGCGGCCGGTGAACCAGAGCAGCGGCGCGAAGAGCAGCACGGCGGGCTGGAGGGCGGCGGCGAGGCCGATCAGGACGCCGCTGGCCCGCTGCCCGCGTACGGCGAAGCAGCCGAGCAGGACGAGCAGCACCGGGATGATGCTGGTCTGGCCGAGATAGAGGGTGTTGCGCACCGGCAGCGACAGCATCAGCAGGCTGATCGTGACGGGCGCGGCGAGCAGCGACGCCCGCCGGGTCACGGGCTTGGGCAGGGCGCGCGCCGCGACCAGGCCGAGCGCGACGACCAGCAGCAGGGTGCCGAAGGTCCAGCCCCAGCCGAGGGCCTGTTCCGCCGAACGGGTGAGAGGTTTGAGGACGAGCCCCCCGAAGGGGGTGCCGGTGAACTGGGTCGAGTCGTACAGCGACCCCTTCACATGCAGCACGCCGTTCGTGCCGACCCAGGTCTCCAGATCCGTCAGCCGGTCCCCTTTCGGAGTGCTCAGGACCACGGCGAGCTGCCGCACCGCGAGGACCGCGGCGATCACCCACAGCCCGATGCGGACAGCCCTCAGCCGTACCTTCGCCCGCTCGGCCGCCCCCGCCCCGAAGGCATTACCCGCTCTTGTGCCGCGCTCCACATTCGCCACGCCGCGCCGGCCCTCCCGCCCCGCTCGTCCCGCGCGTCCCGCGCGCGGGTTCCTGTCCCGGTCCCCATGAGGCTCGCACCGCCTCCGGTGAGAGACGCAGGCAACCCCCTCTTCACCTGACGTCCTTCCATCTTTTGTCCGGATGACGATAGTGGGCGAACGGTTGAGTCCCGCCCCGGGTCCACGACGCAGATCACAGAGAGCCGCCCGACACCGCCTGGGCCTGGCTCGAAACCGCTGCCACCCGACCGGGTTCCGGGCGTGAACACAGGGAAACCCGCTGGCAACCCCCGGCTTCCGCGACTAGATTTCCCCTGAACTAGTTAGCACATCTAACTAGGCATACGAAAGGCATGGTGCATGACCGAGTCGCAGCTCTGGAACGACGTCGACGACTACTTCACCACCCTCCTCGCCCCCGCCGACGAGACCCTGACCGCCGCACTCCGCGACAGCGACGCGGCCGGACTGCCCCCCATCAACGTCGCCCCCAACCAGGGCAAGCTGCTGCAGCTCCTCGCCCAGATCCAGGGCGCCCGCCGCATCCTGGAGATCGGCACCCTCGGCGGCTACAGCACGATCTGGCTGGGCCGCGCCCTCCCGGCCGACGGCCGCCTGATCACCTTCGAGTACGACCCCGCACACGCCGAGGTCGCCCGCGGCAACCTCGCCCGCGCGGGCCTCGACAAGATCGCCGAGGTACGGGTCGGGCCCGCCCTGGAGTCGCTCCCGAAGCTGGCCGAGGAGAACCCGGAGCCGTTCGACCTCGTCTTCATCGACGCGGACAAAGTGAACAACCCGCACTACGTCGAGTGGGCCCTCAAGCTCACCCGGCCGGGCAGCCTGATCGTCGTCGACAACGTCGTCCGGGGTGGCGCGGTCACCGACGCCGCGAGCACCGACCCGAGCGTGCGGGGCACCCGGGCCGCGCTCGAACTGATCGCCGAGCACCCGAAGTTGAGCGGTACGGCGATCCAGACGGTCGGGAGCAAGGGGTACGACGGGTTCGCGCTGGCGCGGGTACTGGCCTGAAAGAACCGGTCACACCTCGTGGTAGAAGCCCACGTTCACGCTGTACGGGCCGGTGCGGTCCAGGATGACGATCTCGCCGGAGCTGCCCGCGGGGAGCCTGGCCGTACCGCCGTACGGGAGGGGCTGGGTCACCTGGCCGGCCAAGGTCAGCCGTACCTCGGAGGAAGGCTCGGGCTGGGAGCCCTGCAGCCAGGTGACCTGCCAGGATCCGTCCGGGCCGCACAGGAACTCCAGATGCACCCTGGACACGAACAGCCAGTCGTCCGGGGTCACGAGACGGCACACGGCCTGGTCCCGGCCCACCCGCAGCAGGGCACCGGGGTCGCTCGGCGCGTCTGCCATCAGCATCCCGGCCGTCGCACCCGCGTCCGCCCCGGTGACCGATGCCATGGTGAGTTCGAGCACGTGCGCTCCTTCGGTTCCCGCCGGTCCAATTGTCCACCTACGGAGCGTGCTTGACGCGCCGCCGCCGAATGATAGTTGGCCCCGTCGCCCCTGCGTGCGGCCTCCTGCACAATGGACTCATGACCGAGCGCAAGCCACCCGGTGTCAGCTTCGAGACGTGGGTCGACAGGCAGATCCGTGAAGCGGAGGCGCGCGGGGAGTTCGCGGACCTCCCCGGTGCGGGCAAGCCGATGCCCGAGATCACGGACACCTCGTACGACGAAATGTGGTGGATCAAGCGGAAGATGGTCCGCGAGGGCCTGTCCGTGCTGCCTCCCACGCTGGCTCTGCGCAAGGAGGCGGAGGACGCGCTCGCGGCGGCTTCAGCGGCGCCTTCGGAGCGGGTCGTGCGCCGCGTCGTCGAGGACATCAACGCGAAAATCCGCGAGGTCATGTTCAAGCCGCCGCCCGGCCCTCCTCTCGGACTCAAGCCGTACGACGTCGAGGAGATCGTCCGGGAGTGGCGCGAGCGCCGGGAAGGTCCGGCCGCCGCCGCCCGGTGACGACTGAGGCCGCGCCCCGGGACATGGTCCGGGGCGCGGCCTCGCTGGTGCGGGTGTTCGGCTGTGCGTCGGGGCGTCGCTCGGGTCGCGTACGCCTGTTGTTCGCGTGGGGCAGGTGCGTCCCATGCATCGCGTACGTCGCGTACGTCGCGTGCGTCGCGTGCGTCGCGTACGCCTGTTTCCGCCGGCGTCCGCTGCGTGCGTGGCCGGGCGTCAGAAGCGGAGCAGGCGTTCCGTCACCTCGCGGTAGTCCCGCAGGGTGATCCGAAGCTGCTCGGTGTCGGCGCCGTTGCCGGTCTTCTCGTCTGCCTTCTTCTCGCCGGTCTTCTGCTGCCAGGACGTACGCAGCGTGCTGCGCCGCCGGGTGACGGCGTCCGAGAGCCGTGCGGCGAGTTCCTCCAGAACCTGGTCGGCCTCCGCCACGGAGTCCCGGGGCCCGTCGACGAACCCACCGACCGCGTGCCGCAGTCGCAGTTCGAACTTGTCGCACTCGTCCTGCGGGAGCAGCCGGATGTCCCGATCGTGATCCTGGTCCGGGAGCTGCCGGGTTTCGTGCGCCGTGGGCCGTGCGTGGGCGCCGCCCGTAGCCGTGGCGCCCCTGCTGTCGCGGGACGCGCTCTCGCCGGTCTCGCGGTCGAGGGCATCGGCGCCCTCGCGGGAGCCCGTGCCGGGGCCTGCCACCGGGCGGACCGGGTCCGTCCGGCGTGCGCTCGTGTCCTCACCCAGCGGGTACTTCTCGCCCGCCGGGACCTCCCGGGCCGGAACGTCCCGGGCCGGAGCCGTTTCGCCGGACACCGGGGGAACGCGGCCCTTCATCGGATCCGAACGAGTCGGATCCGGACGACTCGGGTCCGAACGTGCCGCCTCCGAACGTGCCGCGTCCGAACGAGTCGCGTCCGAGAGTGGCTCGTCGCGGCGGGTCGGGTCCGTGGTGCCGTCGTCTGGGATGTCCTTCACGTTTCTCAACTCCCCTTCGCCTGATGCTTGTTGAACGACCAGGGCAGGTGGAATCGCCCCTCGTGGGCGGAGCCCTCGGGGCGGGTGTCTATGGCCCGGCTCCGGCCGATGGACGAGTTCTCGTCCGTGTCCGTCCGGTGACGGCGGGTGTCCTTGCCGCTGGGGGTCACCAGTTCGTCGAAGAGGACGCGAGCCTCGATCATGGCCTCGCGCAGCTCTTCGGTACTGCCCTGACCGTCGGGGACACGGGCCTGCGCGGCGCGGTGCACCCGGCGGTACCCGTGGACGTGGGGACCGTGGTGGACGGAAAGTGCCGCGTACTGCTCGTCGTACTGGCCGCCGTCGGGGAACCCCCGGGCGCCGGCCACTTCGCCGAGCAGCTGGTCGACCTCGGCCACGGCTTCCCGCGGCGACTCGACGAAGCGTTCCTGGGCTGCCGCCCAGCGGGCCGCGTACTGCTCGCGGGCCGCGGGCTCGAGCGCCCGCTCCCGCAGCGAACCGTGTCGGCTCACGCGTTCCGCGAGGTCCTGCTCCGCGGCCTTCACGTCACCGTTGTGCCGGGCGACAGCCCGGTCGTATTCGGGCCCGAAGCGCCGCTGCAGGCTGCGCCCGCCCTGCGGCCTTCGAGCGAGCAGGGTCACGGCGGCCGCGACAACGAGAACGGCCGCCACGATCACGATCAGAGCGATGATCACGCCTGTGGACATGGGTGCCTTCCAAGGTATTCCCGGCCCAAGGCCGAGCCGGTTCCCCAACCGGGTTGCCCGCACAGCGCCTCTCAAACAGTGCGCGCCGCAGGGCCGCCCGCCGAAAATTCCTGGCCCGCCGGGCACGACACCCCGCGACAATGACCGCCATGACCGCGCCCCGTACGACGCCTTCCTGGACCGTCGCCCCCGAACCCTTCGACTCCCCGGCCGCCGCCGCGCTCTGGCGGGCGTACTACACGGAGGTCAGCGACCGCTGGTACCTGCTGCACGAAGGGCACCCGACGGATCCCGAGGAGCTGGAGCGGGAGGTCGCCGCCGACACCGGGGACTGTTTCGTGCCGCCGGGCGGGGTGCTGCTGGTCGCACGGTACGGCGGAGAGCCCGGCGGCACCGCGGGCGTGCGGATGCTCGACGCGGACACCGGTGAACTGAAGCGGGTCTTCGTGCGCGAGGACCTGCGCGGCAAGGGCGGCGCCCCCGTGCTCCTCACTGCGGCCGAGGAGGCGGCGCGCGGGCTCGGCGCCGAGCGGCTGATCCTCGACACCCGCGGTGACCTGGTGGAGGCGCGTGCGCTGTACGCACGGCACGGTTACGTGGAGACCGCGGCGCACAACGACGACGTCTACGCCGAGCACTGGTTCCAGAAGCGGTTGGGTGTGTCTGTGTCGGGCGAGTGAGGGTCAGGTGGTGCGGCGGGGCACCGTGCCGTTGTGGGGGCGTTCCGCGTCGGAGCCGCACAGCTCCGCGTTCAACTCCTTGACCAGGCCTGCAAGATCGGCCGGGCGTTCCGGGCCCCACCAGTCGCCGAGCAGCTCGGCCAGGGACTCCTCACGTGCCTGGGACAGCTTCCCGGCGGCCTCCCGGCCCTCGTCCGTCAGCACGAGGTCGAGTCCCTCGCGGACGGCGAGCCGGCGCTCCTCGATCTGCCGGGCCGCGGCCATCACGACATGCAGCGGTACGGCGCTGCCCTCGGCCAGTTGGGCGGGCTCGGCCCACCCGTACTTCCTGATCCGCAGCAGCAGCCAGCTCGCGGCCGGCAGCAGGTCGTACCCGGCCCGCGCGGTGATCTTCTCGTAGATCTCCCGCCGCCCCTCACGGGTGCCGAGCACGGACAGCGCCCGGCACACCTCGTCGTACGACGAACGGTGCACCGGGTTGCTCGCGAGCGTCTGGGTGGCGTCCGGCGCCGTGACCGACCCGCGCAGCTTGTCCTCGCGCAGGAACCAGGCCAGTACGAAGCCCACCAGGGCGACCGGGGCGGCGTAAAGGAAGACATCGGTGATGGAGGAGGCGTACGCGTGCACGACGGGGGGTCGCAGCGCGGACGGCAACTCGGCGATGCCCTGCGGGTCGGCCTTGAGCGAGTTCACGCTGATGCCCGTCGGAAGCTGCTGACCGCTCAGCGCGCTCGTCAGCTTCTCCCCGAGGCGGCTCGCGAAGATCGAGCCGAAGATGGCCACACCGAACGAGGCGCCGATCGAGCGGAAGAAGGTGGCCCCGGAGGTCGCGACGCCCAGCTCCTCGTACGCGACCGAGTTCTGCACGATCAGCACCAGCACCTGCATGACCAGACCGAGGCCCAGACCGAAGACGAAGAAGTACGCGCTCATCTCCCAGGTGCCGCTGAACTCGTCGAGCTGGTGGAGCAGCAGCAGACCCAGCGCCATGACCCCCGTACCGGCGATGGGGAACACCTTCCAGCGGCCGGTGCGGCTGACGATCTGCCCGGCGCCGGTGGAGGCGATGAGCAGGCCGAACACCATCGGCAGCATGTGCACGCCGGACATCGTCGGCGTCACACCCTGGACGACCTGGAGGAACGTCGGCAGATAGGTCATCGCGCCGAACATCCCGAAGCCCACGATGAAGCTGATGACAGCGGCGAGGACGAAAGTGCGGATGCGGAAGAGCTTGAGCGGGAGGACCGGTTCGGCCGCCCGGCGTTCCACGGAGACGAAGACCACGGCCAGTACGACACCCAGCACCGCGAGGCCGATGATCTGCGGCGAGCCCCAGCCCCAGGTGCTGCCGCCGAGCGAGGCCACCATGATCAGGCAGGTGGCGACCGCGGCGATGAGCAAGGTGCCGAGGTAGTCGATGACGTGCTTCTTGGTGCGGACCGGGATGTGCAGGACGGTCGCGATCACGGTGAGCGCGATGATGCCGATGGGCAGGTTGATGTAGAAGACCCAGCGCCAGCTCAGATGTTCGGTGAAGAGCCCGCCGAGCAGCGGGCCGAGCACGCTCGACATACCGAAGACCGCGCCGAACAGGCCCTGGTACTTGCCGCGTTCGCGCGGCGAGACGATGTCCCCGACGATCGCCATCGACAGCACGATGAGTCCGCCGCCGCCCAGGCCCTGCACTGCCCGGAAGGCGATCAGCTGCGGCATGTTCTGCGCGAGGCCGCACAGCGCGGAGCCGAGCAGGAAGATCACGATCGCCGTCTGGAACAGCTTCTTGCGGCCGTACTGGTCACCGAGCTTGCCCCACAGAGGGGTCGCCGCGGTCGACGCGAGCAGGTACGCGGTGACGACCCACGACAGGTGCTCCATGCCGCCCAGGTCGCTGACGATGGTCGGCAGCGCGGTCGACACGATCGTCTGGTCGAGGGAGGCGATCAGCATGCCGAGCAGCAGTGCGCCGATCGAGACGATGACGCTGCCGTGCGCGATCTCGCCGGCGTCGGTGTTGGCCGCGTCGCGCCGCCTGTCGGCACTCTCGTTCACGCCCCGCGGGGCGTGGCTCCCACCCTGTCCCAGCGGTGCGGGGTTTCCTCCCTGTCCCAGCGGTGCGTGGCTCTCCCCCTGTCCCAGCGGTGCGGAGTTGCCACCCTGCGGCCCGGACTTCCCGCCGTCCGTGCCGTGCCCGTCCTCGGTCATGCGGACCTCCCGCCGGCCCCCGCGTCTCCGTCATCCCCCATCCTGATCGGTGTGACCGATTATGGCCTGTTGAATCCCGTACGCCCCCTGCGGAAGGCGGGATTCCGGGGGCTCCGGGGAGATTGCGGGGGACTTGCGGATAATCTCTGGAGTTCCTCAGGGGGAGGAGAGTGCCTCAGGAGGAGGAGAGGGGAGGGGAACCCAGGCGTGACTGAACCGAACAAGCATGTATGCCCCGAGTGCACGGCACCCCGCACGCAGCAGGGCACCCCGACGTGCGGCTGCACCCAGCGGGCGTCGGACGCGCTGCGGGATGCGCGTACGGCAGAGGCCGCTGCGGCGGAGGACTTCGACCCGCTCCGGATTCGGCCCTACGTGGAGTTGGAGACGGAGGAGGCGGGCGACGGCACGGGTACGAGCGCGGGCGACGGCACCGGTACGAGCACGAGTAACGGCACGAGCGCGGGCACGGGCGACAGCACCGGTACGAGCACAAGTAACGGCACGAGCGCGGGCACGGGCGACAGCACCGGTACGAGCGCAGGTACCGGCACGAGCGCGGGCACGCGTACCGCCGGTTTGGTGCCGATGTACGCGCCGGTGCCTGTCGCCGCGACGAAGCTGCCCGAGGAGGCCTCGGCGGCGACGGTACGGCTGGCCGCCGTGCCGGGCGAGGTCGGGGTCCACGTCGGCGGACAGCCGGATGAGCAGCCCCGGCGTCGGCGGCGGTTGGTGTTCCTGGGCGTCAGCGGGGCCGCGGTCACGGCGGTGGCCGCTGCGGGGTTCGCGAGCGGGCTCTTCACGTACGAGTCTCCCTCGCGGGACGAGGCCGCGCCGGACCCGGTACGGGCAAGCGTGCCGGATGCCTCGCCCTCGTCCGCCTCCGCGTCGCCGTCCGCGAGCGAGTCGTCGGCGCCGGTGCCGGCCGCACCGGCCCCGTCGCCCAGCACGAGCCGGTCACCTTCCGCGCCACCGCGGTCGAGCCCCGCCGCAACCCCGTCCTCACCGGCCACCCCGACGCGCACGCCCACGACCGAGAATGCCGACGACGCGGTGGAGGCCAGCGGCGTGGCCCCGGGCGACGAAACCGACACCGAGAGCCTGCGCCGCGGCGACAGCGGCACCGAGGTCACCGAACTCCAGCTGCGCCTGACCCAGTTGGCCCTGTACATCGGCGAAGCCGACGGCGACTACGACAGTCAGGTCGAGGACGCCGTAACCCGCTACCAGTGGGCCCGGGGACTCACGGCCGACGAGCTGGGCGTGTACGGCCGAACGACCCGCACGAGTCTGGAGGCGGAGACGGCGGAGCCGTGACGAGGCCGCGCCACCCGATCCCCCGTCCACCCGATCCCCACCCACCCGGGGGCGGTCTTTCCAGCCCGTCCGGCGTTTGAGGACGAGGCCGTTCAGGCCGAAGCGGGGGTCTGGGGGCGGCAGCCCCCAGGAACAAGGGACGGGCAGGGGCGGAGGGGGCGAAAAAACTCACGCCCCGCCCCGGCGCAGCCCCGCTCACCCAAGGTGCAGCCGAATCCCCCCACCCCACATGGCCTCCACCCGCACCTGGGCCAGGTCATGGACCAGGGCGTCGGGACGGTGGACGCCCGCCCGAGGGCCGACCCCGACGACGCGCATCCCGGCGGCACGCCCCGCCGCGATCCCGGCCCCGGAGTCCTCGAAGACGACACAGTCCTCAGGCGCGACGCCGAGTTCGGCGGCGCCCTTCAGAAACCCCTCGGGATCCGGCTTGCTCGCGCCGACGGACTCGGCGGTGACCCGCACGTCGGGCAGCGCAAGCCCGGCGGCAGCCATCCGCGCGGTGGACAGCCCCACGTCCGCGGAGGTGACGAGCGCGTGCGACAGCCCCCCGTCGACCAGGGAGGCCAGAAACTCCGAAGCGCCGGGTATCGCGAAGACGCCGTCCATGTCGGCGGTCTCCTCCGCGAGCATCCGCGCGTTGTCCACGTGGTTCTGCTCCATCGGCCGCTCCGGCAGCAGCACCGCCATGGAGGCGTACCCCTGCCTGCCGTGGACGACCTTCATGACCTCGGCCCCGTCCAGCCCGTGCCGGTCGGCCCAGCGGAGCCAGCAGCGCTCGACGACGGCGTCCGAGTTGACGAGGGTGCCGTCCATGTCGAGCAGGAGGGCGCGGGCGGTCAGAACGGTGGGAGCCGTCATCGGCATGCTCCAGAGCGCAAGAGACGTGGAAACGGAACGTGGAACGGACCGTGCAAAACGGGGAAACGAACCGTGGAGAACCGAACGTGGAGAACGGATCGTGGAAACCCGGAAAACCCAGTAAAGGGGACCGGCTACGGCCCCCAGGAACAAGAGGAACAAGGTGACCCCGCCCGCCGGTCAGGGAGTACGGGCGGGAATCACTTTGTTTCTCAACCATACAAAATGGAGGACTCCGGCGCCACCGCCCCCGACCAGGCACTCAGTCGACCTGCCCGCATACGGCCACCTCCCTGACAGCAGCCCGACACCAGCAGAACGTCACAGGGACACCTGGGAAGCCGGAAGCCGCAAGCCGCAAGCCGCAAGCCGGAAGTCGCAAGCCGCAAGCCCGGCGCCAGAAGGCGGGCCGCCCGCCTCACCCCGTCACCGCCTCGAACAGGCTCCACACCCCCAGCCCCAGCATCAGCACCGCCGCGACCTTGGTCACCAGACTCAGCGGCACCCGCTTCATCAGGGCCTTGCCCCCGACGATGCCGAGCCCGGCGACCGCCCACAGCGCGAGGACCGCACCGAGGCCGACGGAGAGCGGGTCGTCGTAGCGGGCCGCGAGGTTCGCCGTCATGATCTGGGTGAGGTCACCGAACTCGGCGACCAGGATGAGCATGAAACCCGCCCCGGAGACCTTCCAGAAGCCCTGGTTCTCGGGCTTGCGGATCTCCCCCTCGTCCTCGTCCTTTTTCAGCAGGAGCACCGCGGCACCCCCCAGGAAGAGCACGCCCGTGAGCGCGTGCAGGATCTGCTGCGGCAGCAGGGTCAGGACACTGCCCGCCGCCACGGCGAGCGCGACATGGAGGGCGAAGGCGGCGGCGACACCGGCGAAGACGTACGAGGCGCGGTAACGCGTGCCGAGGACGAGTCCGGCGAGGGCCGTCTTGTCGGGGAGTTCGGCAAGGAAGACGACGCCGAAGACGAGCGCCATCACGCTGAAGCTGATCAAAATTCCTCAATCGGTCGGGCTGCCCCACCGAGAGTGCTGTGCTGCACTGCGACACCTCGGCATGGCAGCACACAAGGAGCCCGGGCCGAAAGGCACAGGCGGTGCACTGCTTGCCGAAGGTCTCGCTGGCCGGCCCCGTGTGACGAGGTCTGCCTCCGGGCGCCGGCTCAGACGAGCTGAGCAGTATGTCGACGGTCCGGCGAAGAGCTACTCCCCTTCTGCGTCATCCATCGTACGGGATGGCCGCGCGGGCTCCGTAGGGCCCTTGGTCCCGCCGCAGGCGTAGGAGTTCTGGTGCGTCAGAAGTGTTGATGTGTCATGCGCACGTCATTAGCTTCTCACCTGGCACACACCTCGTGGAAACACGCCGCCGCAAGCATGTGCTCGCTCGCCCCCAACGTCCCCCGACTCCCATGGAGTTCGCATGCCCAAGGTCTACGCGCGTCGACGACTGAGCATACTCGCAGCCGTCACCGGTCTGATAGCCATGGTCGGGATTTTCAACGGCCCGACCGCCTCCGCCGCGCTGCCCACCCCGGTCAGTGCCGCCACCGCCCGCACCTACCTGGCCTCCCTCACCGTCGCCACCGAGGACCGCACCGGCTACGACCGCGACCTGTTCAACCACTGGATCACCATCTCCGGCACCTGCAACACCCGCGAGACCGTCCTCAAGCGGGACGGCTCGGGCGTCGTCACCGACTCCGCGTGTGCGTCCACCAGCGGCAGCTGGTACTCCGTCTACGACGGCGCCACCTGGACCGCCGCCGCCGACCTCGACATCGACCACCTCGTGCCGCTGGCCGAGGCCTGGGACTCCGGCGCCGACAGCTGGACCAGCACCCAGCGCCAGAACTTCGCCAACGACCTGACCCGCCCGCAGCTCATCGCGGTCACGGACAACGTGAACCAGGCCAAGGGCGACCAGGACCCGGCCACCTGGATGCCGTCGCGCACCGCCTACGCCTGCACGTACGTCCGCGCCTGGGTCCAGGTGAAGTACTACTACGACCTCTCGGTCGACACCGCGGAGAAGACCAAGCTGACCTCGGTCCTCAGCGGCTGCTGATCCGGCGCGATTGTCATCAACTCGGTTCCCGGAACCTCCCCGCCGACCCCCTTCGTTCCGTACCGTACGGGGCGACGGAGGAGGCTGATCAACTTGGCGGAACTGCGCCTGGGACCCCTGCTGAGGTACGTCGACGGCTCGTCCGCGACCTTCTGGGTCGAGACGAGCCGTCCGTGCACCGCCGAGGTGCGCTGCGCCGACGGGAGCAGCGGCGAGGCCCGGACCTTCCAGATCGCCGGACACCACTACGCGTTGGTGCCGGTGAGCGGACTGACCCCGGGCACGAGGACCGCGTACGAGGTGCGGCTGGACGACGTACCCGTCTGGCCACTGCCCGACTCCGCCTTCCCGCCCTCGGTCGTCAGAACCCCCGACGGGGAGGCCGTCCGGGTCACCTTCGGCTCCTGCCGCTGGGCCGCGCCGCCCGAGCACGAGCACGACCCGGTGGGCCCGGACGCGCTGGACACCCTGGCGGATCGCATCGCCGGCGCACCGGACGGCGAGCGTCCGGACGTTCTGCTGCTGCTGGGCGACCAGGTGTACGCGGACGAGCTCTCCAAGGCCACGCTCGCCTGGATCGCCGCCCGCCGCGGCCTCGACGACCCGCCGGGCCACCAGATCGCGGACTACGAGGAGTACACCCGCCTCTACTACGAGTCCTGGCTCGACCCCGAGATCCGCTGGCTGCTGTCCACCGTGCCCAGCTGCATGATCTTCGACGACCACGACGTCATAGACGACTGGAACACCAGCGCCGCCTGGGTCGCCGACATGCGCGAAACACCGTGGTGGCGTGAGCGGATCCTGAGCGGCCTGACCTCGTACTGGGTATACCAGCACCTCGGCAACCTCTCCCCGCACGAACTGTCCGAGGACCCCGTGTACGCCGCCGTCCGCGAGAGCCCCGACGGCACCGACGTCCTGCGCGCCTTCGCCGCACAGGCCGACGCCGACCCGGCCTCCGTCCGCTGGAGCTACCGCCGCGACTTCGGCCGGGTCCGCGTCGTCATGCTCGACACCCGCGCGGCCCGCGTCCTGGACGAACAGAACCGCCGGATGATCGACCCCGGCGAGGCGCAGTGGCTGCGCGAACAGGCACTGGAAGACCCCGGCTCGTACGACCATCTCCTCATCGGCACCTCTCTGCCCTGGCTGCTTCCGCCGCTCGTACACGACGCGGAGTCCTGGAACGCGGCGCTGTGCGTGGGTGAACGGGGCGATCGGTGGGCGCGGTTCGGGGAGAAGGTGCGCAGGGCGGCCGATCTGGAGCACTGGGCGGCGTTCCCGTCGTCGTTCACGGCGCTCACCGAGTTCATCGCGCAGGTGGGGTCGGGGGACGACGCCCCGGCCACCGTATGTGTGCTGTCCGGGGACGTGCACCATGCGTACGTCGCCGAGCCGTCCTGGGTCGACGGCGCGCAACCCGACGCCCGGGTCTTGCAGTTGACCTGTTCCCCCGTGCACAACTCCGTCCCCTTCTACATCAAGTTCGGCTTCCGTTTCGGCTGGAGCCGGCTGGGGCGCAGGATCGGACACCGGCTCCGCCGGCACGGCCGCTGCCCGCACCCGCCCGTCGACTGGGGCAGGAGCGGCGGACCCTGGTTCGGCAACCAGCTGATGACCCTGACCCTGCGCGGGCGTTCCGCCACCCTGCGCCTGGACCAGGCACGGGAGGTACGCGGCGGGGACGACGTCCGCCTGGAGACGGTGGACGAGTCGGTGCTCACACCCCGATAAGCGCCTTGTGTACGGTTGTTGTGCTCGTTGTCCCTGATGCTCGTGAGGCATCCCACATGCGGCGCCGAGGGTCTGCCCCGGGTCTCGGCTCCCGCACCGTACGACGGCATGATGAGGCGGACCGTCCGCTTCCGGTGGACGGTCCGCCGCCTTGCACCCCCACATGCCGGGAGTCACCTCTTTGTCCGCACCACCCGCCGCGCCCACCGGAACCCGCCATGTCTCCGTCGCCCTCGTCGGTGCCGGGCCGCGTGGCACCAGCGTCCTGGAGCGCCTCTGCGCCTCCGCGCCGGAACTCCTCGCACCCGGTGTACGGCTGACGGTTCACATCGTCGATCCCGCCCCACCGGGACCCGGCCGCGTCTGGCGCACCACGCAGTCGCCGCACCTGCTCATGAACACCGTGGCCTCGCAGGTGACCCTCTTCACCGACGAGAGCGTGGACTGCTCGGGGCCGATACGCCCGGGCCCGAGCCTGCACGCATGGGCGGACGGCGGGCTCGGCCCCGACGACTATCCGACCCGCGCCCAGTACGGCCACTATCTGGAGTGGGTCTTCGGCGAGGTGGTGCGGGAGGCGCCGCCCGAGGTACGGGTCGAGGTGCACACCGCCCGTGCGACCCGGCTCGACGACGCGCGCGACGGCCGTCAGACACTCACCCTCTCCACCGGCCGCACGCTGTCGGGACTCGCCGCCGTGATCCTCACCCAGGGCCATCTTCCGGTCCTCGCCGACCCCGCGGAGCAGCACCTCACCGCGTACGCCGAACGGCACGGCCTGCGCCGTGTCCCGCCCGCCAATCCGGCCGACGTCGACCTCTCCTCACTGGCCCCCGGCGAGCCGGTCCTGCTGCGCGGCCTCGGCCTCAACTTCTTCGACCACATGGCCCTGTTGAGCACGGGCCGCGGCGGCCGCTTCACCCGCACCCACCAGGGCCACCTGCGTTACCTCCCCTCGGGCGACGAGCCCCGTCTGTACGCCGGCTCCCGGCGCGGCATCCCGCACCAGGCCCGCGGCGACAACGCGAAGGGCCCGTACGGCCGGCATCTGCCCGTCGTCCTCACCGACGACGTGATCGCCTCCTTCCGCAAACGCGCGGACAACGGTGACGCACCGGACTTTCTGCGCGAGATATGGCCGTTGGTGGCGAAGGAGGTGGAAACGGTCTATTACGAGGGGCTGTTGGGGGGTCCTGGGGCCGGGGAGTTCAGGGACCGCTTCCGCTCCGCCCCGCACCGCAGCACCCAAGAGGGTCTGATTCTGGCCGAGTTCGGCATTCCAGCCGACAACCACTGGTCCTGGGACCGCATTTCGCGCCCCTATGCCGGACAGGTCTTCACCGGTCCCTGCGCCTGGCGGAACTGGCTGCTCGGACATCTCCGCACGGACGCCGAGGAGGCGGCGCTCGGCAATGTCGAGGGCCCGCTCAAGGCCGCCCTGGACGTGCTGCGCGACCTGCGCAACGAACTGCGCCGGATAGTGGACCACGGAGGGCTCTCGGGCGCTTCACGCCGGGAACACCTGGACCGTTGGTATACGCCGCTCAACGCGTTCCTCTCCATCGGGCCGCCGCGCCGGCGCGTCGAGGAGATGGCGGCACTGATCGAGGCGGGTGCGCTGACCGTTCTCGGGCCCCGGCTCGGGGTGCGGGCCGAGGGCGGGGCCTGGGTCGCGCACTCCCCCGACGTGCCGGGTTCGGCCGTACGCACGACGACGCTCATCGAGGCGCGGCTGCCGGAAGCGGACGTGCGGCGGACCGCCGACGAGTTGCTCGGGCGGCTGATGAAGACGGGGCGGTGCCGTCCGCACACCGTCGACGGTTACGAAACCGGAGGCTTGGACGTAACACCGCGCCCTTACCGTCTGATCGATCGTCAGGGCCGGTCGCACCCACGGCGGTTCGCGTTCGGCGTGCCCACGGAAGGGGTGCACTGGGTAACCGCGGCCGGGGCCAGGCCGGGCGTGGATTCGGTCATGCTCGCCGACGCCGACGCGGTGGCGCGGGAGGCACTACGAGTCGCACTGCGTGCGGCGACGACCGACACGGAAACGCGAACGGAAGCGAAGGCGGAAGCAGAGGCGGAAGCAGATCCGTGGCCGAATGTTGAACTTGCAAGCATAGATTAGGTACACCTACCGTAAAGGGCTCACTCGGTTCCGTCCCCACGACCGGTCCGTCCCACCGGACCGGCTCCGACCGAAGGAGACACCCCATGAGACCCGGCCTGTCCGGACGCCTCAACAGCGCCCAGCCCTATGCCATCGCCCTGTTCCGCATCGTCGTCGGCCTCCTCTTCGCCTGCCACGGCGCCGCCTCACTCTTCGGAGTCCTCGGTGGCGCGAGGGGCGGCGGCACCATCGACGCCGGCACCTGGCCCGGCTGGTACGCGGCCGTCATCCAGTTCGTCGGCGGCGTCCTGGTACTGCTCGGCCTCGGCACCCGCGCCGCCGCGTTCATCGCCTCGGGCTCGATGGCGTACGCGTACTTCGACGTGCACCAGTCGGGTGCCCTGTGGCCGATCCAGAACGGCGGCGAGGCCGCGGCGATGTTCAGCTGGGCCTTCTTGCTGCTGGTCTTCACCGGCTCCGGCGCTTTCGGCCTCGACCGCTTCCTCGCCTCCCGCACGTCCGCGTCCACGGGCTCGGAGTCGGCGGAGTCGGCGGAGTCGGCGGACAAGCAGACCTCGGAGCCCGTCACGGCCTGACGGCTCGCGCGACGGCGCCCGTCCCCTCGTACGCGAGGAAGGGCGCCGGCGTCCGCCCACGCGTACGAGCCGGACGTCGTACCCGCTCAGCCCGTCCCGGCCGCCCACCCGAACGGGACCGTGAAGCAGGCCACCCTGGAGCCGGCCATGCCCGGGGCGCTGTGCAGCACCACGGAGGACGCCTCGCCGCGTCTGAAGTTCCAGTCGTGCCGGGCGCTTGCCCCGCCGTCGCCGCGGCCGTCGGCCGTGAAGTCCAGCCAGACCTCGTTGTCGGCGTTGGCGTAGGCCGGATCGGTCGGCGGCTGCACGGGGTCCTTGCGGTGCTGGTAGTGCCCGCCCGCGGCGGCCGGATCGGCGCCGCACGGCTTCTGGTGCACATGCACGCCGTACGCGTGCCCCGGCGTCAGGCCCTCCACCTTCAGCCGTACGGTCGTGGCGCCACGCGCCTCCGTGCGCTGGCTCACCTCGATCCGGGCGGCCGCGGGCACGAGCTCGGTGTCGTACGTCAGTGCCGCCGACGGGACGAAGGCGGTGGGCGGCGCGAACCGCGCGTCCGTCTTCATCCAGTAGCCGTCGGGCGCGGCCGTACCGCTGCCGCCCGTCGCCAGTACGGCCGACGCCAGAGCGCCGACGAATATCCCTGCCACCATCGCTGTCCAACTCCTCTTGGGCTTGTGCGCACCCCCGCCGAATCGATCCCCCTTTCGTTGGTACGGGAAGTCGGCCCGGTACGCCGTGCGGAGGCGGCAGCCGGGTGAACGTGGCGTGAGAGACCCACGAGCCCCCCGTGGAACTCCTGTCACACCCGCCGCGTACGCTGTATGGCTGTCACAGGCCGCCCTGCCGCTCCCCGCTACGCCGCGGCGTGGTTGTGCCTACGGGGGGAGTACAGGGGAGTGTTTCGGGTGCTGGAGAGTGTGGGGTTGCTGACGGGCAGCCCATGGATCTACGTGGCGGTGGCCACCTCGGTCCTGCTCGACGTCTTCCTGCCGGTGCTGCCGAGCGGCGTGCTGGTGATCATGGCCGCGACCGCCGCGGCGGCGGGCTCCGCGACCGGCGAGGTCCCGCAGGCGGTGCCCGACATCCTGTTCCTCACCCTGTCCGCGGCCACCGCCTCCGTCCTGGGCGACCTGGTGGCGTACCGACTGGCCTGGCGCGGTGGCGAACGTCTGGACCGTGCCATCGCCCGCTCCCGCCGCCTGACCAGCGCGCAGGAACGTCTCGGCGCCGCCCTCGCACGAGGCGGCGGCCCGCTGGTCGTGGTCGCCCGCTTCGCCCCGGCCGGCCGCTCGGTCGTCTCACTCGGCGCCGGCGCCGCCCACCGCCGCGTCCGCGAGTTCCTGCCCTGGTCGATCCTCGCGGGCCTGTCCTGGGCCGTGTACAGCGTCGCCCTCGGCTATTTCGGCGGCCAGTGGCTGGGCGCGACGTGGCTCGCCACCGGGGTTTCGCTCGTGGCGCTGTTCGGCGCGGGCGCGGGCGCGGCGTTCCTGATGCGGCGGCCCGCGCGCGCGGAGCCGGTCCGCGCCTAGAGGGCGGCGTTCGGATCGCCCCGGGGGATCCGAACGACGCCCCCTGGCTAGGCGCGTTGGGCTGCTGCCCCGCGTACTTCCAGGCCGTCCAGGAGTTCGGCCGTGGCCGCCGCGATCGCCTCGACCGCCTGGTCGAAGACCTCACGGTTGTGTGCGGCGGGGGCCCGGAAGCCGGACACCTTGCGGACGTACTGGAGGGCGGCGGCGCGGATCTCCTCCTCGGTGGCCTCTTCGGGGATCACGGGCGGACGGAGTGTCTTGATGCTGCGGCACATACGTCCAGTGTCGCGCGTACGCCGCCGTCCGGTGTCGCGTACCCCGACGTCCGGTCTCGCGTACCCCGACGTCCGGTCTCGCGTACCCCGACGTCCGGTCTCGCGTACCCCGACGTCCGGTCTTGCGTACGCCGCCGTCTGGTGTTGCGTACCCCGACGTCCGGTCTCGCGCCTGCGCCGGGCCGCGGCTGTCGTCCCCGGGGTATCGACCCGTCCGTACCGGCTGCGATGATCCGCTCCGAGGCGGCCACCCTTCCCGGGGGCCGACCGGCGAGAGGAACGAAGGACCATGAAGACAGCGCAAGTCACGCGTATGACCGTCGCGGTACTGGGCCCCGGCGGCGTGGGGGGCCTGCTCGCCGCGCTGCTGGCCCGCGCCGGGCACCGGGTGATCTGCCTGGCGGGCGCCGAGACCGCGCGGACGCTGGGCGCGGACGGCATCCGCGTACGCAGCGGGCACTTCGGCGACTTCACGGCGCGGGTCGAGGCGGACACCGAGCTGCGTGAGCCCGTCGACGCGTGTCTGATCGCGGTCAAGGCCACGGCGCTGGACGCGGCCCTGGAGCGCGTCCCGGCGAAGGCGCCGGGCGACGGCCTCCTCGTACCGTTCCTGAACGGCGTCGAGCACCCGGCGGTCCTGCGCGAGCTCTACGGCCGCGACCGGGTTGCCCCCGCGGTGATCCGCGTGGAGTCGGCTCGCGTCGCCCCGGGGCTGATCGAACACGGCAGCCCGTTCGCGGAGGCCGACCTGACCGGCGAGACAGTGGACCGCGAACGGCTGGACGCTCTCGCCGAAGCCCTGGCGGGGGCCGGGGTGGGCACCCGCGTCCAGGAGGGCGAGGTTGCGACGCTGTGGGCGAAGATGTCCTTCCTCGCACCGTTCGCCCTGCTGACCACCCAGTACAGGCTTCCCCTGGGCGACGTGCGCACCCTCCACCGCGAGGAGTTGGCGGCGCTGGTCGCGGAGACGGCGGCCGTCAGCTCGGCGTGCGGCGCTCCGGCCGACCCGGCGGCCGCTCTCGCCCGCTACGACTCCTTCCCGCCCGCCACCAAGTCCTCCATGCAGCGCGACGCCGAGGCAGGCCGCCCGCTCGAACTGGACGCGATCGGCGGGGCGTTGCTGCGGGCGGCCGACCGGTACGGAGTGCCTGTGCCGGTGGCGAGCGGGCTGGTGCGGGAGTTGGCGGCGCCGGGTCACTGACCCGCGGGCCTCCGGGGACGCCGGTCGCCGACCCGCGTCCCCGGAAGTGCAGGCCGACCCTTCGGCGACGTATCGTCACCGATGTCTCAGACATGGAGCCCAATATGACCACACCGCGGGACCTGTTGATCATCACCATGGACGTCTCGTCCAGCCGTCCCGTCGAGCAGGGCGATCTGTCACTGGCCCTCGCGGGAGCCGAACTGGTCGACCTCCTCGGCTCCCAGGCCCTCACCCTGGACGACGACCGCATCGTGCCCGGCCCGCAGGGGGCCGTGGGCGATCGTCTGCTGCACGAGGCCGCGTCCTCGCTCGTCCGGGAGCAGCCGTACGAGTCGGTCGAGGACCTGCTGTGGCGCCGGGGCCGTGACCTGTCCGCGGCCTATCTGACCGACCTGGGAGCGGGGGCCCAGCTCAACCCGCGACGCCACCGGTGGATTCCCGGCCGGACCGACCGGGCCGAACCGGCCGACTCCCCGGCCCGACGCCGGGCGACCGACCGCCTCGCCTCCGGCGAACCCGTCCTCGCCGCCCTCGCGGCCGCCGTGGGCGTCCAGGACGAGCGGCCCGAAGAGGCCACGAGCATCACCGACGACGCAGTCGCGACCGTACTGGCCGCCGTGAACGACGCCATCACGGAATTGGAAACCGTACGGCAACGCAAACGGGTCGAGGACGCGGCCTTCGACAACATCTGGCGAGGCATGTAAAGCGGCGGGACTGCTCGACGACGACTGTCTCCTCGTAAACCTTTCCGACAACCTTTCCGACGACCTTTCTCGACGACCTTTCTCGACGACCTGCCCGCTGCTCCCCCGGCGAAGGCGTCTCCCGATCGCGTGGCGTGGCAGCACCCGAGCCCCCGGCATAGCCTGAGGAGAAGTGCCGGGGAGCGCCTCACGCCCGGCCGGTGAGAGGGTGAAGTCTTGGCTGCCTCCCATGCCTCGCGTGACGACCAGGCGGGACCGAAGTCCCAGGACGCGCTGGGACCCCGAGTGGGACCCGACGCCGAGGGCGATCCGTCCTCCCACCCCTACCATCACCCTGCCGCGGGCTGGGGTGCGGCCAAGAGCGTGGCCAAGGTTCTGGCGCACGAGCGTGCCCTCGTGGACGGGCCGCGGGCGATCATGCGCATGAACCACGAGAACCGGGGCTTCGACTGTCCCGGCTGCGCCTGGCCCGACGACACCAAGGGCCTGCACCTGGACATCTGCGAGAACGGCATCAAGCACGTCACCTGGGAGATGACCCACAAACGGGTCGGCCGGGAGTTCTTCACCGCCCATTCCGTCACGGAGCTGTCCGGCTGGAGCGACTTCGCCCTGGAGGACGCGGGCCGGCTGACCGAGCCGATGGTCTACGACCCGGAGTCGGACCACTACGTCCCGATCGGCTGGGCCGACGCGTTCGAGCTGGTCGGCGGCGCCCTGCGCGCACTCGACAGCCCTGATCAGGCGTCGTTCTACACCTCCGGCCGCCTCGGCAACGAAGCCACCTTCCTCTACCAGTTGATGGCCCGCGAACTGGGCACGAACAACCTCCCGGACTGTTCCAACATGTGCCACGAGGCGAGCGGCCGCGCACTGCGGGCGTCCCTGGGGACCGGCAAGGGGACCGTCGACCTGAAGGACTGGGAGGCCACCGACGCCCTGTTCATCATGGGCGTCAACGCGGCCTCCAACGCGCCCAGGATGCTGACGGCCCTGGCCGAGGCATACCGCCGCGGCGCCCAGATCGTGCACATCAATCCCCTGGTCGAGGCAGCCGCCACGCGAACGATCGTGCCGCACGACTTCACGGCCATGGCGCTGAACAAGTCGACACGGACCAGCACCCTGAACCTGCAACCGCGGATCGGCGGCGACATGGCGCTCATGCGCGGTATCGCCAAGGCGGTCCTGGAGCAGGCCAAGACCGATCCCAAGGCGCTGGACCGGGAGTTCATCGAGCGCCACACCACGGGCTTCGACGAGTACCGGGCGCTGTGCGAGGAGACCTCCTGGGAGGAGATCGAGCGCCAGTCCGGGGTCGGGCGTGACGACATCCTGAAGACGGCGCGCGTCTACCGTGACGCCGACCGGAGCATCTTCAGCTGGTGCCTGGGGATCAGCCAGCACGAACACGGCGTCGACACCGTGCGGGAGATCGTCAACGTCCTTCTACTGCGCGGCAATCTGGGCCGCGAGGGAGCGGGACCCTCCCCCGTACGCGGGCACAGCAACGTCCAGGGCAACCGCACCTGCGGCATCGACCACCGGCCCACCGGGGAGTTCCTGGCGCGACTCGCCGAGGTCTGCGACATCGACCCGCCGGCCGCGCACGGTCTGGACACCGTAGGCACCATCCAGGCGATGCACCGCGGGGACGTGAAGGTGTTCGTCGGCATGGGCGGCAACTTCGCCCTCGCCGCGCCGGACACCCCGTACACCCACGAGGCACTGCGCAAGTGCGAGCTCACCGTCCAGGTGAGCACCAAGCTCAACCGCAGCCATCTCGTCCACGGCACCCGGGCGCTCATCCTGCCGTGCCTGGGCCGTACCGAGAAGGACCAGCAGCGCCAAGGCATCCAGAGCACCTCGGTCGAGGACTCGATGAGCATGGTCCACCTGTCCGTCGGCATGAGGCGTCCGGCCTCGCGGCAACTCCTGTCCGAACCCGCCATCATCGCCGGGATGGCCCGCGCCGCCCTGCCGGACGGCAACACCCCGTGGCAGTGGTACGTCGAGGACTACGACCGGATCCGCGACACCATGGCCCAAGTCCTGGACGGATTCGAGGACTTCAACCGCCGGGTACGCCTGCCGCTCGGCTTCCGGATCAAGCAGCCCGCCCGCGAACTGGTCTTCCTCACCCCGTCGGGCCGCGCCGAGTTCTCCACCGCGCCGCTGCCCGACGTGATCCCGGCCTCCGGCACCCTGGCACTGGCCACCGTGCGCTCCCACGACCAGTGGAACACGACGATCTACTCCGACAACGACCGCTACCGCGGCATCAAGAACCTGCGCACGCTCGTCTTCATGAACAAGGACGACATGCGCGAGCGCGGCCTCTCCGAGCTCGACCCGGTCGACATCACCAGCACCGCCAAGGACGGCACCCACCGCCACCTCGACGGCTACCTCGCCATCCCGTACGACATCCCCCGCGGCTGCGCGGCCGGCTACATGCCGGAGATGAACGCCCTGTGCGCGATCGGCGACTACAGCACCCAGAGCGCCCAGCCCCTCATGAAACATGTCAAGGTCACCATCACCCCGGCGGGCTGAGCGGCGGGGTGGGCCGCGAAGCCGCACTCGTCATCGCTTCGGCGCGAGCGATGGGCTTCGCGTCTTACGTGTTATGGCGTCTTACGCGTCCTCCGCCGAGGCGCTGTAGCGGTCACGCATGGCGCTGCTGCCGGGCGGGCCCGCCGTAAGGACGAAGGCGTCACTGTCGTCGAGCCGACCAAATTTGATCCGATCATTCGAGACCGGGACCAGATCGGCCATCGAAGCGTTGCCGATTGCTGAGCCTCGGTCAGCGACTGTGGTTCAACCGATGACGAAGGCCGGTAGACGCAGTGTCTCCACTTCGTCGCGAGGAAGGGAGAGACCGAATCGCGCCTCGATGAGCGACAAGGTGTGGCGGTCCCGGTCGCGGTAGGGCTCGTTCTCCGATCGTGCGTACTCGCCGTCGGGGTGCAGCACGCCGGCCGCGATCAACTCCGGCAGCAGCAGGTCTGGCTGGTCCCCCCAACGCCATACTTCTTCGCCGATTCCGAACCCGCAGAGGTCCTCCCCGTCCCTCGCGTAGGAGAACATCGCCGGCGGGTGGTCCAGGGCGGGTTCCAGATGGATCGCCTCCACACCGCTTCGGGAGATCTCGGCCAGCCTGCGACCCCCGTCACCCAGACCGTACTCAACGGCGAACGACCAACCACCGCACGCACCGACCCGCACAACGTCATCGTCATCCGTCGCCAGGTCCAGGATCATGTGCCATGCCTCTGTGTCAGTGATCGGTGCCACGACAGATCCCGGCACGCCGCCCATCCGCACGCCCAGTTCCTCCGGCGCGAGGCCGCGCGCGAACACCACGCCGTACCGCCAGTCGTCCTGGTCCACAAGCCACTGAATGCCGCCACCCATCACGCCTCCTCACAGGCACAGGTGGTCCCTCCGTCCGTGCCCGCCCAAGCGATCACCCTAACCACGGGAACCGACAACCCCAGGACAGTCAGTCGAGCCACAGCTTCCAGCGGGCGCGGGGCGGATCGCAGTGGCCTGAGTCAACGGCCTGTTGGTAGGCACGATCGGCGAGTTCCTTGTCCGACCACACTCGGCCGTTCACGTGCGGGAGATCGCTCCCGTGGCCGTAGGTGAGTTCGGAGAACGCGACGACGCAGTCGGGGCGCCCGGTTCGTCATCAGGGGCGTCGTGCGAGGAAAACGAACTCCTTGCCTGGTCGGTCAGGCGCGTCGCGCACGTCCTCTATCACGTAGCCGTGCGTGACCAGGTCCCTCTCGACCTCCTCCCGCTCGCGGAAGCGCAACGTCGAATCCGACGTCAGCACTTGTCCGTCTGTATCGAACACATAGGTCCACCGGAATGTCACCAGCGGCCAGTTCACCTCGATCAGCCGGACCCAGCTCTCGACGGCGCCGACGCCTGGAATCTCCGTCACGCTTTAGGAGCTCCCACGGCTCCACTCCTCCCAAGCGCGCCTCGCCGGATCCCGGGTCTCGAACACCAGGTGCCCGCCGGGCCGCAGTGCTTTGTAGGCTCCCCGTAGCGTCCCCTGCCATGTCTGGGGCTCGACGATGGCCTGGGCGACGTTCGCTGTCATCGTCGTAAGGTCAACCCGCAGATGCGGTAGGGCTGCTGCGTCACCGCAGATCCAGCGCACTCGCTCACTGCCCGGCTTGCTCCGGGCCACTTCGACGGACGCCTGGGCGGGATCGACGCCGACGACCTCGATCCCGCGATCAGCCAGGAGGAGAGCGAACACCCCTGTCCCGCAGCCGATGTCCAGCACTCGATGCGCCCTGAGCTCCTCGGCGATCTGGAGGTATGCATCGAGATCGCTGCGATCAGGGTCGAGCGGGTCGTATATCGCGGCGAGCCGTGGATGCCCGAAGCACTCGTCAGCCATGCTGCCGAACGTATGCAGAGCGGCCCCGGATCACCACTGAGTTCCGTCGGCTGTCAGCGACGGTCAGTAGCCCCGCCGCTGACGTCACAGGGACAACAGCCACACCCGTTCGCGTGAAGTGCCCCAAGGAACTCGCATCCCAAAATCGAACAGGCGTACCATTGCCGCGTGGCTGCGACCTATGACTTTCCGAGTGACCTCCTGGCTGGTCAGGAGGAGCTGCATCAGGTCCGGGCCGAGCTACTGGCCCTGCTGAAGCGGCTCCCCTGGTCGGTCGAACCGCTGGACGGCTTCAGCGACGCCAACGGCTGGCGCAGGGTGGAACGCCCCGCCTCCCCCGGCTGGACCGCAGACGAACAGGCCGAAGTCGAGAAGCTCCGCCGACGAGAGCGCGAGCTCGCCGTGTTCGTGACCTGCCACCGCTTCTGGTCGGAGGTCATCCCCGCGGAAACGGTCGACGCCCGCGCGCGCCTGAAGCACGCCCACGAGGACCCAGCCTGAACGCGCCGGCTCAGTCCGCCTGCGGCAAGGTCCGAAGAGCAAGAGCCTGAGGCGTACGAAGTGTCCGCCGGAGCGTCTCGAAGGCGGTGGGGCGCGGGCGGTCCGCCAGGAAGTCCCGCACGCGAAGAGCGCACTCCCGCGGGCTGAGGAGACTGGTGTCAACGTCGAGATCGTGCAGTTCGTGGGAGTGCACCTCGCCGTACTGCATGGCGGCCAGCCCCCGCTGCCGGTCCCCGCGCTCGCTCTCCCGGCGCTCCAGCTCGGGCAGCGGGCACCTGACCCCCACCAGCACCGTGTCCTGCGGCACGAGCAGACCGAGAAGGTCGAGCAGCCGCCAACGACGGCTCAGCGGATGATCGACGACGAGGTTGTTGCCACCGGCCGCCATGCCCGCGACAGCACGGTGGAATCCCTTGGCCGTACGGTCGATCTCCGCCTGAAGATCCTCGTCGGCTATCTCGCTACCGCCGCGCATCGAGTGAAAGGCGTCCACCGGCATGTGGAACCACGTCCCGTCGAGGACTTCGAGGAGTTCCCGGGCGATGCTGCTCTTCCCCGAACTGGACGTGCCGTTGAGCAGAATGACGGTGCCCCCGGCCACGGTCTCGGGGATACGGGCGGGGTCCGGGTCGAGGTCCGCCATCCCCGGAGCCGCCTCGGTGGCCCGGGTGGACTTGGTCGCCTCGGTCGCCTCGGTCGCCATGATGGTGCCCTTCTCTCCGCCGTACAGCCATGATCCCGAACCGGGCGGGCCGGAGAACACCGGTTTTCAACGGGGCCGCCCGACCGGGTAGGCCGCCTGGAAGGCCAGCCGCCGATCCGCTCCCTCACCGACAGCCCCGAGGAGATCATCGAGGGCCAGGAACTCCTCCCAGCGCGTCCTTCCACTCGCCTCGCTCAGCCGCCCGACCACGAGATCTTCCAGCTCAGGAACCCGCTTGTTCTTCCAGACCTTGTCAGCCACGCTCACCAGCAGATCGTCGATCCCGATGTCCGGTCCGGTCCACGCCGCGTGCGTCCCCGCGAACCGGGCCAGTTCCACACCGAAGCCGTGGGTCAGCAGCAGTTCACGCCCGGTCTCTTCGTGCGCGGAGCCGGGCCCTGACAGTTCACCGACGTGCACCGTCTTCCCTATGTCATGCGTGGCCGCCCCGAAGAGCACGGCCTCACGGTCGAACCGCAGCGCCGGCTGCCGCTCCTCCGCCCAGTCGACGAGTTGGTGCGCGACATCGTGAACGGCTCGCAGGTGGGCCGCGAGGCGCGGAGGGACGTCGAGACTCCGCAGGAGCTCCGCCACTTTGTCCGGCAGCGGGCGCAAGGACGGGTCGCCACTGTCGTGGAGAGCTCGCAGCAGAAGATGTCCGGAAGTCGTCACCGCGCCAGGCTAGCTAGGCGGGAAAAGACCCAAGGCCCAGATCTACGGGTCCGTACCCAGCCGACCTGGGCCTCGCATGCCCCGAACCTGGTGGGCGCGGACGGTTTCGAACCGCCGACATCCGCATTGCAGGGCGGGCGTGGTCTGCAGCGCAGTGAGGACATCGAGCCCGATCGCGGTGAGCAGAACACTGAGGTCGGCGGAGTCTTAATAGAGGAGTCAAGGGGTCTGGTGCCGGCCTGTTGAAGTCTCCGTGTCGTATTGGCGCTGGTAGGCGGCGACGGTGTCGCCGAACTGGGGGCCTCCGAGTTGGTGCAGGCTGCCGTCGCGCCGGTCCACAACGATGGGGCCGGTGCCCACCCACAGGTCGCAGGTCTGGCGGGTCCTGGCCCAAGTGGAGCTCTGGTAGTGGAACTCCCAGCCGAAGCGGTGCTCGGTGATGCTGATGATGACGGCGGCGATGCCGTCTTCGGCGGGCATCCTCGCGAGATGTATCTCGACGATTCTGCGTGCTTGCTCGGCTGTGATCACGGGGTGAGGTTACTGGCGGCGGCTGTAGCGCTTGGGCCGGTGGAGATTGCCGGTGCAGCGGCCGGAGTCTTTCGCGACAGGAGGCCGCGCCGCCGAGGCGGCGCGCGCCCGCGCCGTGCGCGGGCTTGATGAATGTCGGGAAAGTTTGGCCGCTTGGCGCCCTTGATCACCTGCTGATCGGTCCCGGCGGGGTGTTCGGCTCCTTCAACACAGAGATGTTCGGCTTCTTCAACCCGAAGTGGCAACGTGGTGCTTCGGTCTGGGTCGGTGACGAACGTCTACGCCCACGCGGTCCAGGACAGCCAGCACGAGGCGGTCAGGCACATGGACCGACTGCTCCCGCGTCGCCTACCGCACTATCAACGCCATCACTGATGGCAGATCGGGATGTCAAAGACCCCCAGCCATGATCAGCTGGGGGCCTCTGGCCTGGTGGGCGCGGACGGTTTCGAACCGCCGACATCCGCCTTGTAAGGGCGGCGCTAATTCTCTTCTGACCTGCCGTGACGCCTGCCGTGTAGATCATTTAGGAGATATTCGGGAGATCAACTCTGCCAGACGGTTTCCCATCCGAGGTTGGTCATGGCCCGCTCGTAGATCTCCTGTAGCCCGTCCAGCCTATCGCGCCGCATGTCCGGTGTGGGGTGCTGGTAAACGGCCTTGATGCCGGGCCGCTTGTGCCCGGCCTGCTCGAAGGCGAGCGCCGGCTTCACCCCGATCTGGTCCTGGTAGGTGTCGTGCGTGTGCCGCAGCGCGCGCATCGTCAGCCCCGGCATGAGCGGCTCCCAGGTCGCCCGCGGCGCATACCCCTTGCTCTTCAGCCGCGCGTCCCGCCCGTCCGCGCACCGCCGCATCACCTGGTGCCCGAAGTTGCTGCGCCGCCAGTGCTTGCCGCCCACCGTGCAGAACAGGAACTCGCGCACGTGCGCGGATGCGTGCTCTGCGAGGAGCACCGCGAGGAACGGCGGCAGGTCGATTTCCCGCTTCGACTCCGCGGTCTTCACCGGCTCAAGCCCGAGGACGAGCGGGAGCTTCTTCCCGTCGGCATCGCGCGGCTGATACTCCGCCACCTCCTCGACGACGGACAGCGTCGGACACACGAACTCCCCGCCATCGAAGGCCTGCCGCCGCTCGGTCAGCGACGTCTTCCGCAGGGCGAGGCCCTCACCCCAGCGGATTCCCGCGAAGGCCGTGACAAGCATGTGCAGCCCGTCCCGGGGACCTGCCCGCCGCGCCACCTGCAACACGATCTCGGGCGGCGCCCAGAGTTCGGTGTGGTCCTTCTTCTGGATCTCTGCCTTCGCCGCGGCGGTGCGGCTGCGGCGCCGGCCGAAGAGCGGATTCACCAGGAGGTGCTTGGCGTCCACGGCACCCGTGAGGATCGAGGACATGACGCTGAGACACTGCGTCGCCGTCGAGTCGTCGCAGTCGAGCCCGTTCGCCCAGTTCTCCGCGTCGAACCACGAGATGCCGATCAGCGGCGTGTGCTCCCACCGCGGAAGGATGTGCCGCTCAAGGCGCTCCCACCGGGTGGTGGTCGTCCGGCCGCGCGGCGCCTTCTCCTTCATCCACTCCCTCGCCCACACACCGAAGTGCTTGTGCTTCAGCTCCGGGTCGATCCAGCGGCCGGCCCGGATGTCCGACTCCTGCTCCTCGCCCCACGCCTCGGCGAGCTTCTTCGTCTCGAAACCGGGCTCGCTCCCCCACGTGCCGTCGGGCTTCTTGTACCGCGCGCGCCAGGTGAACTGCTTCGTCTGGCGGCCGTTCCTGACCTTGTAGACCTTCTCCGCGTAGGCCATGCCCTTCCCCCTGTCTGCGACCGGTCCGCTACACGGTCTGCCCGTGGATCACGTAGCAGGCCGGTTGCCGCTCCCACCACGGAGACCGCTCCGACTGGTGGCGCGTGAGGTGGCCTGCGGCGCGCTCGCTGATGAGATCGGCGCGAACCGTGTAGGCGATGTATTCCGGGTGGTCGTCGACCGCGACGGCGGCGTCGTTGTCCATGATGGCCCGCCGCTCCATCGTGATGGGAATGCGCGGGCCGAGAGGCGCCCCAGCGGGGCGCGGGTGCCAGCGGCGCGCCTGCTGCGTGAACAGCTCGGCGAACACCACGGTGCCTTCGTCGCTGATGTCGTCGTAGTGAAAGTGGAACAGACAGCCGGAGCCGTCCTTGTAGTCCTCGATCCAGGGCTCGAAGTAGTCCTCGCCCTGGGCGTGTCGCTTCACCTCAATCGTGAGCATTGCTGCCCCCGTTCCGCCGAGCGGTGCCCCCCTCTCGTGACGGTCCGTGCATGCAACCACACCGAATGGCGTAATGCACGTACCTGGTGCGGATCAATCAGGACTCTGCAACCTCATCAGGCTCAGTGGCGAGCCCTTGGAGGAGTCTGCGCGGCTTGCGGTAACGCGCCGCGATCCGCTCCAGTTCCTCCGGTGACGCGCCCTTGCGGCCTTGCAAGACCACGATGATGTGCCCGTCGTCTTCGTGCGGACCGAGCGGGATCACCCCGGCCTCGAGCGTCTCGCCTGTCCGCAGCTCGTACTCCACCGCCGGCGGAAGCGGCAGCCTGCTCGACTCGGCAGCCTGCTCACTGCCTGCCGCTGGCTCACCCCGGGCGATGCGCTCGGCCTCCCCGTCCGGGAATCCGAGTAGCTCGGCGTATCTGCGCACGGTCTTGCCGACCCTGACGAAGTCTCCGCTCTCGATGTTCTGGATGGTCGTGCGGCTCACCCCGAGGGTCTCCGCTGCGGCTGGCTGGGTGAGCCGAGGGCGCAGCGCTTCGCGTGCCACTTGAAGCCGGGTGCCCAGCTCCTTGGTTCCGTCATCCATGGGCAACCATCTTGGCACATCTCGTTGCACGCCAACAGCTCAGTTTCGGCGCTTTGACCTGGGCAGTATTCGGCATTTTGCGCCCCGGCGGTTGCACTGAATCCCGTGCGCTCCCGGCGCACCACCAGTACGGCGGCTCACCACCTCGATGGAAAAAGTAGGCAGCCTGCTTGCTTTGCGTAGGCAGAGTGTGGTGAGAATGTGGGCGTGAAGCCCAATGGATCGATGATCAGAGGCGTGCGAGTGGGTCGAGGGCTCAGTCTTCCTGAGCTTGAAGCCAAGACCGGCCTGAACCGCGGCTACCTCTCCCGGATGGAGCGGGGCCACATCCAGGAGGTCGGCTCTGAGCAGGTCCGCCGGGTTGCCAAGGCCCTCCGCGTGTCGGAGGACCTGCTGACTGAAACAGAGGAGTCGACGCCGTGACCGCTCAGGCCACGAGGACGCGCCGGGCCCCCGCAAAGGCCCCCAAGGCGCCCAAGTCCCTTATCCCGCAGGACAGTTCGGCCGAGGCTGAATTCCGCCGGTGGACACCGGACGAGGTCGCCGCCCTGAGGCTGCTGCCGTACACCGCCCGGGTGATCCGCGAGAAGTGCTACCGGCGAGAGCTGCACTTCCACAACGACGGCGGCCGCATCACCTTCACCGCCGAGGACCTGCGCCTCAACAACCAGCTCGGCGCGCAGGCGCCGGCCGCCTGACCTACCCCTGAACGCGCCGAAGGGCCGCCCGCTTTGACCGGCCTGGCGACCCCCGACCGGCGACCCCACCACACAGAAAGCAGAGGTCACCGTGACCACTGAGAATAGCTCCCAACTCACCGTGCAACGCTCCGCGATCCAGGTGCTCGCCGACCTGACCGTCGAGCATCCCGAACTGCCCGCCGCGTACATCACCATCCGCGCGCCGTGGCAGGGGGAACCGTCCAGGCTCGACCTTCAGCTGGACACGCCCACCGAATTCGAGCAGTGGCGCACCGCCCTCGGCATCCCGTCCGCCGACGTGGTTCTGGAGCCCTACGGCCGTGGGTCGTGGGTCACCGTCCACACGGTCCACGAGGGCATCAGCGTGACCCTCTCCGCGCACGGCATCCTCATCACCCAAGACATGCTCACCGCCCCGCGCACCGTCGACGCCGTCGAGGTGTCGGCATGAAGTGCGGTGAGCCGAAGCCCGGCGGCAGTTACGAAGACTGTGACCTGGAGCTGAAGCACCAGGGCGACCACGGCTATTTGGGTCGGCGCTGGCCCCGTGTCGAGCCGAACGAGCCCGACTGGAACGTGCAGGAACTGCTGGATGACCAGACGCCCCGCAACGCCTACGGCGTGATGGAGCGCAGCTTCCCGATCATCGTCACGGAGACCGTCACCCGGGTCCTGTGGGTGGACGCCGAGTCCGAGGACCAGGCCCTCGCCTACTGGGGCGCCGGCGGCGACTACCCGTCGCTGGACGGAACCGAAGTACTGGACGGCTGCCTGGACTTCGAGCGGCCGGACCAGTGGCAGCGACAGGCCGCGTTCGAGGCACAGGGCTACGGGGCGAAGATCGGCCCGAAGGTGCAGTGCCCCGGCTGCAACGCGGAAGCCTTCCGCCGCGAGTGGATGCACGACCCGATGCGGAAGTGCCACGGACCCATCGAGTGGCGCGAGAACCCGTCGGCGAAGCCCAAGTATCGGTGGCGCCGTGAGTACAGGACGACGCCCGTGTACTCCGCCACTTCCGAGGCGGTGGCGGCATGACGCTCTCCCCGTTGGCCCGTACCGCGGCGGGTGTGATCCGTGCGCAGTGGAGTCAGGGTCGTATCGCGGCGCTCGCTGACCAGGCTGCGGAGGCTCTGGAGTCGGCGCAGTTGCTGATGTCGCCGGACGTTGCGGCCGAGCTGGAGCAACTGCGGGCTCAGGTTGCGGAGTTGGAGGCGCAGCGTGACCGGCGCCGTGGCCGTCTTGTGGCACTCCAGAACGACGCGCTGAACATGCGCGGCGCGCTCTCTCCGAACGGGGAGGACCGGAAGGTCCCGATGCCGCTCGGAGAATCGCTGACCCCAGCTGTGGAGTGGCTCATCAGCCGGGTTGCCGAGTTGGAGGAGGCGGCCGTCGAGGGGCGGGCCGCTCTCGCTTCCCTCTGCTACGACCACGACGACCCCGGTAGCGCTGCGCTCGGTGCGCTCTACCTGCTCCAGCAGGCGACCTTCGGGACACCTATGGAACCGGGCGAGGCCGTCCCGAAGGTCTACCGGGCGTCGCACGACTCGATCGTGATGGGCCTCTACACCACGGCCGCTGCCGCCCGCGAGCACTGCGAGGCGGAGGAGCGCCGCTCGTGGCTGACGGGGACCAACCTCGCCTTCGACTGGATCGAGGACGAGGAAGACGGCATCGCCGAACTGGTGGTCGTCGCGGGGCAGAACGAGGAGTCCATCACCGGCTACGTGGTGGACGCCCTGGACATCGCCTTCGAGTACGACGAGGAGGCGGACGAATGACGGCCCTCGCGCCCAAGCCGAATCCGCTCGCAGACCTTCCGGCGATGCCCGACACCGCAGCGCCGGTGCTCATGCCCGGCCTGCTGCGTGCCCTTGGCCTCGCCCCGCGCCCGGTCCCTGCGTGGATCACCGACCCGGACCTCATCGCCTCCATCGAGGCGGGCCTCATCGACATTCCCGACGACCTGTACCCGATCACGTCCAAGGGGGATCGATGAGGAACCCGCTCGCCGGTACCGGCCTCCGCCGCTACACCCGCTCCCGCCTCATCCACGACCGCGACGCAGCCCGCGCCGAAGTCCTCCGCCTCGAAGGCGTCATCCGCGGACTCGACGCCACCGCCATCGAGCAGGGCGAGCGCATCGTCCAGCTGGCGGCGGACGCCGTAGACGTCAGCGTCGAGCGGCAGCTGCGCGCGGCAGCCGAGGAGAAGGCCGGCGCTCTTGAGGGCCAGCTCCTCGCTCTCAGGTCGCAGCGCGACAACGAGTACGCCGTCACCGTGCCGCCCATGCACCGCGACATCGACGACGACGAGGCATCCACCCACCCTCACGGGTTCGACGTCCGCACCCTGCGCGAGGCCCTCGACCCGCGCGCTGCCTGACCACCTGACGGGCCGCGAGCCTCCCCATCCAAGGCTCGGCGGCCAGCCGTGGCCCGCCCGCAACTTCCCCCCGGCGGGTGGGCCACGGCAACCACACCTCTTGGAGCACCCATGAAGACCCGTCGCCCCTATCGGTACGTGACCGTCACCACCGACGTCGAGGTGGACATCGGCGACTACCTCGCTGAGTCCGACGACAACGAGCTGAGCGACCTCGGCCTGCACCGCGAAGACAGCTGCGCGGGGGACCCGCACGGCGCCGCCGGTGAACTCCACAGCGCCCTCAACGCGCTGCACCAGCAGGCCCATCCGGACCAGCCGCTCTTCGTCGACATGTGCCTGCGCGAACCGTGCCGCTCGCTCTCCGTCCAGAAGTTCCCCCAGCTCGGCAGCCGCTGACCGACCTCGAAAGCGAGCATCATGCGCACCACCAAGAAGCCTGAGCTGACGGCATTTGTCGACGTCGAGACGATCGGCCTGGATCCGTTCCTGCACGACGCGTGGGAGATCGCTGTCATCCTGCGCTGCGACGGCCAGGACGAAGAGCACGTGTTCCGGATCAAGCCGGACCTGTTGAACGCAGACCCGGAAGCCCTGAAGATCAACCGCTACTACGAGCGGACCAACGCCCCGGACTGGGTGTGGGACGACCCGCACATCGCGGCCACGCAGGTGCGCGCGCTGCTGGATGGAGCCGTCCTGGTCGGCTCGAACGTGCCGTTCGACGCGGAGATGCTGACGCACCTGCTCGGGCGCTACTTCGACCAGCCGCGGCCCTGGCACTACCGCACCGTCGACGTGGTCACCCTCGCCGTCGGCTCCCTGTACGGACGGGCCAGCGAGTGGACGGTCCGGGACTGCGACGCCACTTGGTACGGCAAGGTCGCCAAGGCGATCGGCTGGCCGTGGAAGACGCACGACGTCTCCCGCCACGTCGAGATCGAGCCGCCCACCGCCGACGTCGCGCACACCGCGCTCGGTGACGCCCGCTGGGCGCGCGACGTGTACGACGCGGTCACCGTCCCGGACGCCATCTTCGCCGCCTCCGACGAGCAGCTGGCACAGATGGCCGGCGACGCCCTGGCCCGGCTGCGCGGGGGGCAGTGATGACGATCGCCCTCTTGCCACCCACCACGTACAGCTCCGTCAGCCTGGACATCGAGGCACTGACCGACGGACCGCGCTTCGTCCGCACGCGCGGCATGAGCCGCTGGCACCGGCCCCGTTCCGGCACCCGCTACCCCAACGACCGCGTCGTCTACGGGGCGTGGTGCGGGTATGGCATCGGCGGCAGCGAGCACGCGGGCGCGTTCCTCGCCGCCGACGAACCGCCCGCCGGTGAACCGGTGTGCGGCACCTGCGAGGGCCGCGCCGCCGGAGCCGGGCAGGACGACAGCCCAACCGGCCGGCTCCTGCTCTTCTCCCCGCGCGACATCGACCCGCCGAAGACCTGCCCCGCTTCCCGTACCTCCGTGTACGAAGAGCTGCCTGGCGGTCGCGTCGGACGCTGCCTCGCCTGCGGCGACATGCAGCCGCTGCGCGCCATGGGCGGCCCGTACAACCCCCGCTACGCCATCGTCCAGCACCCCACTGGCCAGGCCCTCGTGGAGCCCTGCCCGTTCCACCGCTGGCGCCAACTCACCGCGCGCGACGGCCGCGTCCTGTGCGACTGCGGAAGGGAGATCACCCAGTGACCGAGCAACTCCAGTTCTCCGAGCCCGTGGAGGGTACCGTCAGCCCGGCCGCCGGGGAGACGGCGAAGGCCGACGGCATGGCGCTCGCGGCGGCCAACACGTCGGTCGAGTGGGCCGACGCCTGCGCCGCAGCAATCGAGCTGATGGCCCGTCGAGGCGTCGAGTTCCAGGCCGCGGACCTCATCGCCGAGGGCCTGGTCGACGAGCCCGACAGCCCCAACCGGTGGGGGCCCGCGTTCCTGCGCGCCGCCGCGGCCGGGGTCATCGAGGCGCGGGGCTACGCCAAGTCGAAGCGGGCCACCGTCCACAGCAGCATCTGCCGCACCTGGCAGGGCACTGCGGCCTACCGCAACGGGGCCGCAGCGTGAGCGCCGCGACCGTCATCAACCTCGGAATCGCTGTCTTCCTGCTGGTCTGCACTCTCGTTCTCTTCCGCCTGTGCCGCACACCCCGCCCGCGAACGCAATGGCGGTACGAGGGCCCGGACTCGCTGCGCCTCATGGAAGACCTCGACGCGCACCTTGACCGGCACTTCGCCGAACTCTCGGGCCTCTACGAGCGGCTCGGACCTCCCGACCTCGACCCGGAGGTGCAGGCAGGCCTCGCCCGCCTGCATGACGCCGTCCGCCCCGAGCAGCAGGACGGGGGCACGTCATGACGGAGCGTCCGCACGGATACGCCCGCTACCAGCTCGACGGCTGCCGCTGCTACGTGTGCGCCTACGCCCGCTCCCGGTATGACGAGAACCGCACGAAGGCGATCACGGCTGGCACCTGGCAGCCGTGGGTCGACGCCGAGCCCGTCCGCATCCACATCGAATCCCTGCAGACCTGCCTCATGGGCCTGCGCTCCATCGCGGCCGTAGCGAACGTCGACCGCAAGCGGCTGCAGGCCATCATCACCGGCCGTCCCGAGCGGGGCACCGGACCGCAGGAGAAGGTCCGGCCTGCTCTCGCCGCCGCCGTCCTGGCCGTCGAGCCCACCCTCGGCAATCTCGGGCCGAACACCGTCATCAACGCCACCGGCACCACGCGCCGGCTGCGGGCGCTGGTAGCGGGCGGATGGCCGCAACAGCACCTGGCCGACGAGATGGGCTGGACGCCGGGCAACTTCAGCACGCTCATCGCCGCCTCGTCGGTGACCGTGAGGACGGCCCGCCTGGTCCGCGTCGTCTACGACCGGCTGTGGAACGTCGACCCTGCCACCCGCGGTGCCACAGACCGCGGCATCCGCGACGCCAAGGCCCGTGCGGCGGACGCCCGGTGGGCTCCGGTCGGCGCGTGGGACGACGACACCATCGACGTCCCCGCCACCTTCCCCGACTGGACCGGACGCTGCGGCACGCCATTCGGCGACGGGGAACACCGCAGGCACGACACCCCCGTGTGCGACCCGTGCCGCGAGGCCAGGTCCCTGTACCGCCACGAACTCCGTCAGCGCCGCACCCAGACCACTGCCGCCTGAGAGAGGCCCGCGGATCCAGCCGGATCGGTTCCGCAAGATCACGAAGAGAGACCCGAGTTGAGCACTGACGACCGCGTGCAGAGCGCCCGCAACGCGTGGACCAACGCCCTCCGGGCCGAGGTCCTGCGCGTGGGCCGCCGCATCCCCGAGGTGGCGCGCGTCGCGACCGTGGGCATGTGGATCGCCACCTACGCGGACGCTGACGGCTCGAACGCATTCCCCGGCAGGGACACCCTCGCCACCCTGGCCGGCTGCTCGGAGGAGACCGTCACCAACGCCGTGAAGGTGCTCATGGGCGTCGGTCTCCTCACGCGGAAGCGCCGGCCGAACGCGTCCTCGATGTACCAGCTGCTGCTGCCGCTCGGTGGCGGCCTCGACTGGGCGCCGCACATGCACCACATGACCGACACCCGGCAGCGCAGGGCCTACGCGAAGAAGAAGGCCGCGGACATCGCGAAGGCTGTGGATAACTCCCGGACAGCGTCCATGGACGCTGTGGAAAACCCTTCGGACAGCGTCCGTGGACGCGGTCCGGACAGCGTCCGTAGCGGGGGTTCCGAACCCTCCGGAACGGATCCGGACAGCGTCCATGGACGCCCCCGGACAGCGTCCGTGGACGCGTTCCGGACAGCGTCCGTAGCGGGGGTCGACCAGTACCTCTCTACCTCCGGTAGAGACCCCTTCCCCGACCACAACTTGGCTGGCCTTTCACCTCAGCCACAGCTGCGCGCGGGCGAGGCCGCGAAAGACGAGTCATCGACGGGTCAGGCAGGCAGGGCGAGCGCGCCCCGGGACACGGCACTTGCCGCCGTCCGCGCCCGCCCTGCGCTCGCCCGCTGTACCGAACCCGACTGCGGCATCCCGCTGCCCTACGGCTCCGCCGGCCTCTGCTCCGGCTGCGCCGACTACCACCACGCGACCGAAAGGCACAGCGCATGACCACCACACCCGAACCCACCGACCTGCTGCGCCGTAGCGAGTCCTACCTGTCCGCCATGCACGGCAGCGTGGCCCGGCACGACAACCTCGCCGCGAACCTGGCGTGTGCCGGCTGCGAGCTGCGGGACCAGATCCGTGCCGCACTCGCCGAGCCCGCCGCCGAGCAGCCCGCGCCTGCCGACCGGGCCGCGCTGCGCGAGCAGATCGCCGAGGCGCTCGAACAGGCCGACTACCGGATGGACATGCGCCGTGGCGACCTCGCCGACGCGGTGCTGGCTGTCCTCCCCGCGGCCACCGACCGCAGCGCCGTGCTGCGGGAAGCCGCAGAGGAGTTGGAGGTGTACGTCGGCCGCCAGTCCAGCGATGCCGCCCCGGAAGTCGAGGGTGCGCGCCTCGCCATCCGGGAACTGCGACGGATCGCTGGCCAGCCCAAGCCCGTCGACGCGGGCAAGTGTGGCTGCTACAGCCCGAGCGGCGCCTACCGCTGCACCCAACCCGAGGGTCACCTCGGGTATCACCGACACGTCCGACCGGACAGCGACGAGTGGTCATCGTGGGTCACCGGCACGGCCGCGCCCGTCCCGAGCCGTGTGGCCGACGAGGCGCAGCAGGACCAGACACAGGCCACGCCCTGCGACCAACCGAACCCCTGCGAGGACGGCGAACTCTGCGCCACCCACGAAGAGGCACAGGCCCACGCGGAAGGCGAGCACTCGTTCTGCGGCGTCACCTGCGAGGTGGCCATGCCGACCGAGCCGATGCGCAACTTCATCGTCGCCAAGGGCTACCCCGGCACGGCCGGAGCGCTCGCCGAGCTGCTGCGCCGGGCCGCTGCCGGACTACTACCCGCCAGCCCCGCGCCCGCTGTTGTGTCCCAGCCCGACGAGGAGGTGTGAGCCGTGGGCCGTCATCAAGGGGCGCCGATGCCCGCGAATCTGCGCCACGCCTTCCGCGCCCGCGCACACCCCGCCCGCTCCGTGCCCTGCCCGCACGAGCACTGCCACGCCCGCGCCCACCAGTCGTGCATCGTCCGCGTCAACGGACGCGTGCTCCCGCGCCTCCACCCCTCGCGCATCACCCTCTGGGCGGTCACCTTCGCCTGCTGCCCCGAGTGCCAGGTCTTGCAGGGCACCCCGTGCCACGACAACGGCCAGCAGCTGGCCGACGCCCACCCCCGCCGCATCCAGGAAGCAAAGGAGACCCTCGCGTGACACCCCTTGAGCGCCTCCTCCTCGAGGAGATCCCGGTCCGCCCCGAATCCGCCTCCGGTGGCCACGGCCTGTGGACGAAGCAGGAGCAGGACCGGCACTGGGACGACCTGGCCGCCGCCATCGGCGCGGCCGGCACCAAGCGGCCCGCCCCGCCAAGCGAGGCAGCAGCGTGACGGGCGGGGACGGAGCGACCGGAGAGGCAGTGCCGTGCATGGCGTGCGGGCGCCTCCTGCGCGACGAGGAGTCCAAGCGGCTCCGCCTCGGACCGCACTGCCTCAAGCGCCTACAGGGCCTCCTGGCGCCTCGCCCCCGCCGACGGCTCCGCTACACGCCCAACCACCCCAAGGCCACGCCCGCGCCCACGACCACCGCTCCCATCGCCCTCGAACTCTGGGGAGACGAGGACGAAGACGACGACCAGGCCGACGGCCACCCGATCAACGACGTACCCCTCACCGGGAGTTACCTGTGACCCTCTGCGGACTCTGCGGCAGCGAGGCCGGCGACCGCTACCTGTGCGACCGCGACACCACCAATCTCGCCGAGCGCCTGGCCGACCTGCCCACGCTCCACGACGAACTGGTCCAATGCCTCGTGCCGCGCCGCGGCGGCTGGGGCGAGATCGTCTCGACGAAGAACGCGGCCGGCCCCCGGTCGCCGCTCGACGAGAACGTGCTGGACGAGATGAACAGCGGGAACATGGCGAAGGTCGTGCACTCCTGGCGCGTCGACGTACAGCGCGTCCGCTGGCCGCAGCACTCGGCACCGCCCCCGTCCGGCCTGGCCGCCGACTGCCGGTGGCTGGCCATGGAACTCGACTGGATCGGCGCGCACTACCCGGCCGCCGGCGACCTTGCCCGCGAGGTCCGCACGCTGGAGGCTCAGGCCCGGTCGGTCGTGGGCGACCCGGTGCCCCGGCGCAAGGTGGTGGGCCAGTGCATCGCCGTCGTCGACGCCCAAGGCGCCGTGTGCGGAGCCGACATCACACACCAGGCGAGCGAGTCCCGGCTGACATGCCGGACCTGCCACTGCGTGTACGAGGGCCAGCAGGACCTGCTGCTGCTCCTGCACTATCAGCCGGACGGAGTAGTGTGATCCTCTTGCGTCTAACCCCCGGGTTGGATACGGTCATGGGGATGGAACCGAAGCCCTGGCGGGACCGGATCCGCGACGAGGACGAGCTGTTGACGCAGCTCAACCGACTCGCCTCCAAAGCCGCCGACCGACGCGCCGAAGCGCTACTCGAAGGAGTGGCCGACCTCGGCACAGTCGCCGACGTCGCTCGCGACCTCGGAGTCAGCTGGAACGCCGTCGACAAGGCGATCAAGAAGTACCAGCGCAAGAAGGCCACCGACACCGGGGCCACAACCGAATAGACAGCGAGGGCCGGACAGCAGCTCCCGGATGTTGACGCACCCGAGGCGATCGCACCGTCCGACCCTCCACCGAACTACCTGACCTAACCAGGAGTCGGCATGACCGATCTTTCCATGCCTGCAACCGCAGGCACCACCAACGCGACCAGGCGCCCCGTCGCCGCCAGCGGGATCCCCAAGAGCGAGCGCCTCGCCGAGCTGCACCGCCTCTGCGCCACGGACTACGCCAGCAACGCGTTCCGCCGCACCGACGCCAGCCAGCTGCTCGCCGCCGAGCCGTCCGGCCAGCACTGCCCCGCCGCGTACCCCACGGACCCCACCCCGTGCCGTGGCCCGGTCGCTGTCACCGTCCTCGACCAGAACAACCACGGCGCCGACGGCTGCGAGTACCACGCCACCCGCCTCCTCGCCGCCCTCGACGGCGCCCGCGTCTACGCCCTGCCCGACGCCCCGGCCGGCGCCGCCCTGCGCGTCTTCCGCGCCACCGCGGGCGGTGCGCGATGAAGCACAATCCCAAGACCTGCCAGCTCTGCGCCAGCCTCCGGCACCCCGGCGTGGCCCGCGACGGACGCGCCCTCACCAAGCACCTCGCCGCCAACCCGTTCCCCAAGCAGCACCTCAACGTCCAGCGAGGTGAGGGCCAGTGAAGTGGCTCGGTCTCATCTGCATCGTGGCGCAGGTCGCCGTGATCGCCTACGCGATCGGGAGGGCAATCGGATGACCGCCCGCCGCCTCACCACCGGGCAGGGCGTCGTCCTCGGCGCCGCCGCCATCGTCATGACCGCCGTCGGCGCCCTCGGCGCCTGGGGCACCTACAGCAACGTCGTCGCCGAGTTCGGCCGTGCCGCCACCGCAGCCGGCGTGGTCGCTGCGGGCGAAGGCCTCACCCTCATCCTCGCCCTGACCATGCTCGGCCTGACGATGCTCAACCAGTCGGCGCCCTCAGTCATCCGCGCCGGCTTGTGGCTCGCCCCGGTCTCCGCATGCCTCACCGGCCTCTCCCTCGCCGACACCGTCACCGAGGCCGTCGTGTACGCAGTGACCCCACTCGCCATGAGCGGCTCCGCCGAAGGCCTCGGCCTCATCGCCCGCCGTATCGTCGTCCACACCACCGGCGTCGACGCGGAAGCCCAGCGCCGCAACGCGGACGCCGTGCAGCAGCTCGCCTACCACCAGGCCGTAGCCGACCGGCACCCCGACAAGGAGGACCGCGAGTCCTCGCTGCGGAAGTCGTGGAAGCTGGCCAAGAAGGTCGGCGTCGGCGACCAGGTCCTCGGCGCCGCCCTCGTCGAAGTGCAGCGCGAGCGCATCACCGGTGGGGCCGATGCAGCCCTCGGCAGCATGTACGGCGCGGCCCCCGCCATCGAGGCGCCCGCACGGCCCCGCGGCGCGAGCGCGACCGAGGTACTGCGCGAGCGGTTCGCCACCATGGACCCCGCGGATGCGATCCGCCTCGCACACGATGCGCGACCTGATGCGCGCCCCGCCGAACTCGCCTCCCTGCTCGGCACCTACGGGGTCCCCATCGACGCCGTCGCCGTCGCCCTGGTCCTCGGCCAGAAGGCCCCCGAGTACGAGGTGCATCGACCTGATGCGGCTGATGCGCCCCAGGTCAACGCGCTGGAGGCACTGAACGTCGAGGGCGTCGTCATCGAGGCCGCATCCCTCCTCGGCCCGGACGCATCCGCCCGCGCGATCGCCGAGCACATCGCCGCTCGCCGCCGTCTCATCGTCGGCGAGCCGTACATCCGCACCGCCCTCTCACGGGCCGCAAGGAAGCCCCAGCCCGAGACCCCGGCCAAGCCGATGGAAGGTGGATACGCGTGATGCGCCTCGCCTTCGGAGCCGTCCTCGGCCTCCTCATCGCCTACCCGGCCCTCCTCGCCATCGTCCTGGCCGTCGTCACCGCGGCCCTCTCGCAGCCCGCCGTCATCGCGGTCGCCGCCGGCATCTGGCTGTGGCCGCGCATCACCCGCACCGCCCGAAGGTGGTGGACGGCGTGAGCAACCTGCCGGAGAACTACCAGCGCTACGCCGCACCCGACCAGGTGGCCGCCCACCACCGCCCACCGAACGTCCTCTACGACCAGCAGGGCCGCCCCGTCCACTTCACGATCGGGCAGCCCCCGCCACCGGTCATCGTGCAGGCGCCCGTCCAGCAGGGCATGGACCCGGCCCTACAACGGCTGATCATCATCACGTTCCTGATCCTCGCCGTGGTCGTCGTCTGCACCGCGGCGGTGTGCGCGGTCGTCGTCCTGGTCGGCGGAACGCTGATCGGAATCATCGGCACCGTCTCCGCGAACCTCCCGATGATCGGCCTATCCCTGGTGGGCGTGATCCTCGCCGCCGGATGGGCCGCCTCGAAGATCCGGCCCGCCGGTAAGCGCAAGGGCCGCTGACGACCCCTCCGTCCTGCACGGTCGTAACGGCCGTGCAGGTGCGGTGGGACCGGACAGCTCGGCCCACGACCAGGGAGAACACCCATGCGCAAACCCCGCATCATCCTCGCCACCGTTGTAGCCGCCACGGCCACCGCCGTACTCGCCCTGACCGCCTGCGGGCCGACGCTCCCCGCCGGCCCCGCAGGCCGGGTCATCGACAAGGACCGGGACTACAGGGCGTCGACGAAGACGTACTGGAACTACCTGACCGTGCGGACGGCCGGCGGCAGCGAGCAGGAGTTCCGAGTCAGCAAGAGCAACTACGACTCCTGCAAGCGCGGTTCCTCGTACCCGAAGTGCACGGAGGGAAGCTGACCATGGCCAAGGAACCGAAGCTCACTGCCTGGGAGAAGGCCCGCATCGTCGCCATCGAGGCGCACGGCATCAAGCGCGCCATCGCTGGCATCACCGACCAGCCGGACATCGACCGCCGCATCAAGCGCGTCAAGGACAGGGCCCGGCGCAGGGCCAACGGCAGCAAATAGCTACACCCTGGGGACGGCGTCCTGCCGCCAAGTAGTCCGCCGTCCCCGGGCGTCCGTACCCCAGCAAGAGGCAGGAAGCCCCAGCATGACGAACAACGTCGTCCAACTCCACAAGGACGCACCCCCGCCCGTCCAGGACGCCCCGCAGGACGCCCAGGACGCCGACCTCACCCAGACCGTCATCGACGTCATCCAGAACGCCGAGCCGCGTCCCGTCGACCGTCCCGACCCAACCCCCGACGGCACATGGATCGCCGAACGACAGGCCTACCTCGCCGACGCCCCGCCCGTCGTCCCCCCTGCCTTCCGCCGCTGGGACGCCTTCAAGGACACCGTCCGCTGGACCGCGTCCTACTACGGACACGTCACCGCCTTCCACACCCTCCGTACCCCCGTCTACCTCGCCCGCCTCCTGCTCCGCTCCCCGCGCGGTACCGGCCGCCTCGTCATCCGCTGGGGCAAGTGGGTCGCCGACACCGAAGCCCGCCCGGTCGAGGCCAAAGCCGCCGCCAACGCCGACATCGAGGCGTGGCTGTCGCTGTCGCGCGAGAAGTCCCGCCGCGTCCGGCCCCGCCGTATCGCGTCCCTCGCCGTCGCCACCGTCACCGGGATCACCACCCTCGTCAGCACCTTCCTGGTGCCCGGCTGGACGCTCACCGCGGTCGTCGCGGGCGCCGCACTCGCCGGCCTCAACGGCAAGAAGGGCGACAAGCCCCTCATCACCCGCTACGTCGCCACCAACATCCTGCGGAGGCTGGACAGCACCGAGGTGTTCGAAGCCCTCGCCGCGATCGGCATCGAAGGACGCAAGGGCCGCAAGGGTGTCGAGTTCGCTGCCGAGGTCATGCGCGACGGGCCCGGATGGCGTGCCGAAGTCGACCTCCCGCCCGGTATCGAGGCCACCGCCGTCCTGGAGAAGCGGTCCGCGCTCGCCGCCGCCATGCGCCGCCCCATCAGCACCGTGTGGCCCGAGGGCGACCGCACAGCCCACCCCGGCCGCCTCGTCCTGTGGGTCGCCCAGCGCGACCCCGCGAAGGCCGCCCGCAAGCTGTGGCCTCTCATGAAGGACGGCCAGGCCGACGTGTACGAGCCGCTGCCCTACGGCTTCGACCCGCGCGGCAACCTCGTCGAGATCACCCTCATGTACTCCAACCTGCTGGTCGGAGGCATCCCCGGCTCCGGCAAGACGTCCTGCGCGCTCGCGATCGTCCTCGGCGTCGCCCTCGACCCCACCGCCGAACTGTGGATCTTCGAGCTCAAGGGGTCCGGCGACCTCGACGCGGTCAAACCCGTCTGCCACCGGTACGTCAGTGGTGACGAAGACGAGGACCTGGAGGCCGCCCTCGGCGGCATGCGCTCCGGAATCGCCGAGTACCAGCGCCGCGCCAAGTTCATCAAATCCCTGCCCGCCTCAGAGGTGCCCGAAGGCCGCAAGGTCACCCGCGCGATCGCCGAGAAGTACCCCGAGCAGCAGCTCGGCCCCCGCGTCATCGTCATCGACGAGGTCCAAGAGCTGTTCACCCACGCCGAATACAAAGAAGAGGCCGCCGCCCTCGCCACCCGCCTCATCAAAAAGGGCCGCGCCTACGGCATCATCCTCATCCTCCTCACCCAGAACCCCGACGCCCCGTCCCTGCCCACCGGCGTCTCCTCGTCCGTCGGCACCCGCCTCTGCCTCGCCGTCATGGACTGGCGCGCCAACAACAACGTGCTCGGCACCGGCGCCTACGACCGCGGCATGCGCGCCACCGACATCAGCGTCGACGAGCAGGGAACCGGCATCCTCGCCCGCGGCCGCGAAGGCATCACCGTGCGCGCCGCGTTCATCAAGCAGACCGAAGCCGAGACCATCGGCAAGCGCGCCCTCGCGCTCCGCACCGCCGCCGGCACCCTCACCGGACAGGCCGTCGGCGCCCAGGTGGCCGAGCAGGACGTAGAGACGATCCTCGACCACCTGCGCGCCATCTGGCCCGACGGCATCGAGACCGTCCACTCCCACCGGCTCGTGGAAGCCCTCGCCGCCTACCGGGCGGACCTCTACCGGCCATGGACCGACATGGACGCCGCCGGAGCGTCCACCGCACTCAGCGCCGCCCTGAAGCCGTTCAAGGTCGCCACCCGGCAGCTCACCATCCGCGAGTGCTGCGGCGGCGCCAAGGGCCTCCGATACGTCGATCTGCCCGCCGCCGAGGACGGCGAATAGACCCCCGGGAGCCGGTTTCGGATCAAGCAGTGGTTTCACCTTGATCCGAAACCGGTTTCGACCCCGATATCGGGCCCCACCTGCAAAGTTTCGAGTTTCGGGCCCTCGCTCCAGACCCCCGAATCTGCCCCGCCCGAACTTCCCGGAACCCGCCCGGAGCCGACACCGCCACGAGAGAGTGGACCTTATGGCCGAGACCGAACGAACAGCCGTCCTGCTGGTCGACAGCTACACCACGAAGTGCAGCCGCTGCCGCCTGGGTGCGTTCACCGCAGACACCAGCCACGACCGCATCGCAACTGGCTGGGACACCCCCGACCCGCGCGACCGACCGTGCGGCGCCCGCTTCGTCGCCATCTCCACCGTGCGCCTGGAGTACAAGGTGGACCGGCTGAACGAGATCCGCCCCGATCTCCCCGCCTACGAGGCGGGCAAGACTCCGCGCGGCCTCACCACCTGATCCCCCTCCAGTCGGGCCCCGCCGCACTACGCGGTGGGGCCGGCTGCCGCATCATGGGCGCCATGGAGCCGCAGATCATCCGGCCCGGCCACCTCACCGCCGAGCAGACCCGCGAGGCCCTCGGCATCAGCGCCGGCGCCCTCCGCAACCTCGTCTACCGAGGCCACATCAAGCGCTCATGCGGCACCGAACGGCACCCCTACTTCGCCGTCGACGACGTCACCGCCCTCGTCCTCACCCGCCGCGCCCGCGCCGCCGCTTGACCGCAGGTCAGGCAGCGTGTGACGATCTGCGCGTAGAACCATGCCCGCACACGGGCACCACAGGCGCACACGAAGCCCCGGAGAGGCCCCGAGCCCCCGGGGCTTCGTCGTGTCACGGGACAGTCACAGCAGCCACAAGGCGTTGCAAGGCGGTGCATGATGCCCACTCAGTGACAGAACGTCCTTGGGGGGACCATGCGCACCCGCGTCGCCATCGCCGCCTGTACCACCGCACTCGCCATCACCCTCGTCGCCTGTAGCAGCGAAAACAGCGAGTCAGCGGCCACCGCACCCAGCTACAAAATCACCAAGCAGGACAACAGCGGGAACAGCCGCAACGTCGAAGTCAGCGTCAACAGCGCCCATGACCTGAAAGCCGTCTTCGACGACGTCACGAAGAACCTCACGGACGAGGCCGGCTACCACGTCTACATCAACTGCTCGACCGGCGGCACCGCCGCGGTCGACAACCGCCTCGCCAACGGCAGGCTGGCCAGAGGCAACATGGGCCAGGCCGCCACCGGACTCAACGACGGCGAAACCGAGTTCGAGACCGTCGAGGGGCATACCTGCCCCTGACCCACAGAGGTCCCGCACGGAGCTGCCGCTCTCCCGCCGCAACACAGGTGCATCCGGCGCAGACCCCGGGATGCGGTATCCGAGAGGACCGTGCCGGCGCCCAGTCCTAGGCAACTGGGCGCCGATCAGCTGCCGGAGGGAAATGCCAGAGCGGCCTAACGGTGATACCGGATAGATGTGTCGGGTGTGGCTCCGGACAGCCCGCGCGCCAGACGGCGCGCACCCCGGCTCACCGTGGGTTCGAATCCCACTTCCCCACCGGGCTGGAGGCAGGCGTGGCCACTGACCGCAGCGAGCTCACCTCCTACGAATTCCGGCAGATGCGCGCCCGCCTGCTCGCCGAATCCGACGTCTGCATCGTCTGCGGCCACGGCGCATCCGACACCGCCGACCACGTCATCCCCGTCAGCAAGGGCGGCGCACGCCTCGACCCCGACAACCTCGCGCCCATCCACGGCGTCGACGGCTGCCCCATCTGCCTCCGTAAGTGCAACAGCGAGAAGGGCGACCGGCCCCTCGCCGACGTCACCCAACTGGTCACCTCGGTCGACTGGTTCGCCGGACCGTAGAGAGGACGACCATGATCTCGTTCCTGCTCCGACGCCTACGCGTCCACCACCGGTCCGACCGGACCAGGCGTAGGCGCCCTGTGTGTCGGTGCGGCCGGTTCCACCCTGGCCCGCGCTGACCGCATGCCCAGGAGCGGACGACCACATAGGAGGGACGCCATGCCCGCGACCACCGTGCACGCTGGACCACCAGTAGGAAGTGGGCTCACTCCCTGCTGTGGACGGACTCCCTTCGAGCTCCCGCGCACCGACCAGATGACGAACGACCTTGAGACCGTCACGTGCCCGAGTGCCGCCCCGGGCAACTGGACCCTCGATCACCAAGTGCACGCCTTCGCCCAAACCGAGTCACGGCCTGGCCCGCTCACCGACGAGGGCGAGCAGTGGATGGAGCGGCAGCAGACCGGCAAGGTCATGGTCGTCTGCACCTGCGGCTACAGCAGCGGGCTCATCGACCACACCGAGATGGAGGCCACCGTGGCAGGGCTGGCCCCCGAGCACGCACCCACCCCCGTGGGCGGCTGACCCATGGCTTGGTGGGAGGGCGAGACAGCCTACGGTCCGATCGCAGCCGTAGCCGAGTGGCTGCGCGCCAACGACATCGACCCGAGCGACGTGCCGATCGACGGGTCCATCTCGATCGAGCCCGGGGCCTACAGCGGCGAGCGCCGCATCAGGTACAGCGCCGTGCTCCGCAATGCGCAGGGCTACTGCTACCGCGATCCGGCGACGGATCAGGCTGCGCGCGAGGAACGGACCGCGTCACTCAAGGCTGAGCCACCTGCAAACGTGCAGGTCGCAGGCTCGAAGTGACCGTGCATAACCGCAGGTCAGAGGCCTGATCCGGCTGAGACCGTCCGGGTTTTTTAGGAAAGATCATCTTCTCAACCCCGCGCCCAGCTTTTATTTTTCTCCCCCCGGGCCGATGAGCCGGGGATGATCTTGGAGGGGGGCGGCATGGGCCCCGTCGAGGAAGCCGTGCGGAGCGACGTCGAGCAGCTCGGCGACCTGGTCGGCGTCGAGCCGTCGCTGTCCGAGATGGCCTACGCCCTGGCGCGGTCGATCGACACCGCAGCGACCGGCGAGTGCCAGACCTGTGGGGAGGCCGTGACCAGCGCCGAAGACGGCCGGACGCTGCCCCAGTTGAACCGCGAGCTCCGGCAGACGCTCGCCCAGTTGCTGGAGGGGCGGGCGCCGGACGATGACGACGACCTCGGAGACCTGGCGTCCCCCGACTGACTTCGCCGAGGACCTCCGGGAGCGGTACGGGCTGGAGTGCCCGCCGCTGTGGGGTACGCCCCGTCATCCGAACCGGCCGTCGCTCGGGCCGAAGCTGTGGAAGGTCATGGCCAAGCTCGGCGCCCCGCCGATGCCGTGGCAGAAGTACGTGTCCGACGTCGCCCTGGAGATCGACCCCGAGACCGGGCTGTTCGCCCACCGCGAGGTCGGCATCTCCGTCTCCCGGCAGCAGGGCAAGACGGAGCTGTGCCTTGGCGCCCAGGTCCACCGGGCCATGGCCTGGCAGCGGCAGAACATCGTGTACGCGGCGCAGACCCGCGGCATGGCGCGGCAGCGGTGGGAAGACGAGTTCTGGGAGAAGATCTCAGGCTCGGATCTCCGCAAGCGGGCGCGCATCCGGAAGTCGAACGGCAACGAGGCGATCCTGTGGCCGGCGACGCGCTCGAAGATGGGCATCACCGCGAACACCGAGAAAGCCGGCCACGGTCCGCCTCTCGACATGGGGTTCATCGACGAGGCGTTCGCGCACGAAGACGACCGCCTTGAGCAGGCGTTCAGCCCGGCCATGCTGACCCGGGCCATGGCGCAGCTGTGGTGGGCATCGGCCGGCGGCACGACCAAGAGCGTGTGGCTGAACAAGAAGCGCAAAGTGGGGCGCGAGCTGATCGAGGCTCTGTTCGCCGCGCTCGCCGAGGACTTGGGCGCGGTGCGTCCGGCGACCGCGTACTTCGAGTGGTACGCGCCGGAGGACATGCCGCGCGATGATCCGGCGACGTGGCGGGCGACGCTGCCCGCGCTCGGCTACACGGTGACCGAGGCGGTCATCAGGGCCGAGCTGGAGAAGATGGCCGATGACCCCAGCGCGTTCGACCGGGCCTACCTGAACCGCACCCGCAAGCCAGTGCCGCCGTCCGATCCGAACGTGCCGAAGGCGGCATGGCCCGGCCTGGTCGACGCGAGCAGCAAGGCGAACACGGACGTGGCGTTCGCCATCGATGTGTCGCAGGACAGGAAGCGGGCGGCGATCGCCGCGGCCTGCCGCCGCCCGGACGGCAGGGTGCACCTGGAGGTCGTGGCGTACCGGCCCGGTACGGACTGGGTGGTGCCCGCCATGGTGAAGCTGCACGCCCTGTGGAAACCGGTGGCCGTGGCGGTCGCCGCATCGGGCGCCCCGGCTAGTTCGCTCATCGACGACCTGGTGGCCGCGGGCATCGACGTGCCCAAGGACAAGGACGAGCCGGAGCGTGGGGACCTGGCCATCATGCGCAGCGGCGACATCATCGAGGCGTGCGGGCAGATGGCCGACGCCATGAACCAGGGCACTGCCCGGCACATCGACCAGGTGCCGTTGACCGCTGCGGTGAACGGCGCCCGGACGCGCCGCAACGGTGACGCCTGGACGCTTGACCGGACCACGTCGCTGACCGAGGTCTCTCCCTTCGCTGCGGCGACCTTCGCCCGGTGGGCGCTCGTCATCCGGGGGCCGCACGTGCTGGACGACTACGACCCGCTTGATTCGATCTACTGAAGGAGGGGCGTAGTGCGCGAGCGGATGACAACCGCGCTCGACGCCGCTGGCCTGCTGCTCGTCGCGGCCGGCGCGGGCGCCGGGGCATATCAGGCCATCGGGTGGGCGGCGCTCGCTGTGACCGGCGTCGTGATCCTTGGTGGCTCCTGGCTTGCCGATGGCGGCAGGAGGGGCGGTAAGACGTGAGTCTCTTCCGACGCCGTGACGCCCCGGGACAGACCGCAGGCGAGATGATCCCTGCCCGGCCCGGCACGGGCGGCGGGGCGGCGGTCGTGACCAACGAGACGGCGCTGCGGCACAGCGCCGTGTGGGCGTGCCTGCGGCTGCGCGCGAACCTCGTCTCGACCATGCCGGTGGATCTGTACCGCAAGGTGAACGGCATCCAGGTCGAGGTGCCCAAGCCCGCCGTCCTCGTCACCCCAGGGGGCGATGAGGTCGAGATGCCGGAGTGGATGTACTCCAGTCAGTTCGACCTCGACCGGGCCGGGAATACCGTCGGCCTGATCACCGCTCGGGACGGCCTCGGGCTTCCGGCCCGCATCGAGCTCGCGCCGATCGGTGACGTCACCCTGCGGATGCGTAAGGGCAAGAAGCAGTACCGCATCGCGGGCACCACCTACGAGCCGAGCGAGGTCTGGCACGAGAAGCAGTACACCGTGGCCGGGCTGCCCGTCGGCCTGTCCCCGGTGGCGTATGCCGCATGGTCGATCAGCGAGTACCTGTCCATCCAGCAGTTCGCCATGGACTGGTTCCGCAACGGGGCCATCCCTTCGGCGCATCTGAAGAACACCTCGAAGACGCTCACACCGGAGCAGGCCGACGGGGCGAAGCAGCGTTTCAAGGCGGCGGTCATGAGCCGGGATTTGTTCGTCACCGGCAACGACTGGGACTACGAGATGATCCAGGCCGAGCAGGCGGGCGCCGACTGGATCGCCGCGAAGCAGTTCGGCATCGGGGACATCGCCCGGTTCTTCGACTGCCCCTCCGACCTGATCGATGCTTCCGTGTCGGGCAGCTCGGTCACCTACGCCAACATGACGCAGCGGAACTTGCAGTTCCTCGTCATGAGTCTGGGGCCTGCTGTGACCCGTCGCGAGAACGCGCTCAGCCGCCTGTCCTCGCGGCCGCGGTTCGTGAAGCTGAACCGCAACGCGCTGCTGGCGATGGACCCGCAGACGCAGGCCGCTGTCCTCAAGACGCGCATCGATTCCCGGACGCTGGCGCCGTCCGAGGCCCGCGCCATCTATGACCTGCCGCCCTTCACCGAGCAGCAGTTGGCGGAGTTCGACCGGGTGTTCGGCAAGGGCGCCCAGGCACAGCCCACGACCGCGACCCCGCAAGCAGGAGGAGTTCCCTCATGACCATGGCGATCCTGCGGCAGCAGGCTGCCCAGGCCCGCGCAGGTGCGGCGGGCTCTACTTCGATGTCCGTACCCCGGGACCGTCCCGAGTCCCCAGAGATCCGGTTCACCTCGCAGTTGCGCGCCAAGAAGGTGGAACGCGCGGACGGCATGGAGTGGTACCAGGTCGAGGGATACGCCAGCGCGTTCGAGCAGGGCTACGAGATGTGGGACATGTTCGGGCCCTACACCGAGGTCGTCTCCAAGGGCGCCGCGGACAAGACGCTCGGTGCGGACCCCGAGGTCGTGTTCCGCTTCAACCACGCGGGCACGCCGATGGCGAGCACACGGAACCAGCGACTGGAACTGTGGGCGGACGATCAGGGCCTGGGGCAGCGCGCCTGGCTGAACCCCAAGCGGTCGGACGTGCAGCTGCTCGTCCAGGCCATCGAGGACGCGGACGTGCGTGAGCAGTCGTTCATGTTCCGCATCACCTCGGGCCAGTGGTCCCCGGACTACACCGAGTACCGCATCCAGGAGTTCGACCTGGAGCGCGGCGACGTCGGCCCCGTCACCTACGGCGCGAACCCGCATACCTCCGTCGCCGCGAGGAGCGGGGAGTTCCTCGACCTCATCCCGAACCTTCCCGCGCTGGTCGCACGCGAGGCCTACGCACGCCTCGCCCTGCGCTCCGATCTGACCACCGCCCCCGTGCCCGCGCCGCAGATGCCGGCGCCCGCACGCGCGGCGGCCCCGACCGCTCAAGGGCGGTCGATTTCCATGCTCCGCACTCAGCTGCTCGTCGAGGCCGACGAGCACTGAGCACCAGACACAGCGCGCTGTCCGGCAGATGCCCGGGCGCGCAGCCCTGTGCCGCCCGGCAGATGACCCGGGTTGGGCCGTGGCCCCGCTGTTGCTGCAACCCAACGACCCATCTGTACGGAGGGATCACACTCATGCCCGGAACCATCGACGACCTCATCGCAAGCATCGAGGTCGAGCTGGAGGCCGCACAGAAGCGGCTCAAGAAGTCCGGCGCCGAGGTCCAGCTCATCCTGGACAAGGCGCAGCAGGACGGCCGCTCGAACCTGAGTGCCGAGGAAGACCAGCGCGTAGCCGAGCTGTTCGCTGCGCGCGACCAGGCGCGCTCCGACATCACCGGCATCGAGAACAAGCTGGCCACCACGAACAAGCTCAAGACGGAAGAGATGGAGCGGGAGGCGAAGCAGAAGGAGTTCCGCGAGACCCATACCCGCCCCCCGCAGCCTCGCGACCGGATGGTCACCGTCGGGAACGAGGAGCGGACCTACCGCAAGGACCAGGACCCGCTGGGCAAGGGCTTCCTGATGGACATCGCCCGCCAGTACTCGTACCAGGACGTCGAGTCCGCCTCGCGCCTGGCACGGCACATGCAGGAGGAGCGCGTCGAGCGCGCCGAGTACCTCCAGCGCGCTGTCGGCACCGGGGCGTTCTCGGGCCTGACGGTGCCGCAGTATCTGACCGACATGTACGCCCCGGCCACGGCGGCGCTGCGTCCATTCGCCGACGTCTGCAACCGGCACCCCCTGCCCGACAGCGGTATGTCGATCGAGATCTCCCGCATCACCACTGCGACCGACGCCGGGATCCAGGCCACGCAGAACACCGCCGTGACCAACCAGGACATGGACGACACGCAGCTCAGCGTGCCGGTCCAGACCGCGGCCGGGCAGCAGACGATCTCCCGGCAGGCGATCGACCGCGGCACGGGCATCGAGGACGTGGCCTTCCAGGACCTGTTCAACCGGGTCGCCACCCGCCTGGACTCGACACTCCTCAACCAGGCCACCAACGGCCTGAGCGCGGTGGCTCAGGCGAACGCCTACACCGACGGCACCCCGACCGGCGCCGAGCTGTACCCGAAGATCCTCGGTGCGGCGGCCGGTGTCGAAACCAACCTCCTGGCCATGGGCGCGCCGACCCATGCGGTCATGCACTCGCGCCGCTGGTACTGGCTGTCCAGCCAGATGTCCAATACCTGGCCGATGATCAACTCAGTGAACCTGCCAGTGCAGGCGTCGGGCACCCTCGACCCGAACAGCTCCTACGCCTCGGGGCCTCGGGGTGTGCTGCCCAACGGCATGCAGGTGGTCGTCGACAACAACATCGTCACCAACCTGGGTGTGGGCACCAACGAGGACGAGCTGTACGTCGTGCCCGCCTCGGAGTGCCACCTGTGGGAGGACCCGAACGCGCCGCTGTTCATCCGTGCCGAGCAGCCGGCCGCCGCATCGCTGGGCGTGCTGCTGGTGGCGTACTCGTACTTCGCGTACACCTTCGGCCGCTACGCCAACGGCATGCAGAAGGTCGGCGGCACGGGCATGGTCACCCCGGCGTTCTAGCCGTCCCCCGCGCGGCCCGGCCGGTTGGCCGGGCCGCGCGCCCCACCAAGGCACCAGGGACGGGAGGTCCACATGCCCACGCTTCAGGCCCTCGGCGGCGACCGGCAGCCGAACTCTGCACGTCTGTCGCAGGCGCAGGCCGGCAACGGCGCCTCGACGAACATCGTCGACCGCGGGGCCGCTGTCGAGCGGCCGGCGCTGTTGGCCATCACCACAGCCGTCGGCGCGACGCCGACATGCACCTACGCGATCGAAGGATCCGCCGACGGAACCAACTGGTTCGCCGTCTCCTACGCGGACCCGTCCACCCCGGACACCGGGGCGGTCGCCACGTTCGCGCTCACCACCGCGGGCACCGCGCTGAAGATCCTCCGGCCCGGGCAGCCGTGGCGATTCCTGCGGCTGATGTACTCCGCCAACACCAACGTCACGAACACCGCCGACGTGACCGTCTTCTGAGGAGGCCTCATGGCCAGCAACGACAACATGGTCGCGGCCCTGCTGCGCGAGCGTGCCGTGTACGAATCCCGGGGCAAGACCGATCGTGTACAGCAGGTCGACGAGCAGCTGGAGCACTACGGCTACACCCCCGAGCCGGACGAAACGGACGGCCCTCAAGGACGCACGGCGACCCCGCAACAGACTGCCGACCAGGGCAAGCCACCGGCCAAGAAGACCGCCGCGAAGAAGACGGCGGCAGCTCCGCCCGCGCCGTCGACGGAGTGATGGGCGGTGGCCCACGAGTACGGCAGTGTGGTCGCGCTGAAGGAGAAGCTCAGCATCGAGGCGGACGACGACAGCCGCGACACCCTGCTGACCTCCGCGCTGGGGGCGGCGTCCCGCGGCATCGACAATGCGTGTGGTCGCCGCTTCTGGCTGGACGGCACGGCCACCCCTCGCGTGTTCCGCCTCGCTGGCCGGGTCGTGTGCGAGGACGACGGGGACCTGCTCCTGGTCGACGACATCGGCGATGTCACGGGCCTCGTCGTCGAGGCGGGCGGCGGCCTGTCATGGGCGGCCCTCACCGGATACGAGACGCAGCCCGACAACGCCCTGGCCGATGGCAAGCCCGTCACAGGCCTGCTGCGGTCGGGAAGTTGGGGCACGTACACCACGCGCGTCCGCATCACCGCCAAGTTCGGCTGGCCCGCCGTGCCGGACGAGATCACCGAGGCCGCGCTGATCCAGGCCGCGCGGCTCTACAAGCGCAAGGACTCCCCCGAGGGCATCATCGGCTCAGCCGAGTGGGGCGTGCGCAACCTGTCCCGCCGGGACCCGGACGTGTGGGCGCTGATCGAGCCGTACATCCTTCCCGGCTTCGGATAGGGGGGCGGCCGTGCAGATCTCCCTCATCCGTGACGCGATCGCGGATGCGGCCCGTGTGGTCGTCCTGCCCGCCGGTATCGGGAAGCTGACGTGTCTCGGGTACGTACCGGACTCGATCGTCGCCCCCTGCTTCTTCGTCGGCGAGGTGGACGTCAACTTCGACAAGACGATGGGCCGCGGCACTGACGAGCTGCTGTTCACCTGCCGCGTGCTGGCCGGCCGCGCCGATGACCGGTCCGCCCAACGGATCCTTGACGCCCTGCTGTCCGGTGCTGGCGAGGCCTCGCTGAAGCAGGCCATCGAGGCGGCCCGCGGCGCCCCCGGTGAGCTCGCCCTCGGCGGCCTGGCCGACGACCTGCACCTGCAGCGCGTGCAGGGCTACCGCTGGTACGAGCACCAAGGGTCCAGCTTCGTGGGCGCCGAGCTCGCCATCAAGGTCATCGGAGACGGGAACACCTGATGAAGATCCGCATCACTCAGCAGATGCCCGAGGGCGCCCAGCTGAACGGCGAGCCGTGGCCCGCCGAGGGCGACGAGACCGAGGTGCCGACGGCGCAGGGCGCACACCTGGTGGCCTCCGGGGTCGCCGAGGAAGTCGTCGACGAGCCCCGCCCGAGCCGCCGCAAGACCCAGCCGAAGGGGGAGGCAGATGCCTAAGACGATCCTGACGAACGTCCGCCTCTTCGCGGTGGGCGCGGACCTGACGGGCGTCTCCAACAAGGTCGAGCTGTCCGCCGAGGTCGAGGCCAAGGACACCACGAACTACGCCTCGGACGGCTGGAAGGAGAACCTCGGCGGCCTCGGCAAGGCGGAGATCTCCGGCGAGGGTCAGTGGGAGGCGGGCGACACGACCAAGGTGGACGATGCGTCGTGGGCGCAGCTCGGGGGCGTCGGTCCCTGGTCGATCAGCGCCAACAATGCGGCGGCCGTCGGCGGCCTGGCGTATTTCACCAACGCGCTGCGCTCGGACTACAAGCTGTTCGACGAGGTCGGCGAGGTGGCCCCGTGGACCGGCACAGCCAAGTCGTCCTGGCCCCTGGTTCGCGGCCAGTTCGCCCACCCGCCCGGCACCGCGCGTACCGCCACCGGCGTGGGCACCGGGCTACAGGTGGGCGCCGTGCCCCTGGGGAAGCGCATGTTCGCGGCCCTGCACGTGCTGTCGGTGGCCGGCACTACGCCGAGCATCACCGCGCGCGTGGAGTCGAGCGTGGACAACGCCTTCGGCGCGCCCACCACGCGGCTCACCTTCGCCGCGGCCAACGCGGTGGGCGGGCAGATCCTGCGCACCGACGGCACTGCCATCACCGACACGTGGTGGCGTATCGCCTGGACGATCTCCGGCACGACGCCGTCCTTCCTGTTCGCCGCCTCGCTCGGCATCCAGTAGCCCGTTCCTCACCCCGTCCGAAAGGGGGCCCGTCATGCCCAAGATGGTCCTGCTCGCCCAGTACGTGAGCATCAACGCCAACGTCCTGAACACCTACACCAAGAAGGCCGAGCTCACGGTCGAGGTCGAGGAGAAGGACGTCACCAACTACGCCTCGCTCGGCTGGAAGGAAGTCCTCGGTGGGCTCAAGTCCGCTGAGCTGGGCTGCGAGTTCCTCCAGTCGTTCACTGCCGCCGAGCTCGACGCGATCATGTGGCCGCTGCTCGGGACGGTCGTGCCCTTCGAGGTGCGCGCCGACCAGGCCGCGGTAGGCGCCTCGAACCCGAAGTACACCGGATCCATCCTGATCAACGGGTGGAACCCGATCACCGGGTCGGTCGGTGACGAGGCCACCGTGTCGCTCGGCTTCCCCACCTCGGGGGCCGTTGTCCGGGCGACCGCCTGATGGCTGGCGGCCCGCCGTTCTCGCTCGGCGTGGAGACGCACGACGGGCTCGCCGCCCTGACGCGGGCGATCCGCGCGGAGGAGGACGGCAAGCAGCTGCGCAAGGAGCTCGCGGCCGGCATGCGCGACGCGCTGCGGCCCGGCGCCCAGCAGGCCAAGGACTCGATCATGGGAATGGTGTCGCTCAACGGCGGCACCACACCTGCCCTGCGCACGTCGATCGCCCGGAAGATCCGGCCCGAGGTCAAGCTCGGCGGACGCTGGTCCGGTGCCCGCGTGAAGGCCTTCAAGACCAAGAACATCCGAGGCTTCCCCAACGCACCCAAGCGCACCAACCGGGCGTCCGGCTGGCGTCACCCCGTGTGGGGTGACCGCGAGAACTGGGTGCAGCAGCGCGGCAAGTTGGAGTGGTTCGACCGCTCCTTCACCGGGCGCACGAACACCTACAGGGCGGCCGTCGAGCAGGCCATGGAAGACATGGCCCGGCGCATCGCGTCCCGGGCCCGATAGAGAGCGAGCAGCCGTGTACCTCGTCTACAAGCCCGAGGGCAGCGACGAACCGCAGCGCTTCAAGTACGAGCCGCGCCGCAGCATCATGTCCGCCGAGCGGGAGATGCTCGAGCGGCGCACCGCCCGCAACTACACCGAGTTCACCAAGGACGTGGTGGCCGGCAGCAGCGTGTGCCGCCGCGCGCTGCTGTTCCTGTTCCAGAAGCGGGAACACCCCGGGATCAAGTACGAGGACGTCGACTTCGCATGGGATGAGCTCACGCTGGAGTACTCCAGGGGCGAGCTGCTCACGATGCGCGAGGAAGTCGTCGACAAGGCTCCGCCGGACCAGCTCGCCGCCGTCCTGGAGAAGCTCGACGAGCAGATCGCCGAGGCGTTCGAGGACCCGGAGGAAGAGGGAAAAGCACAGCTGCCGCTCGCCGAGTAAAGCGGTTCGGCGACGCGGCCCACCTGCTGCACATCCGGCCCTGGGAATGGGCCCTGATGACCGTGGAGCAGGAAGAGCACGTACTCGCGTGGCTCGACTCCTTCGAGGAAGAGCAGCAGAAGGCAGCCGACCGGATCAAGCAGGGGCGCTGAAGCCGCCCTCTCTCCATCAGGAAGGGGGGCGGCTTCGCCATGAGCGATACCTCACTGGTGTTCAACCTCGTTGCCCGTGACGAGACCGGCCGCACGCTGGAAGGCGTCCGCGAGAAGTTCGACACGGCGGCGGCCGGCATCGGTGTCGGGGTGGCGGCGGCGCTCGGTGTCGGGGTCGTCCAGGCGCTGGACGTGTCGGCGGCGAATGCAAAGCTGGCCGCGCAGCTGGGTCTCGGTCCGGCCGAGGCTGCGGACGTCGCGAAGGTTTCGGCCAGCGTCTACGAGAACGCGTGGGGCGACTCCGCGGCCACCGTCAACGAGGCGATCCGCGGCGTCTACAACAACATCGGTGACGTCTCGCAGGCCGAAGGCGGCCTGGAGGGTGTCACCTCCAAGGCCCTCGCACTGTCGGAGACGTTCGACCAGGAGGTCGGGCCGACCACCGCGGCGGTGGGCCAGCTCATCCGTACCGGGCTGGCGGACAACGCCGACGAGGCGTTCGACATCATCACCAAGGGGTTCCAGTCCTCGGCGAACAAAGCCGACGACTTCCTCGACACGATCAACGAGTACTCGACGCAGTTCCGCCGTGTCGGCCTGGACGGGCAGACCGCTACCGGCCTGCTCGCCCAGGGCCTGGAGGCGGGCGCCCGGGACGCCGACCAGGTCGCCGACGCCATCGGCCAGTTCGGCGAGCGAGCCCTCGCCGGGGGCACGGCCGTCGATGCCGCGTTCGAGTCGATCGGCCTCAACGCCGGCGACATGGCATCGCAGATCGGCAAGGGCGGCAAGTCCGCAGAGGACGCCCTCCAGATGACGATGGACGCGCTCCGCGGCACGGGCAACGAGCAGACCAAGCTGAACGCCGCCGCGGCTCTGTTCGGTGACCCGGGCAACGTGCTGGGCGAGGCACTGTTCGCCCTCGACCCGGCGTCCGCGGCGGCCTCGTCCGGCATGGACAAGGCCACAGGGTCCACCGACAAGCTGATGAAGACGATGGGTGAAAGTCCGGCCGCAGTCCTGGAGACCTTCAAGCGGAAGGTCACCGGCCAGCTGGCCGAGGTCGCGGGCGGTTTCATCAAGTTCGCCACCGACAACCAGGCCGTGATGGAGCCACTCGCCTACACCCTGGGCGGGATCGCCCTCGCCGTCCTGGCGATCAAGGGCGGGATGATCCTGTGGGCCGCCGCGCAGACCGCGTGGGCGGGTGCCACCGCTATTGCCACGGCTGCGCAGTGGGCATGGAACGCGGCGTTCGCTGCCACCGGTATCGGCGCGATCATCATCGGGGTCACCCTGCTGATCGGGGCCATCATCTACATCGCCCTGAAGACCACCTGGTTCCAGCAGGCGTGGACTGCCACCTGGAGCGCGGTCCAGACCGCCTTCGGCGCCACGGTCAACTGGTTCCGGGGAGCGCTGAGCTGGTTCGCCGGCCTGCCCGGCATGTTCGCCGGCTGGTTCGGCACCGCCAAGGACTGGGCGATCAGCAAATTCATGGAGCTGGTCACCTGGCACGCCGCCCTGCCCGGCCGCATCTTCAATGCGCTGGCTGGTCTGGCCGGGGCCCTGCGCAATCGGGCCTCGTCCGCCTTCCAGGCCATGCGGAACGCCGCCGCCGACAAGGCGTCCGCGCTCATGTCGTGGGCCACCGGCATCCCCGGGCGGATCGGCCGCGCGGTCACCGGCATGAACAACCTGCTGCACGACAAGGGCGCGGACGTCATCCGCGGCCTGTGGAACGGCATCTCGTCCATGGGCGGCTGGCTGTGGAACAAGGTCACGTCGTTCGTGTCGTCCAACGTCGTCGACGCGGCCAAGTCGTTCCTGCACATCGGGTCGCCGTCCAAGCTCATGGCGGACGCGATCGGCCAGTGGATTCCCGCAGGTATCGCGGTGGGCGCCGAGGACAACCGCGGCGTCCTCGACAAAACCATGCAAGGCCTGGTCAACCCGCAACTCGCCGCGCCCGCCACCACGCTCACCACCGGGATGGCGCCTCTGATGGGCGCCCAGGCCGGGGGCGGCGCCGTCCTGGTCCGCTTCGAGTTCGCGGGCGCCGACGGCAAGTTCAAAACCTTCGTCCAGAACATCGTCCGCGTCGAGGGACGCGGCAACGTCCAGACCGCCTTCGGGCAGTGAGGAGGCCGCCGCGATGGTGTTCCCGCAGACCCCGCTTGACGTGCGCATCGACCTCCAGATCAACGGCATCTGGACCGACGTCACCTCCGACGTCTACACCGCAGAGAAGATCACCATCACGCGGGGGCGCTCTGATGAGGGCGTGCGCGCCGACCCGGGCAAGTGCTCGCTCACCTTCAACAACCGGCTCGGCAAGTACAGCCCCCGCAACCCGCTGTCGCCGTACTACCAGCTGATCGGACGCAACACGCCCCTGCGGGTATCGGTCCGCGCGGGCTCCCCGTTCCTGTCCCTCACCGGTGTGGTCGCCGACTTCGCGTCCACGCCCGACGCGGCTGTCCTCGACCTCACTGGCGACCTTGATCTGCGCTGGGAGGGGGAAGCCGACTGGTACGCCGACGGCGCCCAGACCCTTATCGGGAAGTGGGAGGCGACCGGCGGACAGAAGGCGTACATGCTGCGCCTGGAGGACCGGGCCCTGATCATCCACCAGAGCACGGACGGCACCGGCGGCGCCTTCTTCGGGCGCACTCTGCCCCCGCTGCCGCGACGCGCAGCACTGCGCGCCACCCTGGACGTCGACAACGGCGCGGGCGGAAAGACAGCCCGCTTCTACTGGGCCCGCTCCATCGCAGGCCCGTGGACCGAGTTCGCCGATCCAGTCACCCTCGCCAGCACGCTGCCCACGTTCGCCAGCACCGCCCCGCTCAAGGTGGCGCCCGCCGACCTGACCGCCGTCATCCCCCGCTACCCGGTCGCGGGCAGGGCGTACAAGGCGGAAGTCCGCAACGGCATCGCGGGCACGGTCGTCGCCAACCCTGACTTCACCGCCCAGGCCGTCGGAGCGACCAGCTTCGTCGACGGCGCGGGCCGCACCTGGTCCATGAACGGGGCCGCGGCCGTCACCAACCGGCGGGTGCGGTTCATCGGCGAGGTCAGCAGCTGGCCCTCGCGCTGGGACGTGTCCGGCAAGGACATCCGCGTGCCCGTCGAGGCCGCGGGCATCCTGCGCCGCCTGGGCCAGGGGCAGCAGGCGTTGCAGTCCACCTTGCGCCGCCGCATCCCGTCCGGAGCCCCGCTGGCCTACTGGCCGCTGGAAGAGGGACGGGACGCCACCCAGTTCTACAGCCCGACTGCCGGTGTCCGGCCGCTGCGGACAGCAGGCTTCGACCTGGCCGCCGACGACTCCCTCGCCGGATCCAACGCGCTGCCCGCCGTGCAGGAAGGCGCCACGCTCATCGGGACGGTGCCCGCCCCGTCCGGCAGCCCCACCCAGTGGCACACCGAGTTCGTCTTCAACCTGCCGAACGCGGGCCCGGCGTCCGCGCGCACGGTCTTGCAGTGGACGGGCACGGGCACGGTGAAGCGGTGGCGGCTGATGCTGCGGACCGGCGTCTCAGAGATCTACGGGTACGACGATGACGACGTCGTCGTCACCTCGGCCCTGGTGAACCTGACCGGCCTGGGTGTGTTCAACACCTGGTCCCGCTGGCAGCTGTACGCCGTCCAGAACGGCGGCAACGTCGACTGGACGGTGCGATGGATCCCCATCGGCGGACAGGGCGGGCAGGTCACCACCAGCTACGCGGGCACCGTGGGCCGTATCAGCGGAGTCCTGGGCGTCACAGGCGGCTACAACAGCGATCTCAACGGCCTGCGCCTCGGGCACATCGCCGCCTTCACCACCGCCAACACGACCATCTACAACTCCGCCGACCTGGGGTTCGCGGGAGAGACCGCAGGCGTGCGGATGATGCGCCTGCGTGAGGAAGAGGCCGTGCCGCTGGTCATCAACGGCGTCGTCTCCCGCATGGAAGAGGTGGGTGCGCAGCGGCCGGACACACTCCTCACGCTCCTCGAGGAGTCCGCTAGCGTCGACGGCGGCATCCTGGGCGAGCGACGCGAGGACATCGCCCTCGCCTACCGCGACCGCATCTCCCTCTACAACCAGGCCGTCACCCTCGCCCTGGACTACCTGACGCCGGGCCATGTGGCGCCCCCGCTGGAACCCGTCGACGACGACCAGAAGGTCCGCAACGACGTCACCGTGACCCGCGAGGGCGGCTCCTCAGAACGCGCCGTCCTGGAGAGCGGGCCCCTGTCCGTCCAGGCCCCGCCCGACGGGGTCGGCGTCTACGACGAGGCAGTCACCCTCAACCTGTACGCCGACGAGCAGGCAGAGCAGCATGCCGGGTGGCGGCTGCACCTGGGCACCGTCGACGAGGCCCGCTACCCGGTCCTCAACGTCGACCTCGCCGCAGCACCGAGCCTCATCGACGCCGTCACCGACGTCGACTCCGGCGACCGCGTCCAGATCGCCCACCCGCCCGCCCATCTGCCACCCGACACGATCGACCTGCTCGCCCAGGGCTACACCGAAGTTCTGGGCCACCCCATCGACTGGGATATGCAGTTCAACTGCACCCCCGCCTTGCCCTGGAACGTCTGGGAGCTGGGGGCCGCCGACTACAACCGGCTGAAGTCGTCCGGGTCGACGCTGGCGGCATCAGCGACATCGACGGCCACCGCCCTGAGTGTGGCCAGCGCGGGCCTCCCCTGGACTACTGCCCCAGCAGCGCTGCCCTTCCGTATCCGAGTGGGGGGCGAGGTCATGACCGTCACGGCCATCACCGGAACCACTTCGCCGCAGGCCTTCACGGTCACCCGCTCCGTCAACGGTGTCGTCAAAGCCCAGAGCTCAGGTGCCGGCGTCCAGCTTGAGCACCCTGCCGTCGTACCCCTGTAGAGGAGACATTGTGGGATACCCACGGTGGCTGTCCGGAGACCAGCCCACCCCCGAGGACCTCAACGGGCTGATCCTGTCCGCCCGCAAGACCGTCACCGAGCCCCTGGCCAGCAGCAGCACCATGCAGAACGACGACGAACTGTTCGTCGCGGTCGAGGCGAGCGCGGTCTACCGGGTGGAACTGTTCCTGCTGTCCGACTCCGGGACGGCCGGGAGACTCAAAATCGGCTGGGCGGCACCCTCGGGCGCCTCCCTGGCTTGGGCTGTCCTAGGCCCCACCACCGCAGAATCGACGAACACGGCCATCGCCAGCTTGAATATGCAGACGAGGACGACGACAGAGGTCGCCTCCCTGGGCGGCTCAACATCTACCGGAGTCCTCGCCCTTGCTTTCGGCACGCTCATCGTCGGCAGCACGGCCGGCAACTTGCAGTTCCAGTGGGCGCAGAACGCCCTCAGCGTGACCAACACCAACGTCCGCGCGGGATCCCACCTGCTCCTGACTCGCATCGCCTGATCGCCAGGCGCAGCGCTACCCGCCCGCCCCGCGCCATCTGGCCGGGGCTTTCTGCATGCCCAGAAGGGGGCCTCATGGCCATACCACCGTCCGCCGCCACCTTCCTCGACCTGCTCCGCGACGAAGGCCTCAACGTCGTCGAGGTCGGCAACTGGGAGACCCACAACCGCAACCACATGGGCCCGTGGGGTCCCGTGCACGGCGTGATGATCCACCACACCGTCACTAAGGGCACCGCGAACACGGTGGCGCTGTGCCGCGACGGGCACTCCACGCTGCCCGGCCCGCTCTGCCACGGCGTCATCGCCAAGGACGGCACCGTGCACCTGGTCGGCTACGGCCGCGCCAACCACGCAGGCCTGGGCGACAGTGACGTCCTCGCCGCCGTCAAGAACGAGACCGCGCTGCCCGCCGACAACGAGGCGGACACCGACGGCAACCGCTCCTTCTACGGCTTCGAGTGCGAGAACCTCGGCGACGGCAAGGACCCATGGCCCGCCGCGCAGCTGGAAGCCATCGTGCGGGTATCGGCGGCGATCTGCCGGCACCACGGTTGGGATGAGCGTTCCGTCATCGGCCACCTGGAGTGGCAGCCCGGCAAGGTCGACCCGCGCGGGTTCACCATGGCGTCGATGCGTGCTGCTGTCGCTGAGCGGCTCGGCTCGAAGCCCGTCACCGTGCCCCCGCTGCCGAAGCCGGCCAAGCCTGTCGTCGACCTGTCGAAGCTGGTTGCCGCGGCCAAGACCAACCCGAAGGCAGCGGGCACTCCGGTCACTTACTCCGGGGTCCGCACCGTGGAGGCCGCGCTCGTCGACGCGGGCCTGCTCGCCAAGACGTACTCCGACGGCCACTTCGGCACGACCACGGTCGAGGCCTACGCGAAGTGGCAGCGCTCCAAGGCCGGCGGCGGCTACACCGGCAGCGCTGCCGACGGCGTCCCCGGCAAGGCCAGTCTCACCAAGCTCGGCGCGAAGTACGGATTCACCGTCGTCGCCTGAACCCGAAGGGGTACATCCATGAAGATCTCCAGCATCGCCAAGTCCATCTTGTCGGGGGTCGCCGCAGGCTCTGCCGCCGCGATCACCGCCGTGCAGGACAACGTCCTCACCACTGGTGAGGGCGTCACCATCACGCTCGCCGTCCTCGGCGCCTGGGGCATCGTCTACGCCGTGCCCAACAAGCAGGCCGCGCGCGACCAGTAGGGGAGCCACCTTGGACGCCGCCACCATCGGCGCGGTAATCGGGCTCGCTGGAGTCCTGTCCGGCTCGGTGGTGGCGTACCTCGGCAAGCGCGGTGAGAACGCGACCACCCGCATGAACTCGGAGATCGACCAAATCCAGGAAGAGCGCGACGGGCTCCGCAAGGAACTCGCCGACCGCGACACCCGGATCACCGCTCTCCTCGATCAACGGATCACAGACCAAGTGGAGATCGCCCGGCTCCGCGTCAAAGTCGTCGAGTTGGGAGGCGATCCATGACCCGTGCAGAACGGGCACTCGCCGGAAGCTGGCGTTGGATCGCCACCCTGTGCTGGCTCCTCGCGCTCTCGGGCGCGGCCGTCGTCGGCTGGTCCTGGTACAGCCAGCTGGCCGACGAGGCAGACCTACGCGGCAACGCCGTGAGCACGTTGGCCGGCGACGTCCGCGTCCTGCGCGCCCAAGTCCAAGCGGCGGGCGAAACCCCAAAGGCACCCGACCCGAGCAGGGCCGTCGAGGACCTGGACGACCGGGCCGAAGTGCCCGTCCCGATCCCCATCCCCGGGGAGAAGGGCGACAAGGGCGACCCCGGTAAACCGGCGCCCACCATCACCCCCTCGCCGGGAACTCCGGGCAAGAAGGGTGAGCCGGGCGACACGGTGACCGGACCGAGTGGGGACCCGGGGGCCGACGGTCCGATGGGGCCGGCCGGAGCCCAGGGCGAACGCGGCGAGAAGGGCGACACCGGAGAGCAGGGACCGGCAGGCCCGGCAGGGCAGTCCTGCCCCGAGGGCTACTCGTGGCAGACCCCAGCCGATGACCCCTACGCGAAGGTGTGCCGCCAGGACGGGGCACCCGATCCCGAGCCGACTGGCGGCGGCCTGCTCTCCGCAGGCCTCGACCCCAGCCGACGGCAGTACCCGTAGACGAACGACAGCGCCCCCAACCACGGTCACCACGACCGTGGCTGGGGGCGCTTCGTCATGCCTGGGGTCACCGCAGGGAGCCGATGGCCTTCACGATTAGGCCGCGCGCATCGGCGCCGTACACGGCCATGCCCCGCAGCTCCTCGAACGCCCTGATGTACAGCTCGATCTCGGAGGGCTGATTGATCCGCACCCTCGCGGAGACCAGCTCGACGGACACGAGCTTGTCGTCATACACGTGGAAGGTCTCACGCGGCCACTGTGAACGCAGGCTCGCGGCAGTCGGGATGACGCCGAGGGACACCGTTGGGATTGCGCCGGCGGTGAGTAGGTAACCGAGTTGCGCCGCCATGGCGTCGACGTCGGCGATCTGGCAGTAAAGGACGGACTCTTCGATGAGCAGGACGAAGCGGCGGCCGGGGTCGTGGATGATGCGCGAGCGCTCGACCCGGGCTCGCGCGGCTTGGGCACTGTCATCGTCAGGGAGCTGACGAAAGCGCGCGGCCTCGTGGAGGACACTGGCCGCGTAGCCCTCGGTCTGCAGAAGGCCGGGGACGAGAGTGGACGAGTAGACCCGGAACAGGTCGGTAGTGCGGAAGAGCCTGCCGGTGTTCTGCTGCAGCTCCGTCAGACCCCTGCGGATCTGGTCACGCCACTCCTTGTACATCGACTCGGCGTTCACCGACTGCACGATGATGTCCTGCGCCTGGGGCTTTGCCCCGGTGGCAGTGCACCACTGGCGGATGTCGTTGGCTGTGGGGGCAGTGACCGAGTTCTCGATGCGGGACGTCTTGGAGTGGTGCCAACCGCACCGGTCTGCCAGCTCAGTGATCGTCAGTCCTGCCTCTTTGCGGAGTCCGCGCAACCGTCCGGCGACGGCTGCGCGCGCGGCCTGGGCGGATGAGGATGGGGAGACGGGCATGAGCTGGCAGACCAGTGCTTCCTGTTAGTGGATCTCGTATTGATCGTGCGGGATGGCCCTGGCCCACACCTCTTCGAAGGCGCCGGCGCACAGCTTGGCGGCGGCGGGATCGTCGGAGAGTTCCTGGCCTGCCGATCCACCGTCGCCGGTGAAGTGGTTCCACCGGATCAGGCGTCCGTCGAAGAGCCAGAAGTCGTTGCCGGGCAGGGCGATGTCGGACGCGCGGCGGCGCGGCAGCCACCGCACCTCTTCGCCTGCGGCGACGTTCGTGAAGGTGCCGGAGTGCTCGAAGCGGATGTATTCGCTGACTGGCTCGGACACGATCCGTGCGCGCCGTACAACAACGCCGCGGGCGAGGGTCTCTTGGACCAGGTCGAGCCATGGCCGCCACCAGGACGCGGGGTCCACCTGGTCATGGCGGAAACCCTGGCGCCACGCCTCGATCTGCTCCCGCTCCTTGTCGACCGAGTAGACGTCGCGCATCTCCAGGTGCACCGCTGAGTGGGTACAGCCTGCGATCAACTCAGTGAACGTCGGCACGCTCGACGGCATCGCACGCCTCCCTGATCATCGGCACCATCCTGGCGGGGATACGGATCACTGCCTCGTGCTCCGGAATGCCCACCGCGTGGCCGGGCATCGTGAACTCGGCGCATTCGGCCTTGAGTTCGGGGCCGGGCTTCCAGCCTTGGAGGACGAGCTCGTGGGCCTCCTGGTCGACCCAGACTGTAGGGCTCTCGTCGTCGCCGGTGTTCGGGTCGATCCCGATGAACTGTAGGGGCATGGCTGTCTCCCTCAATGTGGTGTGCAGTTTTCTGCAACACCGTCACGCCCTGGGGTTCCAGGGTCAAGGGCACGAATCCGCCAACACTCCTCTACAGGGTGGGTGTTCTGCACAGTTCTGCACATCGCTGGCTGTGCTGCACGTCGCGCTCCTAGCTTCGGGAGACACAACTAAACCCGGCGGCCGCGTGAACGGCCCCGGGCGTGGCCGACTGGATGGAGTCGACATGGCCGACGATACGCATAGCGAGGACGCACCCGCCATCCCCGCTGCCTACGCCTGGTGTGCATGGCACGACGGGTACACGGACACTGCCCGGCTGATTTCCGCACAGGAGACCGTCGCGAACGGACGCGGATCCCGCTTCGCCTGCGCCCCATGCCGTACCGCGCACCGCCTGGTCCCGGCCGCCGATTGGAACAACATCTTCGGCGACGGAACCATCTTCATGCGGATCGCCGAGCCGGTACCCGGCCAGCACGGGGCGGAGGTCGAGGCGACATGACCGGCCGCATCTACATGACCTATCCCCTCGTCCTACAGCCCATCGCGCCCGCCGAGTACGGCGAACTCCTGCGCCACTGCACCGGATGCACGTCGTGCCGTGAGGTCCCGGACCGTGAGTGCTCATTCGCCGCCGGCCTTCGTCGCCAGTGGTCCGCGGCTGGCCGTGCGGCCCGCGCCCGGCGGGGTGTCTGATGAAGATTTGCGGACGCTGTGATGAGCCGATCCGTCCGGGACAGCCGTCCACGGAGCACCCCATCGACTCGCCGTCACTGGGCGGCACGGTCGTGTACCGGCATGTGCAGGAGTGCCGGCGCGTGCCCACCCAGACCAACCAGGCATCCCTGCGCCATTGAGACTCCCGCCCGTCCCGTACCCCGCGCCCAAGGGGGCGGCCGGGACCAGGCCCCGGCCGGACGCCGATCCCGGCCGGGGCCGCTCACCGCACGAGCTCGGAGAGGGGCACGCCGACGACGTCGGCCAGGACGAGAAGGTCTTCGAGCGTGGGGATTCGCTGGGCGTATTCCCAGCGATGGATGGTCCGGTGGTCCCGGCCGATGCGCTCGCCGAGCTGAATCTGCGTGAGCCCGGCTTGGAGGCGTGCCGCGCGCAGGCGTGAGCCGATCTCCCGGCGGCGGGCGGGCACCCAGTCGGGCATCGGGTCGAGCGGCACCCAGCCCACGCTTTAACGATCATGGCCAGATGTCTTTGCCTGGACGGGCAAATTTTCCGATCATGGGTGGCGTGAGCGCTCACGGCGGAGGGTATTAGGACAGGCGACCCCCCACGTCACATAGTTCCCAGCCTTGCGGTTACGGCATATGCCGCAAGGCTGCGTGTACTGTGTAGGAATCGAACGCGTGTTCACCCGTGTGGGTGATTACCTGTTCTGACCTGCCCTGATAGACATAAGTCAATGCCACACCGCTCACGCACACCCCCAATCGTGCCGGGCTTCACAGGGACGGTGCCCCCCTCCCGTGGCGGCCCGGCACACGCAGCCCCCGCCTCTCTTCCTGGGAGTGCGGGGGCTGCTCACTTGGGGGCCCACCTGCGGAAACGCCTTGATCGTTTGGGGGATATTTAGGGGATCGGCTCCCGTAGTGAGGTCGTGCCGACCTCGTAGGGACTATGTAGGCAGGTTGGTAGATCGGGGCACGAGAGAGGCCCCGGACCTTCCCTGACCTGGGAGTTCCGGGGCCCATCTGCTGGTCAACCTGGTGGGCGCGGACGGTTTCGAACCGCCGACATCCGCCTTGTAAGGGCGGCGCTCTACCACTGAGCTACGCGCCCAGGACGAGTCGACAGCCTACATTGCCCGGGGGGATGCCCCGCAAACGCGTATCCGGGGGCCGGGTTCGAAGACCAGCCCGCGACCAGCCCGGGACCAGTCCCGGACCAACCCGCGACCGGTCCGGGGGTTTTCCCCACCCAGGATCCGGGAGTGGCCCGGATCCCCCCGCGGCCATCGGATCCGTACGTTCGAAGAGCGTCGGAAGAGCAGGTGCCCCAGAGGCCCGGCGCATGCCGCCGTACTTCACAGGGGGAGATCTTCATGGCTCGCGCAGCACGTAGTGGCACGGCACGTACTCGCACAGCAAGTACCCGCACCGCAAATTTCCGTACTCGCTCTGCGCATACCCGCGCCGTGGCCGTCACCGGCGCCGTGGCCGTCGTGGCTCTGTTCGCCGCGGGATGCGGTGCCAGTGCCGGGGACGACAAGGAACCCGAGCACCGGTCCTTCGCGCTGAGCGGCCGGACGCTCACCGTCGACTCCGACGACTCCGCGCTCGACCTCGTTGTGGCGGACTCGGACGAGGCCGACAAGGTCGAGGTCACCCGCTGGTTCCAGGGCAGTGTCGTCGTCGGCGGGGACCCGAAGGTGACCTGGAAGATGGATGGCGACCGGCTGGTGCTGCGGATGAAGTGCTCGGGTGTGGTCGCCGACTGCTCGGCCAGGCACCGGATCGTGGTGCCGCGCGGCGTCGCCGTCACCGTGAAGGACGGGGACGGAAGCGTGAGCGCGCAGGGGTTCAGCGAGGCGCTGAGCATTCGTACGGCGGACGGATCCGTACGGGTGAAGGACTCCTCCGGGCCGCTGGACCTGCGTACCGCCGACGGCTCGATCCACGCGAGCGGTGTGGACTCGCGGCGCGTCCAGGCGCGTACGGAGGACGGCTCCGTACGGCTCGAACTCGACGCCGTACCGGACCTCGTGGAGTCCCGCACCGCGGACGGCTCCGTCACGATCGCGCTGCCGCAGGAGACGTACCGGGTGACCACGGAGACCGGTGACGGTTCGGTCGATGTGTCGGTGCCCCGGAGCGACGCCAGTTCGCATGTGGTGTCCGCCCACACCAGCGATGGGAAGATCACCGTGCGAACCGCGAACTAACGAGCCCGTGTGTTCGTCCTTAACGGGTGGGAGAATGACACCGGGCAGGGCGGATGACCACACGGGAGAGGGATGTGACGGCGACACCTTCACAGCCGTACACGGCGTCTGTGCCATGCGCGCAGGCAGAGGGTGGTCGCCCGCCGGGCTCGGGCCCGCCGGGCCCGGGAGTCGGCCGCAGCTCCGGTTTCCCGCAAGCCACCTCCTTCGCCGCTCGTGACGCGCTGACCCTCATGGCCCTGCCGCTGCTCGTCGCCCTCGCGCTGCCCGCGGCGTTCGCGGGCGGCGGCACCCGGCGCTGGTTCGGCGGGCGCGCCGAGGGTCAGCGGGCCGAGGCGCAGGCCGCGAAGGACGCCGCCGCGGCCGCCTTCTACGAACTCGACACCGCCCAGCGCGATCTGCGGATCTCGATAGAGACCATCACCGCCGTCGACGCCTCCCCCGCGGCCCGCCGCGCCGTCTCCGACTTCGAGGCGCTGGGCCGGCGCATCGACGAGGCCAGCCAGCAGTACATCACCGCCGTCGACGCCCACGATCTCGACCGGGACGAGCTGGAGGCCTCGGTCGCCACGCGGGCCCGCACCGAGCTCACCGCCGCCAAGGACGAGCTGGGCCGGGTCAAAACGGATCTGGACCGGTTCGAGCAGGGGCTCGGGCCGCTGCTCGGCAAGGCCGAGACGCAGCTCGCCCGGCTCGCCCCGTCCGTGGAGCGCGCCCGCCAGTCCCTGCTGGCCGCCTCGAACGCGCTGGACGGGGTGAGGGGGTCGGGGCTCAAGGCCGACGACCTCGCCGCCCGGCTGGCCGCCCTCGGACCCGAGCTGACCAAGCTCAATCAGGGCGCCGGGCAGCACGGCGTGCCGGAGACGCTGGAGCGCGCCGAGCGGGTCTCGAAGGAGGCCGAGGCGGTACGGGCGGAGGCGGAGCGGCTTCCCGAGCGGGCCGCCGAGATCGACCACCGGCTGGTCTCGCTGCGAACCCGCGCACAGGCGCTGACCACGCGATCCGGGCAGGTGGAACCGGTGCTGAGCGAGCTGCGGCGCCGGTTCTCGGCCGCATGCTGGCAGGACCTCCAGCACGTGCCGGAGCAGGCCGCGGAGAGCGTACGGCAGGCCGAGCTGAAGCTGAAAGAGGCGCGGACCGCCCGTGACGAGCAGCGCTGGCCGGACGCGACCTCCCTGCTGTCCACGGTCCGGGCGCTGCTCAACAACACCGACGAGGCGGTATCGGCGGCGGGCGACCGACTGCGGCGGCTGAACGCCGTGTCGAAGGACCCGCAGCAGGAGATCGACCGCACCCGCTTCGCCATCCGTGACGCCCAGCGCCTGGCCATGGCGGGCCGCAACACCCCCGACCCGCGCCATGCCCGCCCCCTGGATGACGCGGTGGCCCGCCTTGAGCGCGCCATCACCTCACTGGACGGCCGCCACCCCGACTACTGGCACTTCCTGACCGAGACCGAGGCGGTACGGCAGACGGTGGCACGAGTGGTCTCGCAGATCCGCGAGGAACGGGGCGGCGCGGCCTGAACAACCGGGTACGGCTCTGGGAGGAGGGCGCTGGGGCCTGATCAGCGCGTACACACCCCCAGTCAACAGCGACGCCCGCGCCCCACACCAGTCAACAGCGACGCCCGCACCCCACACACGGCCCCGGGAGTGGCATTCCCACTCCCCCGGGCGGATCCTGAAGGTACGCACGGCCTCCGCCGGCAGCGAGAGGAGGCGGAGATGGCCGCACACGTACTTCGTCCGGGAACCAGGCGGCGGCGGATCAGTTTCGACGAGCATCTGCCCGTCGATCACCGCCTCAGCACCTTCTACCGGATCGGCGCGGGCCTGATGGGCCTGGTACTGCTCGCGTTCGGCATCCTGGGTCTCATCGACAGGGTCGGCTTCTTCGACACCCGCGGGGACCAGGTCGCCGGGCTGAGCACCAACGGCGCGCTCAGCGTGCTGTCGATCTGCGTCGGGCTGCTGCTGTTCGCGGGGATGGTGATCGGCGGGAACTTCGCCTCCACCCTGAACATGGTCCTCGGCGTCCTCTTCATCCTCAGCGGCTTCGTGAATCTGGCGCTGCTCGACACCGGCGCCAACTTCCTCGCCTTCCGCATCCAGAACGTGCTGTTCAGTTTTGTCGTGGGCGTCATGCTGATGTTCTTCGGGATGTACGGAAGGGTCGGATCGGCCCTGCCCCACGACAACCCGTACTGGAAGGCCCGCCATCCCGAGCGGCAGGAACACGAGCAGCGGCTGCGGGCCAAGGCCCACGCGCTCGCCCTCCAGCGGGCGCGTGGGCGCGAGCTGCGCAGGTGATTCTCGTCGGCGGCACGCGGCGCCCGCTAACCTGTGCCCCATGCCTCGCTACGAGTACCGCTGCCGGACCTGCGGCGACACGTTCGAAAAGAGCCGCCCGATGGCGGAGTCCTCCGATCCCGCCGCCTGCCCCGTCGGCCACGACGACACGGTGAAGCTTCTGTCGACGGTCGCGGTCGGCGGTTCGGCCTCGGCGCCGGCGTCGGCCCCGAGCAGCGGAGGCGGGGGCGGCTGCTGCGGCGGGGGCTGCTGCGGCTGACCCAGCCCCTTCAGAGGCGCGGGCTGTCGCACATCTGCCGTGTTGTCGTCACTCACCGGCGTTCCAAGGCCCCGCCCATTTCCTGCGTCCTGACCGGCCTGACCGGCCTGACCGGCCTGACCGGCCTGACCGGTCCTAGTCGTCGGCGACAAGCCGCCGTACGGCTTCGACGACCGCTCCGCGATGCGAGCGCAGTACGGCCTCGTCCAGCCCCCCGGGCGCCATGGCGCTGGTCGGTGTCCACGCGCTGGCCAGGGCCAGTACGAACGTGAGGAGATCCTCGGCGGTGAACGCCGTGGGGACTCGGGAGTCGGCCTGCGCCTGGGCGATCGCCGCCGTCTTCTGTTCCATCGACGCCGCCAGGCGTACGGGGCCGGGGCCGTGACCGGTTCGTTCGAGACTGTTCCAGGTGGCCAGCCGCAGCTGGTGAGGGTTGGCGATCAGGAACTCGAACAGCTTGCCCGCGTAGCCGGGGAGGTCATCGGGTGTGAAGGGGACCTCGTCCAGGATCCGCGTCACATGGAGGTCCATGACGATGTCGAAGAGCTGGTCCTTGTTCCCGAAGTACGTATAGATCTGGGCCTTGTTGACCTTGGCCGCGGCCCCGATGCGGTCGATGCGGGCACCTGCGATGCCGTAGGCGGCGAACTCGTCCGTGGCCGCCTTCAGCAGCCGGGCCTTGGCGGCCTCTGAATCGCGGGTCCGTGGGGCACGGGGGGTCTCGGGCATGCCTCCAGGGTAAGGCAAATAAACGTTCAGTTTCCCCAGGGGCCGGTTGGTGCTAGTCTCTAAATGAACGTTTAGTTACTAGTGACCCCTTGCCCACCCCTTGCCCACTCCTTGCCGGGCCCCTTGTACGAGGCCCGCCCCCCGAGGCTCATTCACGCGAGAACAGGACCGTCCCGATGATCATCTACGACAAGCTCTACATCGGTGGCCGTTGGACCGACCCCGCCGATCCCCAGCTCCTCGACATCCGCTCCCCCCACGACCGCTCCCTGCTCGGCCGGGCCGCCCAGGCGACCACCGCCGACGTCGACAAGGCGGTGGCCGCCGCCCGGGAGGCCTTCGATCACGGCCCCTGGTCCAGGACCACCCCCCAGGAGCGCCAGGCCCTCGTCGTGCGCCTCAACGAACTGCGCGCCGGCCGGGCCAAGGAGATCGCCGCCCGTATCAGTGCCGAGGTGGGCGCCGCGCTCTGGTTCGCCGAGTGGGGTCAGCCCGCCCTCGACAAGCAGGCCGACGCCTATCTGCGCGCCGCGCGCTCCTTCGGCTGGGAGGAACCACTCGACCCCACCGGCGCGTCCGGCAGCCTCGTACGCCGTGAGCCGATCGGTGTCGTCGCCGCGGTCATCCCGTGGAACTCGCCCTACATGGCCGCCCTGGTGAAGATGATCCCGGCGCTCCTTGCCGGCAACACCGTCATCCTCAAGGCGTCGCCCGAGAACTCGCTGAGCATCATGCTGCTCGCCGAGATCTTCGACGAACTCGGCCTGCCGGAAGGCGTGGTGAGCATCCTGCCCGCCGACCGCGCGACCAGTGAGTACCTGGTCTCGCACTCCGACGTCGACAAGATCGCCTTCACCGGCTCCACCGCCGCGGGCCGCCGGATCGCCTCCGTCGCCGGTGAACAGCTCAAGCGGGTCTCGCTCGAACTGGGCGGCAAGTCCGCTTCGATCATCTGCGAGGACGCGGATCTCACCGCGGTGGCGAGCGGCCTGAGGTTCGCCTCCTTCGCGAACAACTCGCAGAACTGCCAGGCCCACACCCGCATCCTCGCGCCCCGCAGCCGCTACGACGAGGTCGTCGGCGTACTGAAGGACCTCGTGGAGTCGCTCACGGTGGGCGACCCCACCGACCCGGACACCTTCATCGGCCCGATGACGAGCGAGGTCCAGCAGCAGCGGGTCCTCAACTACATCCGGATCGGCATCGACGAGGGCGCCCGGATGGTCACCGGCGGTCCCGGGGTGCCCGAAGGGCTGGAGGGCGGCTACTACGTGCGGCCCACCCTCTTCGCCGACGTCGACAACAGCATGCGCATCGCCCAGGAGGAGATCTTCGGGCCCGTCATCGTGGTGATCCCGTACGAGGACGAGGAGGACGCCGTGCGGATCGCCAACGACTCCGTCTACGGCCTGGGCGGCGGCGTGTGGACCACGGATCCCGAACGCGGCCTGGCCCTCGCCCGCCGTGTCCGCACCGGCTTCTTCATGGTCAACGCCGCTCCCGTCGGCTTCGACGGCCCCTTCGGGGGCTACAAGGCGAGCGGCATCGGCCGCGAGATGGGCGCCTTCGGCCTGACCGAGTTCATCGAGCACAAAACCATCAACGTCTGATCGTCCCGAACCATCAACGTCCGCTCACCACAGGAAAGTTGAGAGCCCCATGTCCACGACCTGGCTCATCACCGGAAGTTCCCGCGGTCTGGGCCGCGCGCTCGCCGAGGCCGTCCTCGCCGCCGGCCATCAACTCGTCGCCACCGCCCGCAAGCCCGAGCAACTCGACGACCTCGTCCTGCTGTACGGCGATCGGGTCCGCGCTGTCGCCCTGGACGTCACCGACCCCGCCGCCGCGCGCTCCGCCGTCCGGCAGGCGATCGACGCCTTCGGCCGGCTGGACGTCATCGTCAACAACGCCGGTTACGCCGACGTCGCCGCCATCGAGGACTTCACGGAGGCCGACTTCCGCGCCCAGATCGACACCAACTTCTACGGCGTCGTCAACGTCACGAGGGCCGCGCTACCCGTGCTGCGGGACCAGGGCAGCGGGCACATCGTCCAGATCTCCTCCGTCGGCGGACGCGTCGGCACCCCGGGCCTGGGCGCGTACCAGGCCGCCAAGTGGGCCGTAGGAGGCTTCTCCGAGGTCCTGGCCAAGGAGGTCGCGTCCTTCGGCATCAAGGTCACCGTCGTCGAGCCGGGGGGCATGCGCACCAACTGGGCCGGATCCTCGATGAGTACGCCGCCGGTCAGTGACCCCTACAAGCCCGTCATCGACCCCATGGTGGGGTTCCTCAGCCAGGCCGACGGCACCCAGCCCGGCGATCCCGCCCGGACCGCCCAGGCCATCATCCACGTCACCGAGGTGGACGACCCGCCCGTGCGGCTGCTGCTCGGCAGCGACGCCGTCGCCGTGGCCGGCGCCATGGCCGAGCAACTGGCCGCCTCGGACGCCAAGTGGCGCGAGGTCAGCGAATCCATCGACTTCGACTCCGTGAACTGACACCGGCCCTTCTCCACCGGCCCTTCTCCACCGCCTCTTCTCCACCGCCTCTTCTCCTCAAAGGAGTTCACACATGACCACGTCGATCCAGATCGGCACCATGAAGATCACGGCGCTCGACGACGGTGAGAGTCACATGCCCCCGATGCTGTACCCGGGGCTGGACTTCGACGCCCATCCCGAGCTGCTGGAGAGCGACGGGACCTACCACATCCCGGGGGCCTGCTACCTGATCCAGGGCGAGGGTGTCACCGTCCTCGTGGACGCGGGCAGCGGCCCGGACAGCATCCCCTTCCCCGCGGAACTCGCCGCCGCGGCCGGTCTGGCCCCGGCGCCGGAGTTCATCTCGGTGGGCGGCCGACTGCCCGGCCGGCTGGCCGCGCTGGGCGTGCCGCCCGAGGACGTCAGCACCGTCTTCCTCACCCATCTGCATGGAGATCATGTGGGCTGGGTCGCCCCGGGCGGCAAGCCGTTCTTCCCGAACGCGGAGGTCGTGTACGGCGCCGCCGACTGGGACGCGCTGATCGCATCCGCCCCGGCCGAGGATCCCGCCCGCACCACGATGGAGGCCGCCGAGGCTGCCGGAGTCCTCCGAGCGATCGAGGCGCCCACCGTGGAGATCGCCCCGGGGGTCACCGCCCACCACACCCCCGGGCACACCCCTGGCCACTACGCGGTCCGCGTCGCCTCGGGCGGCCAGGAGGCGTATCTCCTCGGAGACGCCGTGCACCACCCGCTCCAGCTGAACGACACCGGCATCTCCTTCCTCTTCGACGCCGACGCCCAGCACGCGCTGCGGACCCGCGAGGAGTTGCTCGCACAGTTCGCGGACAGCGGCGCGGCCATCGGCATCAGCCACTTCCCCGGCCTGGCCTTCCAGCGCGTCAGCGCCCAGGACGGCCGGAAGTGGACCGAAGTCTGACCCCCGCCGGAGCGTACGAGCCGGGGAGCTACCGGACGCCGCCCAGGAGCTCCCGCAGGATCCGCTCCCCCGCCGCGACCCCGAGCTCCGCGAGCGCCGTGACCGTGGGCGCCGTCCATCGCGCCTCGGCGAGTTCCCCGTGCCCCGGCCGCCATCCGCGGTCGGCGGCGAGCAGGAGGTCGGCGTCGAGGAGAGAGTCCCCGGCGGCCAGCGTCAGGGGAGCGCCCGTGCGCCGCGCGACCTCGTACATCGCCGCGCTCTTGGTGAGCGGCTTCGGCACGGCGTAGATCTTGCGGCCCTGGAGGGACACCGTCCAGCCGCGGTTCTCGGCCCAGACCGCGAGTTCCTTGACCCAGTCCTCGGGGAGCAGTTCGCGCTCGACGACGAGATAGACGAACAGGTCCTCGGCGACCCGGTGTTTGCGGACCCAGGCCGGGTCGGCGGTGGCCTCCATGCGCTCGCGCACCTCGGTGAGTGAGGCGCACTCGCCGGCCAGCCGGGCGGTGACCCGCGCGTGCCAGTCGGCGTCGGACACGCCGTCGACGAGCAGGTGCCCGCCGTTGGCGCAGATCGCGTACTTCGGGGCGGGGCCCGGCAGACTGATGCGCTGGTACTGCTTGCGGGTGCGGGTCGTGGTGGGGACGAAGTCGGCCACCTCGCCGAGTTCGGCCAGAAGGGCGGCCGCGGTCTCCGTCATGTAGGACAGCGGCCTGCTCTCGTGCACCTCGACACAGAGCAGCCGGGGCGCCACCGCATCCGGCATGGTCAGCGCGAGGGCGGCGGCGGAGTAGATGAGCGTGCGGTCGAGGTCGCTGGCGACGAGCACCTTGGGCGAGGTCGCCGAAGAAACCGAGACCGCCGAAGAAACCGAGACTGTCGAAGCAAGCGAGGCAACCGAGGCCGCCGAAGCCGCCGAAGCCGCCGAGGCGATCGAAGCCGCCGAGGCCGACGCGGAACTCTCAGAGATCCCGGACATCAGACGGTCACCGACTTGCCGTCGGCACCCGTCGCACCGCGGGTGAACTTCGGGTGGATCAACCCCACGCAGGTGTACGGGAGTTCGGCGACCTCCTCGACGGGCACCCCGCGCTGTTCGGCGAGCAGGCGTACGTGGTCGAGGTCGGCGCCGGCCCCCGCGCGGGCCAGGATCTTCCAGGGGACGCGGCGCAACAGCACCCGGGTGGTCTCGCCGACGCCCGGCTTGACGAGGTTCACGTCGTGGATCCCGTACTCCTCGCTGATCCGCTCGACGGCCCCCCAGCCCTCCCAGGTGGGCGTACGGTCGGCGGCGAGCAGTTCCTTGGCCTGGGCGCAGGCGGCGTCGGCGACGTCGGGGAACCGGGCGGCGACGGCGTCCAGGAAGTCGACGGAGACATCGGATCCGGCGAGTTCGCGGTAGAACTTCGCGCCGTGGAAGTCGTGCTCGCCGACGAGGTCGGAGCGCAGGACGGTTCGCGAAATCAGGCCGGACACCGTGGAGTTGAGGCAGGCGGAGGGGATCAGGAAGTCCTCGCGGGTGCCGTACGTCCGTACGCACGAGCCCGGGTCGGCGAGCACCGCGATCTCCGGGTCGAAGCCGGTGACTCCTTCGGCTTCCTCGAACTCCCTTATCGCGTCGGCGAGTTCGCGGGTGATGGCGCCCTTGCCGGTCCAGCCGTCGACGAACACGACGTCGGCCGGGTCGTGGTGGGCGGCCAGCCAGCGCAGCGCGTTGGCGTCGATACCGCGGCCCCGGACGATGGAGACGGCGTAGTGCGGGAGGTCGAGGCCATGCCGGTACTGGGCCCAGCGGCGCATCAGGACGCCTACCGGGGTGCCCGCGCGGGCCAGCGAGACGAGCACCGGGCGCGGTGACCGCTCGGCGAGCACCAACTCGGTGACCGCGCCGACGGCCTGGGCGATCCGGGCGGCCGAGGTGCCGAGCGCCGCGTGGAACAGCTCCTGGTAGTGGGCGCTCGGCTGGTACTCGACCGGCAGCGACTCCGCGTAGTGCGCACCGCCGCTCTGGATGGCCTCCTCGCGTTCCTCGGTCGGCGCCTCCAGCGTCACGTCCGAGAGGTCCTGCAGCAGCCAGCCGACGTCTTCGGGCGCGTACGAGGAGAAGGCTGGGCCGCGGAGGGGCTCGGGGAGCATGGAGGGCCTTTCGGTGGACGGGCGTCCGGGGACGTACGAGGGGACGACCGCGAGCAGGACGTTCGGTGTGTGGGCGGCGAGCTGCGCCAACAGGCCGTCCATGGCGTGCAGTTCGGGGGTGTCTGCGGTGGAGTCGACGACGGCGATGACGGCGTCGAAGCCTGCGCCGGCGACGTTGTAGGCGTAGCGCTCGCCGGGGCCGTCGCCCGGGTTGTCGTGGGCGGGGAAGACGAGCCTGCTGCGTATCGCGTAGCCGGGGTTGTCCAGGGCGAGCACCGGGGAGCGGGTGGTCGTGGAGTAGCGCACCTCGGCGGCCACCACCTGCTCCAGTTCGCGGGCCAGCCGCAGCGGCGCGTACATGAGCTCCTCGAAGCCGAGTACGAGCACGCGCCGGGCGTCGCCGGGAAGTGCGCCGGCGACGCGCGCGGCCAGGGCGGGCAGGGCGCCGTCCAGCCGTATTCGCTGGCCGGGCGTGAAGCCGTGCCGTCCGCCGTCGGGAACGCCCCGCGGCCAGCCGAGCTCGACGCGGGTGACTCGCCCGGCGCGTGCCCGGGCCCGGGCACGCGCCGCGAGTACCGCGGGGCCCGCGGGTGCCGCGAGCGCCGCCGCCTCCTGCTCGGCGACCAGCGCCTGCCCCTTCTGCAGCACCCCTTCGGGAAGCTTCACCGTCCCCGACGCCGCCGTCACCAGGTCGACCCGCGCGCCGATCTCCCGGGCGAACTCGTCCAGGCGCCCCATGTCGGCGGCGGACCGCATGTCGACGAGGGCGACGACGACGTACCGCTCGCGCGGGTAGCGGGCGTGCAGGTCACGGATGGTGTTGAGCACCGTGTTGCCGGTGGAGAACTCGTCGTCGACGAGGACCAGCGGGCCGGGGCCGGAGAGGAGGGCCGGGTTCTCGGGAAGGAGCAGATGGGAGGTGGCGTGCGAGTGGGACTCCTCGAAGCCGCCCGCACTGGCGACGCCGGGGACGGGTCGGCGGGTGGAGTGCAGGTAGGGCGCGAGGCCCACGCCGTCCGCGACGCAGTGGCCGAGCCCGGTAGCCGTCTCGGCATAGCCGAGGACCACCGCGGCGCGGCACTCCTCGGCGCCCAGCAGGTCCCGCACGCGCCGGCCGAGCGCGAACCCGTGTCCGTACACCACGGACGGCGACTGCGGCACATGCTTGCCGAGCACGTTCGACACGAGCAGATGCGCCCGCTTGGGGTTGCGCCGCAGCGCGAGCCCCAGGAGGTCGGTCAGCTTCTCGTCCCCGACCAGCTCGACGCCGAGCCGTTCGGCGACCCAGGTCCCCGTCCACACCACGTTGCTCATCAATCCCTTAATCGGTAAAGGTCACACTACGACTGGAAGGTCACTACGACCGGTCGGGCCGTTTCGGTCTCACGCGGGAAATCCGGCCTCGGCCACTCGCTCCGGCCACGATCGGTCGGTCGGGCCAGGGTCGGTCGGGCCACGGTCGGTCAGGCCGGCCACGGTCGGTCAGTCTCGGTCGGCCGGGGCCGCCTCGGTCGGTCCGGTCTCGGGGAAGGGTTCCGGTGTCAGTCGGGAAGTCCGGCGGCCAGCAGCTCCACGAAGCCGATGTCCTCGTTGGCGACGCCGAAGACTTCGGCGCGCTGCATGGTGCGCTCGGCCCAGGCGCGGTGCGGCTTCACCTCGTTCATCTTGTTCGTGTACGCCGACCGCAGCACACCCCCACCGCAGCGCTCGGGCCTGAGGATGTCCTCGGCGTCGCTGTACTCCTCGTGGCTGACGACGGACAGCGCGTGCACGGCCGGCACGTGCGAGGGGTGGATGCAGGTCTTGCCGAGCAGGCCGTTGGCGCGGTCGAGGGCGATCTCGCGCAGCAGCCCGTCCAGGTCGTGTTCTATGAGTGACTGGCGCAGTTCCTCGACCTCACCTTCCTGGAAGGGGCTGCGGCGCAGCTGTGGTTTGAACATGCGCTCCTGGACCCGGAAGTACTCCCACACCGGCCCGGTCACCGTGAAGCCGGTGCCGTCGGCGCGGCCGAGCACGTTCACCACGTCGGCGATCACGGAGGCGACGATCTGGACGTCGTACGCGGTCATGTCGGGCGCCCTGCGCAGTCCGTAGGCCGAGCAGAAGTCGGTGACGCCGAGGCGCAGTGCGAGGACGCGGTCGCGGTATTTGGTGACCGTGCGGTGGATGCCCTCCAGGGTCTCCCCGCGGGACTCCAGGTGCAGCAGGCCGGGCGATTCGAGGACCGGCATGGCGAAAAGGCGCCGCCCGCTCGCGTTTTCGGCCGCCGTGAGCGCCTCCAGGAACGGGACGCCCCGCTCCTCGGTGAACTTCGGCAGTACGAATCCGGACAGCAGCCGCACCGCCGGGCCGAGCCGCTGGACGAGGTCCGGGATCTGCTGGGGTTCACGGACTCTTACGAAGAGCAGGGGGAGGTCGGAGAGGTGCGGCCGGTCCGCGAGGTCGGTGAACTGGCGGACCAGGTTCTCCTCGGCGCCCACGACCTCGGAGTCGTCGATCGAGTCCTCCAGGCACAGCACCATGGAGACCACGCCGCGCCCGGCCTGCTTGACGATGTCGTCGGCGAGCCGCGGCCTGGTCGCCGGGCTGTAGAGGGTGGCTCCCAGAGCTGCCGCGAGTACGTGCGCCGGCGATTCGGCGGTGAAGACGTTCGGCTCCCGGTAGAAGAGGCGCTGCCGCTCTTCCGGGGCGATATGACCGAAATGACGCATGAAACTCCCCGTGGCGACTAGACGGCCCGACCTGATGTGGCCGGTAATAGTACGTACGAATCAATGTCAAGGGTTCCCACCGGGCATGAAGTTCTGGTAACTCAGCCATGTCCACTGTTCCCCGGTCCCGGCCGGGGATCTTCACCCCCGCGTTGTCCTGACCAGGCCCCAGAGGGCAGGATGACCGCATGACGCACGCGATGCTGAAGGGGTCGAACGTCCCGCTGGACGCCACAGCGGTGCGCGCTGTGCTGCGCTGGACGCCCGGACAGGGTGTCCCGGACGTGGATGCCTCGGCGCTGCTCCTCGGCCCCGACGGTCGTGTGCGATCCGACGAGGACTTCGTCTTCTACAACCAGCCCCGCCACCCCTCGGGCAAGGTCAGACTGCTCGGCAAGAAACGCGGGACCGAGGGCCTTACCGACACCATCCAGACAGATCTCACGGGTGTCGAGTCCGCTGTCGGACAGATTCTGCTGGTCGCATCGGCGGAGGACGTCACTTTCGACCGCGTACGGGGGCTGCGCATCCTGCTGTACGACGCGACCGTCGCGAACGGCGAGCCGCTGGCGTACTTCGACGTCAAGCCGGAGACCGGCGCGGAGACGGCGCTGATCTGCGGCGAACTGTACCGGCGCGGCGGGGGCTGGAAGTTCCGGGCGCTCGGCGAGGGCTATTCGAACGGCCTGCAGGGGCTGGCCGGCGACTTCGGGATCTCGGTGGACGAATCGGAGACCGCCGCCCCGCTGACGGATCCCGCGCCGCAGGCCCCGGCGTGGTCGGCACCCGCCGCGGCCCCCGAGACCTCCGTACCGCTGCCGCCCGAGCAGCCTGCCCCGGTGCCGCAGCAGCCCGCGTACGGCTACCCCGGCCCCCAGACGGCCCCTGCGGCCGCCCAGCCCTCGTACGGCTATCCACAGCCGTCCAGCCAGCCCGCCTACGGCTATCCGGGGCCCCAGACCGCGCCTGCCGCGGCGCCCGCGTACGGCTTCCCGCAGGCGGTCGGCGCCCTGCCGGACCCGGACTTCAAACTGCCGCCGCAGGGCCCGCAGTTCATCGGACGCTGAGCTCCGCCTCGCAGGGGGCGGCGCTCAGCGGCCGGCCTTGGACTTGTACCCGCGCCCCCACTGCAGCCCCCAGCCGTACAACCGGTCGAGTTCGGCCTGGAATCCGTACACGAATCGCACCTCGCGGCGCACGATCAGCTCGCCCTTGATGTTCTCGATCATCACGACCGCGCAGGAGCGGGCCTGCGGATGGCGCTCGTCGAGGCTGATCTCGACACGTGGGCCGTTGCTCGGGAAGAGCGTGACGATGGCGTGGGTACGGTCGAAGGCCGGGGTCTGGTCGTAGATGTAGACGAAGACCAGGAGCCGCTGGATGTCGTCGCGGTGGTCGAGGTTGACGTAGATCGTCTCGCCGGACGCCGAGCCGAAGCGGTCGTCGCCGCTGAGTTTGACGTACGGCGGCCCGTTGAGTTCGCCGAAGAAGCTGCCCAGCGGCTGGACGACGCCCTTGGAGCCGTCCTTGAGTTCGTACATGACGCCGAGGTCGAGGTCGACGTTGACCATGCTCTGGGTGTGCGCCTGGACCACTTCCGGCTTGAAGGTGCGGAAGGGGTGGCGCAGCAGGCTGCCGCGTTGCGGCCCGCCTATGTCGGAGGTGCGCATGCGCCAGGACAGGTTGATGCGCAGGTTGCCGGTGGCCGCGCCCTGCTTGGTGAGCGAGACCGTGCGGTTCCGCTTGGTCAGCTCGATGGAGTTGGTGGCCGCGCTGCCCGAGTCGAAGTCCGCCGAGCGCCCGCGCCACAGGTCCTGCCAGATGCCCATTCCGCCCCCACGTTCCCTCTGTATGCCTGCGGGGGGGGGGGGGGGGGGGGGGGGGGCCGCCGCCCCCCCCCCCCCCCCCCCCCCCCCCCCGTTCAGAGCGTTCCTCAACCAGGCCCGGGTCACACCCCGGAACCCGGACCGGGGTCAGACCCCGGACGAGACCTCGGCCTTGTCGTCCGAGGGCTCACCTTTTCCCTCGGCCGCCGCCAGCGCGTTGTTGCGGCGCACCGAGGACCAGAAGGACCAGGCGATCAGGATGACACCGGTGAGACCGGTGACGAGCTCGTTGATCTCGAAACGGATGGTGACGAGCAGGATCGCCGCGAGGGCGCCGATCGCGTAGTGCGCGCCGTGCTCCAGGTAGACGTAGTCGTCGAGGGTGCCCTGGCGGACCAGGTAGACGGTGAGCGACCGGACGTACATGGCGCCGATACCGAGGCCGAGCGCCATCAGGATGATGTCGTTCGTGATGGCGAAGGCGCCGATGACACCGTCGAAGGAGAAGGACGCGTCCAGGACCTCGAGGTAGAGGAACATGAAGAAGGCGGCCTTGCCTGCGAGCGCCACCGCGGAGACCGGCTTGCCCTCGCGCTTGGCCTCTTCCTCGGCCTCGTGCTCGCGCTCCTCTTCCTCCTCCAGCCGGTTCTCGAAGAAGCTGGAGAGGCCGCCGACGATGAGGTACGTGATGAGACCGCCGACGCCGGAGAGCAGGACCGTCTCCGCCTTGTCGGCGTGTCCGGCGTGCAGATGGGCCTGGGGGGCGAAGTACAGCGCGGAGACGAGCAGGACGATCAGGGCGATGCAGACCGACAGCATGTCGACCTTGCCGAGCTTGGCCAGCGGGCGCTCGATCCAGCCGAGCCACTTGATGTCACGGTCCTCGAAAATGAAGTCGAGGAAGATCATCAGAAGGAACATGCCGCCGAAGGCCGCGATCGACGGGTGAGCGTCGGTCACCAGTTCCTGGTAGCGGTTCGGGTCGTTCAGCGCCAGGTCGACCGCTTCGATGGGGCCGAGTGACGCGCTGATCGCCACGATCACGACGGGGAAGACCAGCCGCATTCCGAAGACGGCGATCAGAACACCGATCGTGAGGAAGATCTTTTGCCAGAACGGGCTCATCTTCTTCAGGATTCCGGCGTTGACCACCGCGTTGTCGAAGGACAGCGAGATTTCGAGAACGGAAAGGATCAGGACGATCCCGAACGCTGTCCATCCGTCGATCAACACCGCTGCGACCAAGCCGAGCGCGGTGACCGCGAACGACCAGCCGAAGGTTTTCAGGACCACTGGTTACCCCATCGTGTGTTGGGGGGCTACCCCCGGACGAAGTCCGGAGAGGGTTTCCCCCCGCCGTACCCGGCTTTACGAAACGTTGACTCCGAAGTCTAGAGCGATGCCCCGCAAGCCCGACGCGTACCCCTGTCCCACTGCACGGAACTTCCATTCCGCTCCATAGCGGTAAACCTCGCCGAAGATCATCGCCGTTTCCGTGGAGGCGTCCTCGGACAGGTCGTAGCGGGCGAGTTCCTGGCCGTCGGCCTGGTTGACGACGCGGATGAAGGCATTGCTGACCTGGCCGAAGGTCTGGCCGCGGTTGTCGGCGTCGTGGATCGAGACCGGGAAGACGATCTTGTCCACATTGGCCGGAACCTTGGACAGATCGATCAGGAGCGACTCGTCGTCGCCGTCGCCCTCACCCGTGAGGTTGTCACCGGTGTGCTCCACCGAGCCGTCGGGGCTCTTGAGCTGGTTGTAGAAAACGAACCACTCGTCGCCGAGCACCCGGCCGGCATTGCACAGCAGCGCGCTGGCGTCCAGGTCGAAGTCGGCTCCCGTGGTGGAGCGTGCGTCCCAGCCGAGCCCGATCAACACCTGCGTGAGGTTGGGTGCGGCCTTCGAGAGGGAGACGTTGCCTCCCTTGGCGAGCGTGACGCCCATGATCTGGTCCTCCCCGAGGTCAAGCGTTCAGTTGCCGAGCGCGTCCGGCGCCGCACGTGAAGTGTGCGGCGCCGGACGGATGAGCCATAGGACTTTTACTCAGACGTTGACGCCGAAGTCCTGCGCGATGCCACGCAGGCCCGAGGCGTAGCCCTGGCCGATGGCACGGAACTTCCACTCCGCGCCGTGCCGGTAGAGCTCGCCGAAGACCATGGCGGTCTCCGTCGAGGCGTCCTCGGACAGGTCGTAGCGCGCGATCTCCGCCCCGCCCGCCTGGTTCACCACGCGAATGAACGCGTTGCGGACCTGGCCGAAGGACTGCTGGCGGTTCTCGGCGTCGTAGATCGAGACCGGGAAGACGATCTTCTCGATGTCGGCGGGGACGCCGGCGAGGTTGACCTTGATCTGCTCGTCGTCGCCCTCGCCCTCACCGGTGGTGTTGTCCCCGGTGTGCTCGACCGAGCCGTCCGGGCTCTTCAGGTTGTTGAAGAACACGAAGTTGGCGTCACTGCTGACCTTGCCGTCCGGGTTCGTGAGGATGGCGCTGGCGTCGAGGTCGAAGTCGGTGCCGGTGGTGGTGCGGATGTCCCACCCCAGACCGATGATGACCGCGGTCAGTCCCGGGGCCTCCTTCGAAAGCGATACGTTGCCGCCCTTGCTGAGGCTGACTCCCACGAGTCCTCCATTGGTGTTCAGGGGCGGGATGCCCCGACTGCGTTCGGTATCGGATCAACGAGTCGATCCTAGTGACGGGTTCCCGCACCCTGCAGGGCTTGGGACCGAACAATCACAGGGTGTCGAGTGCCTTGACGTACTCGTTCAGGTCGCGCGCGTCCGGCAGGGCGTTGACGACGGTCCAGCGGACGACGCCCTCCTTGTCGATGACGAAGGTGCCGCGCACCGCGCAGCCCTTGTCCTCGTCGAAGACGCCGTACGCGCGCGAAGTGTTGCCGTGCGGCCAGAAGTCGGAGAGCAGCGGGTAGTCCAGGCCCTCCTGCTCGGCGAAGACGCGCAGGGTGTGGATGGAGTCGTTGGAGACGGCCAGCAGCTGGGTGTCACGGTCGGTGAACTGCGGCAGGTTGTCGCGCAGGGAGCACAGCTCGCCGGTGCACACGCCGGTGAAGGCGAACGGGTAGAAGAGCAGCACCACGTTCTTCTCACCGCGGAATTCGGACAGCCGCACGGTGGCGCCGTGGTTGTCCTTGAGTTCGAAGTCCGGCGCCTTGGTGCCGACCGCGATCGCCATAGTCACACGCTTCCCTTCCAGGGGGCTGTTCGGGTGAGTCCACCCTACGCAGCGGCCACCGCGACCCCGGGAAAGGCCGACACGGCAGAACGCCGGACCGGCTGAGCGTCTCAGCGGGTCCGGCGTTCGATGACGAGGCCCTTCAGGCCGCATGTCCGGGGGTCCGGTGGCAGAAGCCGCCGGAGTGGTTGCCCGGATCGGCCCGGCGGAGTATCAGCGCTTGCCGGACTTGGCCCCCTTCGGGGTGGCCAGCCGGCTGCCGCTCCAGTCCTTGCCCACGCTGGCGCTCTTGGTCGCAGACAGACCCGCGGTCGTCGCCGCTTCGGCAATGTCGCTCGGCTCCACATAGCCGTCGCGGCCGGTCTTCGGCGTCAGCAGGAGGATGGCGCCGCCCTCTTCGATGTACGTGGTGGCGTCCACCAGTACGTCGGTCAGGTCGCCGTCCTCGTCGCGGAACCACAGCACCACGGCATCGGCGACGTCGTCGTACTCCTCGTCCACGAGCTCGCTGCCGATGACTTCCTCAATGGCCTCGCGGAGCTCCTGGTCGACGTCGTCGTCGTAGCCGATCTCCTGGACCACCTGCTCGGGCTGGAACCCCAGCCTTGCGGCAGGGTTCGTCCTCTCCTCCGCGTGGTCCGCGGTCGCGCTCACGGGTTGCCTCCTGATCATGTTTCTGGTTGGTGTCTCCCCCGGCTTTGTCGGAGCTGGGGGAGTCTTCTGGCCACGCGCGTGCGCGAAGCATTGGCCGTAGTCCACACGGACGGGGCGGATCGCGCAAGTACCCGGCCGCCGAGACCGCCGAAACGGTGACGATCCTGGCGGTGTCGACGCAACTCCAGGCATGGAATCGCGGCACCCAGTGACGCGCACCACACCCTTCTGTCCGGTTTGCGAATTTCACAGCTCTTGAAGCGTACGAGACCCGAACGACTTTGCGGAACGCGTCACGGACTGAGCGTATCGTTGCGTTTTGGCCCGGCACGTCCCGGCGTACTGCGCGGACGTCTCGGTTACCCCTCAGTAGAGGTGACGATTCCGTTCGCCGGGTACACGATGGGGAACGGTGTGGACACAGTGAAGTACAGCCCCCTCTGACAGCGAAGGAACAGCGTGGCTTCCGGATCCGATCGCAACCCGATCATCATTGGCGGCCTTCCCAGCCAGGTCCCGGACTTCGACCCTGAGGAGACTCAGGAGTGGCTCGATTCCCTCGACGCCGCCGTCGACGAGCGCGGCCGGGAGCGCGCCCGCTATCTGATGCTGCGGCTCATCGAGCGGGCCCGCGAGAAGCGCGTGGCCGTGCCCGAGATGCGCAGCACGGACTACGTCAACACGATCGCCACCAAGGACGAGCCGTTCTTCCCCGGCAACGAGGAGATCGAGCGCAAGGTCCTGAACGCGACCCGCTGGAACGCGGCGGTGATGGTGTCCAGGGCCCAGCGCCCGGGCATCGGCGTGGGCGGTCACATCGCCACCTTCGCGTCCTCCGCCTCGCTGTACGACGTGGGCTTCAACCACTTCTTCCGCGGCAAGGACGAGGGCGACGGCGGCGACCAGATCTTCTTCCAGGGGCACGCCTCGCCGGGCATCTACGCCCGCGCGTTCCTGCTGGACCGGCTGAGCGAGCAGCAGCTCGACGCGTTCCGGCAGGAGAAGTCGAAGGCGCCGTACGGGCTGTCCTCGTACCCGCACCCGCGGCTGATGCCGGACTTCTGGGAGTTCCCGACCGTCTCCATGGGCCTCGGCCCGCTCGGCGCGATCTTCCAGGCGCGGATGAACCGCTACATGGAGGCGCGTGAGATCGCCGACACCTCCAAGTCGCATGTCTGGGCGTTCCTGGGCGACGGCGAGATGGACGAGCCGGAGTCGCTCGGCCAGCTGTCGATCGCGGCGCGCGAAGGCCTGGACAACCTGACCTTCGTCGTCAACTGCAACCTCCAGCGGCTCGACGGCCCGGTGCGCGGCAACGGCAAGATCATCCAGGAGCTGGAGTCGCAGTTCCGGGGCGCCGGCTGGAACGTCATCAAGCTGGTCTGGGACCGCACCTGGGACCCGCTGCTCGCGCAGGACCGCGACGGCGTGCTGGTCAACCAGCTCAACACCACCCCGGACGGCCAGTTCCAGACGTACGCCACCGAGACCGGCGCGTACATCCGCGAGCACTTCTTCGGGCACGACCACCGGCTGCGCGCGATGGTCGAGAACATGACGGACGACCAGATCCTGCACCTGGGGCGCGGCGGCCACGACCACAAGAAGGTGTACGCGGCCTTCGCGGCGGCCAAGGCGCACAAGGGCCAGCCGACGGTGGTCCTTGCGCAGACCGTCAAGGGCTGGACGCTCGGCCCGAACTTCGAGGGCCGCAACGCGACCCACCAGATGAAGAAGCTGACGACCGCGGACCTCAAGGGTTTCCGCGACCGGCTGCACATCCCGATCACGGACCAGCAGCTGGAGGGCGGCGCGCCGCCGTACTACCACCCGGGCCGTGACTCGGAGGAGATCCAGTACATGCACGACCGTCGCAAGGGGCTCGGCGGGTACGTCCCGACGCGCGTCGTGCGGTCGAAGCCCCTCGTCCTCCCCGAGGACAAGACGTACGCGAGCGTGAAGAAGGGCTCGGGTCAGCAGTCGATCGCCACGACCATGGCGTTCGTACGGCTGCTCAAAGACCTCATGCGGGACAAGGAGATCGGCAGGCGGTTCGTGTTGATCGCGCCCGACGAGTACCGCACCTTCGGCATGGACTCGTTCTTCCCGAGCGCGAAGATCTACAACCCGCTCGGCCAGCAGTACGAGTCCGTGGACCGCGATCTGCTGCTCGCCTACAAGGAGTCGCCGACGGGCCAGATGCTGCACGACGGCATCTCGGAGGCGGGCTGTACGGCGTCCCTGATCGCCGCGGGTTCGGCGTACGCCACGCACGGCGAGCCGCTGATCCCCGTCTACGTCTTCTACTCGATGTTCGGTTTCCAGCGCACCGGCGACCAGTTCTGGCAGATGGCCGACCAGTTGGCACGCGGTTTCGTACTGGGTGCGACCGCCGGTCGTACGACGCTGACCGGTGAGGGTCTCCAGCACGCGGACGGCCACTCGCAGCTGCTCGCCTCGACGAACCCGGGCTGTGTCGCGTACGACCCGGCGTACGGGTACGAGATCGCGCACATCGTCAAGGACGGTCTGCGCAGGATGTACGGCCCCGACAGCGAAGACGTGTTCTACTACCTGACCGTCTACAACGAGCCGATCCAGCATCCGGCAGAACCGGAGAGCGTGGACGTGGACGGCATTCTGAAGGGCATCTACCGCCTCAAGTCCGGTGACCAGGGCGTCATTCCGGCGCAGATCATGGCCTCCGGTGTCGCGGTGCCGTGGGCGGTCGAGGCGCAGCGGATCCTGGCCGCCGACTGGAACGTGAAGGCGGACGTCTGGTCGGCGACCTCCTGGAACGAGCTGCGGCGCGAGGCCGTCGAGGTGGAGCGGCACAACCTGCTGCACCCCGAGGAGGAGCAGCGCGTCCCGTACGTGACGCAGAAGCTGTCGGGAGCCGAGGGCCCGTTCGTCGCCGTCTCCGACTGGATGCGGTCCGTCCCCGACCAGATCTCCCGCTGGGTGCCGGGGACCTACCAGTCCCTGGGCGCCGACGGCTTCGGCTTCGCGGACACGCGTGGGGCGGCCCGGCGCTTCTTCCACATCGACGCGCAGTCGATCGTGGTCGCGGTGCTGACCGAGCTGGCGCGCGAGGGCAAGGTCGACCGGTCGGTACTGAAGCAGGCGATCGACCGCTACCAACTGCTCGACGTGCAGGCGGCCGACCCGGGGGCCGCGGGCGGCGACGCGTAGTCCGTACGTCCATCGAGGGGCGGTGGGGCCACGGGCCCCGCCGCCCCTTCCGCTGTCTTCTTATTGCTGTCTTCTTATTGCTGTCTTCTTATTTACGATGCGGGCATGAAGGAGCAGTCGGCACAAGTCCGGTGGGAGCGGCGCACCCAGCGGCCGCTGCTGGGGTTCGCCCTGGCGTTCGCCGTCGCCTACGCCGTGCCGATCGTGTGGCCTGCGGCGGGTCACGACGTGGCGGTCGTGTGCACGGCGGTGGAGTGGGTGGTGTGGGGCGCGTTCGCGGCGGACTACGCGGCCCGACTGGTACTTGCCGAACGGCGCAAGGAGTTCGTACGGACGCACTGGCTCGACCTGATCGCGGTGGTGCTGCCGCTGGTCCAGCCGATGCGGTTGCTGCGGCTCGTCTCCACGCTGCTGCTCGTCGGGCAACGGGCCCGGATCGCCTCGCAGATACAGCTCACGACGTACGTCGCGGGCTCGGTGGTGGGCCTGTTGATGTTCGGCTCGCTCGCGGTCCTCTCCGTGGAGCGGGATTCGCCGAACGGGAACATCAGGACGCTGGGCGACGCGGTGTGGTGGTCGTTCACGACGATGACGACGGTGGGGTACGGGGATCACGCCCCGACCACCGGTCTCGGCCGCGTGCTCGCGGTCGGCCTGATGCTCTCCGGCATCGCCCTGCTGGGTGTCGTCACCGCCAACATCGCCGCCTGGTTCATCTCCCGCTTCGAGATGGACGATGTCGAGGAACGCCGGCAGACGGCCGCGATCACCGCCCTCACGGAGGAGGTACGCGCCCTGCGGGCGGAGGTGGCCGCGCTGTCACGGGACACGGCGGCTGAAGGGTCGCCCTTCACGGCGGTGCCGCACCCGGTGCCGGGTGCGGCGGAAAAGCACTCGCTCCAGTTCGACTGACGTGCGCGTACCGCGAGTCGGTGCCGGCCGTCGTCCTGGACCGCGATCAGAGCAGTCCGGTGCCCGGCCCCGCCGTCCCGGCCAGCCACATGATGGCCAGCAGGGTGTCGATCGCGCCCAGCACGAGGGCGACGACAGCCGGGATGGGGCGGGCTCCTGCCCAGCTGCGGCCCATGGCGAGCCAGCCGCAGACGATCGCCACCGGGCCGAGGATGATCCCCAGCACGAAGAAGCCGACGATCGCGCAAATGAGTCCCACAGTGCCCAGCGTCGCGCGATCCGGCCCGGTCCGTGACCTCGTACGGCTACGTGAACGGGGGTACCTGCGCGTGCCGTGCCCAAAGCCCGCCATCATCCATCAACTCCTGAACTCCCGGAAAAGCTCGGTCGGTTCGGGTCGATATGCGGGTACCCCCGTATCCCGTCCTCAGACCTGGCGGCGCGCTGCCCCCCTCCGGCAGCGCGCCGCAAGTCCGGTCGTCCTCCAGGCCGTACGGAGGACTTGACCCACTGTGACGTGCGGCGCTCGCCGGGTGCGAGGGATCTTTAGCGTTGTCACCCTGATAGGGGAAACGGGCACCGGGAAACGGGCCTTGGAACGGGCTCAGGAACAGGCCCTAGATGTGGCCGGCGCCGGCGCCCGCCTCCGCGTTGTCGCCGCGCTTGGTGAGCAGTGCGACGAAGACCGCCACGACGGCGACCCCGGACGCGACCAGGCAGGCCAGGCTCATGCCGGAGATGAAGGTGTCGTGGGCGACGTCCGTGATCTGCGCGGCGAGGGCGGCGGGCGTGTCCGGGGCGACCGGCGCGGCGCCGACCTGGACCGCCTCGGAGGCCGCGTCCAGCTGCTCCGGGGTGAGCGGGGGCAGTTTGGCGTCGGCCCAGTTGCCCGCCAGGTCGCCGTCGACCTTGGAGGCCATGACGGCGCCGAGGACCGCCGTACCGAGGCTGCCGCCGATCTGCATCGCGGCCTGCTGGAGACCACCGGCGACACCGGAGAGCTCCATCGGCGCGTTGCCGACGATGACCTCGGTGGCGCCGACCATGACCGGCGCGAGACCGAGTCCGAGACCGGCGAACCAGAGCGACATGACGGCGCTGCTGGTGTCCGTCTGCAGCGTGGACATGCCGTACATGGAGATCGCGGTGAGGGCCATACCGCCGGCGAGCGGGATGCGCGGGCCGGTCTTGGTGATCATGGCGCCGGCCAGCGGGGAGCCCACGATCATCATTCCGGTCAGCGGGAGAAGGTGCAGGCCCGCGTCGACCGGGCTCATACCGTGCACGTTCTGCAGGTAGAAGGTGACGAAGAACAGGCCGCCCAGGAAGGCGATGGCCATGAGGACCATGAGGACCACGCCCGCCGACAGCGGCACGGAGCGGAACAGGCCCAAGGGGATCAGCGGTTCCTTCACCCGCTTCTCCCAGAAGGCGAAGAGCCCGAAGCCGAGCACCGAGACGCCCAGGAAGGACCAGGTCAGGCCGTCGCCCCAGCCCCAGGTCGGGGCCTTGATGAGGGCCCAGACCAGGCAGAACATGGCACTGGAGAGCAGGGCTATGCCGAGGATGTCGAAGGAACGGGGCGCGTTCTTGGCGCGGTGGTCGGTAAGGATCAGCACGCCGAGTACCAGCGCGAGGACGCCGACCGGCACGTTGATGAAGAACACCGACTGCCAGCTGACGTGCTGGACCAGCAGACCGCCGAGGATCGGGCCGCCCGCGGTGGACGCGCCGATGACCATGCCCCAGATGCCGATCGCCATGTTCAGCTTCTCGGCCGGGAAGGTGGCCCGCAGCAGACCGAGCGCGGCCGGCATGAGCAGCGCGCCGAACAGACCCTGCAGGACACGGAAGGTGACCACCAGGGCGATGCTGCTGGAGAACCCGATGGCCCCGGAGGCCGCGGCGAAGCCGACGACGCCGATGAGGAAGGTCTGCCGGTGACCGAACCGGTCGCCGAGCTTGCCTGCGGTGATCAGGGTGACCGCGAGTGCGAGGAAGTAGCCGTTGGTGATCCACTGGACGTCGGCGAAGCTCGCGCCGAGGTCCTTCTGGATGGCCGGGTTGGCGATGGCCACGATGGTGCCGTCCAGGGCGACCATCATGACGCCGACGGCGACGGTGAACAGGGTGAACCAGGGGTGGCCGCGCAGCCCCGAGGACGGCGTCGGCCCGGAGACGGGTGCCGGGGCCTTGTCGGCCGGTCCCGTCGCGTCGACAGTGGTCTGACTAGTCATGTTTTCGAGGCTAGTGTCAGCCGCTGACAGTTGACAGAAATCCGATTCACAAGTCGGTAACGGTCACATCCCTCGCGGATACCCTGAACTGGGCAGACGGTTCACGGTGCGGCCGGTCCGGAGGCGAGGACCAGAGGAGAGGGACCATGGACACGGCGGACCGTCCCGGCCCGGCGCCACGGCAGGGACTGCGGGAACTCAAGAAACAGCGCACCCGGGACGCGCTCCTGCACGCCGCCCTCGAACTGTTCACCACCCAGGGGTACGAGCAGACGACCGTCGACGAGATCGCCGAAGCCGTCGACGTCTCGCAGCGAACCTTCTTCCGTTACTTCGCGGGCAAGGAGGAGGCCGCCCTGTTCACCCAGCGGCTCACGGAATCACAGTTCCTCACCGCAGTGCGCGAACGCCCGCTCCACGAAGCCCCGTTGGAGGCCCTGCGGCGCTCCGTCCTGGAGAGCTGGGACACCATCGGTGAGGCGATCGAGGCCGTCATCCCGATCGAACTGCACATGCGCACCCTGCGGTTGATCGAGTCGACACCCGCACTGCTCGCCGTCAGTCTCCGCCGTTCCGTGGAGCTGGAGGAGGAGATCGCCCAGGTGATCGCCGAGCGCGAGGGACTCGACGTGGACGGAGACCCTCGCCCGCGCGTCGCCGTCGCCGTGTTCGGCGGGGTGATGCGCATGACGAGCCGCCTGTGGGGTCAGGGCGAGGACATCGGCGTCGAGGCGATCCGCGAACTGACCGCCTCATATCTCGGCCATGTGGGGCCCTCGTTGGCGGAAACATGGCGTACGGAATAACTCCTGCCGTACGGAAAGACGTCCGACCCGTGTAGCCCACGCCGCTCACACCGGACGGAGAGTTACAGATCCCTCACAGAGATCCGGCATTTCTCACCCAGCGTGAGTATTTAGCGCAAACTGAACACGCTTTGCCCCAATTACCGCACCAGAAACGTGATCCGCCTCACTCGGTTAACGCGAGACCCGTTTGTTCTCCTAGTGTGTCCTCCCAGTGACTTCCTTCGACGCTTCTCCCCAACTGAACGTCTGGCGCGCACTGCTCGCGTTGGCCGTTGTGTTCGTGATGCTGGCCACCAGTGGCTGGACCGCGCTTCACAGTCATCGGGGGTCCTCGGCCCTCGAATCCTCGCGCTCCGCGTGGGACCACGGGAGCCTCGCCGGGAGCCCGCTCCCGGACACCGACTCCGCGCCGAGTGTCGTGGCCCGCTTCTTCGCCTCGCTCGACGCCGGCCAGCGCGACCGTCTCGCCCGCAGCTACTCGCTCGCGGTCGGCAACATGAACGGCGCGCCCGTGACCCTGCGCTACCGCGCGAACCGCCTCGCCCTGGCGGAACAGCGGAAGGTCGAGCTCACACGCATGCACGACACCCGGCTCTCGCCACTCGGACAGCACGAGGCGGGCCGCCGCATGCACCGCTACGAGGCGCTGCTCGAAAAGGGCCGCAAGATCCTCGCCTTCGACCCCCTGGGTGGGGGCCGGATCGCCGAGGTCGTCGGAGATCTCGACACGGCCGAGCGCGTCTCCGTCGTGGTGCCCGGCGTCGACACCGACCTGCTCACCTTCCAGCGCACGGCCAAGAAGTACACGGCGCCCGTCGGCATGGCGCACTCCCTGTACACGGCGGAGCGCCAGGCGAGCCCCACCACGCGTACGGCCGTGATCGCCTGGGCCGACTACACCGCACCCAGCGGGCTCGGCATCGACTCGGCCACCGCGATGCGCGCCGAGGAAGGCGCGGTCCGGCTGAACGCCCTGGTGCGGGCGCTGCCGGGAAGCTCTTCGGTGGCGCTGTACTGCCACAGTTACGGCTCCGTGCTGTGCGGGGTCGCCGCCCATGAGCTGCCCTCACGGGTCTCCGACATAGCGGTCGCGGGCAGCCCGGGCATGCGGGCCGACACGGTCGCGGGACTGCACACCACCGCCCAGGTCTGGGCGATGCGGGACTCCGACGACTGGATCCAGGACGTACCGCATCTGGAGGTCGGCGGGCTCGGACACGGCGCCGACCCGGTGTCGACGGCGTTCGGAGCGCGGGTGCTGTCCGCGCGGGACGCGAAGGGTCACACCGGCTACTTCGAGCCGGGCACCGACAGCCTCCACAACTTCGCGGAGATCGGCATCGGCGCGTACGGCTCGGTCGACTGCGCACACACGGATGACGCGTGCCGGACGGGTTTGTCCGGCGGGTCGTCAGCCTGACGCGCGTAGAAGCGAAAGAACCGCGGTCCGCCAAGGGAGGCGACGCCGGCCCCTGTGCCGCATACGATGGCCCGCATGGGTGACGTACTGGCCGGATTTCATGCCGCCTGGGAGTTCGGGTCCGACTCCGTGCTCATCCGCTTCGAACGGGGAATCCGCACGCCGAAGCTGTTCCAGGCGCTCGGCGAACGCCGTATCCCGCTCGACGCGATCGCGGCGGTGACACTGACGCCCGGGAAGCGCGGCACGGTCGTGCTGCGCGCGGTCCCCAGACCGGGCGCCGACCCCCTCATCGAGGCGGCGGCGGGACAGCTCAAGGAGGGTTGCGACCCCTATCGCCTGGTGCTGCCCGCCGAGCGCGAGACGCTCGCCGAGTACTACGCGGACGAGCTGCGCGCGCAGCTCACGAAGGACGACGAACCCGCCGAGCGGTATCTCGTCGAACCGCCCGAGGCACCGTTGCACTTCAAGGCGTACGACGGCAAGGCGTCCTTCGACGGCAGGTCGGTGTCCTTCCGGTGGTTCTGGACAGGAGCCTCGTCGGCGAAGTGGAAAGCCGGCGACCAGACCTTCCCCGTCACCGGCCTCAGCGGTGTCGAATGGCGCTCGCCCGAGATCTTCGAGGGGCATCTGCGGCTGCTGCGCCGTGAGCCGGCCGAGGCGCAGCCCGTGCAGGCCGACCAGGATCCGGCGGCGGTCGTGTTCGGGCTCGGGTACGGGCCGGTGCACGAGTCGCTGCCGTTCGCGGCGGCTGTGCTGGCCGCGGTACGGGGTTCTGGCGGGGCGCCTGTGCCGGCCCCGGCGGCGCCTCCCGCGTCCCGGTGTGACCCCGCCGACATCGCCGAGCGCATCCGGCACCTCGGCGAGTTGCGCGACGCCGGGCTCGTGACGGACGAGGAGTTCTCGACGAAGAAGGCGGAGTTGCTGGCGGAGCTGTAACCCCCCCCCCCCGGGGCGGGGAAGTTGGATTCGCCCCCTCCGCCCCTGCCCGTCCCTTGTTCCTGGGGGCTGCCGCCCCCAGACCCCCGCTTCGGCCTGAACGGCCTCGTCCTCAAACGCCGGACGGGCTGAGAGACCGCCCCCGCTACTCCCGGGCCGCCGAAGTGAAGGCCATGTCCGCGTAGCGGTCGCCCGCGACCTTGGCGGCGATGGGCTCCAGCAGGGCCAGTTCGGCCTCGGTGAGGACGATCCGGGTCGCGGCCGTGTTCTCCTCGACGCGCTTCGCCTTGGTGGTGCCGGGAATCGGGACGACGGCGAACCCGTACACGGCCGCCCGCTGCTGCGCCCAGGCCAGTGCGACCTGGCCGAGCGAGGCGCCATGGGCGTCGGCGACGGCACGTACCGGGTCGAGGAGCGCGGCGTTGACGGCCGCGTTCTCACCGTTGAAGCGGGGCTGTTGGCTCCGGAAGTCGTTCGCCCCCAGCTCCTTCCCGGCGTCCGCGAAGGACCCCGTGAGGAACCCACGCCCGAGCGGCGAGTACGCCACGAGCGCCACGCCCAGCTCGCGCGCCACCGGAACCACCCCGGCCTCGATGTCACGGCTGAACAGGGACCACTCCGACTGCACGGCGGCGATCGGATGCACACCCTGCGCGGCACGCAGTTCCCCGCCCGTCACCTCGCTCAGCCCGAGATGCTTGACCTTGCCCTCGCGCACCAGCTCGGCCATGGTCCCGACGGTCTCCTCGATCGGGATGTTCACGTCACGCCGGTGCATGTAGTAGAGGTCGATCACGTCGACGTCCAGCCGCCGCAGGCTCGCCTCGACGGCCTGCCGGATGTAGGGCGCGTCGTTGCGGATGATCCGCTTGGTCGGGTCGTCCGGCGGGATGGTCAGGGCGAACTTCGTCGCGATGACGAGTTCGTCGCGGTGCGCCTTGAAGAACGGGGACAGGAGCTTCTCGTTCTCACCCTGCCCGTAGGCGTCCGCGGTGTCGTAGAGCGTGACGCCGAGCTCCAGCGCCCGCTCCAGGGCGGCCCGCGACTCGTCGGCGTCGGCGGGACCGTACGCGAAGCTCATGCCCATGCAGCCCAGGCCCTGCACCCCGACCTCGGGGCCGCCGGTTCCGAGCTGCACCTTCGCGATCTTGCTGTCCGTCATCAGGACCTCTCCGACGCCAGGGCACGCCCGGCGTCCGCGTAGAAAGTGATTTTGCGGTCGAGCACCGCGAGGGTGTCCTGGAGCTCGGCGATCCGGGACTGCACATCCCTGCGGGTCGCTTCCAGGAGTTCGTAGCGCTCGATGTAGGTGTGGTCGCCCGCGCGCACCAGCTCCGCGTACCGCACCATGTCGGCGACCGGCATACCGGTGAGCCGCAGCTTGCCGACGAGGCCCAGCCAGTCCAGGTCGCGGTTGGTGTAGCGGCGCTGTCCGGTGTGCGAGCGGTCGATGTGCGGCATCAGCCCGATCCGCTCGTACCAGCGCAGGGTGTGCGCGGTCAGGCCGGTGTAGGCGACGACCTCGCTGATCGTGTAGTTGTCCTGGCCGTCCGGGCGCCGCAGCTCCCGCTCAGGGTGTGCGGCGCACAGATCGGGACTGCTACCGGTCTCGGCGGCCTCGGCCGTGGTCTCCATCACCGTCATGACCTCCACGCTAAAACCCTGGAGTGCACTCCAAGCAAGCGGAACCATGAAAATCCGGTGACGTCGCCCGCTCGCGGTGTCTACGTTACGGATCATGACTCTTGCACGCCGTGCCGTGCCCGCGGACGCCGAGGAAGTACTGCGACTGCGCCAGGTGATGCTCGACTCGGTCTCCGGCACCGATTCGTCCATTTCCTGGCACGCCGAGTCGCTTCCCACCGTAAGGGCCAGGCTCGCCGACCCCGACGGGGACTTCGCGGCCTTCGTCATCGACCACCCGGACCGGCCGGACGCGCTGGCGGCCCTCGTCGCCGGGACGATCGACTACCGCATCGGGAACGCCGGGAATCCGCGCGGCGCGATGGGATACGTCTTCAGCGTCGCCACCGATCCGGACGCACGGCGCCGCGGTTACGCCCGCGCGGGCGTCGAGACACTCCTCGACTGGTTCCGCGAACGGAGCGTCCGCCAGGTGAACCTGACCACCTCCGCGGAGGCCGAGCCGCTGTACGCCTCGCTCGGTTTCGTGCGCAAGCCGGACCCCTCGATGCGGCTCCAGCTCTGAGCCGCTTAGGCTCGTAGGCATGTCCCTGCAGAGCCTCGCGTTGATCGAGAACTGGCCCGTTCCCACCGCCGCGGCGGCCGTCGTCCGCGCGGACGGCACGCTGCTCGGGAGCCATGGGCCCGCTGCGCGGCCCTTCGCGCTCGCGTCGGTGACCAAGCCGCTTGCCGCGTACGCCGTCCTCGTCGCGTACGAGGAAGGCGCCATCGAGCTCGACGAACCCGCCGGGCCCGAGGGCTCGACCGTCCGTCATCTCCTCGCACACACCTCCGGACTCGCCTTCGACGAGCACCGGGTGACCTCCGCGCCCGGGGAGCGGCGGCTGTACTCCAACGCCGGCTTCGAGGTGCTCGGGGAACACATCGCCAAGGCGACGGACATTCCCTTCGGGGAGTATCTGCGGCAGGCGGTGCTGGCTCCGCTGGGGATGGCGTCGACCACGCTCGACGGGTCACCCGCGAAGGACGGGGTGTCCACGGTGGACGACCTCGTGCGCTTCGCGGCCGAGGTCCAGGCCCCGCGACTCCTCGACCCTCGTACGGTCGCGGAGGCGATGACCGTCCAGTTCCCGGGCACGAAGGGCGTCCTGCCGGGGTACGGGCACCGCAACCCCAACGACTGGGGGCTCGGCTTCGAGATCCGCGACTCCAAGTCCCCTCACTGGACGGGGGGTTCGTCCTCGCCGCGGACGTTCGGGCACTTCGGGCAGTCGGGTACGTTCCTGTGGATCGACCCCGTCGCGGGGGTGGCCTGCGCGGCTCTCACCGACCGGGCGTTCGGGCCGTGGGCCGTCGAGGCTTGGCCGCCGTTCACGGACGCGGTGCTCGAAGACGTCAAGAAGTGGTGAACGAACCCGGAGTTGAAGGCTCCGCCTGAGACGTTATTGATCCGTTCGGCTACCCTCCCCCTGCACAGATGCCTCACAAATTTCGGGGGAGAACGATGGGCGAGACACAACCGGGCGGGCATTTCCGCCCGTTGGAGGACGGCGACCCGACGGTCGTGGCGGGCTACCGGCTCGCCGCACGGCTCGGCTCGGGCGGCATGGGCACGGTGTACCTGACGTACACGCCGGGCGGGCACCCGATCGCACTGAAGACGATCCGGCCGGAGCTGAGCGAGGACCCCGAGTTCCGCCGCAGGTTCAAGCAGGAGGTCCAGGCCGCCCAGCGCGTCCAGGGCCTGTACACCGCACCGGTCCTCGACCACGACACCGAGAGCGCCACCCAGCCCTGGCTGGCCACCGCCTACGTACCCGGCCCCTCGCTGGCCTCGGCGGTCACCGAGCACGGCCCGCTGCCGGTGCCGACGGTCCTGCTGCTGATCGCGGGGATCGCGGAGGCGCTGTCGGTCATCCACGGCGCGGGAATCGTCCACCGCGACCTGAAGCCCTCGAACGTGCTGCTCGCCGCCGACGGCCCCCGGGTCATCGACTTCGGCATCGCCCGCGCCGCCGACGCCACCGCGCTGACCAACACCGGTGTATCCATCGGGACCCCGGCCTTCATGTCACCGGAGCAGGCCTCCGGGCGGGGTGAGCTCACCCCCGCCTCGGACATCTTCGCCCTCGGCCAGGTCGCCGCGTACGCGGCACGGGGCAGCTCCGCGTACGGGGACGGGCCCTCGCACGCCGTGCTGTACCGCATCGTCCACGAGGAGCCGGACCTCACGGGCCTCCCGGACGAACTCCGGTTCATCACACGCCTGCTGGCCAAGAATGCGGCCGACCGGCCCTCACCGGCCGAGGTCATCGCCCTGTGCCAGGAGGCCTCGCCCACCCCGCTGCGCCAGTCCGGGTCCTGGCTGCCGGATCCGATCGGCGAGCAGATCACCCGTCGGGTCTCGGCGTCGGCGGAGCTCCTCGCGGCCCGCGCAGACGCCCCGGCGACACCGGCCGACGCGGTGCCTCCGCCGACCGCTCCGGTGACCCAGCTGAACACTCCGGGCGTCGACCCGGCCGCACACACGGTGCACGCGGCCCACGTCCCGACGCCTCCGCCCACCCCGCCGCCGTACGTACAGCAACCCGCGCACCAGACGTACCCCACGCATCCGACGGCGCCGTACCCGCCGCAGAACACCTGGCAGCCGCAGCCGTCGGCCCAGAAGTACCCGTACCCGTACTCCCAGCCCCTCCCGCCGCCCAAGAGCAATGCGGGCAAGGTCCTCGCGATCATCGCGGGGGTGCTCGTGGTGATGGTCGGCGGCTGCGTCTCGCTCCTCGGCAACATGGACGACGACACGAAGAACAACTCCGCCTCCGGTACCAGCGGAAGCTCGGACTCCAGCGGCTCCGGGGCGCTCCCCGACCCCAAGCCGGCCACCTACAAGGGGATCAACATTCCCGACGGCTACTACGTACGCTTCGCCGACTCGCCACCCAGGCCGGCCGACAGCGGCGGGGACGCCGCTTACAAGGAAGACAGGGACTTCTACTACTCCGTGACGAGCTTCCTCGAGGACAGGCACGTGGGCAGCAGCAGCGACAAGATCGTCCTGCTGAACAACTCCCGGAAGGGTTCCCTCGAGGTCTGCCGCGCGGAGACCCGGTACGCGGCGACCGTCACCCTCGGCCAGCTCTCCAAGGGCTCCCAGATGTGCGTCCACACCGAGTCCGGCCACATCGCCCTGGTGACCTTCCAGGGCTCGGCGCCGACCGGCGACCCCAGCGACTACGTGTCCGTGGACATCACGGTGTGGCGGAACGCGGAGGAGCCCACGTCCGGCTGAGCCCAGTCGGCCGACAGTGCGCCCGGCCGTCCGGCGGCCGGGACACCGTCATTCCGTCATCTCCCACACCAGTAGCTCCGCCGGAGACCCCGCCACCGCCTCCAGGTCCTTCGCGTCGGTGATGCGGGCCGCGTCACCGGGGCCCAGCTCCTCGCCGTCCAGGCGGACTTCACCGCGTACGACATGGACGTACGCGTACGCCGCGTCCGGAATCGCCGTCCGCTCCCCCGCCGTCAGGCGGCGTACATGGAGCATGGCGCCCGCCTCCGGGACGGCGTACGGCGTGGAGTCCGCGATGCCGTGGACGATCTCGTAGGCGGGTTCGCCGCCGGGCTCCAGCGGGGCCAGCCACATCTGGACGAAGGTCAGCGGCTGCGTGCCGTCGTTGCGTTCCACGTGGCGGACGCCGCCCCCGGCGCTGAGGCGCTGCACGTCACCGGGGCGGACCACCGACTCGTGGCCGGTGGAGTCGCGGTGGGTCAACTCGCCCTCGACCACCCAGGTGACGATCTCGGTATGGCTGTGCGGGTGCTCGTCGAAGCCGGCGCCGGGGGCGAGCCACTCCTCGTTGCAGGCGATCACCGCGCCGAAACGGAGGTTGTCCGGCTCGTAGTGGGGTCCGAAGGAGAAGGCATGGAGCGAGGAGATCCCGGTCGCCGGGTCCCCTCCGCTGTAGCGCTCGTCGGCGCGGCGGACATCCATCACAGCCCCACCGTAGCCGCGCCCCGGCGCTCTCCCGGTGTTTACGCGACCCGCCGCCGCACACCTGCGTCCGGATAAGGCAGTCTTGTCCCGTGCCCGAACCCGAAACCAGCAACACCGCACGCCCACCGCTCGACGCCCGCGCGCACGCGGCGACCCTGAAGCGGTTGGAGAAGTCGGCCGGGAGTCTCGCCGCGCAGGCCATCGCGCGGATGGACGAGACGCTGCCGTGGTACCGGGCCATGCCCCCGGAGAACCGTTCCTGGATCGGTCTGGTCGCCCAGGCCGGAATCGCGGCCTTCACCGAGTGGTTCCGGCGTCCGGACGCCCCGCAGGCCATCTCCACCGATGTGTTCGGGACCGCACCACGCGAACTGACCAGGGCGATCACCCTGCGTCAGACCGTCGAGATGGTGCGAACGACGATCGAGGTGATGGAAAGCGCGGTCCCCGAGGTCGCGTCGCCGGGTGACGAGTCCGTGCTCCGTGAGGCGCTCCTCGTCTACGCTCGCGAGATCGCCTTCGCGACCGCCCAGGTGTATGCCCAGGCCGCGGAGGCGCGGGGGGCCTGGGACGCCCGCCTGGAATCGCTCGTCGTGAACGCCGTGCTGTCGGGCGAGGCCGACGAGGGCGCTGTCAGCCGGGCCTCGGCGCTGGGCTGGAACTCACCCGAACATGTCTGCGTGGTGCTGGGTACCGCGCCCGACGGTGACAGCGAGCTGACGGTCGAGGCCATCCGGCGGGCCTCGCGGCACGCCAAGCTCCAGGTCCTGACCGGGGTGCTCGGGGACCGGCTGGTCGTCATCGCGGGCGGCAGCAACAACCCGCTCGCCGTCGCCAAGTCGCTGATCGGGCCCTATGCGGCCGGCGCCGTCGTCGCGGGGCCCGTCGTACCCGACCTGCTCGCCGCCACCCGCTCCGCGCAGGCCGCCGCCGCCGGGCTGAAGGCGTGTTTCGCCTGGCAGGACGCGCCGCGGCCGGTACTCGCGGACGATCTGCTGCCGGAGCGCGCCATCGCCGGTGACCCCGCCGCTCGCGACCAGCTGGTGGAGGAGATCTACAGACCCCTGGAGGAGGCCGGTTCCGCTCTCCTGGAGACCCTCGCCGTCTATCTGGAGCAGGCGAGCAGTCTCGAAGGCGCGGCCCGGATGCTCTTCGTCCATCCCAACACCGTGCGCTACCGGCTCCGACGTGTGACTGACGTCACCGGTTGGTCGCCCTCGGACGTACGCTCCGCGTTCACGTTGCGCATCGCACTGATCCTGGGGCGTTTGGCGGGCGGAGATCCACAAACCTAGGCTTTTGTCGGGGCCCTACAATTCCCCTTCGTGTTCTTCGTCCCTGTCCCCACGGGCGGTTGTGGCCGTCCACAAGAGAGAGTGTGAGAGTGCTCGTACTCGTCGCTCCCGGCCAGGGCGCCCAGACGCCCGGCTTCCTGACTCCTTGGCTCGACCTTCCCGGCGCGGCCGACCGCCTCGCCGGCTGGTCGGACGCCATCGGGCTCGACCTTGCCCACTACGGCACCCAGGCCGACGCGGACTCGATCCGCGACACGGCCGTGGCGCAGCCGCTGCTCGTCGCGGCCGGACTGCTGTCCGCCGCCGCGCTGGGCGAGGTGACCCCGGGTGCCGTCGCGGGCCACAGCGTCGGTGAGATCACCGCCGCCGCGTTCGCGGGAGTGCTGGACGACACGGCCGCCCTCCACCTCGTACGCAAGCGGGGCCTGGCTATGGCCGAGGCCGCCGCCATCACACAGACCGGGATGTCCGCCCTGCTCGGCGGCGATCCCGGGACGACGGTCGCGCACCTGGAGAAGCTCGGCCTGACGGCGGCGAACGTGAACGGCGCGGGCCAGATCGTGGCGGCCGGCACGCTGGAGCAGCTCGCCGAGCTCGCCGAGGACAAGCCCGAGGGCGTCCGCAAGGTCGTCGCTCTGAAGGTCGCCGGTGCCTTCCACACGCGCCACATGGCGCCCGCCGTCGACGCGCTGGCCAAGGCGGCCGAGGAGCTGGCCCCCGCGGACCCGAAGTTCCCGTACGTCTCGAACAAGGACGGCCAGGCCGTGGCCACCGGCGACGAGGTCGTCGCCCGGCTGGTCGGGCAGGTCGCCAACCCGGTCCGCTGGGACCTGTGCATGGACACCTTCAAGGAGCTCGGCGTCACCGCGCTGCTCGAGGTGTGCCCCGGCGGCACCCTGACCGGACTGGCCAAGCGCGCCCTGCCCGGCGTCAGGACGCTGGCGCTGAAGACCCCCGACGACCTCGACGCGGCTCGCGAACTCATCGCCGAGCACAGTGCCCGACAAGGAGCTTGAGAGCATGTCGAAGATCAAGCCCAGCAAGGGCGCCCCGTACGCGCGCATCCTCGGCGTGGGCGGCTACCGTCCCGTCCGGGTCGTGCCCAACGAGGTGATCCTCGAGACGATCGACTCGTCCGACGAGTGGATCCGTTCGCGCTCCGGCATCGAGACCCGGCACTGGGCGAACGACGAGGAGACCGTCGCCGCGATGTCCATCGAGGCGTCCGGCAAGGCGATCGCCGACGCCGGGATCAGCGTCGAGCAGATCGGCGCGGTCGTCGTCTCCACCGTGTCGCACTTCAGCCAGACCCCTGCCATCGCCACCGAGATCGCCGACAAGCTCGGCACGAACAAGGCCGCCGCCTTCGACATCTCGGCCGGCTGCGCGGGCTTCGGCTACGGCCTGACCCTCGCCAAGGGCATCGTCGTCGAGGGCTCCGCGGAGTACGTCCTCGTCATCGGCGTCGAGCGTCTTTCCGACCTCACCGACCTGGAGGACCGCGCGACGGCCTTCCTCTTCGGTGACGGCGCGGGAGCGGTCGTCGTGGGTCCCTCCCAGGAGCCGCACATCGGCCCGACGATCTGGGGCAGCGAGGGCGACAAGTCCAACACGATCAAGCAGACCGTGCCGTGGGACGAGTTCCGTGCCTCGGACTTGTCCGCCCTGCCGCGCGATTCCAAGGGCGAGGTCAAGTTCCCCGCCATCACGCAGGAGGGCCAGGCGGTGTTCCGCTGGGCCGTGTACGAGATGGCGAAGGTCGCTCAGCAGGCGCTGGACGCGGCCGGGATCACCTCGGCCGACCTGGACGTCTTCATCCCTCACCAGGCCAACGAGCGGATCATCGACTCGATGGTGAAGACACTGAAACTGCCGGAGCACGTCACGGTCGCCCGCGACGTACGCACCACCGGCAACACGTCGGCCGCCTCGATTCCGCTCGCGATGGAGCGGCTTCTGGCGACCGGCGAGGCGAAGAGCGGCGACACCGCGCTCGTCATCGGCTTCGGGGCGGGTCTCGTGTACGCCGCCACGGTCGTTACCCTCCCCTAGGCACACCGTCCGGATCTTTCCGGCCGGAGTACCGCCACACCCTCTGGATACATACCGAAGGAGCGCCTGACATGGCCGCCACTCAGGAAGAGATCGTCGAAGGTCTCGCCGAGATCGTTAACGAGATCGCCGGGATCCCCACCGAGGACGTCCAGCTGGACAAGTCCTTCACCGACGACCTGGACGTCGACTCGCTGTCCATGGTCGAGGTCGTCGTCGCCGCCGAAGAGCGCTTCGACGTGAAGATCCCGGACGACGACGTCAAGAACCTCAAGACCGTCGGCGACGCCACCGACTACATCCTCAAGAACCAGGGCTGATCCTCCCGGTCAACTCTGGGCTGACTGCCCGATCCCTGGGCTGACTGCCCCGCCACCCGGCGGTGGCGCCGCTGAATCCTCGTATCCGTTGGAGAAAGAATTCCCGTGAGCCCGACCAATCGCACCGTGGTCGTCACCGGTATCGGCGCAACCACACCGCTGGGTGGCGACGCAGCCTCAACCTGGGAGGGCCTGGTCGCCGGACGTTCCGGCGTCCGCGCCCTGGAACAGGACTGGGCCTCCGAGCAGGCCGTCCGTATCGCGGCGCAGATCGCCGTGGAGCCGAGCGAGGTCATCCCGCGCCCGCAGGCCCGTCGACTTGACCGCTCGGCGCAGTTCGCGCTGATCGCGGCGAAGGAGGCGTGGGCCGACGCCGGTTTCACCGACAAGGCGGGCGAGGACAAGAACGTCGACCCCGACCGGCTCGGCGCGGTCATCGCCTCCGGCATCGGCGGCGTCACCACCCTCCTCGACCAGTACGACGTGCTGAAGGAGAAGGGCGTACGCCGCGTCTCCCCGCACACCGTCCCGATGCTGATGCCGAACGGTCCGTCCGCCAACGTGGGCCTCGCTGTCGGCGCCCGCGCCGGTGTGCACACCCCGGTCTCCGCCTGCGCGTCGGGCGCCGAGGCCATCGGCTACGCGATCGAGATGATCCGTACCGGCCGCGCCGACGTCGTCGTCGCCGGTGGTACGGAGGCGGCCATCCACCCGCTGCCCATCGCCGCCTTCGGGAACATGATGGCGATGTCCAAGAACAACGACGACCCCCAGGGCGCCTCGCGCCCCTACGATCTCGCGCGCGACGGCTTCGTCCTCGGTGAGGGCTCCGGCGTCCTCGTCCTGGAGTCGGCCGAGCACGCCGCCAAGCGCGGTGCCCGCGTCTACGCGGAGGCGGTCGGCCAGGGCATCTCCGCCGACAGCCACGACATCGTGCAGCCCGAACCCGAGGGCCGCGGCATCGCCCACGCCCTGCAGAACCTGCTCGACAACACCGACCTGGACCCTGCCGAGATCGTGCACGTGAACGCGCACGCGACCTCGACTCCGGCCGGTGACGTGGCCGAGTTGAAGGCACTGCGCAAGGTCTTCGGCGACGACGCCGACCACATGGCGGTGTCCGCCACCAAGTCGATGACCGGTCACCTCCTCGGTGGCGCGGGCGGCGTGGAGTCGGTCGCCTCGGTGCTCGCCCTGTACCACCGGGTGGCTCCGCCGACCATCAACGTCGACAACCTCGACCCCGAGGCGGCGGCTGCCGCCGACGTCGTTCGCGGTGAGGCGCGGAAGCTGCCGGTCTCCGGGCGGATCGCCGCGCTGAACGACTCGTTCGGATTCGGTGGGCACAACGTGGTGCTTGCGTTCCGCACGGTCTAGTTCCCGCTGTTCGCGTTACGTACGTGAAGGGCCCCACCGCTTGGTGGGGCCCTTCGTGTGTGGTTGAGGGGAACTGCTCAGACGACCTGGTGGAGCCAGCGCACCGGCGCGCCCTCGCCCGCGTACCGGAACGGCTCCAGTTCGTCGTCCCAGGGCTTGCCGAGGAGCTTGGCGAGTTCGGCTTCGAGGTCGGTCTCGCCCCGCTGGGAGCGCAGGAGCGCGGCGCGGAGGCGATCCTCGGGGATCAGGATGTCGCCGTGGATTCCGGTGACGGCGTGGTAGATGCCGAGCTCGGGTGTGCAGCTGTAGCGCTCGCCCTCCGCTGTGGGGCAGGGCTCGGCGGTGACCTCGAAGCGCAGCATCTGCCAGCCGCGCAGCGCGGAGGCGAGCTTGGAGGCCGCGGAGACCTCGCCCTTCCAGGAGAACTCTGATCTCCAGGTGCCCGGCTGGGCCGGCTGCCGGGTCCAGTCGAGGCTGACGCGCGTGCCGAGCACCCCCGCGACGGCCCACTCGACGTGCGGGCACAACGCGCGGGGCGCGGAGTGCACGTAGAGAACTCCACGTGTCGTCACTGGGGCCTCCGGACAGAGCGACGCATCTTGTAACTTGGCGGGACGGCGGTGGCAGGGCTGCCACGTGGCGAGGCTACCGTGCGGCGGCGCAAGGAGTGTGACGTACCGTCGGTCCCAGCGCGCAGAAACACTGAGGTTTCACCCAAGGGGACGCGGTGTTGACCGACCGTGTCCGTCGGGGTAGTGACCGACCCTGCACAACGAACGAGGGGACCAGGGGATGCGGAACCGTAGCCACCGTTCGCGGGCCGTTTTCGCCACCCTGGCGGCGGCCCTGCTGGGCGTCGCCGGTTGCGACGCCACGGGTGGTGACTCCCCGGCGCCGAAGAGCACCACGGCGGCCCGGCCGTCCCCGAAGCCCACGCCTGCCTGGGACCGCAGCCCCGACTCCATGGCCGCGGTCGGCGACTCCATCACGCGCGGCTTCGACGCGTGCACCGTGCTGTCGGACTGCCCGGAGGCGTCCTGGGCGACCGGCAGCGACAAGGAGGTCAACAGTCTCGCCGTACGGCTGCTGGGGACGGCCGGTGCGGCCGAGCGCAGTTGGAACTACGCGGTGACCGGGGCGCGGATGGCGGATCTGCCCGGGCAGATGGCGCAGGCCGTCACGGAGAAGCCGGCGTTGGTGGCGGTGATGGCGGGCGCCAACGACGCCTGCCGCGCGTCCGTTTCGGCGATGACGTCCGTCGCCGAGTTCCGGGCCGACTTCGAGGACGCGTTGGGCACGCTGCGCGCCACGCTGCCCAAGACCCAGGTGTACGTGTCGAGCGTGCCGGACCTGAAGCGGCTCTGGTCCGAGGGCCGCACCAACCCGGTCGGCAAGCAGATCTGGAAGCTGGGCATCTGTCCTTCGATGCTGGGTGACGCGGACTCCCTCGACGCTGCGGCGACGCTGCGGCGCGACACGGTGCAGGACCGGGTGGAGGCGTACAACGAGGTGCTGGGGGAGGTCTGCGCCAAGGACAAGTACTGCCGCTTCGACGGCGGTGCGGTCTTCGACTACCGCTTCGGGACCGATCAGCTGAGCCACTGGGACTGGTTCCACCCGAGCAAGAACGGCCAGGCGCAGCTCGCGGAGATGGCTTATCACGTGGTGACGGCGAAGAGGCCGGTGGCCTGACCGGCGCAGCTCCGGCCGTCCGCCGATGCGCGCATGACCACGCCGTAACGCGGTGGCCAGGCGTCCGTCCGCGACCGGTTGACCTACGCTTCCGATCATGTACGACGAACTCTTCGGCACCCTTCCGGACGGCACCCCGGTCCACCGCTGGACACTGGAGCGCGCCGGTGTACGGGTGCGGGTCCTGACGTACGGCGGGATCGTGCAGTCGGTCGAGGTGCCGGGCCGGGACCGCCGGACCGGGGACGTGGTGCTGGGCTTCCCGGACCTGGCCGGGTACCTCGTGCATACGGAGCCGTACTTCGGGGCGTTGGTCGGGCGCTACGCGAACCGGATCGCGGACGGCCGCTTCCCGCTCGACGGCCGGACGTATCACCTGGCCCAGAACAACGGCACCAACTCCCTGCACGGCGGCGAGCGCGGCTTCGACAAACGCGTGTGGGACACGCAGGCGGTCGAACACGGGGTCCGGCTGTCACGGGCCGCTCCGCACGGCGAGGAGGGCTTCCCGGGGCGCCTGGAGGTCTCGGCGACGTACACGCTCGACGAGGGTGGCGCGCTGCGGATCGCGTACGAGGCGGTCACGGACGCGCCGACCGTGGTGAACCTGACGAACCACACGTACTGGAACCTGAGCGGCGGCGGCTCGGGGAGCGCGGGCGGACACGAACTCCGCATCGCCGCCTCGCGGTTGACTCCGGTGGACGCGGACCTCATCCCGACCGGGGAGTTCCTGGACGTGGCGGGCACCCGTTTCGACTTCCGGGAGGCGCGGAAGGCGGGCGCCGGGTACGACCACAACTTCGTGCTCGACAAGGGGCTGACCGAGGCGCCCGTCGAGGTCGCCGAGCTGCACGATCCGGCGTCCGGGCGCGTACTGACCGTGGCCACCACCGAGCCCGGTCTGCAGCTCTACACGGCCGATCATCTCGACGACTCGGTGCCCTTCGCGCCCGGCGACGGCATCGCGCTGGAGACGCAGCACTTCCCGGACTCGCCGAACCGGCCCGGGTTCCCGAGCACCGAACTGCGGCCGGGCGGGGTGTACAGGTCGGAGACCGTGTATCGCTTCGCGGTGCGGGACTAGGGAACTCTGAACTCGCTGCCAGGAGACTCCGGGCCCGCTGCCAGGAGACTCCGGGCCCGCCGTTCTTCCCGAGCCCCGGCCCGGTCTGTCAGGTTCCGGACCGGGACTGTTCAGGAGGGCGGCTCGTCCTGCGTCAGACGGTAACGGTCGACGTGACGCGGCGGTCCGCGATCGAGCGTCCTGCCCGGATCTCGTACGAACCCTTCACAAATGCCCACGAGTTCGCCGTCTCGTCCCAGACCTCGAAGGCGCGGCGCGGGAGTTCGACGACGGCCTCGACGCTCTCGCCGGGTCCCGCCTCCACTCCGGCGAAACCGGCGAGCCACCGGGCCGGGCGGGCGGTGTCCCGCACAGTGGGCGCCAGGTAGACCTGGACGACCTCCCGTCCGGTGCGTTCGCCGGAGTTGCGGACGCGGATCCTGACGGTCCTGCCGTCGACCTCGATCGACTCGTACGTCCAGTCGGTGTACCCCAAGCCGTGTCCGAAGGCGTACGAGGGGGTGACGCCGGTCTTGTCCCAGGCGCGGTAGCCGATGAAGACGCCCTCGGTGTACGGGAGTTCACCGTCGGACGGGGTCACCCGGGTGACCGGGGCATCGCTCAGTGAGCCCCAGGTGGTCGGCAGCCGGCCGCCCGGCTCGTGAGCGCCGGTGAGGACGTCGGCGAGCGCGGCGCCGCCCTCCTGGCCGGGGAACCAGCTCAGCAGGACGGCCGCGACCTCCTCACGCCACGGAAGCTCCACCGGAGAGCCGGAGTTGACGATCACGACGGTGTTCGGGTTGGCGGCGGCGACCGCGTGGACCAGGTCGTCCTGGCGGCCGGGAAGTCGGAGATCCGTACGGTCGAACCCCTCGGACTCGACGCGCTCGGTGGTGGCGACCACGACGACGGCGGTGTCGGCGGCGCGGGCCGACTCGACCGCCTCGGCGATCAGTTCGTCGGCGTCGCGCCGCGGCTCCTGGTGGGCGAGCGTGAAGCCGATCACCTTCAGGGGGATGCTTTCGGGGAGGGTGACGACGTGGGTGAGGGAGACGTGCACCGGTTCGCCGGCGGTCAGTTCGACCTGGGCGCGGGGCATCGGAGCACCGAAGAAAGTGACGAACGGGTCGTCCTTCTCGGCTCGCTGGACGTCGTCGAAGTACGTCGTGCCGTCGATGGTGAGCGTGAAGGCGCCAAGTCCCTTGATACCGAAGGTGTGCGTGCCGCTGTCGCGCGGGGTGAAGGTGCCGGTCAGCTCGACGGTGCGGAGGGCGGCGTGGGTGACGCCGGCCGGGAGATCGTCGCCCATCCACTGGATCTGGCCACTGGGCGCGGAGCCGCTGCCGATGACCTCACCGGCCGTGTCGCGGCAGACGGCGCGCAGCTCGAACCCCTTGTCGGCGACGGCGAGTTCCTCGTTCGGGTCGGCTCCGACGGCGTACGTCAGGCTGCCCTCGGGGAGGGCCGCGGTGAGACCGTCGAGGGGCGAGACGACATGGGAGGGGAAGACGGTGGCGGAACCGCCGCCGAGGACGCGGGCGTCGCGGGCGGCGGCGCCGATGAGCGCGACGGTGCCGGGCCTGAGCGGGAGAGCTCGGCGTTCGTTGCGCACTTCCTGCACTTCGTTGCGTACTTCATTGCGTACTTCATCGCGCACTTCATCGCGTACTTCGTTGCGTACGAGCACGAAGGCGCGGTGGGCGATCTCGCGGGCCAGGGCCTCGCCGTCGATGGGGGCGGGCGGCTCGGTCACGGCCGGCTCGGCGCCGGACAGGATGCCCACGCGCGCGGCGAGGCGCAGCACGTTGCGTACGGCCCCGTCGACCGTCTGCTCCTTGATGCGACCCGCTCGTACGGCCCGCGCGAGTGGCTCGCCGTACACGGTCCGCGGGCCGGGCATGGCGACGTCGAGGCCGCCCTCGATGTCGGGGGCCGTGGAGCGGGCGGCCATCCAGTCGGAGACGTTGAAGCCGTCGAAGCCCCACTCGCCGCGCAGGATCTCGTTCACGAGGTGGCGGTGTTCGGTCATGGTCGTGCCGTTGACCGAGTTGTAGGCGGTCATGACGCCCCAGGGGCGGGCGTTTTCGACGATGGCCTCGAAGGGCGCCAAGTAGAGCTCACGCAGGGCGCGTTGGGAGACCAGGTTGTTCACCGTGAAGCGGTCGGTCTCGGCGTCGTTGGCGACGAAGTGCTTGACCGTGGTGGCGACGCCGCCGGACTGGACGCCGTCGACAAAGCCCGAGCCGATCTGTCCGGTCAGATACGGGTCCTCGCTGTACGCCTCGAAGTGGCGGCCGCCGAGCGGGGAGCGGTGCAGGTTGACCGTGGGCGCGAGCAGGACGTGGACGTGTCTGCGGCGGGCCTCCTGGGCGAGGAGCGCGCCGGCGCGGCGGGCGAGGGCCGGGTCCCAGGTGGCGGCGAGCGCGGTCGGGGACGGGAGGGCGATGGAGGGGTCGTCGGCGGTCCAGCGGACGCCCCGTACGCCGATCGGGCCGTCGGACATGACCAGGGACTTCAGCCCGATCTCCGGGAGTGCGGGCAGCGACCACATGTCCTGCCCGGACAGCAGCCTCGCCTTCGCGTCTAGGTCGAGCCTGCCGAGCGCCGCCTCGACGACCGCCTCGCGGGCGTGGTCACGCGGGGTCTGGTCCGGCGGGGTCTGGTCCGGCGGAGTCCGGTCCGGCGGAGTCCGGTCCCGCGAGGTCCGGTCATGCGGGGTCTGCTCGGTCTCCGCCACGGCGGCACCTCCACGTTGAAGTCCGGTTGAGGTCCGGTTGAAGCACGCGTTGAAGCCCTTGGACATCTCCGTCTCCATCCTGCCCCGGCCGCTCGCGAACCGGGATCTTTCTGCGATGGCGTACGCCCCACCCGTCACGGGATACTTTCGCCGTCCGGCAGCACCCCCACAGCGGCGGAAGGCCAGAACTCCCTTGAATCACATACGTACTCGGATCGGCGTACTCGGACTGACCCTGGTGGCCGGGCTGGCGGTGGCGCCCACCGCGTCCGCCGCCCCTTCGGCCGTGCAGACCCCCACCGTGGAGGAGCTGCGGCTCGACAAGGCTGCGCCCCAGGAGATCCTGCGGCGTTCCGGATTCGACACCGTGGCACCGGAGTTCGCGCGGGCACTGGAGAAGGCCGACTCGTACGCGCAGGCCGAGCGGGCCGTCGTACAGCAGGGTGCGCGGCTGTGGCAGCGGGCCGTGGACCGCGCGCAGGGCCGGGGTCCGGCGGGCGGGGACCTTAGCCGGGACGACGACCGGCCGCTGTACTGGGCTCGGCTCGGCATGACGCGTGACGTGCGCGAGTGGGAGCCGGAGTTCGCGCTCACGGATGCCCAACGCAGCAAGTTGCTGAGCAAGTTGGAGGTGTCCTCGCGTGGTCAGGACGCCATTCGTTATCCCGCGGCCAAGGGCGTGAAGCGGATCCTCGTCACCGGGTTCGACCCCTTCACGCTGGACCGTGACATCCGGATCTCCAACCCGTCCGGAGCCAGCGCCCTCGCCCTGGACGGTACGACGATCCAGACCGCGGACGGTCCGGCGCGCATCGAGACGGCCGTGTTCCCGGTCCGCTGGGAGGACTTCACTGGGGGCACCTCCCAGGCATTCGGCTCTGGGGGAGGAATGGTCGAGCGGGCGCTGCGTTCGTCCCTGCCGCAGGTGGATCTCTTCACCACCGTCAGCCAGGGCCGCGTGGGCCGGTTCGACGTGGAGCGGACCAACGGGGCCTGGCGGGGCGGCTTCGGGGACAACCTGAACACCGGGGTCGCCGGGACCGTCCCGGTCACCGACCCGGCCTCGCAGCCGCAGTGGACGTCAACGACCCTTCCGTACGCGGAGATCGTGGCCGCGAACACGGGCCGCTTCCCGGTGTACGACAACACGTCGGTGACCGAGATCCCGGCGGGCGGCACCACCGCGGTCGTACGTCCCACCGGCCCGACCCCGGGGTCGACGGCCCGTGCCGGGGGCGGCGGCGACTACCTCTCCAACGAGATCGCCTACCGCGCGACGCTGCTGCGCGACCGTCTCGGCCTGCACGACAGTCTGCCCGGCGGTCATGTGCACACGCCCGTGCTGCAGTTCGGCACGGGGAACACCGACCCGGCGACCGGGGTGGTCACGGATGCCGAGTTCGTACAGAACCGGCTGGACATCATTGCTCAGGTGCGGGCGATTTTGACGGTGGCGGTGGAGGCGGGGTCCTGAGCGGGGTGGCGGGCGCCGAGGGTCGGCCCGTGGACGGGATTCAGCCCGTGGACGCCCGTTCCTGATCGTCCGCGCCGTCCCTGTCCCGGTCGCCGTTCATCACCGTCTCCTCGCCGAGCAGGTCGCGGGCCATCAGCGTGGCGCCCGCGACCGCGCCGGGCATCAGGAAGACGGCGACGAACGGAACCAGGAAGGAGACGGCGAGGGGGGTACCGAAACCCCAGATCAGGGTCTTGCGGGAGCGGAGGAGGGTGAGGCGGTGGCGGAGGTCGACGCGGCGGCGTTGCATCGCCACCGCGGTCAGCTCCTCCGTGAGGAAGAAGCCGGTGACGAAGAACCCGATCACCGGGACGGCCGTCTGTCCGACGAACGGGATGAAGCCGAGGGCGAAGAGCAGGATGCCCCACAGGGCCGCCCGCACGACGATACGAAGGCTGTCGCGGGCCGAGATCCACAGCTCCCGCCACAGCGGCAGACCCGACTCCGGTGCCGTGCCGTCCGTGGAGACGTCCCGGTCGACCTTCTCCGAGAGGTTCTCGTAGAAGGGCTGGCCGATGAGGAGGGTGACCGCGGTGAAGGTGACCACGGAGAGGAGGAGCGCGAGGGCGAACAGCACGACGGTCAGGAAGCCGCGGAAGAGTCCCTGCCAGGGGCTGGACCAGTCGTCCGCGAACGGAGTGGCCCAGCCGATGAAGTCGTCGCCGTACACCGCCAGGGCGACGAGCGCCGCCGCGTACAACACGAGGGTGATCAGTCCCGGGAGCAGCCCGAACCCGTACTGCTTCCCGTGCCTCCCCACCCATCGCTGGCCCTGCACCAAGTAGTTGAAGCCCACCCCGAAGTCACGCATGCGGGAACTTTAGCGTCGATCCTTCATGAGGGTTCGCGAGGGTTCATGAGCGTCTCGGCAAACTCAGTGTGGTCTCGCCGTCAGGGGTAGACCGTGATCCGAGACAGGCACGTCGGCGAGGGACGGCCGTTGGTCCAGCCACATCCCGTCGCGCATGATGACTCTGCCGCGTAGTTCCGGCTCGCCGCGCCAAGCGCGCACGGTGCTCGGGACTACGCGTACATACACAAAGGAACCCTCTTCCGCGCGTGGATCCCACCCGAACTTGTCGGCGAACGCCTCCGCTGCGCCTGCGGGCACCTCCCGGTCCGGGAAGCACTCCGCCTCACCCTGGAGGAGCACCACGTCGAAGGTGTCCGGTAGCGACAGGCGCACGCGCGGCTCCTTGCGAACGTTCCGCGCAGTCACGGAAGTGGCGCTGGTACACATCCACACTGCTCGCCCGTCCCACAAGAACCACAGGGGCACCTGGTGCGGTCCGTGATCAGGGTGAGCCGTCGACACCCATACATCCCGCTCCGTAACGAGCCGCTCCAGAGCGTCGCGCATACGCTCCGCCGTCTGACGACGAACGATCCCCGTGCTCTCCATGAGGACCGACCCTAATCAGCAGGCGCGCAGTGCGCCTGAGGCGCGGGACCTACTCCCAACGACCGATGGACCCTCAGCTTTTGGGGCGGGCGAGCCACTGCTCCGTCAGGTCTTTCCCCTCGGGCCACCCGGGCTCCCCGGGTGGCCCGGGCTACCGGCCCACTCAGGCCGCTCAAGAGCTCACGCCTCCGGCGTCGTCAGCCACGTGCCGATGCCTGCCAGCGCGCCGGGGCCGTAGTCCGAGCCGACGCTCCGGACCAGGTCGGCGATCGATACGGCGCGCAAGGACGCTCGCCAGGCCGCGTCCGCTCCGTTCATCGCGCGGGTGATCGCGCAGGGTACGGTGCACGACTCGGCGGGGGAGGCCAGCGGACCCCTCTGGCGGATCTCTGTGCAGATGAACGCCGGGCCGGGCCCGTCGACCGCTTCAACCACGTCCAGGACCGTGATGGAGTCCGGCTCCCGGGTGAGTACGTAGCCGCCCGCCTTGCCCTGCACCGAGCGGACCAGTCCGGCGCGCGAAAGGGACTGCAACTGCTTGGCCAGATAGCTCGCCGAGACGTCGTGCAGCTCCGCCAGCCGGGTCGCGGGGACGGGCTCGTCGACCGAGGTGAGCACCACGCAGCAATGCAGGGCCCACTCGACCCCGCCGGACATCTTCACTCGTTCACTCTAACCAGACCCCCTTGACTCGGACAGCACCTGTCCGAGTATATTCCCGGATAGGAGATGTCCGGGTTCGGAGCGGGACGGCTTCCCTGGAGCCCATACGCACTGGTTACGGACGTAGCACCCAAATGAAGGGCACGTCATGAAGATTGCGGTCATCGGCGGTACCGGGCTGATCGGGTCGCAGGTCGTCAGGAATCTGAACGCCGCCGGGCACGAGGCGGTACCGCACTCGCAGTCCACCGGAGTCGACGTCATCACCGGTCAGGGCCTGGACGACGCGGCGGCGGGGGCGGACGTCATCGTCAACCTGACGAACTCCCCGACCTTCGACGAAGCGTCCCCGGCCTTCTTCCAGACCTCGATGGACAACCTGCTGGCCGCGGGCCAGAAGGGCGGCGTCCGTCACTTCGTCATTCTCTCGATCGTCGGCGTGGACCAGGTCCCGGAGCTGGACTACTACCGGGCGAAGGCGCTCCAGGAGGAGATCCTGGTGGCCGGGCCGATCCCCTACTCGATCGTCCGCGCGACGCAGTTCATGGAGTTCGTCGAGGCGGTGCTGTCGTGGACCACCGACGGCGACACCGTCCGGCTGCCCGCCACGCCGATCCAGCCGATCGCCGCCAAGGACGTGGCCGCCGCGGTGGCGGAGGTCGCCGCCGGTGCCCCGCTGGGAGGCATCCGCAACATCGCCGGACCCGAGATCTTCACCCTGGACGAACTGGGCCGGCTCACCCTGTCCAGCAAGCCCGACGGCCGCACCGTGGTCACCGACCCCAACTCCGGCATGTTCGCCGCCGTCAAGGGTGACGTCCTCACCGACAAGGACGCCCACCTCGCCACCACCCGCTACACCGACTGGCTCTCCTGAACCGCTCGCACCCACCCGGTGACATGAGCGCTGTCGCTACCACCGGAGTCGGTACGAGGAACAGGCCCGCGGCGACCCCGTCGCCGCGGGCGCCACCTCGTCGAGGACCGGCAGCAGACCGGCAGCAGACTGTCGCCCGGCACGGCCCGTGGTCATCGCCCTGCGGGCCCGTCGGCCGCCGAACGTGCATCTGGCGGAACCGTGTCGAAGACGAACTCGGACAGGACGCCGGCCAACTCCGGGCGCGGCGAGCAGAGGACATCGGGGCTCTCCTCGCCACGCGCGTACCGCTCGGCCGTTGCCGGCGTGCCCCGCCCGGCCCCGCCCTGCCCGCCCGGCCCACCCGGAATGCGCCGGCAGGGGCAGCCATGACTCCGTGTGTGACGGCAACGCCCTCTTGTTGCGGAGGAGTCGAACAGGTACACCTCGCCGTACCGACCCTGTGCCGATCTCAGGCATTACCCAGGAGGTACGACGCGTGCGCCTACCGAGACCCGTCCTGACCGCCACCGTCATCGCCACGGCGACCGGCTCACTCCTGCTCGCCCCGCACAGCGCCACCGCGGACCGCAACCCGCCGGTCAGGGAGGGATCCACCCAATCCCAAGGAAACGGCGCCGCCAGGAACTCCGCGAGCGCCGCCCTCAACGCCCTCGCCTCCCCCGTCACCGACCTCTCCGGCGCCCCCGCCGGCTACCCCCGTGAACAGGTCCTCACCCCGGACCCGGAGAACCCCGCCGACAAGTCCATCAAGCTCGGCCTCACCCCGTACCACGCGATCGCCCCGAAGCTGAACTCCCTTCAGGAGCTGGGTGACCGGGTCAGCGTGGAGGTCGCGGGCGAGTCGGCCGGGGGCCACCGCCTCTACCTCGTCACCGTCACCGCGCCCGAGTCCGCCCGCGAGACGCGCGCCCAGGAGCGGATGCGTGAACTCATCGAGAACGCGCCGCAGTCGGCGGCCAAGGACCCGGCCGTGAAGAAGACCTACAAGACGCCCGTCTTCTTCAACAACAACATTCACGGCAACGAATGGGAGGGCACGGACGCCGCCCTCGGGCTCATCGAGCAGCTCGCGACGGCCAAGGACGTCAGGACCGCCGACCTTCTCGCGCACAGCCGCCTCTACTTCAACATCACGGCGAACCCGGACGGCCGTATCGCGGGCACCCGCGCCAACGCCAACGGCTTCGACCTGAACCGGGACTTCATCACCGCCTCGCAGCCCGAGGCCCGCGCGATCCGCCAGATCGGCATCGACAAACAGCCGGCGGTCATGGTCGACCTGCACGGCTACGTCAACGGCACGCTGATCGAGCCGACGACCCCGCCGCACGGCGAGAACTACGAGTACGACCTCTTCCTCAAGAACACCTACGCCAACGCGCTGGGCATGGAAGCCGCCGTCAACGGCCTCGGCTACACACCCGCCGATGACGGTGTGGAGCCGGCCCAGATCCCCTTCCGCGACCAGGAGGAGGGCTGGGACGACTGGCCGCCGATCTTCACGCCGCAGTACGCGGCGTTCCATGGCACGGTCGCCGCGCACACCGTCGAGATCCCGATGCAGGTGAACAACGCCGCCTACGAGTCGCTGCCCGTCGCCGAGTTGAAGCGGCGCTCCGCGATCAACGTCGATGTCGCGGGCGCGGCCATGCGCGCGACCCTCGACTTCGCCCAGGCTCACCGGACTTCGCTCATCGCCGACCAGATCGAGGTCTTCCGGCGCGGCGCGACCGGAGCCGCGCAGGTACCGGTCTCCGCCGAGACGGTCCCCGGCGTCCCGGGCATCGGCCCCGAGGACGTCTACACGACCGAGTTCCCCCGCGCGTACGTCATTCCGGCGGGCGCCACGCAGCGCTCCGCGACCGCCGCCGCCCGCCTCGTCGACCACCTCCTCGCCAACGATGTCCGTGTCACCCGCGCGACCGCCGGCTTCCGGCTCGCGGGACGGGCGTACGCGAAGGGCAGTTACGTCGTCGACCTGCGTCAGCCCAAGCGCGGGATGGCCAATGTGCTGCTGGCGGACGGGACGGACATCAGCGACAAGGTGTCGGTGATGTACGACATCTCGGGGTGGAGCCTGGGCCGGCTGTGGGGCGCGACGGTCACGCCCGTGCGCGGCGGCACCAGTCTGGCGGCCGTCCCGCTGCGCGCGGTCGGCGCCGCCACGGACGCGGGTTACGTCGCCCCACGTGGCGACCTGAGGCTCCGCCTCGACGATCCCCAGGAAGTCGCGGCTCTCAACTCCCTTCTGAAGCAAGGGGTTTCGGTACGGCAGGCCGCTGACGGCAGCGCGCTCGTGCCGGCCTCCGCCCGGGCGAAGGCAGTTGCCGCCGCCCGCGAGTACGACGTCGCTCTCGACGCGACGAAGGCGACGGGCGGTACTCCCCTGCGCCTCACCCGGGTCGCCGCGGCCGTCACCCCGGGCGAGCTGTTCGCGCTGCGCGAGATGAACTTCGACGTGGTCCCGGTGTCGACGGCCGTCCTCAACGCGGGCTTCGACTGGTCGAGCGCCGACGTGCTCTTCGCGTCGTCGGGGATCAGTTACCCGGGCCTGAGCGCGTCCGCACGGGCCGCTCTCGGCGCCTTCCTGGGCACCCACGGCCTGGTGGGGCGCGGAGCCACCGGCGCCGCGCTCAACACCGCCACAGGGCTGCTCCCGGTACGGCCGGTGGCGGGCGACGGGGACGCCAACGGCGTTGTACGGGTGGTGAATTCGGGCGCGGTCACCGCGGGCGCCCCCGACCACAGTTTCGTCTACGCCCCGCTCTGGTTCACCGAACTCGGCCCCGGGGTGCGCGTGGAGCAGTCGTACGCGACGGGCGACCCGCTCGTCTCCGGGCACTGGCGCCCACTGGCCGACGGCACGGCCGGGCCCACGGCGGCGGGCGGCCAGGCCTCCGTGGTCAGCGGTCCGCATGCGGTCCTCTTCGGGACCGAGCCGCTCTTCCGTGACCATCCCAAGGGTGAATTCCCGCAGGTGGCACGGGCCTTGCTCACTCTCCCCCAGTAGCGGGGGGCCGTACGACAGAGGCCGCGCCCCACGTCCTTGGGGTGCGGCCTCCGCCCTGTGCAACGACTGCGGTCAGACGAGCGTCACGGTGATGTTGCCGCGCGTCGCCTTCGAGTACGGGCAGACCTGGTGGGCCTTCTCGAGCAGCGCCGTGGCCGTCGCCGTGTCCACGTTCGGGATGGCGGCGGAGATTTCGACGATGAGCCCGAAGCCGTCCTCGTTCTTGCCTATGCCGACCTTCGCGGTGACGGTCGAGCCGGAAATGTCGGCCTTCTCCCGGCGGGCCACGACGCCGAGGGCGCCCTGGAAGCAGGCGCTGTACCCGGCGGCGAACAGTTGCTCCGGGTTGGCGCCGACGCCACTGCCGCCCATTTCCTTGGGCGGATCGAGGACGAAGTCGATCTTGCCGTCATCGGTGGCTACTCGGCCGTCGCGGCCGCTCTCGGCGGTGGCGACGGCGGTGTACAGAACGTCGGACTGCTGGATGGACATGCGGTGCGTTCCTCCTTGGTCCGCCGCGACTCGCGCCCGCGATCGCGACGATTCTGGAAAGAAGTTACCGCATGTCGGAAGTCCAGCAGAAGGGCAGTGTCGGAAGTCCGGCAGAACCCTGACGGGCCTAGAGCTTGACGATCATCTTTCCGGTGTTGTCGCCGCGCAGGACCCCGAGGAACGCCTCCAGGTTGTTCTCGATGCCCTCGACGACCGTCTCGCGGTACTTGAGCGCGCCCGAGGCGACCCAGGGGCCGACCTCCTGGACGAACTGCGACTGCAGGTCGTAGTGGTCGCCGACGAGGAAGCCCTCGATGCGGCCGCGGGTCTGGATCAGGCGGGCGAGGTTCTTCGGGCCGGGGACGGGCTCGGTGCTGTTGTAGACGGAGATCGCGCCACAGATCGCGATGCGGCCGTCCCGGTTCAGCTGCCCGATGGCCGCCTCCAGGTGGTCGCCGCCGACATTGTCGAAGTAGACGTCGACGCCGTCGGGGGCAGCCTCGCGCAGCTGCGCGTTCACGGGGCCGTTCTTGTAGTTGAACGCGGCGTCGAAGCCGTACTCCTCGACGAGCAGCTTGACCTTCTCGTCGGAGCCCGCCGAACCGATGACGCGCGAGGCGCCCTTGAGCTTGGCGATCTGGCCGACCTGGCTGCCGACCGCACCGGCGGCGCCCGAGACGAACACCGAGTCGCCCTCCTTGAAGGAGGCGGTGCGCAGCAGACCGGCGTACGCGGTGAGGCCGGTCATGCCCAGCACACCGAGGTACGTGCTCAGCGGCGCGGCCTCGGGGTCCACCTTGACCGCCTGCTTGGCGTCGACCACGGCGTACTCGCGCCAGCCGAAGAAGTGCAGTACGTGGTCGCCGGTCTCGATGCCCTGGGCGTTGGAGGCGACGACCTCGCCGACCGCGCCGCCCTGCATGACCTTGCCCAGTTCGAAGGGGGCGACGTACGACTTGGCGGCGCTCATGCGGCCGCGCATGTACGGGTCGACGGAGAGGTACTTGTTCCGCACCAGCACCTGACCCTCACCCGGCTGCCGCACCTCGGCCTCGACCAGGGCGAAGTCCTCGGGCTTGGGCCAGCCTTCCGGACGGCTGACCAGGTGCCATTCGCGGCTGACGGCGGGGAGCTGGGGGGAGTCGGTCATGGGAGGGCGCCTTTCGTGTTTCCTGCGGCTCTGACACTTCGGTTGCATCAGTTCATTTACTTCGGCTCATTCACTTCAGCTCATTTACTTCAGCACCTGAAACAACCATGCTCCTGAATATTTCATGATGTCAAGTAACGCGGTACTCTGGAGCGCATGGTCACCCAGAAGACTCCCCGTATCGACCCACTGACGCTGGAGGTCGTCGACCTCATCGGCACGGTGGTGTCGCGATATCACGAGGAGTACGAGGACGCCGCCGCCGAGCACACGCTGACCGGCGCGCAGGCGCGGCTGCTGAGCCTGCTGTCACTGGAGCCGCTGCCGATGCGGCGGCTCGCGCAGAAGCTGAAGTGTGAACCGTCGAACGTCACCGGGATCGTGGACCGGCTGGAGGCGCGGGGGCTGGTCGAGCGGCGGCCGGACCCCACGGACCGCCGGGTCAAGCTGGCGGCTGCGACGGAGGAGGGGCTGCGGATCGCCCGAAGTCTGCGCGATTCACTCCGCTTCGCGCGGGAGCCGTTGGCCGGGCTGTCGCGGGAGGAGCGGGTGTCGCTGCGGGGGATGCTTCAGCGGATGCTCGCCGCGTAAGTGGGGGCGGGGGTCGGGGTGGGTTTGTTTGGGGTGGGGATTGTTCGCCCCCTCCGCCCCTGCCCGTCCCTTGTTGCCGGAGGCTCTGCCCCCAGCCCCCCGTGTCGCGCTGGACGCGCTCGTCCTCAAACGCCGGACGGGCTGAAAACCCTTACGTGCACCACCACAAGAACTGGTCGCACGAGTCCGAAGGCGAGGGCTCCGGGGTCGGATCCGCCGAGGTCGGATCGGCGCTCGGGGGCTGGGAGGTCTCGGTGGGGGTCGTGGACGCGGGGGCCGAGGTCTGCGGGGTCGTGATCGTTGACGCCGACCCCTCTACGTTGTTCTCGCCCTCGTCCGCGGCGGACTCCGAGGCGGATACGGAAGCGGACGGCGAGGGCGACTCGGAGGCGGACGGCGAGGCGCCGGCCGAGGCGTCGCTGGAGCCCGAGCCTGTTGGATCATCCTCAAGGGGCAGGGCGGTCTCGGCCGGGGTGCTGGTGCCGCCCTCGGGCGACTCGTCGGCCGTCGCGGCCTGCGGGTTGGCACCGGGCGCGTCCACGCCCAGTTCGGCGAGGCTCAGCCCGCCCGCGGCGAGGAACAGTCCGGCGCCGACTATCAGGGCTCCACGGCGTCTTCGCCGGTGCGCGGCCGCCTTCCGGTCCCGTCGGCTGCCCCCGCCCGCGGCTGAACCCCTACGCCGCCCACGGGGGCGTGTGTCGTCACCCTCGTGCCCGTCGTCGACGTCGTCGTCCGTTTCGGGACGCGACTGGACCGCGTCCGCGTGTTCGCGGACCTTTTCGGCTGGTGTGCCGCACCCCGGGCAGGCAAGGGCGCCATTGAGGTGCCTGTGGCACGGGAGGCAATAGTCCATGACGCCGGAAGACTAAGTTCCCCCCAGGTAACGTTCATAGCCACAGCTGTGAATGTTGTGTGGTGAACGACCCGTTCCGCTGTGTCCAGTTGGGGACACCCCCGAACATTCCCCGCCAGTCTCAGGCATCCCGCACGCATCACATCACATCGAACCGTTTTGCGTGCCACCCATTGACACCTCGGCGACACCTCCTTAATGTCACGCCAACACTTCGAACGTGTGACGAAATTTCGAACATAGCCGAAGAGTCACAGGGGGCAACTGCCGTGCGCATCACGGGAATCAGCACACACGTGGTCGGGACGCCCTGGCGGAACCTGACGTACGTCCAGGTGCACACGGACGAAGGTGTCACCGGAGTCGGCGAGACCCGCATGCTGGGCCACACCGACGCGCTGATCGGCTATCTGCGGGAGGCGGAGGCCAACCACATCCTCGGCTCGGACCCCTTCGCCGTCGAGGATCTCGTCCGGCGGATGAAGTACGGCGACTACGGGCGGGCGGGCGAGATCGTGATGTCCGGTATCGCCGTCGTCGAGATGGCCTGCTGGGACATCAAGGGCAGGGCTCTCGGCGTGCCCGTCTGGCAACTGCTCGGCGGCAAGGTCACCGACAAGGTCAAGGCGTACGCCAACGGTTGGTACACCACCGAGCGAACCCCGGAGGCCTACCACAAGGCGGCCCAGGAGGTCGTCGAGCGCGGGTACAAGGCCCTCAAGATCGACCCCTTCGGCACCGGGCACTTCGAGCTCGACGGGCGGCGGCCTGCTCCAGTTGGCGCTGGCCGGTCTGCGCCGCAACATGCGCCAGTACGGCATGCTGATCGCCCTCGGTCTGATCGTGGCGCTGTTCGCGGTGTGGACCGACGGCGACCTGCTGCTGCCGCGTAACGTCTCCAATCTGGTCCTGCAGAACAGTTACATCCTGATCCTCGCGATCGGCATGACGCTGGTGATCATCGCGGGCCATATCGACCTGTCGGTCGGCTCGTTGACCGCGTTCGTGGGCGCTTTCGCGGCCGTGCTGACGGTGCAGCACGATGTGCCGTGGCCGGTCGCGGTGGTGCTGTGCCTGATGATGGGCGCGCTGGCGGGCGCGGTGCAGGGCTTCTTCATCGCGTACGGCGGCATACCGTCGTTCATCGTCACCCTCGCCGGCATGCTGATCTTCCGCGGTCTGACGGAGATCCTGCTTGAGGGGCAGACCCTCGGCCCGTTCCCGGGCGGGCTGCAGGATCTCGGCAACGGCTTCCTGCCGGCGACCGGTCCGGAAACCAACTACCACAACATCACCCTGCTGCTCGGCATCGCGCTGATCGTCTTCGCGGTTCTCCAGGAGGTCCGCGACCGGAGGCGCCAGCAGGAGTTCTCGCTCGACGTGATGCCCAGGAACGTCTTCCTGCTCAAGCTCGTCGCCATTGCCGCCGCGATCCTCGTCGTCACGATGCTGCTCGCCGGCTACAAGGGCGCGCCGATCATCCTGCTGGTCCTCGGTGTGCTGGTGGTCGGCTTCGACGTGTGGAACAAGCGCAAGGTCGGTTCGTAAGCGCAAGGCCGGTTCGTAAGCGCAAGGGCAGCGACCGAGGTTCCTGTGAGTGGGCTGAGGGTCTCACGGCGCCTTCGGTTGCCTGCGATCATCAACCCTCACCAAATTCACACGAGTTGAACAGCGCCCCTGCTGTATCCGTACCTTTGGGTGGCCCGCGCTCCCCCGTTCGGGCCACCCACAGACGGAGGGCCCGTCCCCCATCGGGCCCGCCCCCTACGGAGGTTCCATGGCCGACAACGTCACCTCGCTGTTCCGCAGCACGGCGGCGCACAGCCCCTCAATGGCAGCGCTCACCCGTGAGGGCGGCGAAGGGGCCGGTCCGGTCGACTTCTGTATCCCGTGCAACCCCTACTTCCCGACGCCCGCCATGTTCGACGACCTGGCGGGCCGGCTGCGCGAGATCATCACGTACTACCCGAGCAGCGCCGACACCATCACGGCCGAGCTCTGCAACCTCCTCCAACTTCCCCCGCAGTGCGTCGCGATGGGCAACGGATCGACCGAACTCATCACCTGGATCGACCACTTGCTGGTCCGGGAGTCCCTCGCGATACCCGTCCCCACCTTCGGCCGCTGGACCGACCAGCCGATGGAGACCGGCAAGCGCGTCGACATGTTCCCGCTGCAGGAGTCCAGCGGGTTCGCCCTCGACCTCGCCAAGTACGCCGAGTTCATCCGCGCCCGCGGCACCCGGGTCGCCGTCATCTGCAACCCGAACAACCCCGACGGCGGCTTCGTACCCCGCCAGTCGCTCGTCCAGTTCATGGACGCGATGGCGGACCTGGACCTCATCGTCATCGACGAGTCGTTCCTCGAGTTCGCCGACGCGGAGCACGAACCGAGTGTCGTCGAGGACGCCGTGATGCGGCCCAACGTCATCGTGCTGCGCAGCCTGGGCAAGAACTTCGGCCTGCACGGCATCCGCTTCGGCTATCTCGTCGCCAACCCCGCGCTGGCCGGCAAGGTCCGCTCGATGCTGCCCAAGTGGAATCTCAACTCCTTCGCGGAGACCGTGGTGTTCATGCTCAAGAACCACGGCCAGGAGTACATGCAGAGCCTGCACATGGTCCGCCGCGACCGCCTCGACATGGCGCAGCAGCTCTCCCACCTGCCCGGTCTGACGATCTATCCGTCGCAGGGCAACTTCCTCTTCGTACGCCTCCCCGTGGGCGCCGAAGGCACCGTGGTGCGGGACCGGCTGCTCACCGAGCACCGCATCCTGGTCCGCGAGTGCGGCAACAAGATCGGTTCGTCGAGCCGCTTCCTGCGACTCGTGGTGCGCCCCCAGGTGGACGTGCGTCGCCTGGTGTCCGGCCTGGAAGGCGTGCTCTACGGGACCAGCAGGAGGGGAGCCGCCGTACCCGAGATGGTCAACGGGACCAATTACAGCTCGGGTACGGCGGCGGTGGACAGACTCGTCGGCGCCACGAACGGAGCGGGCATGCCGGGGCTGGCGGCGCAGGCGGCGGCAATGCCGAGCCTCGCGGGTGCGGGCGCGGGTGCGGGTTTCGCGGGTGCGCAGGCCGGCGGCTGGCCGGCACCGGCCCCCACCCCCGCACAGGTCTCCGATGCCATGCCGGGCCTGGCGCCGGCCGCGGCGCCGGCCGCCGTGATGCCGCCGGCCGCCCCGATGCCCGGTTACGCTCCGGTCCCGGCCGCCGGACTACCCGCCTACACCCAGACCGGAATGCCCGGCATGGCCGCGGCCATGCAAACCCCCCAGCCCGGTGTGATGGCTCCCGTGCCGAACCCTCAGCCCGGCGTAATGGCCCCCGTGCCGGGCGCCCACCCGAGCGGGCTGACCGCCGCGCAGGTCCGCGGCCGTACGCAGCCAGAACCTCCCCCACCACCTCGGGCCATGGGCTGGCCTGCCGCGGGAGCCGTCTACAACCAGGCGGGTTAGCCGGACGGGAGCCGCGCAGGGCGCTGCGCCCCTCCCCGACTCCCGTCACACACCTGCCCGACTCCCTTCACACACCTGCCACTTCACGCCACACGCCCACTGAACCTTCCGTACGTGCATCGTCGTACGACCCGTCGTTCACGACCGGAGTCAGCGGGTGGTGAGCATTCCTTCCCGCAGACGCGCCAGGGTGCGCGTCAGGAGGCGGGAGACATGCATCTGGGACACACCGAGCCGTTCGCCGATCTGTGACTGGGTGAGCTCGTCGACGAAGCGCATCCGGAGTATCTGCCGGTCGCGGTCGTCGAGTTCGGCGATGAGCGGGGCGAGGGCGTGGAAGTCCTCGACCAGCTCCATCGCGGCGTCCTCCTCGCCGATGAAGCTGGCCAGGGCGGTCTCGCCTTCGTCGCCGTCGCCGTGGATGGCGGCGTCGAGGGAGGTGGAGTTGTAACCGTTGGAGGCCATACGGGCTTCGATGACCTCGTCCTCGGTGAGGTCCATCAGAGCTGCCAGTTCAGCGACCTTGGGAGCGCGCCCCAGCCGGGTGCTCAGTTCCTCGGTGGCCCTGGCGAGGTCGACGCGGGCCTCCTGAAGCCGGCGCGGAACGTGGACGGCCCAGGACGTGTCACGGAAGAAGCGCTTGATCTCGCCGACTATGTACGGCACGGCGAACGTGGCGAACTGCGTCTCACGGGTGAGTTCGAACCGGTCGATGGCCTTGATGAGGCCGATCATGCCGACCTGGGCGATGTCCTCCATGTCGTCGCCACGGTGGCGGAACCGGCCCGCCGCGTACCGGACGAGCGACATGTTCATCTCGATGAGGGTGTTGCGCGCGTACTGGTACTCGGGTGTTCCCTCTTCCAGTACGGCGAGTTGAGCGAAGAACCGCGTCGACAGGTCGCGCGCGTCCTTCGGCGCGACCGCCTGCGGGTCGACGATCTCCGGCAGCCCTGCGAATCCGGTGTCCGCGGGTGTCCGGACCGCCGTCGTCATGGTCGCCATCGTCGTCATCGTTACCCTCCCTGGTCCGTCGGCCCTCTGCCATCCCCCGACAGAAGCGTGTTCGCCGTCTACCCGCACATCGGGACCTCACTCCCTTCCGCACGTACCAATGTGCGAGACCCTCCCCATCTCCGGGCCGGTGTGACGGACGGCGACTCAAGGTCCGCCCGAGATTGCGTTACAGCGTGCGCTTCAGGGGCAGGCGTTCATCCTGAACAGGAGCCACCCGTACGAGGAGGGCTTATGCGAACGCGACACCCGCGAGTGGACGGCCGCCCGTGGGAGCACGCGGTCTTCGACGCCCGGCCCGAGGCCATCGCGGACGCGCGGCGCATCGCCGACGCGTTCATGAACAGCCTCACCCCGGCGGTGGACGACCTGACGGCGTCGAGCGTCGCCCTCGTGGTGTCCGAACTCGTCACCAACGTCGTACGGCACGCACAGGGCACGTCCTGCTCACTGCGCCTGTGGGCGCGCCCCGGCGCCATCACCGTCGCCGTCACCGACGCGGACCCACGACCGCCGCGGGAACGCGATCCCGATCTCACGGGCGGAACGGGCGGTTTCGGCTGGCCGATGGTCCAGAACCTGGCCAGGTCGGTCACCGTGAAGACAGGCCCCGGCGGCAAGACCATCCGAGCGGAGCTCCCCCGGTAACCCCGGCAGCCGTCCGGGGCCAACCGGGTTGGGCGCACGGCGGGCCGGGAACTACCGTCGCGGGCATGGTCGAACACGATGCCTTCAGTGCCACCCGCGAGGGGTACGACGCCGCTGCCTCCACCTATGCACAGTTGTTCCGCGACACGCTGCGGGACAGACCCCTGGACCGCGCCATCCTGGGTGCCTTCGCCGAGGTCGTCCGTGCGGGTGGGGACGGTCAGGTCGCGGACCTGGGGTGCGGGCCCGGCCATATCACCGCCCACCTCGACGAGTTGGGACTCGCGGCGTTCGGCGTGGATGCCTCTCCGGCAATGATCGAGTTGGCTCGGCAGACCTACCCGGGCCTGCGGTTCGACGTGGGCTCGATGGCCGCGCTGGACATCGCCGACGGCGCGCTGGGCGGCGTACTCTCACGTTGGTCCGTCATCCACACGCCGCCGCCGGAACTCCCCGCCATCCTGACCGAGTTCCACCGCGTGCTGGCACCCGGCGGCCACCTTCTGCTCGGCTTCTCGGCAAGCGAGGATCCGTCCCACCCGACGCAGGTCTTCGACCACACCGTCTCGCCGGCCTATCGCTGGTGGCCCGATCACCTCGCCACGCTGCTGCACGAGTCCGGCCTGCCCGAGGTGGCCCGGATGGTCCGCGAGCCCGAGCCCACCGACCGACGGCAGTTCCAGGAGATTCAGCTGCTCACCCGCAAGGCCTAGGCAGGGGTTCTTCTTCAGCTCCTTTGCTCGCCCGCAAAGCCCAGGCAGGGGTTCTTCTTCAGCTCCGTGGTGACCCAGGCATTGTGGTTCCGGCGTGTCCGCCGGTGGTCCGGCCGACGTCTCGGTGACGCCGTGCGCGACACCCGTTCGGGTGCGTGTGTCCCGTGCTCCGGCGGGCAGCGGAGCGGGATGAGAATTCTCCGCGGAGACAGATCGTCCCTGCTCGGGGCGCGCGCCCACAGGGCGGGCCCGGTGGTGACCGCCCTGGCGACCGCCCTGGTGACCGCCCTGGTGACCGCCCTGGTCGAGACGGTCGAGACGGTCGAGACGGTCGAGACGGTCGCTCAGGAGCCTCCCAGACTGGGCGAGTACGGTGCGATTCGGGCGGCGCGACAACCCTGTGAGCGCCGGAGCACCCCTGTGAGAGCCGACGCGCGATGCCGCCGGGCTGTCGTTCACACGCCGGGGCGCGGGGCGGGTGAGCCGGATCCGCCGTGCGCCGCGCCGGCAGCTCTCCATCATTCGGACGATGGCTCCCGCACGGGCCGGACAGGCGGAATGGACACGTGATACAGGCCGGAAGCGTCGCCGCCGAGCACCGGCGGCAGCAGCACCAGCCCCTCGAACACGACACACTCCCGCCGACGAGCGGCAAGCCGCCGGCCGCTGCCAAGGACGCGCGGCCCAAGCCCCGGCTGTACGTGATCGACGCACTGCGGCTGGTGGCCGCTCTGATGGTGGCGGTGCACCACTACATCGGCACCTACCGGGCCGACCAGCCCGGCAACCTCATCTGGGACCGCCCGGTCTCGGAGATCTTCCCCAGCCTCTACCCGCTCGCCACCTACGGCTGGATCGGCGTCGAGTTCTTCTTCGTCATCAGCGGCTTCGTCATCTGCATGTCGAGCTGGGGCCGACGGGCCAGGGACTTCTTCGTCTCGCGCGTCATCCGCCTCTACCCGGCCTACTGGTTCGCGGTGCTGTTCACCACCGCGGTACTCACGCTGTGGCCGGCGGAGTTCACCGCCATCCCCTCCGTGAAGGTCATCCTCAACCTCTCCATGCTCCAGCAGGGCGAGGGGGCGCCCGCGGTGGACGGCGTGTACTGGACGCTCTGGTCCGAACTGCGCTTCTACGTCATCTTCATGCTGGTGGTGGCGACCGGGCTGACGTACCGCAAGGTCGTGATGTTCTGCTGCGTCTGGGGCGCGCTCGCGGCGGTCGCGCCCAACTCCGGGATTCCGCTGGTGGTGACGGTCGTCAACCCGGAGGCCGCGTGGTTCTTCATCGCCGGCCTCGCCCTGTACCTCATGCACCGCTTCGGCCAGGACCTGCTGCTGTGGGGCATCCTGGGCCTGGCCTGGGTGATGTCCCAGAACCAGCTACTGGCCCGGATCAGTGTGGAGAAGGTGTCGAGCTGGTCGGGCTCGCTGATCCTCTACACGCTCTTCCTGCTCCTCATGGTGGCCATCGCGCTCGGCCTGACCGACCGAATCCAGTGGAGGTGGCTGGCCACCGCGGGATCACTCACCTATCCCTTCTACCTCCTGCACTACGGCGTCGGCACCACGCTGATCCACCATCTGCACGACAGCATCGACGCCCGCCTGCTCGTCCCCGCGGTCGTCGTCGCGATGCTCGCGCTGAGTTGGCTCGTCCACCGCTTCGTCGAAGTACCGCTGGCACGAAAACTCAAGCAGGGCCTGACCAGCGCGTTCAGCAGACTGGACGCCAAGCACTGAACCAGGCCCAGCGGGCCGGGACGCAGTCCCCTGCGTCCTGGTCAAGGAGTCATGCCGAGGGCGTGTGGACGTAAAGGAGTCAGGCCGAGGGCGTACGGAAGTAAAGGAGTCAGGCCGAAGGCGTGTGGAAGTAGTGGCCCTTGTCGAGGTCCTCCAGGAGCCCGGGTTGGACCGGCTGCCACCCGAGCAACTCGCGGGTCAGCGCGCTCGATACCGGACTGTCGACCCCCAGAGGGCCGGCCAGCCAGCCGAAGTGCTCGCCCGCGTCCTCGGGAGCGACGGAGGCCACGGGGATGCCGAGATGGCGTCCGATCACTTCGGCGATGTCGCGGATCGGCACGCCCTCGTCGGCGACGGCGTGCAGCGTCGAGCCCGCCGGTGCCTTGTCCAGCGCCAGGCCGATGAGGTGCGCGGAATCGAGCCGGTGCGCGGCGGGCCAGCGGTTGGATCCGTCGCCGATGTATCCGGAGACGCCCTTGTCGCGGGCGATGCCGACGAGGGTCTTCATGAAGCCGTTGTCTCCTTCGCCGTGATTGGTCGGGGCGAGCCGCACAACGGACGAGCGGACTCCGCGGGAGGCGAGGGAGAGCGCCAGTTCGGCGGTTGCCAGCCGGGCCTGCGGGCCCTCGCCCCAGGCGGCGACCTCCCGGGCGGGACCGTGCCCGTCCTCTTCGGTCCCCATCCGCCCGGAGGTGAGCCCGAGCGTCCCGGAGGCGATGAGCAGCGGCCGGTCCGAACCGGCGAGCGCCTCGCCGAAGGTCTCGACGGCACGGCGATCCGCGTCGGCGGCGCTCCCGAAGCCCCCGGAGAAAGCGATGTCGTGCTTGAACGCGAGGTGGATCACACCGTCCGACGCGGCGGCTGCCTCGCGCAGAGCGTCGAGGTCGTCGAGCGTGCCGCGGTAGACCTCCACTCCGGCCTCGGTGAGGGCCCCGGCTGACGCGTCGGAGCGGGCGAGCCCGGTGACCTGGTGGCCCGCGCCGATGAGTTCGGGGACGACGGCGGATCCGATCCAGCCGGACGCACCCGTCATGAACACGCGCATGGGAGACCTCCTGAGTGGTTTCGGCTGCTCGCACGACGGCGAACGACGCACGACGGCGAGGCAGTCGATGACAGTGACTGCCATCAGCCTACATCTGATGCCAGTCACTGTCATCACATAGAATCCGGGGCATGAGTCGATGGGAGCCGAACGCACGCGGCCGACTGGCGCAGGCCGCACTGGAGCTCTACAGCGAGCGCGGGTACGAACAGACCACCGTGACCGAGATCGCCAGGCGGGCGGGGCTCACGGAGCGGACGTTCTTCCGGCACTACGCCGACAAGCGCGAGGTCCTGTTCGAGGGCTCGACCTCGCTGGAGGAGCTCCTCGTCGGCGCCCTGAACGGCGCACCGGAGTCCGCGACCCCGATCGACGCGGTGGCCGCCGCCCTCGACGCCGCCGCGGCGGTCTTCGAAGAGCGCCGCGAACACTCCCAGAGGCGCCAGAAGGTCATCGCCGCCAACGCGGAGCTGCGGGAGCGCGAGCTGATCAAGCTCGCGTCGCTGTCCGCGGCGCTCGCCGACGCGTTGCGCCGGCGCGGTGTCACGGACCCGGCCGCGAGCCTGGCCGCCGAGGCGGGTATCGCCGTCTTCAAGATCGCGTACGAACGCTGGGTCGGCGAGACCAACCAACGGCAGATGGCACAGCTCATCAGGGAGTCACTGGACGAGCTCAAGGCCGTGACCGCGGGCAAGTAGTCAACTGGGCTTGTGCGTGCGGGAGTGCGTCACCGGACCGCGACGGGCTGCAGTTCCCCGGCCGTCGATTCCTCCGCCTTCTCCCTGCGGTAGGCGCGGATCGAGTACGTCAGGGCGCCGGCCCACAGGACGTAGACGAGGACGTACACAGGGGTGCTGGCCGCGCCGGACGCGGCGATCCAGTCGCTCTTGAGGAGCGTACGGACGTTGGTGACGATGATGATGCCGCCGACCGCGGAACCGAGGACGCGTGGCGGGACCAGCCGGACCAGCCAGGCGGCGACGGGTGCGGCGACCACGCCGCCGAGCAGGAAGGCGGCGACCCAGCCCCAGTTCAGGCCCTGGGAGCCGAGGGAGAAGAGGAAGCCGAGGCTCGCGGCGACGGCGACCAGGAACTCGCTGGTGTCGATCGAGCCGATCACCTTGCGCGGCTCCATCCGGCCGCTGGCGAGCAGTGCGGGTGTGCCGACGGGTCCCCAGCCGCCTCCGCCCGTCGCGTCCAGGAACCCGGCCACCAGGCCGAGCGGCGCGAGGAACCGCGTGCGGAGCGACTGGCCGAGCTTGTCCTTTGGCATGCCGCGGAAGGTGAAGCGGGACATGACGTACAGGCCGAGGCCGAACAGGATCAGGGACATCGCGGGCTCGGCGACCTCGGTGGAGAGGTGGGAGAGCACGGTCGCGCCGAGGAAGGAACCGACGGCGCCCGGCACGCCGATCCTGGCGACGACCTTCCAGTCCACGTTGCCGAAGCGCCAGTGGGAGGCGCCCGACATCAGCGTGGTGCCGATCTCGGAGAGGTGGACGGTGGCCGAGGCCAGCGCCGGGTTGGTGCCCATGGCGAGCAGCAGGGTGGTCGAGGTGACGCCGTAGGCCATGCCCAGGCTGCCGTCCACCAGCTGGGCACCAAGGCCCGCGAGAGCCAGCAGTATGAGCGTGCGCATGGGGAAGCCGTTCCGTCGTTCTGGGTTTCCGGTCTTTCCCATCGGTCCGACGGGATTCTGTTCCCGTCGGACAGGCGGGTTTCTGTTCCCGTCCGACCGGCGGGTTTCCGTTCCCGTCGGACCGACAGGAGTGGACGGGATTGGACGCGAGGGGACGCGAGGGGACGGGACGTGACGCTAAGGGGAGAACCTGAGTGCGCCCTTAGTGCGGAATGAGGACGCTTCACAGACGGGACCCGGCCTCGCCCTGCCGGACGGCCGGGCTCCACTGGCGCCCGTACCGCGTAATCGACCCGCGGCGAGATCCTCATACGACCATGTGGAACGAACCGCTGTGGACAATGGCCGCACCCGAGCCGCCGCTGTCCAGGGGAGAACCGCATGGTGTTGAGCAGACGTACCTTCAGCGCACTCGCCACAACCACCGCTCTCGGCTTCTCCCTGAGCGGCAGTGGGAGCAGTGGCGCGTACGCCGTCGATACCGCGCCCACCGGAGCCGCGCCCGGGCCGCCGGTCGCCGACGGCGACCGGCACACCGTCGGCTTCGACAGGTACTCCATGCTGATCGACGGCAGGCGCGTCGTCCTGTGGTCCGGCGAGGTCCACCCCTTCCGGCTCCCGAGCCCGTCCCTGTGGCGTGACGTCCTGCAGAAGCTGCGCGCCCACGGCTACAACGCCATCAGCATCTACGTGTCCTGGAACTACCACTCCTCCGCGCCCGGGACGTACGACTTCACCGGTGTCCGCGACCTCGACCTGTTCCTGCGCATGGCCGCCGAGACGGGTCTGTACGTGATCCTGCGACCGGGGCCCTACATCAACGCCGAGGTCGACGCGGGCGGGTTCCCCGGCTGGCTGACCGCCACCGAGGGCGTGGCGAGAACCTCGGACCCGACTTACCTGAAGCACGTCGACGAGTGGCTGACCGTCGTCGACCGGATCGTCGCCCGGCACCTCTACACCGACGGCGGCGGCACGGTCGTCCTCTACCAGCTGGAGAACGAGTACGCGGACCACGTCAACAGCCCACTGGGCCGCGACTACATGGCCCACCTGTACGCCAAGGTCCGAGCCGACGGCATCGACGTGCCGCTGTTCCACAACGACAAGGGCAGGAACGGCCATTGGGCCCCCGGGACCTTCGACACGGGCGGGGAGAGCGGGCGTTACCTGTACGGCTTCGACGGGTATCCCTCGCCGGTCAAACCCCCGCCGGACTGGGGTTACTTCGGGGTCGGTGGTACGAAGGGGGGCTCGACGGCGAGTCCCGGTACCCCGGGATTCATGCCCGAGTTCGGGGGCGGCTGGTTCGATCCCTGGGGCGGGGTCGAGTTCGACGGCAAAGGGTACGCGGAGTCGGCCAGGACGCGCGACGCGGCGTACGAACGGCGTTTCTACCTCACCAACCTCGCCAACGGCATCAAGGTCCACAACGTCTACATGACCTTCGGCGGCACCTCCTGGGGCTGGCTGCCCGCGCCGATCGTCTACACGTCGTACGACTACGGCGCCGCCCTCGACGAGGCCCGCCGGCCGACCCCCAAGCTGGTTCCGATGCACCAGATCGGGCAGTTGCTGCACTCCGTGCCCGACCTGGCCAAGCTGGACCGCGCGGAGCCGGTCACCGGGACGGACCCGCGGGTCAAGGTGTATCCACTGGTCAACCCGGACACCGGCGCGCGCTTCTACGTCGTACGCAACGACACCGCGGCGGAGGTGACCACGGCGCTTCCCTTCTCGGAGCATCCGCTCACCGTGCCCGCCCTCGACGCCCGGCTGCTGGCCACCGGGATCGCCCTCGGGCGGCGGAAGCTTGCGTACTCCACCGCGCAGCCGATGCTGTGGCTCGCGACCGGGCGGCAGGACATCGCCGTGCTCACCGGACGCTCGGGGGAGACCACCGAGACCGCGCTGGAGTGTGCGAGTGAGCCGACGGTGACCGTCCTTGAGGGGTCCGCGGCATATGAGTACGAGAGTGGTGTGCTCCGGGTTTCGGCTCAACTCGACGGTCTTACGCGGGTGTTGGTGAAGGGCGGCGGCACCTCGACACCGCTTCTGTTGCTCCTCGCGGACGACGACACCTCCGGACGGCTGTGGCGGTACGACACCCCGTCGGGCCCAGTGCTGGTGCGCGGCCCCGCGCTCCTGCGCACCGCCGGCCTGCGCGGCTCCACCGTCCATCTCACCGGCGACACCGTGGAGGCGGCCGACCTGGAGGTGTGGGGACCACGCGGGGCGAGTGAAGTCGTCTGGAACCAGGGTGCGTTGAGGACTCGTGCCACGCCCTCCGGGAGTCTGCAGGCCGAGCGGCGGCTGCCCGGCGTGCCGGGTGTCCGGCTCCCCGAGCTGACCGGCTGGCGACGGTCCGAGGAGAACCCGGAGTCCGCCGCGGACTTCGACGACTCGGGGTGGCAGGTCGCGGACAGGAGGTCCTCGTACAGCACCACCCCCGTACCGGCCGGGCAGCCCGTGCTGTTCGCCGACGACTACGGCTTCCACTACGGGGACGTCTGGTACCGGGGACGCTTCGAGGGCGCGGCGGAGTCCGTGTCCCTGGCCTTCACCACGGGCACGCAGGGTGTGCTGATGGCCTGGCTGGACGGGCGGCCGCTGGGCACACACCGGATGCCGGTGCCGGACAAGCAGACGGTCAGGCAGGGGACTTGGGCCGACACGGCGGTCTTCCCCCTCCCGACCGGCGAGGGGCCGCACGTCCTCTCCGTCCTCGTCCGCCGTATGCAGCACGACCAGGACGGGAAGGCGGACGACACCCACAAGGCGGCCCGCGGGCTGACCGCCGTGACCTTCAACGGGGCCTCCCCCGGCGTCACTTGGCGGATCCAGGGCGCGGCGGCCCCGGATCCGGTACGCGGGCCGCTCAACCACGGCGGGCTGTACGGGGAGCGCGAGGGCTGGCACCTGCCCGGGTTCGCGGACGGCGGCTGGAAGAAGGCGGGCTTCCCGCGGGCCGAGCGGCGGCAGGGCGTTGTCTGGTACCGCACCGGATTCCGGCTCTCCGTCGACCCCGGCGTCGACGCCTCGATCGGGCTCACGCTCACCGACGACCCGGCCCGCGCCTACCGCGTCCAGATCTTCCTGAACGGCTGGAACATGGGCCAGTACATCAACGACGTAGGCCCCCAGCACACCTTCGTCCTGCCGAACGGGGTGCTGCGCACACGTGGCGAGAACACCCTGGCCCTCGCCGTCCTGTCCGACGGGAGCACACCTTCAGGTCCCGGCGAGGTGAGGCTGACGCTGCTTGGCAGTGCGGCCGGAGGAGTGCCGGTGACGGTGGTGGAATCTCCCGGCCGTGTTCGCGCGAGGTAGGGCGCTTCGGTCGGCGCTAACCGGCGAACGCCGCCTGGTGGAGTCCCTTGCCGGCGCCGGGCACCACCAGCACCGAGCCCGACAACGGATGCGGTGCCTCCAGGCCCGTACGGGCTGTGGTGATGTACAGATCGGTGAGGTCGGGGCCGCCGAACGCGCAGGCGGTGGGGCGGAGTACGGGCAGCTCGATCACACGGTCGAGGTTCCCGTCCGGGGTGTAGCGGTGGATCGCGCCGCCGTCCCAGAGGGCCACCCAGACGCAGCCGTCGGCGTCGACGGTGAGACCGTCGGGGAAGCCGTCGGTCACCGCTGCCAACTGGCGCCTGTTGACCGGCAGTTGATCATCACCGAGGTCGAACACGTCGATGCTTCGGGTCGGCGAGTCGACGTAGTACATCAGCCGACCGTCGGGGCCCCAGCCGATGCCGTTGCTGACGGCGACGGAATCGAGGACGGTCCGTGCGCTGCCGTCGGGGGCGAGCCGGGACAGGGTGCCGCCGCCGGCCGCCTCGTCGTAGCGCATGGTGCCGAACCACAGGGCGCCGTCGGGCGCGACCGCCGCGTCGTTGCCACGGCGGCCCGGGACGAGCTCCCGGTACAGCCACCGGAAGCCGTCGATGCCGTCGTAGACCCCCACGCCGTCACGGAGGTTGACCACCAGGCCACCGCCCGTGCGCGGCTTCGCGGCGCCCACGTGCTGCTCGGTGACCATGACCGTGCGACGGCCGGTGCCCGGGTCGTAGGTGTGGACCCGCGAGCCGAGGATGTCGACCCAGATCAGCCGCTGCTCCCGGGAGTCCCACGTGGGCCCCTCCCCCAGGGTCGCGTGCTCGTGCACGGCGACCTCGACCGCCGTCATCCCACGCTCCGGTGGCCGAGCCGCTCGGACAGCTCGGCGGCGCCCTTCACGGCGAGCTGCTCCAACTCGGCGCGGCGCTCGTCGCTCCAGCGGATCATCGGTACGGAGATGGAGAGGGCGGCGACGACCTGGCCCGTGCGGTCGCGCACCGGGGCGGCGACGCAGCTGACGTCCGGATTGGACTCGCGGCTCTCCACCGCGATGCCCCGGCCGCGGATCTCGGCGAGGGCCTCTCGCAGGGCAGCCGGCTCGGTGATGCTGTTGGGCGTCATCGCGACCAGCTCGGCCTCGTCCGGGAGGCGGGACGTCAGCTCCTGATCGGGGAGCGAGGCGAGCAGCATCTTGCCGACCGAGGTGCAGTGGGCGGGCAGTCGGCGGCCCGTCGCGGACACCATGCGCACGGCGTGCGTGGAGTCCACCTTCGCGATGTAGATGACGTCGGTGCCCTCCAGGATGGCGACGTGCACCGTCTCGTCGCAGGTCTCGGCGACCGAGCGGGCGACCTGCTGGCCCTCGGCGGCGAGGTCCAGCTGCTCCGCGTACCGGCTGCCCAGCTGATACGGCCGTACCCCTAGCCGGTAACGTCCTGGCTGACCGGGCACCTGGACGATGTACGAGCGGGCGGCGAGTGTGGTGACCAGCTCGTGCACGGTCGTGCGCGGCAGTTGCAGCCTGCGCACGATGTCCGGGGCGGAGAGCGTGCCGTCGCCGTCGAGGAAGAGCTCGAGTATGTCCAGAGCTCGGGTCACGGCAGGTACGAGTCGTCCCACGACCGGCCCCCTCCCTGCGTTCGAGATGTCAACAGCCGATCGGCATGACGAACACAGGTTACTCATGGTGGTCTTGTGGGGGCAATGGGTGTGCGTTGTGCGTGATCGCTGGGGCTCGGGGCGGGTGACTACCGCCGGGCTCTGGGATCTCCCAGTTCCCCACGCAGGCGTTGCGCCCTGAGCACCAGCTCCAGCTCGAAGCGACGGTCGGGGTCGTCGACCTCGTCGCCCCACAGCTCCCTTATCTGGCGCAGGCGATAGCGGACGGTCTGCGGGTGGACGCCGAGGCGGGCCGCGACCTCGGGGGCGCCACCGCGCGTTTCCAGCCAGGCGAGCAGGGTCTCGGCGAGGCGCCGGCCGTGTGTGGGGCCGCAGTGGGCGAGGGGCGCGAGGCAGCGCAGGGCGAGGTCGTCGATGAGTTCCTCGGGCTGGAGGAGGACGAGGGCCTCGGTGTGTTCCGTGCAGTGCAGGACCTCACCGGCGGGCAGCAGGCGCCGCTCCATGAGGTGTACGGCGGCCTCCGCCCAGCGCAGTGACTTCGCGGCGTCGGCGAGCGGCACCGGGGGGCCGATGGCGCCGGACCAGCCGGTCAGCGCGCGGTGCAGCAGTTCGGGGCGGCCGGCGGCGTCGGGTTCGGGGACGACCATGCGGGGCTGCTCGTACTCCATGTCGAGCAGGATGCCCTGGCCCACTGCGGGCGCGACGGCCTCCCGGGCGGGGCGCAGCAGTACCCCGACGGCGACCTTGTCGGGCAGTTGCCAGCCGATGCGTGCGGCGCGTTCGGTGAGTGCTTCGGCCGGGTCGCCCCGGTGGTGGTGTTCGGAGAGCAGGAGCTCCATCAGGCGGCGTTGGAGGCGCAGGCGTTCCCCGGCCTGCCGGGCGGCGGCCTCTGCGTAGCCGCGTACGGACTGGTCCACCAGACCGTCCAGGTATTCGTAGCCGGCGTCGACGAGTTCGTACATCGCCGGTGGCGGGATATCGACCCGCTGTCCGATCTCGGCGAACCGGCGCCAGGCGAGTCTGACGCCGAGCCGGTAGATCGCCTGGAGCGAGTCGAGGCTGCGGCCGTTGAGGCCCTCGCCGCGGCCGAACTCCTGGAAGACCTCCGGGTGGACACGGGGCCGGCCCTCGGCGGTCTCCAGGTGCTGCACGAACACCTCGATGGCGCGGCGGATGCCGATCAGCGCCATGGGCTCGCCGGAGTCGTCCAGGAAGACGGGCAGCGTCGGGTACTCGTGGCGGATCTCCTGCAGGATCTCCTCGGCCAGCACCGGCGCCTCGGCCATCGCGAGCGCCGCGAACTGGCGCACCTGGAGGCGCGGGACCTCGCGCCAGGCCGAGCGCGTCGTGACGGTTCCCGGCCGGGGGGTCACGTCGGGGCTCCGGTGAGGAACGAGCCGGGTGCACTCACCGGCGGTCCTCCGGTGAGCGTCGGGCCGCGCGGGGTCACGGTCGGCCCTCCGGTGAGCGACCGGCCTGGTGCGCTCACCGGCGGCGCTCCGGTGAGCGCCGGGCCGCGCAGGGACACCGGCGGCATTCCGGTGAGCGCCGGGACGCGCAGGGACACCGGCGGCATTCCGGTGAGCGACCGGCGGCGCGGGGCCGCGGTCAGCACACCGGTGAGCGACCGGCCAGGAGGAGGCGCCGGCGGCGCTCCTGCGCGCGGCGGGTGGGGCGGCATGTCAGCGCTCCTGCCCGGCGTTCTCGTATGTGATGAGCGGGGTGTTCGGCTGGTCGGGAGTCGCTTCGAGCAGGGCGACGATGCCGAGCGCGGCACCCACCGCGAGTGCGGTGGCGCCAAGGACGGTCAGTGCGGCGGCGAGCAGTCTGGACATCGCAGGTCAGCCTCTCTGTCGGAGGTCGTCCCCACCCCTGGCCGCTTCGTCCGCGGCCGTGGTCGTCCCACGGCCGTGCGGTCGGCGACCCCTGCCCGTTCCCCGTGGTGCGTTCCCGATGTTCGCCGGTCCCGTCCGGCAAGTCCACAGTCTCGACAATGCATTGACACCCCGTCAAGGGTGCGCCTACGGTTCCCGGCCCATACCGCAGGTGCACTTTCCCCACGGTGTCGACCCGCCCGCACGACCCGCGTGTCGAGCCGCCTCACGCCCCTGGAGTGCCCGGATGCACCGGAAAGCCTCGCCCGTCTCCCTCATCCTCTTGGGCCTCGGGACCTTTCTCCTCGTGCTGGCCCCGCTGCTCGCGTGGTACGTGAAACCACATGCCGCCGTGAATCCGATCGACATCGACCAGACCGCCGTCTACACCGGCACGGGCAGCGTCTTCGACGTCACCAAGGTCGAGACCGTGCCCGACCAGAAGATCACCGTCACCCAGAAGGTACGCGGTGACGTCGCCGCCAGCGAGACCAGCGGAAACGGGGTCTGGGACGTGACGACCACGGTCGACACGGACAAGTCGCTGCCCGCGGCCGACCCGCACGACGCGCTGGAGTTCACCCCGCACCGGTGGGTCATGGACCGGGCCACCAACAAGCCGGTGCACTGCTGCCAGGAAAAGCCGTACATCCAGGGCGAGGCGTACCTCAAGTTCCCCTTCGACGTGCAGAAACGCGCCTACCGCTGGTGGGACAACTCCCTCGGCGCGACGGTGACTTTGAACTACCGGGGTACCAAGAAGATTCAGGGGTACGCGGGTTACCGGTTCACCGGGACGGTCCCGGCGACCAGGACCGGGACACGGCTCGTACCGGGCGCGATCGTCGGCGAGCCCGAGCGCAGCCAGGTGCTCGCCGAGGAGTGGTACGCCAACCACCTCGTCGAACTCGTCGTCGACCAGCGCACTGGACGGGTGCTGTACGCGCAGGTGGGACCCCGTAAGACACTGCGGGCGCCGGGCGGAACGGAGGACGCCGCGGTGCTGTTGGACGCCGAGAAGCTCGCCTTCACCACGGACACCCAGAAGTTTGCGGTGGACCGGGCCAAGGAGGAGAGCGGCCAGCTGCGCGCCGTGGGGGAGACGTTGCCGATCGGGGCGGGTGCGCTGGGACTGGTACTGGCCGCGGTGGGTGTGGTTTTGGTCGTACGCGGCCGTACGCATCCCGATACGTCCGAGTCCTCCCAGCCTGTGACCACGATGTGATGAGGCGTCAGCCCACAAAGCTGAAAAATTGTCACCTAAGTGAGTAGCAGCATCGAACCGCCGGGCGAAAACTATCCACCCCCACCCGAGCACAGCCCGCCCACACCCCCGATACAGCCAATGCCCACAAATCCCACAGAACGGCACACACCCACGGGTCCGCCAGACCGCCAGCCCGCCACATCCGCAGGACCGGCCGCAAAATCCACAACCCGCAACCGAACCCGCAATCCGCAATCCGCAATCCGCAATCCGCAATCCGCTCGATGAACGACCGTCCGACCCCCCACGCTGAGTTCCGCACCCTGAGACGAGTTGGAGCACCCATGCCCCAGCACGTGCCGTCCCCTCACCCGTTCTCGACTCCGCTCGAGCGAGAGGACCCCCACCGCGCCGCGTTCCCGCGCCCCGTGCAGCACCTTCCGGTGCTCCACCAGCCGCCGCGCCGCATCGTCTTCCTTGCCCGCCGGGATCTCGACAACCCGGCGGCCGGCGGCTCCGAGCTGCTGGTCGACCGCCTCGCCGAAGGGCTGACCCAGCTCGGTCACCAGGTCACCCTGCTGTGCGGCGGGCCGGCGGCCTACCGCGACTACCGGGTCGTCTCGGCCGGCAGCGACCTGGGGCACTATCTGCGCGTCCGCCCCACGCTCCACCGGCAGGTCGGTGACTGCGACCTGCTCGTCGAGGTGTCCAACGGCATGCCCTACCTGGCGCCGCTGTGGCACCGCGGACCCACGCTCTGCCTGGTCAACCACGTCCACACCGACCTGTGGCGGATGCGGTTCGGCGGACCGCTGGCGCCGGCGGCCCGGATCGGCCGAAGACTCGAACACTGGGCGCTGGCCGGCGCCGCACAGCGCCGCAACCTGCTGGTCGCCGTCTCTCCGTCGACGGCCCACGCCCTGCACGCGATCGGAGTCGAGCGGGACCGGGTCCGGGTCGTGCACAACGGGGTCGAAGAGCCGGGCCCCCAGGGCCCGCGCTCGCCGGAGCCGCTGTTCGTGGCGATGGGGCGGCTCGTCGAGTACAAGCGGATCGATCTGCTGCTGCGGCTCTGGGAACGGGTACGCCCCGTCACCGGCGGACGTCTGGTGATCGTCGGGGACGGCCCCGAGCGAGAAAGCCTGGAGCAACTCGCGGGCCCCGGCGTGGAGTTCGCCGGCCATGTCTCCGAAGCCGAGAAGCACCGGCTGCTGTGCGCCGCGTGGCTGCTGCTGCATCCCTCGGCGGTCGAGGGCTGGGGCCTGGTGGTCACGGAGGCGGCGGTCCGCGAGACCCCGGCGGTCGCCTTCGACGTACCCGGTCTGCGCGACTCGGTGGTGGACGGCGAGACGGGTGTACTGGCTCGGGGCGAGTCCTCCTTCGCGGCGGCCTGGTGCACCCTCGCCCTCTCCGCCCACCGCCGCACCCTGATGGGCAAGGCGGCCCGCGACCGTGCCGCGCGGTACCGCTGGAACCACACGGTCCGCCGGTTCAGGGCGGTGGCCGCTGAGGCGGTGAGGGGCTGGGCACCATGACCGGCCGCGAGGACAGCGAGGCGCTGGGCACCCAAAGCGACCGCCAAGGCAGCGGGGCACAGCGCACCAGGTACGACCGCGAAGACAGCAAGGCGCAGGGCACCCAAAGCGACCGCGAACGCAGCGAGGCACAGCGCACCAAGAACGGCCGCGAAGACAGCAAGGCGCAGGGCACCAAGAGTGCCGCCACCACACGCATGAAGGACCCCTCCGTACGCCGGTCCTTCACCCTCTTCCGGGCCTTCCTGCACGAGCAGGACGACCCGGAGGCCTGCTACTCGATGCTCGCCCGTGACGCCGCCGACCAGGTCGAGGCGTACGGCGGCGCCGTCGAGAACCGCACCGTCGTGGACGTCGGTGGGGGCAGCGGGTACTTCACCGAGGAGTTCCGGCGGCGCGGGGCGCACGCGTACCTCTTCGAACCGGACATGGCGGAGCTGGGGCCGAAGCCGCCCAGCTCGGCGGTCGTGGCGGACGGCTACCTGCTGCCGCTGGCCGACGGGGTCGCGGACGTCTGTTTCTCGTCCAACGTCCTTGAGCACGTGGCCGATCCGCAGACGTTCATCAGCGAGCTGGTACGGGTGACCCGGCCCGGCGGGCTGATCTACGTGTCGTTCACCAACTGGCTGTCCCCGTGGGGCGGTCACGAGTGGGCGCCCTGGCACTACTTCGGCGCCGAGCGGGCGCGGGCCCGCTACCACCGGCGTACCGGAAAGACCGCCAAGCACACCCTCGGCGAGAACCTCTTCGCCGTACACATCGGAAGCACCCTGCGGCAGGTGCGCGCCCGTGACGACGTCCATGTCGTCTCGGCGCGCTCCCGCTACTGGCCGTTCCTCGCGGGAGCCGTCGCGAAGGCGCCGGGGCTGCGCGAGTTCGCCACCTGGAATCTCCTTCTCATCCTCCGGCGGTCCTCACCATGACGAGCACGGTCCAGGCTCCACCCCCGGCAGCCGCCCGCCCCACCGTGACCACTTCGGGTCCCCCTCAGGGGCCGCGGTCGCGGCGGTGGCTGCTGGGGTTCTGGGCCGTGCTGTTCGTGCTGTTCCTGGTCGTGCATCCCGGGCGCACGACCTTCGACACCAAGCTCGGTGTCGTGCTCGATCCATGGCAGTTCCTCTCCGATCTGGGCCAGTTGTGGCACGACCGGGGCGGCTTCGGCGGCATCCAGGACCAGTACGTCGGCTACGTCTGGCCGATGCTGCCGTTCTACGGCCTGTGCAAGCTCATCAGCCTGCCGGTGTGGCTGGCTGAGCGGCTGTGGATGTCGCTCATCGTGTCCGTCGCGTTCTGGGGCGCGCTGCGGCTGGCCGAGCGGCTGCGCATCGGCACGCCCGCGTCCCGGCTGCTCGCCGCCGTCGCGTACGCGCTGTGGCCGGTGTTCACGATCGTCGTCGGCTCGACCTCGGCCGCCGCGCTCCCCGGCGCGTTTCTCCCCTGGGTCCTGCTCCCGCTCACCAACGAGCGTTACAGCGCCCGCGTCGCGGCGCTCCGCTCGGCGCTGGTCATCCCCTTCATGGGCGGGGTGAACGCGGCCTCGACGCTCGCCGCGCTGCTCCCCGTCGGCCTGTACCTCCTCTCCCGACCAAGCGGCACCCGGAAGCGCAAGCTGATCGCCTGGTGGGTGCCGGGGGTGATCCTGGCGACCGCCTGGTGGGTGGTCCCGCTGCTGGTGCTGGGCATCTACGGCGAGAACTTCCTTCCCTACGTGGAGACTTCACAGACCACGACGGCCACCATGTCGGCGGCGGAGACCCTGCGCGGCGCCGGCAACTGGGTCGCGTATCTGCACTTCGGCGAAGCCTGGCTGCCGGCCGGCTGGACGGTCGTGTCCTCGGTGGTCGTGGTCGTCTGCTCGGCGCTCGCGGCGGGCCTCGGCCTCGCCGGACTCGCCCGCCGTGACCTGCCCGAGCGGCGCTGGCTGGTGCTCACCGTACTGTCGGTCGTGCTCATCACCCTTGCCGGGTACGGCGGTTCGTTCGGCGCGCCCTTCCACGGCGTGGTCCAGGACTGGCTGAACGGCGGGCTCGTCCCCTTCCGCAACATCTACAAGTTCCAGGTGGGGCTCGCGCTGGCCCTCGTGTTGGGGCTGGCCCATCTGGTCGGGATCGCCTCGGAGGAGCGAGGGGCCAGGCAGGTCCGCGGGCGCCGCTACGCCCCGCTGATCGCCGCGGTCCTGATCCTCCCCGGCCTCGCCTGGCCGTATCTCAACGGGTCGATCCTGAACCCGGGTTCCTTCCAGGAACTCCCCAAGTACTGGCAGTCCACGGCGGACTGGCTGGAGAAGTACTCTCCCGACTCCCGCGCCCTCGTCGTGCCCGCCACCGCGCACGGCATCTACACCTGGGGCTCCCCCATCGACCAGCCCCTGGACGTGCTCGCCGAGTCCCGCTGGGCACAACGCGATTACGTCCCCTTCGGCACCGCGGGCAACCGGCGCGCCATGGACGCGGTCGAGCAGTCGCTGATGACGGGTTCCGAAGTCCCGGGCCTGGCCGACTACTTGAGCCGGGCCGGTCTCTACTACGTCGTCGTACGCAACGACCTGGACCCCGACCAGCTGGGCTATGTCCCGACCACGACCGTGAAGCGGACCCTGGAACAGTCGGGCTACCGGCGTGTGACGGGCTTCGGCCCCGAAATGACCGGTGGCCGGATCGCCGAGGACACTCCCTTGCAGGTCGAGGGCCTGTATCCGCGCCAACGTGCCGTGGAGATCTACGAACCGGCGAGCGCGGACGTGGTGCGGCCGGGGCAGGCCGGGCTCAAGCCGATCGCCGACACGGCCGTCGTCTCCGGCGGTCCCGAGGCGCTCCTCCCGCTCTCCGCCGACCCGTCGATGCGGGACCGCGCCGCCGTGCTCACCGGCGACAACCATCCAGGCCTCGGCACCCCTGCCGTCCAGGTGGTCGGCGACGGGCTGCGGCGGGCCGACACCCGCTTCGGTCTTGTCAACGCCAACACCTCGTACACGTACACGGCCGACCAGCGCAACGACAGCGACAGTGCGCAGGACCCGGGCGAGAAACCGCACCAGATCCTGCCGACCAGCGGCATCGAGCACCAGACGGTCGCCGAACTGCGCGGCGCCCGCGAGGTGACGACCTCCTCGACCGGCAACTGGCTGTTCTACCTGCCGCAGTACGACCCCGTGAACGCCTTCGACGGCAACCCGGACACCGCGTGGGCGGAGGGCTCGGCGGGCTCGGCGGACGGGCAGTGGCTGCGGATCGGCTTCACCGGATCCGTGGACATGCCGTCGTCGTTCAGGGTGACTCCGCTGCCGCAGGACGGTGTGCGCTCGGCGGCGACGCGGGTGCGGGTGGAGACGGAGAAGGGTTCCGCGACGAGCTATCTCCAGCCGAACGGGATGACGCAGAGCATCAAGTCACCGGCCGGTTCGACGAGTTGGCTGAAGATCACGATCGTCGCCTCCACCGCGCAGCACGCCGGCCTGACCGGCGCCGGCTTCTCCGAGATCGACATCCCGGACGTGCAGGTGACCCGCCTGCTGAAGCTCCCGACGGACGCCGCCGACTCGGACGCCGGCGCCGAGATCGTCTCCCTGCACCGCTCGGCCGACCCGACCGGGCTGTCCCCGACGGGCACGGAGGCGGGCCTGCACCGCACCTTCTCGACGTCGACGGCGGGGACGTACGAGATCAGGGCGAGCGCGGTGCCGGTCCCGGGCGAGGAACTCGACAGGCTGCTCTACGAGGTGGCGCCCGAGCAGCAGAGCCGGATCGTCGCGACGGCCGACTCGACGGCGCAGCTCGGCGCCGGGCTTTCGGCACGCAATCTCACGGACGGCGACCTGACGACGGCATGGATCGCGGGCGACAAGGCGACGATCCACCTGAGCTGGCCGGACAGGCAGCCGGTCTCCTCGATCGTCCTGGCCCCGGCGGGCGGTCTGTCCACCCGGCCCACGAAGATCGCCATCAGCTCCCCGGACGGGGCGGCGATCGTCGGCGTCGACGAGAACGGCTGGGCACGCTTCGAGCCCATCACCACCGACCAGCTCGACATCACCGTCACCGAGACCGCGCCGCTGACCGTCCACAACCCGGTCGCGGACGCCGACCTGCAACTTCCGGTCGGGCTCACCGAGGCGTACATCCCGGCGCTCGACCAGTACCGCACCCCGCAGCCTTCGGGCACCCGCGAGTTCTCGCTCCCCTGCGGGGAAGGGCCGGTGCTCGCGGTCGACGGGAAGCTGTACGGGACGAGCGCCACCGGGACGGTGGAGGACCTGGTGGAACGCCGGGCCATCGACCTGACGCTCTGCCAGGAAGGGCGTGAAGATGCCGAGTTGGACCTCGGTACCGGCGCGCACCGAGTCGAGGCCGGGGACGCGGGACCGCTCACCGTCACCGATGTGACGCTGACCCGGGGGACGGTCGCGGAGGCCGCCACCGCCGGGCGTGAGCTGGGGATACGGGACTGGCTCGGCGACCGCCGCGAGGTGACGGTCGGCTCCGGCGCGGCCTCGTACCTGACGACGTACGAGAACTTCAACGACGGCTGGAAGGCGACGCTCGACGGCAGGGAACTCACGCCGGTACGTCTCGACGGCTGGCAGCAGGGCTGGCAGATCCCGTCCGGCGCGGGCGGCACGGTCAAGCTGTCGTACGAGCCCTCGACGACGTACGAGGCCGGGCTGATCGGCGGCGGAGTCGGCGTGGCCGCTCTCGTGGGCCTCGTCCTGTGGCGCCGCCACGAACCCAACCCCGACGAGCCGCAGCCGGTGCCGCCGGGGCCCGGGGTGTGGCTGGGCCTGGTCGCGCTCACGCTGGTCGCGATCCTGATCGCCGGGTTCTTCGCGCTGCTGGTCCCCGCGCTGGCGCTGCTCGCGTGGAAACGGCACACGCTCCTCGTACCGATCGCGTTCCTCGCGCTCGCCGGGGCGGGGATCGCCGCCGCGACGGGGGCCGGGGAGGCGGTGTCCGCGGATGCGGGGGCGTTCTCGGCGGTGGCTCAACTGCTCGCGCTGATCGGGCTGTTCGCGGGGCTGGTGACTGTCGGGGAGGCCGCTCCCGCCGGTCCGCCCCCTTGGCGGCGGTCGTCGTCACCGGACTCGGCCGGGTCCGAGGCGCCGACGGCGCCGTTGCCGCAGCGGGTGCGGGGGGAGAGCCCCGGGCCGGGGTTCGATCCCCGTGCGGGGGACAAGCGCGGCTCTACCGATTCGCGGGCCGAGTCAGGGGCCGACTCCGAGTCCCGGACCGACGTTGATTCGCCCCCTCCGCCCCTACCCGTCCCCTCACGGGGCTCCACCCCGGACCCCGCTCCTCAAACGCCGGAGGGGCTGGATTCTCCTCCGGCGGGACCGACGATCTCCGCTCGCGGGCCCGGGTCCGGGTCCGCCCACTCCGTCGACGCAGAGAGGGACAAGGCCATATGACCGCGGTCGAGCACCCGGCACGCAGCGGCGCGGACGGGCCGGTCGGACCCCCCGCGCGGGTCCCCTTCCCCGTCGTCGACGAAGTCGCCCGGCACTGCCTGCAGGAGGCGGAGCCGGAGACGGTCCACATCGAGGTGCACGTGCCCGGCAGGCTGGACCCCGCCCGTATACGGGCGGCCTTCACCGAGGCGCTGCGCCGGCACCCCAGGATCCTGATGCGGGAGGCCCCGGGGCCCTGGTACCGCCTGCGGTACGAGTGGGAGCTCACCGAGGGCCCGGACGTGGAGGTCGTGACGTTTCCGCCGCCGGACCGGGACGCCCTCAAGCACGCCCGCGACCGGGCGCTGGACGACGCCCCGCCGTTGTCGGCCGCGCCGCCGGTACGCCTGGAAGTCGTCGACGAGGACGGCGCGTCCGACGGCACCGTCCTCTTCCTCACCATGAACCACACGGCACTCGACGGCCCCGCCTGCCTCCGCATCCTGGCCACGACGGCGGAACTGTACGGCGGGCGGGACAACTCCCCCGCCGCACCCCCTGTACGCACACCCGGTGCCCCCGAGGCCGAGCAGGTGGACAACCCCTCCACCTGGGCTCCGCCCGCCCGCGTCGCCCGCGGCACGCCCGAACCCTCCCCGGGCAACGGCATGCTCGTCACCGAACTCAGCGTCCCGCGCCGCCCCAAGGGCTCCCCCTACACGGTGAACGATCAGCTCATGGTCACCACCGCCCTGATGCTCGCCCACTGGAACAGGGAACACGGCGCCCGTCCCCGCCCGCTGCGGATCACCATGCCGGTCGACGACCGGCCCCGGGACATGGGCATGCCCATCGGGAACGGCACCAGACTCGTCGAAGTCACCTTCGCGTCGCAGGAGTTGGACGCGGAAAGGATGGGCGAGCTGCTGCGCCGCACCGCGCTCCGCACCCAGGCCCTGAAGTCCGTGGAGCGCCCCCAACTCGGCCACGGAGCGGCGCTGCTGACCGCTCCCGTGGTCCCGGTGTCCTGGCGCGCGGCCGTCACCCGGGGCCTGCGCAGGGCCGCCGCGCCCTGGACGTCGACCACACTGCTGAGCAACATCGGCCGGGTCCCGTACCCGCTGGACTTCGGGGAGGCGGCGGGCCGCGCCACCGCGGTCTGGTTCTCCGCGCCAGCCCGGATGCCCCGCGGCCTGACCGTCACCACCGCCTCCACCGCGGGCCGCCTGCATGTCGCCCTGCGCTGGTCGCGCAGCCTGCTCAGCCACGGTGACGGCGCCCACCTCCGCGACCTCTTCGAGCACTATCTGCACGCGACGGAGGAGAACGGCCCATGACGACAAAGGCTCCCGCGGCCGCGCGGACAACAGGCGCCGTACGCCGGGGACTTCGCGACTTCTACGAGGACCCGGCGGTCCCCGTCGCGTCCGGCGGCGCGCGCAGCCTGCGCCAGGCCCGGATGCTGGCCGCCGCGCTCGGCCCGGCGACGGCGGGCGCGAAGACCGTCCTGGACGTCGGGTGCGGCGACGGCTCCGCCGCCGCGACCGCCGCGCCCCTCCTCGCCGGGCACCGCCTGGTCGGCGTCGACTGGTCGCAGGACGCCCTGCGCCGGGCCCACGCCCATGTGCCGTACGTGATCCGCGGCGAACTCAGCGACGGCGGGCTGCCGTTCGCGACGGGATCGGCCGACGCGGTGCTGTTCAGCGAGGTCATCGAGCACCTCGTGGACCCGGATTCCGCGCTCGACGAGATCCGCCGGGTGCTGCGCCCCGGGGGCCACCTGATGCTCTCCACCCCGAACCTCGCCGCCTGGTACAACCGCGCACTGCTGCTGGCCGGCGTGCAGCCGGTGTTCTCGGAGGTGAGCCTGCGCGCGATCCACGGCCGTCCCGGCAAGGAGGTGGTGGGCCATCTGCGGCTCTACACGGCCCGCGCGCTGCGGGAGTTCGTGTCCGCGTCCGGATTCGAGGTCGCCGGGCTGAAGGGGGCGCCCTTCCACGGCGTACCGCGTCCGCTGCGCCCGCTGGACCGGCTGGCCTGCGCGGTCCCGTCGGCGTCCTCCATCCTGCTCCTGCACGCCAGAAGGACGTAGACCATGTGGTGGGGGGTGGCTGCGGCCCTGCTGGCGAACGTCCTGTACAGCACCGGATTCGTGCTGGAGAAACGCGCGTTGGCGGCCATGCCCCAGGTCGACATCCGCCGCCCCGCCAGGCTGCTGCGGCTGGTCCTCGGCAGCCCGCTGTGGATCGGCGGCTCGCTGTCCCTCGCCGCCGGGTTCGGCGCCCAGCTCGCCGTCTACCGCACGCTTCCCATCGCCGCCGCCCAGGGCATCTTCGTCTCCGGTCTCGTCCTCCTCGTACTGCTCTCCTCCCGGCTGCTGGGGGAACGGACAACGAGCCGTGAGCGGTACGCGCTCGGCGCGATACTCGCCGCCCTGCTGATGGTGGTGCTGTCGCTGAGCGAGGACTCGGACACGGTCAGCCGCAGCGCTCCGGCGCCGCTGATCCTCACCGTCTGCCTGCCGTCCCTGGCGCTCGGCATCTGGCTGTACGGGGCCGCCGAGCGGCGCTCCCGGCACCGGCACCGGCAGCCGAGCACCGGCGTCGAATACGGCGTGGCGGTGGGCCTGTTGTACGGGGTGAGCTCGCTCGCCATCAAGGGTGTGTCCAGCTATCTGACGACAAGTGGACCGCTCGGCGCGCTGGTTGACCTGCTGCGCTCCCCGTACCCCTATCTCCTGATCTTCACCGGCGCGTTCGGCCTGGTGATGTCGCAGGCGGCGCTGCAGCGCTGCCGGGCCTCGCTGATCGTGCCGGTCTGCACGACGGTGACGTGTCTGTTCACGGCAGTGCTCGGCACGCTCGCGTTCGGCGAGGCGCTCCCGCACGAACCCGTGCGGCTCGCGCTGCGTCTGGCGGGCACCGCTCTCGCGGTCTCCGTCCTGCTCGCCATGCCCAAGCATGACACCGCGCCCCAACCCCCTTATGCCCCCAAGGAGTTGACTCCCCCATGAACCCCGACGACCCGTTGCTGAAAATCCTGGCCTGCCCGCTGGACAAGGGCCCGCTCCATCTGCTCGTACCCGATGAGTCGGTGGGTTCGGAAGCGGCGCTGTACAACCCGCGCCTGCAACGCCGTTACCCGATCGTGGACGGCATTCCGCAGCTGCTGCCGTCCTCGGGAGAACAGGTCGGCGACGACGAACACGAGGAACTCCTCAAGCGGATGGCCCCATGACCAGCCCGGTACCGAAGACCCTGACCGCCCGCCTTGCCCGCTTCTTCCCCACGCGTCTGGTCGCGGCGACCGCCCGCCTCGTCTACCCGCGTTTCGAACCCGAACTGGCCCGGCTGTCCGACCTCTGCCCACCCGGCTGCGGCACGGCGGTGGACGTGGGCGGCTGGTACGGCCCCTGGACACACCGTCTGGCCGGCCGGGCCGACCGCGTGGTGACCGTCGAACCGGTCCCGCACCTGGCCCGGCTCCTCTCCTCCGGGACCCCCGCGAACGTCCGCGTGATCCACGCCGCCGCCTCCGACCACCGGGGCACGGCCCACTTGTGGCTCCCCCCGGACGACGCCGGCGACCGCGGCGTGTCCTCCCTCGTCCGCAGGGACATCCACGCCCGCGCCCTGGACGTGCCGTGCCTGACCCTGGACAGCCTGGACCTCCATGACGTCGACTTCATCAAGATCGACGTGGACGGCAACGAACTCGCGGTCCTGCGCGGCGCGAGCGCCCTCATCGCCCGCGACCGCCCTGCCCTCTTCATCGAGCTGGAGTCCCGTATCCAACCCGTGGCCCCGGTCGTCGCGCACCTCACCCAGCAGGGGTACGGGGGCTGGGTACTGCCCGGCGACACCTGGCTGCCCCTGTCGTCCTTCCCCCTGGAAGACCACCAGGCCCGTACGTCGCACGTCGCCTCGCAGGGGCTGCTGCGCAGAGTGCTCCCGCCGCGCGGTCCCCGCTATGTGAACTCGGTCCTCTTCCTCCCGGACGGCCGCCGTCCGGGCGCCGCGCGCTTACGCGAAGATGGACCTCATGCCGCCGGCGAAACGCCCCACGACCCCTTTCACGCCTCTCGACTTCCAGCTGGTCCTGCTGCGCCGCATGGCGGACCACAACCCTGACCTCGTCGAGGACGCCCGCCACGAGCTGGACGTCTCCATCGCCGACATGCGCGAGGCCAACCGGCGCTGGCAGGCGATGCTGCACGCCCCGCGCACCCGCGCGGCCACCTCGCGCTACCGCTCCATCCTGGGCATCCCCGAGTCCGTCACCCCCCGCCGGATCGGCGACCTGGCCTGCGAGGCCCTGCTCTGGCCCGTCCCCCTCTGGCCCGACCTCCGCTTCGAGGTCCTGGTCGCCCCGAACGGGGTGGCCTGGAACGAGTGGCTGGTTCGCGCCCCAGGCGCCCCGGGCCCGGTCCTCGACACCCTCGACGACCTCACCCCCTGGTCCTGCACGGTCGACGAGGCGGCCCGCGCCTTCGCCCCCGCCCGCCCCCTGGAGGGCACGGCCCCGACCCGCTGGGGGCTGGCCTTCACGGCCCCGGACGCCTCGGGCGTACGACAGGAGTGCGCGGCGGAGTTCACGTACGGGCTGTTGCAGAGAGTGGGTGTCAAAGGGCAGCCGCGATGATCGCCTCCGTGACCGCGGGCACCGACTCAGGGTGCAGCCACAGGAAGAGATTGGGCTCGATCAGCTCCAGCTCCATGACGCAGGGCTCCCCGTCGTCGCCGTCGACGAGGTCCACGCGCGCGTAGAGCACCTCCCCCGCGTCCGGTACGGCGGCCAACGCGCGCTCCGCGACGGAGAGTTCGGCCGGGGTCGGCTTCCAGGGCTCCAGCCGGGGATGCGCGACCTTGTTCTCGTCGTACGCCGTTCCGGGCTCCAGGACGGCGCCCTTCCGGCTGGCGTGCAGCAGCCGCCCGCCGAAGAACTGGAGTGCCCGCTCGCCACCGGCGTCGATGTTCTTCACGTACGGCTGCACCATCGCGGTGAGCCCTTCCGCGTGCATCCGCGCGAGATGCCGTACGGCCGTCTCCCGCTCCTCGGGTGCGTACCGGGCGGCATACCGCGCACCCGCGCCCGCCGTGGGCTTCACGACGAACTCCCGGTCCTCGGGAAAATCGACGGGGTCGCCCGGCGCGACATACCGGGTCGGCACCACCGGAACCCCCGCCCGCGCCAGATCCCCGACATACCTCTTGTCGGCGTTCCAGCGCACCAGGCCCGCCGGATTGGCCAGCCGCGTCACGCGCCCGCACCGCTCCGCCCACGCCACGAACTCCGCGAGGCGCCAGCTGTAGTCCCAGGTGGACCGGATCACGACGAGGTCGAACCCCGCCCAGTCGACGTCCGGATCGTCCCAGCGGGCGACAGCGGCCCCGGCCCCCGCCTCCTCCAGCGCCGCCGCCAGCACGGGCAGGTCCCGGTCCCTGGGCGAGTCCTCGCTGGGGGCGTAGGTGGCGAGCGCGATACGGGCACGTGCGGCACTGCGGGCCACGGTGGACTCCATCCTCGTACGACAGGCAACTCCTGGTGATCTTTCCGCAGGCTAACAACCCGTCGCGGGGCCGGGCCGGACTGTTTCACCTGGAGGGCGGCTCAGCCGAGGGGGACGGCGGCCTTCCGCTCCTCGGCCGTCAGCGGCGGCTCCGTGAGCTGCGGCTTGAGCGGGCCGACCACGGCGGCGAGGAGCACGCTGGGGGCGAGCAGGACGTGCGCGCCGCGCTCCAGCGAGGACACGTCGGTGAAGCGGCGGGCGATGCGGCCGTTGCCGGTGGCGGTGAGCAGGAGGCGGTTGACGTACGCGGCCAGGATCCGGTCCCTGAGCGTGGGGCCGCTCTCCGTCGCGCCCGGGTAGAAGACGTCCTGGCCGGTGGCGAGGTCCCACGCCGCGTTCACCGGCCGGGCCACCGTCTTCTGCAGAGCGCGGGCCAGGCCGGGGGTGCCCCAGCCCCGGCCCCTGATCGTGTCGCGCAGCGCGACGGCACTCTGCGCCGCGACCGACATGCCGTGCCCGTAGATCGGGTTGTACGCCGCGAGCGCGTCCCCGATCACCGTGAAACCGTCGGGCCAGGAACGCGAACGCTCGTAGTAGTAGCGGCGGTTGGAGGTGGACCGGGTGAACGCGACGCCGGACAGCGGCTCGGCGCCGGCGAGGAACTCCCCGATGACGGGGTGGCGCAGCTCCTCGGTGGCGAAGCGCTCGAAGTCGCTTTCGTGGGGGGTGGGTTCGCCGCCTCGGGTGCCGGTGAGGGTGACCTGCCACCGTCCTTCCTCGATGGGCATCAGGATGCCCGCCCTGCCGGGTCCCCCGCCGCGCGGGGCAGCCTGCACATTGAGGACGGGGAAGCCGTGCCGGGCCGTATCCGGGGCACGGTAGAGCCGACTGGCGTACGCGAGGCCCGAGTTGACCTGCCGTTGTTGCGGCGCGGGGAGGCCGAGGGCCGCGAGCCACTCCGACGCGCGGGAGGCTCGTCCGGTGGCGTCCACGACCAGGCCGGCGGGGAGCGTGCGCTCCGCGCCGTCGTGGCCGCGGACGCGGACTCCGACGACGGCTTCCACGGTGCCCTGGAGGCCGAGCACCTCGGTGCGTTCGACGAGCTTGATCCGTTCGTCGTCGAGGATCCGCGCGCGGAGGGTCGCGTCGAGGAGGTCGCGGCTGCTCAGCACCATGTAGTGGGACTCGCTCCAGCGGCGGTACCAGCCCTGGGGTGACAGCGCGACCATGTCCGTGGTCAGCGGAAGGCGGTTCGCGCCGGCGTCCCGGAGCAGGCCGGTGACGCCGGGGACGAGTTCCTCCATCGCCGAGGCGCCCCCGGACCACAGCAGATGGACGTGCTGGGCCTGGGGCAGGTTCTTGCGAGGCTCGGGCCCCTCGGGCAGGACATCGCGCTCGACGACCGTGACGACGTCCGCGAACTCGGTCAGGGCGCGCGCCGCGAGCATTCCGGCCATGCTGCCGCCGAGGACGACGGCCGACCTCATGGGCCGTGCGCTGGAAGGTCGTTCGCTCCGGCGACGGGCGCTCCGGGGGCTGGCACTCATGCGGCGGGCACACTCTCTGCTGCTGCGGCCGCGAGTTCGCGGACCGCCCTGATGTCGTCCGTGTGGCGGAGGGCTCGGGACACGGCCTCGATCTCCCCCAGCAGGTCTTCGATGTCGGGGCTGTTGAGGGGGGCCGAGGCGGCGTCCTTCCGGGATTGTCTCCTGGTCTCGATGGCGTCCTGGATCGTCACGACGTGGGCGAGCGACTTCGCCCGGCCGGCCTCGTGTCCCAGGCCGACCGCGCTGTCGTACGCCCGTCGGCCCAGGTCCCCGTCGATGTAGCGCGCGAGGTGGAGCAACTCGTCCCGAATGAACGTCTCGCGGCGCGTCAGGCGCAGTTCGGGCGTGGCCCTCAGCTCGAAGGGGACGCGGTCGCCGCCGACGGCTCGCGTCAGCAGGTAGAGGGACCGCAGGCGCCAGTGGCTGAGCCGGGTGCGGGCACGGCGGCGCAGGTACTGGCCGCCGTGGGGCAGGATGAAGCCCACCGCGATCAGGATGGCGGAGAGACAGGCGACGGGGGGCGCGAGATTGGTGCTCAGCCAGTCGAGGTCGTGGCCGGTCCACCGGGCGACGACGGCCGAGAGCTTCGCGCCGTCGAAGATCAGGTTCATCGCGTATCCGACGCCCAGGCACTTCAGGCCGCCTCGCAGCCATACGTCGAGACCGTCGGTGCGGACCCAGTTCCAGATCAGCTTGGCGGTGATCAGACACGCCACGGTGTGCGCGAGCAGATAGAGCAGGATCTCCTCGCGCATGAAGGCGGTGGTGGCGTAGTACGTGTCGAGGTCCCGCCGCCGCTCTTCGTGGACGTCGGCGAGCGCGAACAGCACCCACAGCGCGATGATCACGCCCGAGTAGACGATGACGACCCACCGTGTGACGCGGCGGGTCGCCTCGGACCGGTCGGAGATGCCGTTGCGCCAAGCGGCGATCAACAGCAGGCAGGATCCGCAGAACGCGCTGAGGAGGCTGTAGACCAAGGGTGCCGAGATGTTCGGTACGCCGGTGACCCGGTTGGTCCAGGCGATGGTCGGCGGCGCCGCGAAGACGAAGACGCCACAGGCGAGGACGAGCAGGCCCCCGACCGCTCGGAGCAGCGGGTCCTTCCAGAGCTTGACGATGCTGGGCAGTTTGATCACGAGCGCGATCGCCAGGACGGCTGTCGGTATCCAGAAGGAGATGTAGAGGTCGCCGAAGAAACGGGAAGGACTCATCGCCGGTCAGTCCTGCGGTCCGCGATAGCCCAGTGACGCCTGGATGGCCCGTCCGACCGGGTCGACCGGCCCCGGTCGCGCACCGGAAGCGGTCACCCACGAGCGGAAGACGCTCGCCAGCCGCAGCCCGAAATCCTCGGCCTCGTCCTCGTCGGCCGCATGGGACCCGTGGCGGGCGGCGACGGTGAGGGCGATCTCCTGCCAGCCGGTGCCGTCCGACAGGGTGCGGGCCGCGGCGGCCGCCCCGCCGACGTGATGGTTGTGGTGTCCCTGCCTCATGTGCCACAACTCATGCCCGAGGATGACCAGTTGCTGCACGGCCTCGGCGCGCTCCTCGATGATGACGAGGTCGAAGTCGTGGAACTCCAGCCACAGGCCGGTGACCTCGAACTCGTCGGGGAAGCGCTCGAAGCGGAGCCGTACGGGCCGCCCGTCCCGGCGCCCGCTCATCTCCTCGCACAGCGCCTGCGCCAACTCCCGGACATCGACGGGGGTCCTGTCGATCCGCTTGCGCAGCACACGGCTCAGCTCCACCGCCAGACGCCGCATCTCGGAGTCGGTACCGGCCGGCCGCAGCCCCGCCACGAGCTCGCGCGCCTTACGGACAAGCCTCATCGCCGCTCTCCCTGGGAGAACTCGGAGATCGGCTTCCCGCCGGCCACTAGACAGGCCACGAGATAGGCCACGAGATATCCCACGGTCAGCGCCCGTACGCCGAGCACTCCGCCTCGGTGCAGGCTCTTCTCGGCAATCGGCGTATCGAGACGCGCGAGTGCCTCGGCAAGAGTCGGGGACTCACTCACCAAGGGGCTCCCGGAAGTTAACTCATCAAGTTGTCAGCTTCCGCCGACCCTACGTCGCCCGGTCGGGCCGCGCCATGACTTTCGAGTTCGCCCGACGCTAACTCCTGTTCAGCGTGCGGGTGACGCCCGCGAGCACCGCCGTGGTGAGCACCCAGCCGGCGGCGATCAGCGCGTACGCCAGCCACTGCGGGCCGCTGTCCGCCCAGTACCAGTTCGCGCGCTGGCCCAGGCCGCCGATGGGAATCAGCAGGTCGAGGGTGTAGACGAAGGGCTGGAACGGGGCTCCTTCGCCCTCCTTGACCGGCACCGGATCGTCGGCAGCGAACACCAGCGTGCCGAGCATGATCAGCCCGAGGAGCCAGACACCGGCCAGCCACGGCCGGTATCCGTATCCGACGGTGGCATCCAGCACGTGTCCCCACGCGCGGCCGGCCGGGCCCAGCGTACGGCGTCGATGGCGCTGTTTCGCCAGCAGCACCCGGCGGGCGTCGTCGTCGTGGCCGGCCTTGCGGTACCAGCCGGCGAGCTGCTCGTACGGCTGGGGACTGTAACCGGGATTCCGGCGTACCCAGTGCATCCGGCGGGCCACGCTCTCCCGCCGGCCCACTGCCTCGCGCCGCTGCCCCGCCTGGACCGTCTCGACGGACCCGTAGACGAAGCCCTCCAGTTCCACCACGTCCGGCCAGCTGCGCTCGTTCTCGTGGAGGAAAGCGACCTGAGCGCCCCGCAGGTCGACGGCGCCCTCGGGTGTCTCGGCAACGGTGAAGTCGAAGTCGGTGGCCTGCATCTGAAGGCAGACGACGGAGGGCTCCTCCCCACCACGCGCGCCCATCAGGATCGCTCCCTCGAAGGTCAGGTTGTCCGAGATCCGGGCGCCTCGCAGCCGTACGGTGCCCTCCGCGGTGAACCCCTTCGACAGATCCAGCGTCGTGGCGGTCACGTTGTCCGCCGCCAGGGCCACACCGCCGTCACTGCTGAGCCGCGCCCCCTGCATGAACAGCCCCCCGGACAACTGCGCGCCCGGCAATCGGATCCCTCCCCGCGTGCTGAGGTTCTTGCAGAAGACGCCGCCTTCCATGACCAGCCCGCCCGCGAAGATGGCCCACTCCCCGGAGGCCGTGATCCGCGTCCCGTTCAGGTTCAGCTCCCCGGCTATCTGGGCGTTGACGAGCGAAAGCCGGTTCCCGTCCAGCACCGAACGCTTCAGGTCGAGATGCCCTTGGACCCGGGCCAGCCCGGCCTCCACACCAGGAACCCGGCTGTCCCTGATGTGGACCGTCCGAGTCGACGCCCCGTAGAGGCTCACCGCCTCATCGAACCGGCAGTGTTCGAGCCAGAGCACATGGCCGGTCTCCCCGCCGTCGAGGTCGAGCCGTCCGGTGATCCGCGCTCCGGCGAGACGCAGGCCGGCGACGGCACCGGAGGGCTCGGCGTTGCCGCCCAGCAACAGCCCAACCAGCACAGCCGCCCGAACCGTCCGGTCCGGCCCCCACTCCCCGCCCCGCACCGGATCATCGGCCTCGGACTCACCGGTCCGCAGATCCACCCACCGCCCTTCGGGAAAGGCGTCCCATACCCGTTGCTCCGGGGGCGTCAACTCGATGTCAGGCAGCACACGGGCACAGTAACGATCAATTCCGCGGGTCGGTGAACTCGTACCGCAGCTCGTACAGATGGCCCGCCTTGACCAGGACCGACACTTCGATGGGCCGGTCACTCCCTGAGCCAGGGGTAGGGCTCGCCGGGCATTCGACGCGTCGAAGCGAGCCTTGAGCTGCACCGTGGACGGCACCTTGGCCCCCGGCGACAGATCTCCGCACATGATGTCCTCGCGCAGATCCGCCGCGATCCGCTCATGCAGCGCACGGCGGTCCAAGTCCTCGTCCTCAGCTCTGGGCACGGTCGTCACCGATCCTGATCTCATATCGGAGCTGCTGGCGGTGGGCCGGCATCGCCATGCGGTCCACCTGGATGGGCCGGTCCTCGCGATCGAGAGTGACTCGGGTCAGTTGCAGGACGGGTTCGCCGTCTGCTGTCGCCAGTACTTCGAGACGAGCCCGCAGAGGCGTCATCATGTAGGAACAGTTCAGACGATGCCCCGCAGAAAGTCCCTGGCAGTCCCTGTGGCAACCCAACGCCGTCCCTCTGACAAGGAGTACGCGTGTCTCACCTCTTTCCGGCCCTGGTGGGCGGCTCGGTCGCGGAGCGGCCCGCGGTGCGGTTCGGTGACCGGTCGCTGACGTACGGGGAGCTCGCCGACGCGGCGGGAGGTCTGGCGGGGCGGCTCGGCGGGGCCGGGAGGGTCGCCGTGTGGGCGACGTCGAGCCTGGAGACGGCTGTCGCAGTGGTGGCCGCGCTGCTCGCCGGAGTACCCGCCGTGCCGCTCAACCCGAAGTCGGGGGAGGGCGAGCTGGGGCACATCCTGGCCGACAGCCGGCCGTCGCTGGTGCTGGCGGCGGCGGGAGTGGAACTGCCTGACTCGCTGCGGGAGTTGGCGCGGATCGACGTCGAGGTGAGCCAAGGGGTTGGCGGCACGGCGGCAAACCGGGGAGTCCCGCAGGACGCCACCGAGGGGCGCCCAGCGGGCAGCGGTGCCGCAGCGACCTTCCGGGAGGTCCCGGAGGATTCCGCCGCCCTCGTCGTCTACACCTCCGGCACCACGGGTCCGCCCAAGGGCGCCGTCATCCCGCGCCGGGCGATCGCCGCCACCCTCGACGCGCTGGCCGACGCCTGGCAGTGGACCGGCGACGACGTCCTCGTGCACGGGCTGCCGCTGTTCCATGTGCACGGGCTGATCCTGGGGGTGCTGGGGCCGCTGCGGCGCGGCGGATCGCTGCGGCATCTGGGGCGGTTCAGCACGGAGGGCGTGGCCCGGGAGCTGAACGACGGCGCCACGATGCTGTTCGGGGTGCCGACGATGTACCACCGGCTCGCCGAAGCCCTGGGGGAGGACACGGCCGAGGACGTGGAGCTGGCGAAGGCGCTCGGCCGGGCGCGGCTCCTGGTGTCCGGTTCCGCCGCGCTCCCCGTGCACGACCACCAGAGGATCACGGCCGCGACCGGGCGCCGGGTCATCGAGCGGTACGGCATGACGGAGACCCTGATGAACACAAGTGTCCGGGCGGACGGTGAACCCCGGCCCGGGACCGTCGGCGTACCGCTGCCCGGCGTCGACCTGCGGCTCGTCGAGGAGGACGGGTCGACGATCGCCGCGTACGACACCGACGGCGTTCCGACGGGCGCGACCGACGGTGACCACGTGGGCGAGATCCAGGTCCGCGGGCCGAACCTCTTCACCGAGTACCTGAACCGGCCCGACGCCACCGCCGCCGCGTTCACCGAGGACGGCTGGTTCCGCACCGGCGACATGGCGACCCTCGACGCCGACGGCTACGTACGCATCGTCGGCCGCAAGGCCACCGACCTCATCAAGAGCGGCGGCTACAAGATCGGCGCCGGCGAGATCGAGAACGCGTTGCTGGAACACCCCGCCGTGCGGGAAGCGGCCGTCACGGGTGAACCCGACGACGATCTCGGCGAGCGGATCGTGGCCTGGGTGGTGCCGAACAGCGCCCCCGCCCCCGCGGCCCTCGGCCCGGAACTCTCCGACCACGTGGCCCGCCGCCTCGCCCCGCACAAGCGCCCGCGCGTCGTCCACTTCCTGGACGCCCTGCCCCGCAACGACATGGGCAAGATCCTGAAGCGGGCCCTGAGGAAGACCGAGGAAGACCAATGACTGAACGGCTCACCGCCCGCGAGGCCATCGCCCTCGTCACGGACGGCGAGTTCAGTGAACTGGCCTCACCCGTCGGCAACTTCAAGCCCGACGGTCCCCTGTCCTGGCAGGGGTACGACGACTCGCGTGCCCGCGCCGCCACCCGCACCGGCGAGGAGGAGTCCGTCGCCTGTGGCCGCGCCACCATCGGCTCCACCCCTGCCGTACTGATCGCCTTCGAGTTCGGCTTCCTCGGCGGTTCGCTGGGCGAGCGCACCGGCGACCGGCTGGAGGCGGCGTACACCTACGCACGCGAGCATCGCCTCCCGCTCGTCTCCCTCGTCGCGACCGGCGGCAGCCGGATGCAGGAAGGCATGCTCGCGCTCACCCAACTCCAGCGCGTGGCACGGCAGTCGGCTCTCACCCGGGAAGCGGGGACGGCGCAGATCGCCGTACTGCGGGATCCGACGACGGGCGGCGGCTGGGCCACGCTCGGCGCGGGCGCCGACGTGACCCTGGCGCTCCCCGGCGCTCAGGTGGGCTTCGCGGGCTCCCGGGTCCGCCCGCCCGACGCGGACCCGGCGGCGTACACCGCCGAGGCCCAGGTGTCGGCGGGCGCGGTGGACGCCGTCGTACGACCGCAGGAGCTGCGGCAGACGCTGGCCCGCTGGCTTCAGCTGCTCACCAGCCCATCGGCCAAGGCCGCGGCCCCTCCGGCCGCCCTCGGCGCGCTGGGCCTCCCCGCCACCGGCCAGGACGCCGTCGACCGTGCCCGCTCCCCTCAACGTCCTCGCGCCGCCGCCTACTTGGACGCCTACTTCACCCACCGCACCAGCATCAGCGGCGACCGCTGCGGAGGCACCGACGCCGGCATGCTGTGCGGCTTCGGCTCGCACGACGGGCGGACCATCGCGTACGCCGCCCAGTGCGGGACGGCCACCCGCCCCGCGGGCTACCGCACCGCCGCCCGCCTGATCCGCCTCGCGGGACGACTCGGCATCCCGGTACTGACGTTGGTGGACACCCCGGGCGCCGCGAACGACGCCGAGGCGGAGCGACAGGGCGCGGGCTCGGCGATCGCGGACCTGTTCGCCGCGGTGGCGACCGCCCGTACGCCGGTCACCACACTGGTGATCGGCGAGGGCGGCTCGGGCGGCGCCCTCGCGCTCGCCGCGCCGGACAACACCTGGGCCACGCCGGACAGCTACTTCTCCGTCATCGCGCCGGAGCTCGCGGCGGCAATCCTCAAGCGCTCCGCAGGTGAGGTGCGGGCAACGGCCGACCAACTCCGCATCCGGCCGCAGGACTTGCTCGACCTCGGGATCGTCCGGGGCATCGTGAGCGAATAGGGCACAAAAAGGGGCCGGGGCTGCCGTATACGGTCTCCGGCCTGCCCACTCGCCCGTCAGCGGCACCGCGCGCCGCCGGCACCCCCCGTTCCTCGCGGAGACCACACCCAGCCGCTCCGCCACCACCGCTTCCCGGTCGAGATGTCCACGTACGACGACCGCCACCACCGCTTCCCGGTCGAGATGTCCGGATACGACGACCGGCACCACCGGGGCGGTCGGCTCACCTCCCGTGCCCGTCGACCGCGCGGCCCCGACCGCGCGGCCCCGACCGCGCGGCCTCGACCGCCCGCCGCCAAGACCACCCGTCCAGCGGCACCCCACCCGGCCCCCCACAAAAGGCGACACTCCGTCAGCGACCGCACGATGCGAGAGAGGACCGCCGCCCGGTGGAGTCCCACGGTCTGCGCTCTCGGGAGGATCTGCCATGACCGACAGTCTGGAGCAGTTGCGCCGCTGCCACTTCGCCGTCGATCTGGGCGCGGCGAGGACCCGTGTGTATGTGAAGGGCGCGGGGCTGGTCGTCGACCAGCCGAGTGTCGCCGCGATCAACACGAAGACGGGTGCGCTGATCGCGGTCGGCGAGTTCGCGGAGAAGATGACCGGGCGCACGCCCGACTACATCCGTGTCGTACGGCCGGTGTCCGGTGGCACGGTCGTCGACATCGAGATGGCGCAGCGGATGCTGCGTCAGCTGCTCGGTGACAAGGTCCGCCGCACGCTGCGCCGCAAGCCGCGGCTGCGGGCCGCCGCCTGCACCCCGCACGACGCGGACCCGCTGGCCCAGCGCGCCACGATCGAGACGCTCGTGGGCCTGGGAGCCCGACGGGTCGAACTCGTCGACACGCTGATCGCCGCCGCCGTCGGGTGCGGGCTGCCCGTGGAGCGCCCCGAGGCCACCATGGTCATGGTGTGCGGCGCCGCCGCGACCCAGCTCGCCGTGTTGTCACTGGGCTCGATCGTCACCGCCGAGCGCATCCCGGTGGGCGGCGAGGCCGTCGACCACGCGATCGTGCAGCACCTGCGCCACCAGCACGAGCTGATGCTGCCGAGTCAGGCTGTACGCCCCCTGCAGCTCGCCCTCTCCGGGAACGGGCTCACCCCGCACGGCCCGGCGTCGACGGAGATCCACGGACGGGACGTGGCGACCGGCCTCGCGCGTTCCGTGCAGGTCGACACCGCCGCCGTACGCGATGCCATCCAGACCCCGCTGACCGCCGTACTCGACGGCATCGGCAAGGTGCTGCGCGCCTGCCCGCCCGACCTGGTGGCCGACCTCGCCGACCGGGGAATCATGATGGTCGGCGGCAGCGCCCTCCTCCCCGGGCTCGACCAGATGCTGCGGCACGCGACGGGCATGCCGGTGCACATCGCGGAACGGCCCGACGTCTGTGCCGTCCAGGGCCTCGGCTACATGCTGGAGGGCAGGATCGAGCCTTTGGTCCTGGACCCGCTGGGGGACTGACGGCCCGGCGTCGGAGGGGCACCGTGTACAACCGGTCCCGCCACCCGGAGGCCCCCGTATGACCGACTCCCTCCCCCGCCTCCCGCCCCTCCTGGAAGCCGTCCTCGGTGTCGGCACCGACCTCGAACTGCGGGTCACGCTCCAGCACATCGTGGACGGTGCCGCCGAGCTCACCGGCGCCCGGTACGCGGCGCTGGACATCGCCGACCCGGGCCCCGGGCAGGACGGACTCGTGGAGGTCCGTACGGCGGGCCCGTCCTCCGGCGGGACCGGGCGGTCCGACGGCTCCCTCGGCGTTCCGGTCCGCGTGGACGACGGCTCCCTCGGCGTTCCCGTCCGCGTGGACGAGGAAGTGTTCGGCACCCTTCATCTCGCCGACAAGGAGGGCGGGCCGTTCACCGCCAGGGACGAACAACTGCTGCGTCTGCTGGCCACCCAGGCGGGCATCGCGATCGGCAACTCCCGGCTGTACGAGACGGCCCGGCAGCGCGAGCGCTGGATCGAGGGTGCGGCGGCCGTCACGTCGGCACTGCTGACGGGTGAGAGTGCCGCCGAGGCGCTGATGACCGTCGCCGAGCGGGCCCGGGTCCTCGCCGGCGCGGCGGCGGGCGTCGTCCTGCAGGCCACGCCGGAGGGAGGCATGGAGATCGTGACCGCTTCCACACTCGAGGACCCCGGGGACATCGTCGGCACCGTCATTGAGCCCGGCAGTCCCGTCCTCGAACAACTCCTCGGCGGGGAGCCGGTGTTCATCGACGACTCGGCGACCGACCCGAGGATGACCACGCACGTGCGGTCACGGTTCGGACCGAGCATGATGCTCCCCCTCCAGGCCGACGGCCGCCTCATCGGCACGCTGGCCCTCCCCCGCCGGCGCGGCGAGCGGCCGTACACCCCGGTGGAACAGCTGCTCGCCACGCAGTTCGCCTCGCAGGCGGCGCTGGCGCTGGTCCTCGCGGACGTCCAGCACCGCCGCGAACGGCTCGCGGTCTACGAGGACCGTGACCGGATCGCCCGCGACCTGCACGACCTGGTCGTCCAGAGGCTTTTCGCCACCGGCATGATGCTGGAGTCCACCCAGCGCCGCGCCACCGGCGGCGCGGCCGACGAGGGCGCCGAGGTGCACGCCGTCCTCGGCCGCGCCGTCGACGAGCTGCAGTCCACCATCCAGGAGGTCCGCACCGCGATCTTCGCTCTCCAGCAGCCGCCCGCCGACGCCCCCACCACCTTCCGCGGCAAGGTGCTGCGCGAGACGGCCGGCGTGGCGGCCGCCCTGGGCTTCCAGCCGTCCGTCCACTTCACCGGCCCCGTGGACAGCCGCGTCACCGAGCCCGTCGCCGGTCACCTGCTCACCGCCCTGCGCCGCAAGCTGACCGCCGCCGCGCACCGCGCCGGGGTGTCCCGCATCGAGGTCACGGTGGACGCGACGGCCACCCTTCCGGACGGCCGCTCAGGCCTGCGCCTGACGGTGTACGACGACGGCGCCAGGGACGACGGGGAGGGCACCGGTACGACAGTCACCTGGCGGTCACCGCTGTGAGCAGGTGACACCCGCCGAACTCACGTCTCCCGACCGGACCGCCGTACCGGGCACAGGACACAAAAAACACAGGACACAGCAAGCAGCGCACAGGCCACAGGGCAAGGGGGCAAGGGCACAGGGCAAGGGCACAGGAAACGCATTCAGCCTGTTGGCGGCGCTCCGATTGCTAAAGCCCCGACACGGGTCAAACCTGAATTCCAGAAAGTGGCGACCCACGCCTAGATCAAACTGCTACTCTCGGGCTCCTCTGAGCTTCCCCACGAACGAAAGCCATCAAATGAGCCTCTCGGTGACGCCGGCGACGCAACACTCCGCCGCCCCTCGGTCCATGCGCCGGTCGCACACTCCCCTGTCGGCCATCGACCCGCTCGGGACCGCCGCCGTGAGGTCAGCCGGACGAGTGACGGACATCCCCGGACGACGCCCGGTCCGGCCGATCACTTTCGACTCGGCGCTCTAAGGGCACACCCCCTTCGACACAGGCGCATCCGGCGGTTCAGGACCCCGCCCGGTGCGCCTTTGTCACGCGCCGGAGCCCTCAATGACCTTGAGCTGTAGCGGATTTCGCGGGGCACGCCACCCCTCCGCGCCACTATCGTTCCCCGGGTGAAGCTGCAGCAACTCGTCCTCAAGATCCATAGCAGATGCGACCTCGCCTGCGACCACTGCTATGTGTACGAGCATGCCGATCAGAGCTGGCAAGGGCGCCCCACCGTCATTTCCGAGGAAACGCTCGGAAAGGTCGCCCAGCGATTCGCGGCATATGCCGAATCACATGAACTGCCTTCTGTTTCCGTGATCCTTCACGGTGGTGAACCTCTTCTCGTGGGCCCCGCCCGTATGAGAAGCATTTGCGCGGAGCTCACCCGCGTCATCACCCCGGTCACCAAGCTGAATCTGCATATCCACACCAACGCGGTACAGCTCAACACCCGCCATCTCGAAGTGTTCAAGGAATTCGGCGTCAAGGTCAGCGTCTCGCTCGACGGCGACCGCGTCGCCAACGACCGGCACCGGCGCGACCGCAGGCGGCGCAGCAGCTACGACCGGGTGGTGCGGGCGATCAACCTGTTGCGCACCCCCGAGTACCGGCACCTCTACAGCGGACTGCTGTGCACGGTGGACGTGGCCAACGATCCCGTCGCGGTGCACGACGCCCTGGTGTCTTTGCGTCCGCCTCGCATCGACTATCTGCTTCCGCACTCCACCTGGGACAGCCCACCGCCCAGGCCCGCCGGTTCACCCGCCGCGTACGCCGACTGGCTGCTCAGGATCTTCGACCGGTGGGACCGGCAGGGCCGTACCGTCTCGGTGCGGACCTTCGAGTCGGTCCTGAGCACCCTGCGGGGCGGACCGAGCCTGACGGAGGCGATGGGGCTCGCGCCGAGCGATCTCGCGGTGGTGGAGACCGACGGCACCTTCGAGCAGGCCGACTCGCTGAAGACGGCCTATGACGGAGCCCCCGCGACGGGTTACGACGCCTTCCGGCACAGCTTCGAGGAGTTCGCGCAGCATCCCGGTGTACGCGCGCGCCAGCTGGGCCTCGCCGGTGTCAGCGAGACCTGCCGGAGCTGCCCGGTGATCGAGTCGTGCGGCGGCGGGCTCTACGCGCACCGGTACAGCAGTGGCCGCGGCTTCGACAACCCGTCCGCCTTCTGCCCGGACCTGCGCGCCTTCGTCGACGGCGTCGCCGAGCGGATCACCGAGCACGCGCTCAGCCCGGCCGTCCACAGTGACGAGGAACTCCGGTTCGCCCAGGGCGAGTCGGTCCGGCATATGCTCTCCCGGGTCGCGGCCCGGCATGCGGGCGAGCCGGACTGGGACGAGGTGTGGCGGGCCTTCATGGACCTGGACGGCATGGCGGATGTCACGCCGTACGTCGACGAGATCCTCGCCCATCCCTACCTCTACACCACTCTGAAGAACTGTCTGCACGACCGCGTCACCACCCCGGGGCCGCTCGGCTCGGCGATCACCGCCGTCGCCGTCCGCGCAAGGGCCGACGTCAAGCTCGCCTGGGACCAGACCGAACCCGGGCTGCATCTCCCGACGCTGGGAACCCTCACGCTCCCCAAGCCCGGCCGGGTCGAGGTCACGGTCAACTCGGGCCGCCTGCACGTGCGCACCGAGGACGGCGCCGAGTACTCGCCCGAGGAGACCCCGGCCGCCTGGCGCCCCCTGCGTTCCGTGTACCTCGGTGGCAGCGCCCCCCTGCTCCTCGACGACGCCGACCCTCTCCGCGACTGCTATCCCGTCCCCGTCGCCGCTCCGCTGAGCCCCGGCGATCTCGTCCTGTTCTCCGAACGGCTGCGTACGGCACACGAGTTGGCGGACGCGCGGGAGCCCGCCTGGCGTGACGATGTCAACGCTCTCCTCGTCACCACGGTCACCCCGCTCGTGGCGGGCTCGGGGGTGCGGCTCGGCGCCCATGGCCTGGGCGCACTGGGGGTGGCCGTCGACTTCGAGCCGGAAGATTTTGTACGTGAACTGCCGCGCACCGGGCGGCTGGCCAGGCTCACCGCGCTGCGCGAGACGGCCGACCTGAACGTGCCGGGCAACCAGGCCGGGCAGCTGCTCGCCGAGGCCAGCGGTGGGCTCGGCGATGCCGCGTACCACCGGGGCGAGCCGGCGGCGCGGGCCGCCGCGCTGGCACGGGCGGGCCGTTCCCTGGAGCGGCTGGCCGCCCTCCCCGAGCGTGAACTCACCGAAACCGGCGTGGTGTTGGCGGATGAGTTGCGGGCCGAATGGGCCGGGCAGGCCAGGCTGGCCGTGCGGCGAAACTGATCGAGGCCCGGCTGCCGCGTGATCTCGCGACGGAACGGGAAATGGCCGGGAAAGCGGTGCGGCACCTCGGGATACGGGGACGGTGTCGACCGGACGGTGGTCCAGATGTCTGGATATCGCCAGGGATTGACGTGAAAGAGGCGACCCGTACAGGCCGACGGTCGGGAAGATTGTGGGCTCCGGTCGGCTGACGTCCCGTAGGGGCCGCCCGTCCACAGGCAGGGGGGCGCGTGGAGATACCTGATCGGGACCTGGAACGGGAACGGGTTTCGGACAACAGGCCCTATTTCTTCCTGAGTTACGCCCACACACCGCCGTGGGGGCCGGGCGGTGGCGACCCCGATCACTGGGTGCAGGTGCTCTTCACGGATCTCTGCGACCACATCATGGCGCTCACGGACCTTCCGGCCGGCGCGCCCGCCGGATTCATGGACCGGGAGATGCGCTCGGGGGACGGCTGGCCGGAGAAACTCAGTGAGAATCTGGCGAACTGCCGGGTCTTCGTACCGCTGTTCTCGCCGCGCTACTTCACGAGCGAGAGTTGTGGCCGGGAATGGTTCGCGTTCAACGAACGTATTCTGCGGGCGCGGGCCACCGGTTCCGGTGCCGTCCCCACCATCGTGCCCGCTCTGTGGACGCATATCGATTACGCCCAACTCCCGGATTCCGTACGGCATATACACGTGGATCACGCCCAGTTCGGCGACCGGTACGCGGCCAACGGGATCTACGGGCTGATCAAGCTCAACCGGCTGCGCGACGAGTACGAGGAGACCGTGCTGGGGCTGGCCCAGCGGATCGTGCGGGTCGCCCACGAGTCGCCGTTGCCGTCCAGCAGGCCCCGCCCCTACGAGCGGACGCCGAGCGCGTTCAAACCGCGCGGCGAGGGGCCCCGGCACATCCATCTGACCGTGGCCGCACCCACCCGGCACAGCATCCCCGAGCACCGCGACACCCGCCCGTACGGCGAGGACGCCCAGGACTGGAACCCGTACCACTCGGAGTCGACCCGGCCACTGCCGACCATCGCCGAGGAGCTGATCCGCTCGCTCGACTACCGGATCACGGTGTCGTCCTTCGACGACGAGGACCCCGGCGAGGACCTGCTGACGGACGACTCCGACAAGACGGCGCCGAGCCACCCCGGGATCCTGCTGATCGACCGCTGGGCGCTCGGTGACGAGGAACGGCGGCGCAGACTCAAGGCGTTCGACGCGAACGCCCGCCCCTGGGTCAGCGCGATCGTCCCCTGGAACCGGGCCGACCTCCAGTGCCACGGCGAGGAGGGCCGGCAACTGGCGGAGGAGCTGGAGCGGACGCTGCCGGTGATCCTGGACCGGGGCCGGCGCACCGACTCCCGGGTCGCCGTCAACGGCGTACCGACCCTCAAGTCCTTCACCGACGTGCTGCCGGCCGTCGTCGCGCACGCGACCCGGCAGTACCTCAAGCACGCCGAGGCCCATCCGCCGCCGGGCCCCGCGCTCCGCAGGCCCCGACTGACGGGCCCCACCCACCCCCCGCAGCTCGACAGCGGATCCGAACCCGGAGGAGAAGCATGACGGCCGTGCAGGACGGACGCATCATCACCTTCTACTCGTACAAAGGGGGCACGGGCCGCACGATGGCCCTGGCCAACACCGCCTGGATCCTCGCCGCCAACGGCAAACGCGTCCTGACCGTCGACTGGGACCTGGAGGCTCCGGGGCTGCACCGCTTCTTCCACCCCTTCCTCCCCGACGCGCTCGCGGCGACCACCGGCGTCATCGACATCATCAGCGAGTACGCCTGGGCCGCGACCACCCGGACCCAGCGCACCGGCCCCTGGCACCTGGACTACGCGCACGTGGAACAGCACGCCATCTCGCTGACCCCCGAGCGGCTCGGACTGCGCTTCCCGGACGGCGGCTCCCTCGACTTCCTCTCCGCCGGACGCCAGGACCGCTCGTACTCCGCGACGGTGTCGTCCTTCGAGTGGGACAACTTCTACGAGCGCCTGGGCGGCGGCCTGTTCTTCGACGCGCTGCGCGACGACATGAAGGCGTCGTACGACTATGTCCTGATCGACTCGCGTACCGGGCTCTCGGACAGCGCCGACATCTGCACCATCCAGATGCCGGACGTGCTCGTGGACTGCTTCACGCTCAGCGACCAGTCGCTGGACGGCGCGGCGGCCGTGGCCCGCAGCGTCGAGGGCGGATACGGCAAGCGCAAGATCCGGGTGCTGCCCGTGCCGATGCGTATCGACGAGGGCGAGAAGGAGAAGGTCGACGCCGGACGGGCCCTTGCCCGGCTGAAGTTCGACGGCCTGCCCAAGGGGCTCGGCGGCGAGGAGCTCGGCTCCGAGGACCTGAGCGCGTACTGGGGCAACGTCGAGATCCCCTACCGCCCCTACTACGCGTACGAGGAGACGCTGGCCACCGTCGGCGACGAGAGCGGGCTCGCCAACTCGCTGCTGTCCGCCTTCGAACGGCTCACCGCGGTCATCTCCGACGGCGAGGTCACCTCGCTGCCGCCGGTGCCGGAGCCGGTGCGGCTGCGCTGCCGCGACGCGTTCCTGCGGCGGCGGCCGCTGACGACCGCCACCGCTGTCGTCATCGCGTACGCGGCGGAGAACCGCATGTGGGCCGACTGGGTCGAGTCGCTCCTTGTGCGCGCCGGCTGCCATGTCACCCCGCACGACATCGCCGCCGGGCCCGTCGAGCACCTGGACACGGCCACGCGCACCCTGGTCCTGCTGTCGAACGCCTTCAGGAAGTCCCGGTACGCCGACACCGTCTGGCGCGCGCTCATCGAGTCCGGGGCGGGCGCCCCCGGGGTCCCGGGAGCCCAGCTGGTCCCGCTGCGGGTCGACGAGATCCGGCTGCCCGAGAGCTACCTCGACCACAACCCGGTCGACCTGCACCGGCTCGACGAGACCCAGTGCGTCAGCGCGCTGCTGGGCGCCCTGGAACTGCCGGGGCTGCTCACCGACAACGGCGAGTCGGGACCCCGCTTCCCGGGTATCGCCCCGGCGATCTGGAACGCGCCCCAGCGCAACAACACCTTCACCGGCCGCAACGCCATCCTGGACCGGGTCCGCGACCAGATCGGCGGCGGCATGTCCATCGTGCTGCCGCAGCCGCAGGCGCTGTTCGGGCTCGGCGGCGTCGGCAAGACGCAGGTGGCGCTGGAGTACGTGCACCGCTTCATGGCCGACTACGACCTGGTGTGGTGGATCTCCGCCGAGGACACCGGCAACGTCGTCGCCTCGCTCGCCGACCTGGGGGCCCGCATCGGCGCGCCCAGCCGCGACGACATCAACCTGGCCGCCCAGGAAGCCGTCCAGATGCTGGCGCGCGGGGCGCCCACCAAGCGCTGGATCCTGGTCTTCGACAACGCCGACGACCCGTCGGAGCTCACCCGCTACTTCCCCAGGGGAGGCGGCGGCCACATCCTCGTCACCTCGCGCAACCAGGCCTGGGCGCAGCAGGGGGTGTCCCTGCCCATCGACGTGTTCCTGCGTGAGGAAAGCGTGGAACACCTCACCGGGCGTGCCTCGGGGCTCAGCGCCGAGGAGGCCGACCAGGTGGCGAGCGCGGTCGGCGACCTGCCGCTCGCGGTGGAGCAGGCGGCGGCCTGGCTGGCCGAGACGGCGACGCCCATCAGGGACTATCTGCGCCAGCTTGCCGAGCAGACCACCGAGGTACTGGACCTCAACCAGCCCCCGGACTACCCCAAGACGGTGGCCGCGACCTGGAACATCTCCATAGCGCGTCTGAAGGAACGTTCCCCGGCCTCCGTACGGCTGCTGCAGTTGTGCGCGTTCCTGGCCGCCGAGCCGATCTCCTCGGACCTGCTCTACAGCAAGGAGATGATCGACGCTCTCAGGCCCTACGATCCCGCACTCCAGGAGAGTCTGCTGCTCGGCCGGGTGATCCGCGAGATCGGCCGGTTCGCGCTCGCCAAGGTCGACCAGGTCAGCAACAGCATCCAGGTGCACCGCCTGGTGCAGGCCGTGATCCGCTCGCAGCTGACCGAGGAGGAACAGCGGGAGGCCCGGCACGTGGTGCACACGGTGCTCGCGGGCTGCCGGCCGGACGGCGACGAGCCCATCGACGACCCGGAGAACTGGCCGAAGTTCGCGGTCATCTGGCCGCACCTGACGGCCTCCGACGCCCGCAACTGCACGGACGCGGGCACCCGTCGTCTCCTCATCGACCGCGTCCGTTACTTCTGGAAGCGCGGCGACTTCCCCAGCGCACAGCAGCGCGCGGAGACCCTCCTCGCGGACTGGAAGCCGATCCTCGGCGAGGACGACGTCCAGTACCTGTATCTGCGCTGCCAGCTCGGCAACATCCTGCGCTCCCAAGGGCTTTACGTGGAGGCCCGGGAGATCAACACCGAGCTGCTGGAGCGCCAGAAGCGGGTGCTCGGGCCCTCGCACCCGCACACGTACGTCACCATGTCCAGTCTCGCCAGTGATCTGGCGGCGCTCGGCGTGTACGGGTCGGCGGTGGACTTCGCCCGCGAGGCGCACCAGGGTTTCAGCCAGATCTTCCACGAGTCCCACCGCAGGACGCTGAGCGCGGCCAACAACCTCGCGCTCGCGCTGCGCATGGTGGGCCGCTACGGCGAGGCACGCGTCCTCGACCAGGAGACCTTCGACCGGCGCACGGAGGTCCTGGGCAGCGACCATCCGTACACCCTTGCCTCGGCGGGGCGCCTGGGCCGCGACCTGCGGGAGGTCGGCCGGTACGCGGAGTCCGTGTCGCTCCTCTCGCGCGCGTACGAATCCCACAAACGCATCCTCGGTAAGGAGTTCCCCGGCACGCTGAGCTGCGCCAAGTCGCTGGCTGTGTCACTGCGCAGGGCGGGCCAGTTCGAGGACGCCCGCCGCCTCACGACGGCTACGCGGGCGCAGTACCGGGCCCAGTACGACGCCCACACGCCCGACTCCCTGGCCTGCGACCTGAACATGGCCGCCGACCTGTTCGCCGCCGATGAGCGGGAGGCCGCGCGCGAGGTGGCCAAGGAGGCGCTCGCCGAGTACATGAAGGTCCCGGGCGAGGCGCACCCGTACACCCAGGCCGCGCTCAACAACCTCGGCATCTTCCACTGGGGCTGCGGGGACTCGCAGGAGGCGGAAGCCGTCTTCCGTCAGGTCCTGCTCCGCATGGGAGAGGTGCTCGGCGAGGAGCACCCGCACACCCTCTTCACCGGCATCAACTACGCCAACGTACTGGCCGACCAGGGTCGCTTCGAGGAGGCCCGGGAGCTGGAGAAGAAGGCGGTGGACACCCTCGGTTCGGTGCTCGGCCGACATCACCCCGAGACCCTGGCCATCGTCACCAACTCGGCGCTGACGCTCTCCGCACTGGGCCGCAAGGACGAGGCGCGCCGCCTGGGCGAGGAGGCCCTGGGCGAACTGCGCACGCTCCTGGGCGACGAGAACGGAATGACGCGGATCGCGGCCGCCGGACGGCGCATCTACCGGGATCTGGAGCCGCTGGCGGTGTGAGGGCCGGTTCCCAGCCCCTCGGCCGCGGAGCTTGCGGGCTGAGGGCCGGCGCCTCCGGCCGGCCACTCCGGCCGGCGGCTCTGATTGGTGGCCCCGGTTGGTGGCCCCGGTTGGTGGCCCCGGTTGACGGCCCCGCTCAGTCAGGCAGGTCCGCGAGCAGCCAGCCGAACACCTTCGGCAGGGCCCGCAGCGCCGCGAAGTGGGCGCCGGTCGGTTCGAGAACAGCCGTCGCCCGGGGGATCCGCGCGGCCAGCCAGGACGAGTGGGACGCCGGTGAGAAGACGTCCTTCGCGCCGTGCCACAGCATCACCGGCACCTGGATGTCCGCCGGATCGAAGCCCCAGTCCCCGGTCAGCGCGAGCGCGTCGTCGATCCACCCGTACGGCGAATGGCGCAACGCCTCGCGGTAGTTGCGCAACAGCATCGACCGGATGGTGTTGTCCGAGACGATCTGCCGGTCGTCGTCGGTGAGATCCCTCCGCAGCTCCTCAAGGAGCCGCGCCGGATCACTCCGGATCGCGGCGGACCGCGGAATCAGCCTGGCCACGAACCGTTCGGGATCGGTGAACGCGGTCTTGAACTCGTTGACGTTCGACGGCGCCATCCCGGCGAACCAGTCGAGCCCCTCCGCGTCCCGCGGCGCGAGCCCGACCAGCGCGGCGGCCCGGGTCACCCGCTCGGGCATCAGCGCGGCGCAGGCCAACGCGTGCGGGGCGCCCCCGGAGCGGCCGGCCACCGCGAACCGGTCGAGGCCGAGCGCGTCGGCGACGGTGGCCACGTCCTGGGCGACGTCGACGACGCGGCGCCCCGGCTTGCGGTCGGAACCGCCGTATCCGGGGCGGTCGTAGCTGATCAGTCGCGTACCGCACTGGTAGAGGAACATGGGCCGCGGCCGGGGCCCGACCCGGCTGCCGGGCATGCCGTGCAGCAGGAACACCGGGCGCCCGCGCGGATCGCCCGAGACCTCGACCCGCAGAAGCCGGCCGTCCGGCGTCCGCACATGGTCATGCACCGCGCTCCCCCCTCCCTCGGTCCGGACGGACCGGGACAAACGCTGCCCGGACTTTGCCCATGCGCTTCCGCCACGAAACGAATCCGCAGGTCAACAGAGCCTCATGTCATGCCACTTGGGACCCATCCGCAACCGCCGCACCACCGCGTGCCCGGTCGACGATGTCGCTCGCCGCACGGACGGCGCCCTTCTCCCGCGCGGAGGCCGGGCCCGGCGCTGTTCTACTCTGTCGCGCATGGACGCACCGGGGGACATCGTCGACGGACGGTTCGAGCTGATCGAGCGGCTCGGCAGCGGAGGCATGGGGACGGTGTGGCGCGCCCGCGACACCGTGCTGCACCGCGATGTCGCCCTCAAGGCCGTACGGCCGGACGCGGCGGCGTCCGAGGCGGTACGGGAGCGAGTGCTGCGCGAGGCGAGGGCGCTGGCCCGGCTCAGCCACCCGCATGTGGTCATGGTTCACCACATAGTGGACGTGGCGCCCCACCCCTGGATCGTGATGGAGCTGGTGCCCGGCACATCACTCCAGGACAGACTCGACAAAGGCCCCCTGACACCCGTGGAGGCGGCCGGTCTCGGCCGCCAGGTGCTCTCCGCCCTGCACGCCGCGCACACCGCCGGCATCCAGCACCGCGACGTGAAACCCCCCAACATCCTGTTGCGCCCCGACGGCGCCGCGGTCCTCACCGACTTCGGCATCGCGGCCCTGCATGACGCGACCGCACTGACTCTCACCGGCGAACTGATCGGCTCGCCCGAGTACATGGCCCCGGAGCGGATCCGCGGTCACGACGAGAGTCCGGCCTCCGACCTCTGGTCCCTGGGAGTCGTCCTGTACGTCTGCGTGGAGGGCGTCAGCCCCTTGCGCCGCGCCACCTCGCTCGCCACCCTGGCCGCGGTCATCGACGATCCGGTGCCGCCCCCGCTGCGTTCCGGACCGCTCGCCCCCGTCCTGGAGGCACTGCTCGTACGGGATCCGGCGGCCCGCCCCGACGCGGCCCGCCTGGACACGATGCTCGCCGAGGTCGAGTCGGGTACGGCAGCACAGTGGGCGCATCGGACGCCGGCGACCGTCCTTCCCGAGCCGCCCACCGGCCGCACACCCACCCAGCTGGACAACCCCCGGCCGCCGGACACCCCGGTCCGAATGGAGGGGGGCATTCGGAATTCGCGACCCCGGAACCGTACGGGGATCGCGGTCGCCGTGACCGCCGTGCTGGCCGTCGCCGCGGCGGGCGCGCTGTTCCTGAACCTGCGCGGCGACCCGGGCGACGGCAAGGAGGCGAGTACGGGCGGCAGTTCGGGCACACCGGTGAGCGGGACATCCGCGCCGGCCACCCCCACCCCGACGCCCACGTCGAGCGAAGCCGCAACGGGCCGCTGGATCGCCCAGCTCTTCTCCGAACCCGTCAGCTCCGGAACCGCCGCCCGGGACACCCGCCTCGCCGAGGTCAGGAAGTCCGTACCCGAGGCTGTCTACCTGCGCAGCGACGACTACGCCTCGCTGAGCGCCGGCTACTGGGTGATCTACGCGCCGGGCCCCTTCACCGACGGCCGCGCCGTCCTGGCGTACTGCGGCGAGCACGGCAGAACCACCGCGAACACCTGCATCGGCCGCTATCTGAGCACGAGTTCGGCCGACTACGACCTCCAGTGCCACCCACCGGCCGACGCACCGACGGGCCGCTGCACCCGCTCCTAGGACCTGTCCGGCGTCAGCGCACTGTCCGGCGTCAGCGCAGTTCGGCCAGCCCCTCCTTCTGGGTCTTGATGGGCTGGTAGCCGAGTTCCGTGCGTGCCTTGGTGATGTCGATGGTGCACTCGAGGCTGGTCACCCACATGCTCAGGTAGTCGAGCGGGGGCGCGCCCTTGAGTCGCAGGCCGCGCCAGAGTGTTTCGCCGACTGCGGCGACCGTCCTGGCCACGCCGTAGGGCAGGGATTTGGTCGGCGCGGAGACGCCCTGGGTTGCCAGGAGTTCGGTGAGGATGTCGCGGAAGGCGACGGGTTCTCCGTCGGTCACGAAGTACGTCTGGCCGGGGCGGCCGCGCTCGGCCGCGAGCATCAGTCCTTCCACGACGTTGTCGACGTGCGCGGTGTCGGTGAGGTGCCGGCCGCCACCGACCCATGCGAAGCGCCCACTGTTGACCATGTCCACCAGTACGGGCAGCAGCGAGGTGTCTCCCGCGCCCCAGATGAAACGCGGACGCACCACGACGGTCTCCAGGCTGCCGTTCGCGTCGATCACGATCTGTTCAGCGGCTGCCTTGGACGCGACGTAGGGGGCGCGCGAGTCCGGCCGCAGCGGGGCTGACTCGTCCACATTGACCAGCGGCCGGCCGTTCATGACGACTGCCTCGGTGCTGACGTGGACCAGCCGTCGCACCCCGGCCGCGCGCGCGGCGCGCACGAGGTTGGCGGTGCCGTCGACGTTGTCGGCCCAGAACTGCTCGCGGGTGCCCGGGCCGGCGGTGCGGGCTGCGGAATGGAAGGCCAGCTCACTCCCCGCTACCGCGGCGCGCAGGCCGGCCACGTCTGCCAGGTCCCCCCGCACCGGCAAGGCGCCCAGGTCTTTGACCTTGCCGGCCGCAGCGTCACTGCGTGCCAGGGCGCGGACGGAGTGCCCCTCCTTGATCAAGCGGGTGATCAGCCGGCTCCCGACGAACCCGGAACCGCCAGTGACGAACACGGTAGCCACGATAGGCCCCTTTACTATAGCGATCGGCATAGCTATGACGGCCAGTATACTTACTTACGGGCATCGCGAGACCCAAGTCGGATTCACGGGGCAAGATCTGTGCGTCATCGCACAAGGCAGCCCTTCCGGACCGGGCGAGCGCATCTCTGCACGGGCAAACCGGCGTTCCGCCGACGTGGCCCCCCAGGAGACAGACCTGTCTATTTCTAGGAGACAGGTCTGTCTCTTTCCAGGAGACAGACCTGTCTCATTCCGGTAGGGTGCAGATATGGCTACCACGGATACTCGACCAGGTTGGACAGTGTCAGCCCGTCCTCGGGTGACGGCCCGTATCGCCCTGCTGGCCTCGATCAGCGCGACGTTCCTCGCGACCTCCAGCGCTCCGACTCCGCTCTACGACGTGTACTCCCAGCGGTGGGGTGTGTCGGCGGCGGCGATCTCGGTGGTGTTCGGCGCGTACGCCCTCGCCTTGCTACTGGCTCTGCTGGTGCTCGGTCGGGTCTCCGACCACATCGGACGTCGGGCGGTCATCTTCCCTTCGCTCGTCGTGCAGGTGGTGGCGATGCTGGTGTTCGCCGGCGCCGGCGGCGTCGACGGGCTGCTCGTGGGGCGAGTGCTTCAGGGGCTGTCCACGGGCGCGGGTCTCGCGGCGGTGGGGGCGGCGCTGCTCGACGTCGACGCCGAGCGGGGCCGGATCGCGAACTCCGCAGCGCCTGCGCTCGGGTCGGCAGTCGGGGCTCTGGCCTCGGCCGTGCTGGTCACTTTCGCACCGATGCCGACGCGCCTGGTGTACCTGGTGTTCGCCATCGTGCTGGTGCTGCAGATCGTCGCGTTGTCGCGGTTGCCGGAGACCGCGCCGCGCACGCCGGGAGCGGTGCGTTCCCTACGGCCCAGGCTGCGCGCGCCGCGGCGAGTACGGGCGCTGCTGGGCGCCGCCGTGCCCGTGCTGTTCGCCGTATGGGCCGTATCGGGCCTGTTCGGGGCGTTCGGCCCGCACCTCGCCGCCCAGCTCACCGGGTCGTCGTCCCCCATACTCGGCGCCCTGCCCATCGCGATCGTCGGGGCGGTGGCGCCGGTGGTCGCGTTCTCCACCACCGGGCTGGCCGGGCGTAGGTCACTGGCGTACGGCATCACGGGCCTGCTGACGGCGCTCGCGATCACCGCGGTTGCGCTGCTGTCGGACCAGATGTGGATCCTGCTGGCGGGTTCGGTGGTGGCGGGAGCCGGCTTCGGCTTCGGCTTCCGCGGCGGTATGGACCTGGTACTGCCCGCCGTCGACGAGTCCGAGCGCGCGGACACCTTGTCGCTGCTCTACATCGCTTCCTACCTCGGGTTCGGCGTACCTGCCATCGTGGCCGGCATCGTGCTGCAGGGCACCGGAAACCTGACCGCGACGACGCTCGGCTACGCCGCCGTTCTCGCGGTGCTCGCCGCGACGGCGGCCTGCGTGCTCCGCCTGACCGGCGACAACGAAGGGACGAACCCGTGACCACTCACACCACCGGCGAAGCGGCGGCACGCTCCCCCCGCGAACGCCTGCTGGCCTCCGCAGACGAGCTCTTCTACAGCGAGGGTGTGCACACCGTCGGCATCGACCGCGTGATCGAGCATGCCGGGGTTGCCAAGGCATCGCTGTACCGCCTGTTCGGCAGCAAGGAAGAGCTCGTCGCCGCATACCTGGGCGCCCGCCACGAGCAGAATCTTGCCGAACTGCGCACCGCCGCCGAGCGGCTCCCGGATCCTCGTGACGGCATCCTCGCGGTGTTCGACACGCAGGCGCGCTGGCTGCGGCGCCGTACGTATCGTGGCTGCGCGTTCGCGCGGGCCAGCGCCGAGCCCGCCACGGGCGCGCAGGTCCAGCGGGCCACCGACACCTACCGTGCCGCGGTCCACGAGCTGTTCAAAGATCTCGCCACCCGGGCAGACGTGCGGGATCCCGAAATGCTCGCCGACCAGCTGGACATGCTGTTCCACGGCGCCGGTGTCCTCGTCGTCAGCAGCAGCAGCCGACGCAGCAGGTTGATCGCCTCCACCCGGGCCGCCGCCGAAACGCTGATCGCCGCCGCCTAGCCAGTACGTGTCACGTCATCCGCGCCCGTGTCCGCAGTAGAGCCCGGGTCGCCGGGTGGGCCGGAGCGGTGAAGACGGCTGCCGTGGGGCCGGACTCGACGGTGCGACCCGAGTCGAGGACGGTGACCGTGTCGGTGCGGTCGGCGACGAGCGGGAGGTCGTGGCTGATCAGGACCAGAGCGGTGCCGCGCTCCTCCCGCAGCCGGACCAGCAGGTCCATGATCGCCTCGGCGGTGGCGGCGTCCAGCGCGGAGGTGACCTCGTCGCAGATGAGGACGTCCGGGTCGGCCGCGAGCGCCCGGGCGATGGCCACGCGCTGGCGCTGTCCACCGGACAGTTCGTGCGGGTAGCGGGAGGCGAACTCGGGCAGCAGGCCCACCTGTTCGAGCAGGTCCGCCACGCGGGCCGGCACTTCAGCGGACGCGCACCGCCGGTGCAGCCGCATCGGCCTGCCGATCGCGGCGCCGGCCGTGCGGCTGGGGTTCAGCGCACCGAGCGGATTCTGGGTGACCAGCTGGATGCGGCGTCGCTGTTCGCGGCTGCGGCCACGCAGGCCGGCGCTGAGCGGCACCCCGTCGAGGCGGATCGTGCCGGCGGTGACCGCTTGCAGCCCGACCACGGCGCGGACGAGGGTGGTCTTGCCGGATCCCGAGGCGCCGACGATGCCGGTCGCCGAGCCGGGGGCGACGGACAGGGCTACGCCGTCGAGGGCGGGTGCGTCCGAGCGCCGCCCGAAGCTGACGCGGAGGTCGCGCACGCCGAGTACGGGTTCGGTGGCGGTCGAGGAGGCCCGCCGCTCCGGCAGCTTCCCGGCAGCACGCGGCAGAGCAGTCCCGTACATCCCCAGTTCCACCACCTCGTCCGCGATCCGCTCGACGAGTTCCGGGTCGTGGCAGGAGAGGGCGACGGCGAGACGGTGCTCGCGGGCGAGGTGCCGGAGCAACTCGCCGATCTCGTCCCGGAGTTCGGGGTGGAGGCCGGCGGTCGGCTCGTCCAGCAGGAGGATCTCGGGGCGGCGGGCCAGGGCACGGGCGAGGGCCACCCGGCGCTGCTGCCCGCCGGACAGAGCGGCGGGCCGCCGGGCGGCCAGCGCACCGTCGTCGTCCGGGAGCCGTACCTCGGCGAGGAGTCGGCGCACCGCCTCCGGGGTCCCGTCGTCGGCGAGTTCGCGGAGCAGGGAGCGGACTCGCATCCGGGGGTTCAGCCCCGAGCCGGGGTCCTGCCCGACGTAGGCGAGCCGCTCGCGGCGCAGGGCGCGCAGCTCCCGTTCGCGGAGGGTGAAGACGTCACGGCCGAGCACCTCGACGCGCCCCGCGGTGCGCTCCGTACCGGGTGGCAGCAAGCCGGTGAGGGCGCGCAGCAGGGTGGTCTTGCCGGAGCCGGAGGGGCCGGTCAGGGCGACGACCCGGCCGGGGCGGAGGGCGAGTTCGGCGGCTCGGAGCACAGCCCGGCCGCCGGAGCCGGACACGCTGAGGCCGGTGACCTGAACTACCGGTTCGAGAAGAGGAGTTGACGTCTCGTCGTCGCCCTCCCGATACCGGTCGAGTGCGTGGCTCACAGTACGGTCACCGTCTTCCGGCCGGTCTGGGGGGCGAGGGCCGCCGCCGCGAGGTTGACGCTGAGGGCGAGGAGGCCGATGGCGAGGCTGGGGGCGACGACGGACCAGGGGTTGAGGAGGATGCCGGAGGAATTCTCACGGATCATCAATGCCCAGTCGGCGGCGGGGGGTTGTGGACCGACCTGGAGGAAGCCGGCAGTGGCGACCAGGTAGACGGCGGCGACGAAGCGCAGGCCGAACAGGGCGAGGAGGGTGGCGCGCAGGTTGGGCAGGACCTCGCGCAGGACGAGGTGCCAGAGCCGTTCGCCGCCCGCCGCGGCGGCCTCGACGTACCCGGAGGCGGCCACCGGGGCCGCCGCGCCGGCCGCGAGGCGCACCGCGTACGGCACGCCGAGCAGTACGGCGGCGGTGATGACGGCGAGGCGGCCGCCGTCCGGCCAGGACAGGGTGACCAGGAGGATGCCGAGCACGGCGGGCAGCAGCATCAGTACGTCGGCGACCCGTTCCACCAGGCGCCCGACGGGCGGTCGCAGCGCGCCGATCGCGCCGAGCACCGCCGCGCTGCCGGTGACCAACGCCGCGACGAGCAGCGAGGAGAGCACCAGGTCACGGCCGCCGGCCAGCAGTCTGCTGAGTACGTCCCGGCCCAGTTGGTCGCCGCCGAGTACGGCGTCCGCGCCGGGTTCCGCGTACGGCGCGGTGACCGGGGCGTCGATGGCGTGCTGGGCCAGCCAGGGCCCGACGAGGGCGAGGCCGACGAGCAGCAGCGCGGGCAGCACGCGCAGGGCGGTCGCACGTATTCGGTGAGGCTTCGACGGCTTCCCCCCGTCGAGAAGGTGAAGGGTCATCGCCGTACTCCCGCCATCAAGTCCCGTACCAGATCGGCCAGTAGCAGTACGCCCGCGATGACCGCGCCCGAGAGGGCCGTCACCCCGGCGATCACGGGGCTGTCGCGGTCGGTGACCGCCGAGGCCAGCACCGAGCCGATGCCCGGGTAGTTGAAGATGGTCTCCACCACAACCGCGCCGCCGAGCAGCATGCCCGTGGAGGTCGCGAGGCCGGCGGTGATGGTGGGCAGGGCGCCGGGCAGGACGTGGTGGGTGAGGACGCGGTGTGGCGGAAGTCCGTCGAGGACGGCGGTCTCCACGTGCGGGGCGCGGGCCTCGTCGGCGAGGGCGGCGCGCACGATGCGGGTGTTCCAGCCGGTCTGCGGGATGGTCAGAGCGAGCGCGGGCAGGATCAGCATGGTCCAGTCGGAGGGGGTTCCGTCGGCGTCGGTGAGGGTGACGGCGGGCAGCCAGCCGGTCCACAGCGACAGCACCAGGAGCAGGGCGACGGCCACCACGAACTCGGGCAGCGCGAGGACCGTCGTCGCCGCACCGGACACCGCCCGATCCACCCGGCCGCCCGGCCGGAGCGCGGCCCAGCAGCCGAGTGCCAGGGACAGCGCGGCGGTGAGGAGCAGCGCGAGCCCGCCGAGGAGAAGGGTGTTGGGGAAGGCACTCGACAGCAGGTCGGTGACCTTCTCGCCGCGCGCCGAGGTGCCCAGGTCTCCGGTGGGCAGGCCGCTCATCCAGTCCCAGAAGCGTTCCAGGACCGGCCTGTTCAGGCCCAGCAGGTCCCGCCGCCGCTCGATGTCGGCCGCGCTCTCGCCGCGCTCGGAGGTGGCGGTCGCAGCGTCCCCGGGGAGCAGCTCGACGGTGAGGAACACCAGCCCGAGGAGCACCGCGAGCAGCACCGCCCGCTTCAGGACGACAGCGCCGACCTGGGCGAGCAGCGACAAGGGGGCCCACGCCGACCGGACCCTCGGAGCCGGTGGGGAGCCGGTCGGCGTGGTCGTGTCAGGCGTCAACGGGCCAGCCACGCCTGTTCGAGCTGGACCCTGCCGTAGCCGGGCAGTGTGGGCAGCCCCTGGACGGCGGACCCGGCGAGGTCGATGCCGTCGGCCATACCCCACAGGAGGTAGCCCGAGCTGTCGTACTCGATCTTCTGGAGTTCCGTCAGCAGCGCGGTGCGCTCACTCGCGTCAGCGGTGCCGATGGCCTTCTCGTACGCCGTGTCGAAAGCCTCGTCCTTCCAGCCGGCCTCGTTCTGGCCGCTGTCGGAGACCATCGTCTTGCTGGCGAAGAAGACCACGGAGTCGTTGGTACCCCAGTAGGTGGTGTAGAGGTCGCCGTTGAGCCAGGTCTTGTCCCAGAAGGTCCCCGACTCCTGCTTGACGACCTTCACCTTGACCCCGGCCTCGCGGACCTGGGTGGCGAAGAGGGTGGCCGACTCGGCGAGGCCGGAGATGTCCTCCGTGGTGTACAGCTCGTACGTCTTGGAGGTGTCGAACTTGGCCTCGGCCAGCAGCTGCTTGGCCTTGGCGAGGTCGCGGGTGCGCTGCGGGAGGCTCTTGTCGTAGGCCGGGTCGCCGGTGCCGAGGATGTCGTTGGCGACGGTGCCGTAGCCGGAGAGGACCTGCTTGACCATGGCCTCACGGTCGACGGCCAGGCGCAGCGCCTCGCGGACCTTCGCGTCGGCGAACGGTCCGTCGGCGGTGCGCATGACGATGGGCATCGCCATGTCGTTGGGGCGGCGGATCGTCTGGACGTCCTGGCGGCCCTCGGCGGTGCGGGCGGCGACGGCACCGACGTTGGAGGCGACGTCGATCTGGTTGGCGAGCAGGGCACTGGCCATGGCCTGCGGGCTCTCGAAGATCTTCACCTCGATGGCGTCGAGGTACACCTCACCGCCGTACCAGTCCGCGTTGCGGACGAGTCGGGCGTTGCCGCCGCGGAACCAGTCGAGCTTGAAGGGGCCGGTGCCGGGGGCCTCGGCGATGTCCTTGTCGGTGGTGCCCTTCGGTATGACGAAGGTGGTGAGGCGGGTCAGCAGGGGCAGTTCGGCGTTGGCGTAGTCGGAGACGAGGACGACGGTGTCGGTGCCCTCGGCGCTGATGTTGTTCTCCTGGACGCCCGGCAGCCGGGAGGCGCCGGCCGGGGTGGCGCGAAGGCGCTTGAGCGAGAAGACGACGTCTTCGGCAGTGACCGCCGAACCGTCGTGGAACTTCGCGCCCTTGGCGATCGTGAACCGCCACGTCCTGAGGTCGTCGGAGGCTTTCCAGCTCGCGGCGAGCCGGGGCTCGGTGTTGGGCCGGGTGCCGGGGACGGTCAGAGTGTCGTAGATCAGGCTGAGGATGAGGTAGTCACTCTCGTTGGCCTGAGTGCCGTGCGGATCACGGGTGATGGCACCCGCGCGGCCCAGCGCGCCGACCCGCAGCGTGCCGCCCTTGCGGGGCTTGGCGGAGCCGCCGGTGGCGGACCCGGCCGGCTCCTCGTCGCTGCCGCCCCCACAGGCGGTCAGCAGGGCGCCCGCCCCGAAGGCGCCGCCGATCCAGAGCACGTGACGTCGCGTCAGGTCCACTTGTCCCTCGTTTTCCCGCAGTTGGCTGGATTGCTTAGGCTTACCTACCCTGTGCCCCACCTGTATAACAAGACCGCGAACAGTGTGACATAGATCCTTCTTAGGTAAGCCTTCCCTATCTCCCGTGGGCTGGCTATGTTTCCGACGGGCTACCCGAAGCCGCTCCGGACCAGCCGGTCCACTCCGGGGAAGCCTTCTTCGCCATGCCCGTGGACCACTGCACGCGCCCCGCACCGCACCCCGCACTGGAACGGACGGATCCCCCATGCCTTCGGGAATCGCCCCCGCACGCCTGCTCGATCCCGACTCGGTGGCCGAACTGACAGCCGCCGCCCGCACCCTCCTCGCCTCGTTCCACGGTTCACCGAACGACCCCGGCCTGCTGGCCCAAGTCCCCGCTGTCGCCGCCTCCTTGAGCGACCCGATCCGGCACGCCTGCCGCCCCGTCGACACCGCGGACGGCCTGTTCGTCCTGCGCGGGCTGCCCGTCGACGACGCGGCGATCGGTCCCACCCCCGGCCACTGGTCGACCGCCGCTGACGCGGGTGCCGTGTACGACGTCGTCCTGCTTCTGCTCTCGACCGTGATGGGCACCCCCATCGCCTGGGAGGGCCAGCAGGACGGCCGTTTCGTACACAACATCGTGCCCAGCCCCGGTCACGAGGAGGAGCAGACCGGCGCCAGCAGCAGCGTGCTGCTCAGCCCGCACACCGAGGACGCCTTCCACCCCGGCCGCGCCCACCTCCTGATCCTCGGCTGCCTGCGCAACCCCGACTCCGTCGCCACCACGGCCGCCGGCATCCGTCAGGCCGAACTGTCCGACGAAGACGTGGAGTTGCTCAGCCGCCCGGTCCTGCCGATCCTGCCGGACGACGCCTACGAGGAGGCCCAGGGATACCAGGGCGAACCGCCCGCCGTACCCACGCTCTGGGAGTCGGAAGAGGGCCTGACCCTGCGCTTCGACCCGGCCTACACCCCGCTCGACCGGGCGCCCGAGGATCACCGTGCCGCCTACGCCCGTCTGGCGGACGAACTCGCCCGCGTCAGCGTGGCGGTGAGCCTGAACCCCGGTGAAGTCCTGGTCGTGGACAACGACTTGGTGGTCCACGGCCGCGTCCCCTTCAAGGCCCGCTACGACGGCACGGATCGCTGGCTGAAGCGTTCCTCCGTACGTGTGCAGGGCCGTCGGAGCCGTCCGCCCGCCGAGAAGTCGGAGCACGGATACGGCCAGGCCGCAGTGGAGGCGTTCGCATGAACTACACCGACACCGACATGACGGAGGGCAGCAGCATGGCGGCCGACGACAAGACCCTGCGCATACTCAGCACCGGCGACGTGGCCGGCATCGACATCACGCTGCCGGACGTGGTCTCCGTGGTGGAGCAGGCGTACCGCACCCTGGCCGACGGCCGCTCCGACAACCCGCGCAAGCTCACCGTGAAGCCCGAGGACGGCCATTCCGTCGCGTACGCCATGCTTGGCCGGGACGGGGCGCGCGGGGTCGTCGCGGTCAAGACCTCGTACAAGTACGGTCTCCACGAGGACCGCGACAAGCAGCACTACTACACGACGCTGACCCTCTACGACGACGAGACGGGCCTGCCGGTCGCGATGATGGACTGCGGTCGCGTCGGCGCCCTGCGCACCCCGGCGGTCTCCGCGCTCCTCGCCCGTGAACTCGCCGCTCCCGGCAGCCGCAGCGCCCTCGTCATAGGCACCGGCACCCAGGGCCGGCTCGCTCTGCCGTTCCTGCTGACCACCCTGCCGGACCTGGACCGGCTGATGCTCTTCGGTACCCACCCGGACGGCATCCGAGCCGTGCGCGAGCAGTTGCACGCCTACTTCCCCGACCGCGAGCTGGAGGTCGTGACGGACCTCCGGGCGGCCGCCGAGGACGCGGACGTCGTCCTCGCCACCGCCGGGCCGGGCACCCCGGCGCACGTCGAGGCCGACTGGCTCAAGCCGTCCGCCCTGTCGGTACTGATCGGATACGGCATCGCCCCCTCCACCCTGCACAAGGCCGACCGGGTCATCGCCACCAGCGAGGCGCAGATGCGCGTCACCGGTACCGACATGGTCGACGCGGACGGTCAACTCCGCGATGTGCACGCCGAGTTCCCCGAGGTGCTGGCGGGCCGCGCGGAGGGCCGTACGGATCCGGGGCAGCGGATCTTCGCGTACAACAGCGGGCTGGTCGTCACCGACATCGCGCTCGGCCACCGCTTCGCGCAGCTCGCCCTCGCGCAGGGGCTGGGCACGGCGGTGCCGTTGTGGACGTGACCACCGCCCTCTCCTCCCACACCACGGAGGAGGTGCGCGCGCTCCTCGTCCCGCCGGGCAGCGCCCTCCTGCACGAGCTGAGCCACGGCCTCGGCGGCCCGTACCACGTGCTGTTCCCGGAGCGGTTCGACGCCAACGCGGCCGCGTTCCGGCAGGCGTTCGCCGAGGCGGGCGTCGAGGGGCGGGTCTACTACGCCAAGAAGGCCAACAAAGCCGCCACGTTCGTGGAGCGGGCGGCCGTGGCCGGCCTGGGCGTGGACGTGGCCAGCCACGGGGAACTGCGCGAGGCACTGGCGGCCGGGGTCCGCGGCAGGGACCTGGTCGTCACCGGCCCGGCCAAGGACGACCAACTGCTGCGCGTCGCCGTGCTGCAGGGCGCGCTCGTCGCCGTGGACGCCCTCGACGAACTCGACCGCCTCATCACTCTGGCAGCAGAACTCGGCCGCACCGCCCAGGTGTTGCTGCGCCGACTGCCGCCCGGACAGCCGCACAGCCGCTTCGGCCTGGACGACGGCGAGCTGGAGACGGCCCTGCACCGCTGCCGCACCGAGCACGTGGAGATGGCGGGGTTCAGCTTCCACCTGTCCGGCTACGACATCCGTGAACGGGCCGATCTGGCCGCCGAGTCGGTACGGCTGTGCACGCACGCCCGGACACTGGGGCTGCGCGCCGACCGAGTCAGCGCCGGCGGCGGCTTCGCGGTGGACTACGTGGACGCCGAGAGCTGGAACCGCTTCCACGAGAGCACCCGCCCCGAGCACTTCCACGCGCACAAGGCCTTCTCCGGCTACTACCCCTACCACTCCCCCGTGGCCGGAGCCGACGCCCTGCGCACACTGCTCGCGACGACCCCGGCCGGCGAGGACCTGAGCCTGGCCGAGCTGGTGCGGGCGGCCGGTGTCACCCTGCTCGTCGAGCCCGGCCGGGCACTGCTGGACCAGGCGGGCTGCACCGTCTTCCGGGTCCAGGGCGCCAAGGAACGCGACGGCTACGACATCCTCACCGTGGACGGCAGCAGCCTCAGTCTGTCCGAGCAGTGGTTCGACAGCGAGTTCCTGCCGGACCCGGTGCTCGTCCCCTGCGAGCGGCCGGACCTCGCCGACGCGGGCCCCTACCCCGCCTGTGTGGGCGCCGCCACCTGCCTGGAGTCGGACATGCTGACCTGGCGCAAGATCCGCTTCCCGGTCCGGCCGGCCGCCGGCGATCTGCTGGTGTACCTCAACACCGCGGGCTACCAGATGGACTCCAACGAGTCACCGTTCCACGAACTGCCGCTGCCGCCCAAGGTCGTCATCGAGGGCCCCTCGTCCGCCTCCGGCTCCGCCCGTCCCCGCTGGCGTCTCGACCGCCACCCGTAGGGAGTTTCCCCGCCATGAACCACAGCCCCCTGCACCGTCCGGCCATCGTCCGCCAGGTCTCCGAACTCATCGGCGCCACCCCGCTGTTCGAGCTGTGCCGCACCGAGAGCGACGCACGGCTGCTGCTGAAGCTGGAGCAGTTCAACCCGACCGGGACGGCGAAGATACGCATGGCCCGGCAGATGGTGATCGACGCCGAGGAGCGCGGACTGCTGCGCCCCGGCGGCCGGATCATCGAGTCCACCTCCGGAAACACCGGCCTCGGCCTCGCGGTCGTCGCCGCCGAGCGCGGCTACACGTTCACCGCCGTCGTCGACCACCACGCCTCCAAGGACAAGCTGCGCGCCATGCAGGCCATGGGCACGGAACTCGTCTACGTCGCCGACGAGGGTGACGACGACCTGGCCACGGCGGCGCGCGAGGAGCTGGCGGAGCGGATGGCCGCCGAGTCGGACAACGCGTACTTCACCGAGCAGCACAACAACCTCGCCAACGGCGTCGGTTACCACCCGGTGGCCCGGGAACTCGACGCCGCGCTCGACGGCCGTATCGACGTCCTGATCGGCGCGGTCGGCACCGGGGGCGGGCTGTTCGGCACCGGGGGCGAACTACGCCGGACGGTGCCCGGGGTCAGGATCGTCGGGGTCGAGCCGAAGGGCTCCATCGCCTTCGGGCCGCCCGCGCACGATTACCACCAGTCGGGGACCGGCACGCCCGAGGGCGCCACCATCGGCGCCATGGTCGACTACGAACTCCTCGACGAGGGCGCGAAGGTCGGCGACATCGAGGCGTTCGCCACCGCCCGGGCAGTCGCCCGCCGCACCGGGCTGCTGCTCGGCGGCTCGGCGGGCGGGGTGGTCTACGAGGCACTGACCCGGATGACCTCGCTCGCGCCGGGGACGACTATGGTCGCTCTGATCAACGACGGTGGCGAGAAGTACCTGGACACCGTCTTCGACGACGACTGGATGAGCGCCCGCGACCTGCTCGCTCCCGACATCGAGCGCGAGGTGGACGAGCTGCTCGCCAAGCTGCGCCGCGTCACGCCGGAAGCCCAGGCGTAATAGCCCAGGGATGTCATCCCCGTCGCACAGTCCTCGCACATAGAAACGGAACCAATGCCGCCCGCCCTCGCCCGCCTCCTCGGCGACAGCCGCGCCCTCGCCTCGCTCGCCGTGCCGCTGGCGCTGACCCAGCTCGCCCAGGTCGCCCTCACGACCACCGACACCGTCATGATGGGCCTGCTCGGCACCGAGGCACTGGCGGCGGGCGGCCTCGCCATGGTGATCTTCAACCAGTTGCGCACCATGGGCGTCGGCATGGTCACCGCCGTCGGCAACCAGGTCGCGGCTGCCGACGCGCGGGCGGAATCCGCCGGGGAGGGCTCCGGCGACGAACCCGACAAGGAGGCCGCCGAGGAGGAGGTCCGGGACCTCGTCCGGGCGAGCCTGCTCCTCTCGACACTGGCGGGTGTCGCGGGTGCTGTCCTGATGGTGCTCATCGGGCACGCCGTGATCTGGCTCGGCCAGGACCCGGACGTGGTCGACGCCGCCAAGCCGATCCTCTACACCATGGCGCCCGGTCTGATCCCCTGCCTGTGGTTCCAGGCGATACGGCAGTTCACCGTCGGCATGCGCCGCCCGCAGGCCCTGCTGCGCATCACCCTCGCCTCGATCGCCGTCAACGCCGGCCTCAACTGGGCCCTCATCCACGGCACCTGGATCTTCCCGGAGCTGGGGCTGCCGGGCATCGGCCTGTCCACCAGCCTGGTGTACGCCCTGTCCTGCCTGGCCCTGTACTTCTCCGCCCGGCGTGACGCCCGGCTCGCCCCGGTGCTGTCGCTCAAGATCTGGAAGGCCCGCCCGGCCACCCTGCGCAGGCTCACCGGGCTGGGCACGCCGATCGCCGCCACCTACGGCTCCGAGGCGGGCTTCTTCTTCGTCATCGCGCTCCTCGCGGGGAGCTTCGGCACGGCCGCGCTGGCCGCGCACACCGCCGTCAACCAGCTCGTCTACATCGTCTTCCAGGTAGCCGTCGGCCTCTCCCACGCCGCGTCCATCGGCGTCAGCCGTGAGCTGGCCCTGCACAACCTGGCCGCGGCCCGGCGCCTGAAGACCACGGCCCTCGCCTGCGCGGCGGCGGTGATGGCCGTCGTCGGGCTGGTGTACGTGACCGTGCCCCACCTGGTGCTCGCCCCCTTCTTCGACAGCGGTGACGACAGGGCGGTCGACATCGCCACGCAGCTGCTCCTGGTCGCCGCGGTCCTCCAGTTCTTCGACTGCACCCAGAACATCGGCGTCGGTCTGCTGCGCGGCCTCGACGACACCAAAGGCGGCTTCCGCGTCACCCTCGTCGGTTACTGGCTCGTGGGCCTGCCCGCCGCGGCCCTCCTCGGCCTCGCGATCGGCCTGGACACCCTCGGCCTCTGGCTCGGTCTCCTCATCGGCCTCGCCACGACGGCCGCACTGCTGCTACGTCGCTTCGAGAAGAGCGTCGGCCACCTGCATGGCGCGTCGGTGCCTGCCGAGGCGTGACGTTCGGCAACCCCCGGTATCCGATCTCGTACACGCTCTCCTGCCAGCAGCCGCAGACCCTTCAACCGCGGCCGCCCAGCGAAGTTGCTGATCAGATCGGGCGCATCTGGATCGGACAGGGTGCCGCTGCTTGAGCCAAGACCCGAACCGAAACCCCATGCTGGGGGATGTCAGGGCAGCAGGTGGCCGGCGGTAGTGGTGCGCAGGTAGGCCAGGGCATCGAAGGCGTCCGCCGGCGCGCGTGCCTCTCGTACTCCCGGCGAAGTAGCCGCAGGACGAAGACGGCCCGCCACACCCCGCCGCCCCGGAGGGGCCGGGCGCGCAGGGCGCGGTCGTCCTCGACCAGGGCCTCGGCTTCCGTCCGGTCCGAGTGGATGACCGCGTGCTGGACGGTACGGAGGGCGCCGGCCGAGGCGGCCATTCGAACTCCGCGATCAGTGGTGGTCCCTGCGCCCGCCGCGTCAGGCGGCCCCGCCGCCCGCCCGGCCTGCCGAGGTCCTGAGGACCAGGGGGCCTCAGACTTTGGATGTAGTACTAATTTCAACTTCTGCATATGCAATTACTTTGCTAGCGTCCGGTCGGGCGGCCTCGCCTCCCCAGGGAGGTTGGACGATCCCCTGTCCGCCACCCCCTCACCACGTTCCGCCTCGGCACGCCAAGCGGCCGGTACAAACTTGGAGTTTCCCTATGCGCAGCGACGAGCCGTCGCCTTCCGTTCAGCAGAACCCTCAGAACCGATCCCGGTCCGGCCCGGGGCGAAGATCCTTCCTGGCCGGAGCCGGCACCGGCCTGGGAATCGCCGCGGTCGGGCTGGGTGCAACTGCCGTGGCCCGGCCGGAGGCGCCCGGCCGGACGCCTTCCTTCGCGCCCGGACGCCCGATCGTCTTCCGTGGCGCCACCGTCGTGACCGGCGACCCACAGCTCGGCGTTCAGCAGAACGCCGACGTGCTGGTGATCGACTCCGTCATCCGGGCGGTCGGACCGAATCTGCGCACCCCCTCGGACGCCGCCGTCGTCGACGGGCGTGACCGCATCCTCATGCCCGGCATGATCGACACCCACCGGCACATGTGGCAGACGGTGCTGCGAGGTGTCGGAGCGGAATGGAGCATCCAGAACTACTTCCAGTTCATGTACTTGGGGTGGGCCAAGTTCTGGCGCCCCGAGGACGTGTACGCCGGCAACTACCTGTCCATGGTCGAAGCCATCAACAGCGGGGTGACCACCAGCCTGGACTGGTCACACGCGCTGTCCACCCTCGATCACGCCGAAGCCGCCGCCGACGCCCTCTTCGACTCCAACGGCCGGGCGCGGCTGGCGTTCAGCGATCTCTCCGCCCCGGCGCAGGAATGGGCCGTCCCCGGTGGTGACGCTGACCGGCTGCTGCGCACGCGCTTCGCGTCCAAGAACCAGCTCGTCACCATGCAACTTGCCTGGGACACACCCACCGAGGCGGCGTTCCCGGAGCGTCCGGCCTGGGAGTTCGCGCGGGACCGCGACCTCATGGTCACCCAGCACGCCGGCATCTGGAAGTTCTCCCCCGACAACGCCCTCCAGATCCTGCGCGACAACGGCTTCCTGCTGCCCACGAACACCTATGTGCACGGCGGATCCTTCCCGGACAGCGCCTACGGCCTGATCGCCGACTCGGGCGGCAATGTGTCGATCTCCGCCGAGAGCGAGCTCAACGCCGGCCAGGGCTACCCTCCCACCGGCAAGGTCAGGGAACGCGGCATACCCATCTCCCTGTCGATGGACACCAGCGTCTGGTGGAGTTCCGACATGTTCTCCGCGATGCGCGCCACCCTCAACGCCGACCGGGGCCTCGACCACCAGGCCGCACAGGCCGACGGGAAGACCGTCGTCAACAACGACCTGCGCACCGAGGACGTCATCCACTTCGCGACGCAGGGCGGGGCCGACGCACTGGGGCTGGGCTCGTCGCTGGGCTCGATCACGCCGGGCAAGCTGGCGGACCTGGTCATGCTGCGGGCCGACACACCGTCCATGGTCCCCCTCACCAACGCCTCGCACCAGATCGTCTTCCAGGCGACGCGCGCGGAAGTCGACACGGTCCTGGTCAACGGCCGCGTACTCAAGTACGGCGGCGAGCTCATCTCCCCGGACCTGAAGCGGGCCCGCCGCCTGGCGGAGGCGTCACGCGACTACATCCGGGACATGGCCGGCGCGAAGCAGTGGTCCGAAGCGCAGGAGCCCGCGCCGTTCAAGGTCGCCTGAACCGCTCCGCCCGGCAGGGGCCTGACCACCACCGTCGCGACGGGGGAAACGGCCGTGACGGTGCGCTCAACGCCTCACCCCGCGGCACCCTTCTGGAACACGTGGAACACGTCCGTGGTGGGCGAGAAGCCGGCCGGCGGCGTCGAGCAGTTCTTCACAACGTGGATTGGCGTCTTCCAGCGGCTCCGCGATCTTCTTCAGCGACAACGCCCTCCGAATGGCCACGACAGCGAAGACAGCGTTCGCTGACCGCTGGGCACACCCTCAACTCGCCCGGCCCACCAGCTGAGTTGCTGGTCAGAAGGTTTCTCCTCGCGTAGCGCGGAGTGGGGCGGGTGGGACTCGAACCCACGGCCGACGGATTATGAGTCCGCTGCTCTAACCGGCTGAGCTACCGCCCCATCTACGGCGCGTCGCGCACATTTGTGCGCGCCGTCTGCCGCAGCATAGCCGCTCATACGATCTCCTGCTTCGGATGGTCGGCAACGCATGACCATGAGGACTTCGGCGCGGCGCGCGCGGTTCCGGCGGACATGAAAAAGGACCCCTGAGGGGTCCTTTTTCGCTGCTCTCCCGACTGGACTCGAACCAGTAACCTGCCGGTTAACAGCCGGCTGCTCTGCCAATTGAGCTACAGGAGATCGAGCTCCCCCGACTGGACTCGAACCAGTAACCTGCCGGTTAACAGCCGGCTGCTCTGCCAATTGAGCTACAGGGGATCGCTTCGTTGCATCGAACGCACCTACCTGGGTATTCGCCAGGCAGCGTGCGCTCGCTGCGACACATACATTAGCGCAAGCAGGGGGGTGCTCCGCCAATCGGTTCCGCCCCCGCACCGATGCCGACGCAAGGGAAGGGTGGCCGTCATGCGCTACCGGCTCACATTCGTCGCCGGACTGGCTCTGGGTTACGTGCTGGGCACACGCGCCGGGCGCGAACGCTACGAGCAGTTGAAGAAGTCCGCCCGCCAGATCTCGCAGAACCCGGCGGTGCGCAACACCGCCGAGACCGCCGCCCAGCAGGGCCGCGAGTTCGCGGGCAAGGCGTACCACACGGTGAGCGAGAAGGTGGGCGACCGCGTCCCCTCCTCCGTGACCGACCGGGTGCGCTCCCTGCGCGAACGCAACACGAACGGCCGCGGCGAGGACGACTGGGGCACCTCCAACACGTAGTGATCGGGCATGGACGTAGCCGCTCCGGCGCGCTCTCCTCTCGTAGTACGGCAGAATTTGCGCCATGGGGATAGTCGCCGGGTTGGACAGTTCGCCCGATTTCACTCGTATCGTCGTCTGCGACGCGGACACGGGCACCGTGCTCAAGCAGGGCTATGCGCCACATCCGGTCGAGCCCGCGGAGGGCGGCGGGCGTCCTTCCGACGTCGATCCGCAGGCCTGGCTGCTGTCCCTGGGAGAGGCGGCCGGCGGCGGGCTGCTCGAAGGTGTGCAGGCCATCGGCGTGTCCGCGCAGCAGAACGGACTCGTTCCGCTGGACGCGCAGGGGAACACGGTCCGGCCGGCGCTCGTCGGCAGTGACAAGCGGGCGCAGGTCGCGGCCGCCGACATCGTCGACGCGCTCGGCGGGCGCGAGGCCTGGGCCCAGGCCGTGGGCTGCGTCCCGCAGGCCGGCCAGCCGGTGACCAAGCTCCGCTGGCTGAACAGGACCGAACCCGACGCCGCGCGGCGCATCGCGTTCCTGATGCAGGCCCACGACTGGCTGGTGTGGCAGCTGCTGGGGCGGCCGGCGCGCAGGACCACCGACCGGGGCGGTGCCTCCGGGACCGGGTACTGGTCGGCGGCGACCGGCGGTTACCGGCCGGATCTCATCGAACTGGCGCTCGGGCACCAGGTCGGGCTGCCCGAGGTGCTCGGCCCGTCCGACGCGGCGGGTACCACTCCGGAGGGGCTCCTCATCTCCGCCGGGACCGGCGAGACCATGGCGGCGGCGTTCGGGCTCGGCGTCGGGCCCGGCGACGCGGTCGTGTCGCTGGGAGCCTCCGGGTCCGTGATGGCCGTACACCGCGAGGCACTGATCGACTCCTCCGGCATGATCACCTCGCTGGCCGACGCGACCGGGATGCATCTGCCGGTGGTCAGCACGCTCAATGCCGTACGGGTCCTGCGCGGCGCGGCCGAACTCCTCGGGCTGCCCGACCTGGAGAGCCTGTCCGACATGGCGATGAAGTCGACGCCTGGTTCGCACGGGCTCGTGATGCTCCCCTATCTGGAGGGCGAGCGGACGCCGAACCTGCCGCACACGGCGGGGATGCTGGCCGGGCTGCGGCGGGAGTCGATGCGACCCGAGCATCTGGCGCGGGCCGCGTTCGAGGGCATGCTGTGCGGGCTCGCGGACGCGCTCGACGTGCTGCGCGGCCGGGGTGTCGACGTACGCCGGATCTTCCTGCTGGGACAGGCGGCGGAGCTGACCGCCGTACAGGCCGTGGCGCCCGGGCTGTTCGGCGCGCAGGTCGTGGTGCCGCAGCCCGCGGACTACGCGGCCTTCGGCGCGGCCCGGCAGGCGGCCTGGGCGCTCGGCGTCTCGCAGGGCACCCTCGACCCGCGCACACCGCCCGCCTGGCAGGGCCCGGTCGCGCAGGTGCTGGAGCCCGGCGAGGAACTGGCCATGGGGCAAGCGGTACGGCAGCAGTACGTGGCCGTACGGGAACAGGCTCATCCGGGGGCGTTCCGGGGCTAAAGACCCGGGCCAGGGAGCCGGAGCAGGGGGCTTCGCGCCGTCGCCCGCCGGGGCACGGAAGTAGGTCCCAAGTCTGAAGCCGGGTCGGTTTTTGGCCTGCACTTGGGTTAATCGGTTGAGGTAACACGGGGGGAGTGTTCGACGATAGGGGGTGGGGCACCACCGCCCGCCCATTGGTCACCACCGACCGCCCGCCGATACGCCCGTCGATCCTCCTGCCGCCGACGACCCGAGAGACCCGCGTGCTCATACGACTTCTTCGGACGTACCTCCGTCCGTACAAGAAACCCATCGCCCTGCTGGTGCTGCTGCAGTTCCTGCAGACCTGCGCCACGCTCTACCTGCCCACACTCAACGCGCACATCATCGACAACGGTGTCGTGAAGGGCGACACGGGCTACATCCTGTCCTTCGGCGGCGTGATGATCGCGATCTCGCTGGCGCAGGTCGTCTGCAACATCGGGGCCGTCTACTACGGAGCCCGTACGGCGTCGGCGGTCGGTCGGGACATCCGGGCCGCCGTCTTCGATCGCGTCCAGTCCTTCTCCGCGCGCGAGGTCGGCCAGTTCGGGGCGCCCTCGCTGATCACCCGCACCACCAATGACGTCCAGCAGGTGCAGATGCTGGCCCTGATGACGTTCACTCTGCTGGTGTCGGCCCCGATCATGTGTGTGGGCGGCATCATCCTGGCCCTCGGCCTGGACGTGCCGCTGTCCGGGGTGCTGATCGCCGTGGTGCCGGTCCTCGGCCTCTCCGTGACGCTGATCATCCGGCGGCTGCGGCCGCTGTTCCGCACCATGCAGGTCCGCCTGGACACCGTGAACCGGGTGCTGCGCGAGCAGATCACCGGCAACCGCGTGATCCGCGCGTTCGTACGGGACGAATACGAGAAGGAGCGCTTCCGGAAGGCGAACACCGATCTCACCGAGGTGTCGCTGGGCACCGGACGGCTGCTGGCGCTGATGTTCCCGATCGTCATGACCGTCGTGAACCTGTCCTCGATCGCCGTGGTGTGGTTCGGCGCGCACCGGATCGACAGCGGGGGCATGCAGATCGGTGATCTGACCGCGTTCCTCGCCTACCTCATGCAGATCGTGATGTCCGTGATGATGGCCACCTTCATGTTCATGATGGTGCCGCGCGCGGAGGTCTGCGCCGAGCGCATCCAGGAAGTACTGGACACCGCGAGCAGTGTGGTGCCGCCGACCGCGCCCGTCCTGGAGCTGCGGCGCCACGGCCACCTGGAGATCCGTGGCGGCGGGTTCCACTACCCGGGTGCCGAGGAGCCGGTGCTGCGGGCCGTCGACCTGGTGGCACGGCCGGGAGAGACGACCGCCGTGATCGGGTCGACGGGCAGTGGCAAGTCGACGCTTCTCGGGCTCGTCCCCCGGCTGTTCGACGCCACCGCCGGCGAGGTCCTCGTCGACGGCGTGGACGTGGCGACCATCGAGCCGAAACTGCTGGCCAAGACGGTCGGGCTGGTCCCGCAGAAGCCGTACCTCTTCGCGGGCACGGTGGCGACGAACCTGCGGTACGGCAATCCGGACGCGAGCGACGAGGAGCTGTGGCACGCGCTGGAGGTGGCGCAGGCCAAGGGCTTCGTGGAGGGTCTGGAGAACGGGCTCGACTCCCCCATCGCCCAGGGCGGCACCAATGTGTCGGGGGGCCAGCGGCAGCGTCTGGCGATCGCCCGCACCCTCGTACAGCGGCCGGAGATCTACCTCTTCGACGACTCGTTCTCGGCCCTCGACTACAAGACCGACGCCATGCTGCGCGCGGCGCTCGCCCACGAGACCGCCGAGGCGACCGTGGTGATCGTCGCCCAGCGGGTGTCGACCATCCGGGACGCCGACCGGATCGTGGTCCTCGACGAGGGCCGGGTCGTCGGCACCGGGCGGCACCACGAACTGATGGCAGGCAACGAGACCTACCGGGAGATCGTGCTCTCCCAGCTCACGGAAGCGGAGGCTGCCTGATGGCCGGGCCTATGGGGCGGATGATGGCCGGGGGCGGCCCCGATCAGCGCTCGATGGATTTCAAGGGGTCGGGCAGACGGCTCCTGGCACAGTTCAAGCCCGAGCGCACCACCATGTACGGGATGCTCGTCGCCGTGGTGCTGAGCGTGGGCTTCTCGGTGGTGGGCCCGAAGATCCTGGGCCGGGCCACCGACCTGGTCTTCTCCGGCATCATCGGGCGGGAGATGCCGGCCGGTGAGACGAAGGCCGAGGTCCTCGCGGCCATGCGGGCGCGCGGCGACGGCGGCACGGCCGACATGCTCTCGGGGACCGACTTCACCCCCGGCCAGGGCATCGACTTCAACGCGGTCGGCGAGGTGCTGGGGCTCGCGCTCGTGGTGTTCGTGCTGGCGGGCCTGCTGATGGCGGTGGCGACGCGGCTGGTCAACCGGTCGGTCAACCGGACCGTGTACCGGATGCGCGAGGACCTGCAGGCGAAACTGTCGCGGCTTCCGCTGTCGTACTTCGACAAGCGGCAGCGCGGTGAGGTGCTCAGCCGGGCGACCAACGACCTCGACAACCTCGGGCAGACGCTCCAGCAGTCGATGGGGCAGCTCATCAACTCGCTGCTGACCATCATCGGTGTGCTGGCGATGATGTTCTGGGTCTCGCCGCTCCTCGCGCTGGTGGCGCTGGTCACCGTGCCGCTGTCCTTCTTCATCGCCACCCGGGTCGGCAAGCGCTCGCAGCCGCACTTCGTCCAGCAGTGGCGGACCACCGGCAAGCTCAACGCGCACGTCGAGGAGATGTACACAGGGCACAACCTGGTGAAGGTGTTCGGGCGGCAGGAGGAGTCGGCGGCGCAGTTCGCCGAGCAGAACGAGAAGCTCTACGAGGCCGGTTTCAAGGCGCAGTTCAACAGCGGGATCATGCAGCCGCTGATGATGTTCGTGTCGAACCTGAACTATGTGCTGGTCGCCGTGGTGGGCGGTCTGCGGGTCGCTTCCGGCTCGCTGTCCATCGGTGACGTGCAGGCCTTCATCCAGTACTCGCGGCAGTTCTCGATGCCGCTGACGCAGGTCGCCTCGATGGCCAACCTGGTGCAGTCCGGCGTCGCCTCCGCCGAGCGGATCTTCGAACTGCTCGACGCGGAGGAGCAGGAGGCCGATCCGGTACCCGCGATCCGTCCCGACGAGCTGCGGGGCCGGGTGGCGCTGGAGAACGTGTCCTTCCGGTACGACCCCGAGAAGCCGCTCATCGAGGATCTGTCGCTGAAGGTGGAACCCGGACAGACGGTCGCGATCGTGGGACCCACGGGGGCGGGCAAGACCACGCTGGTCAACCTGCTCATGCGGTTCTACGAAGTCACCGGGGGCCGGATCACCCTCGACGGCGTCGACATCGCCGCCATGTCCCGGGACGAACTCCGGGACGGGATCGGCATGGTGCTCCAGGACACCTGGCTGTTCGGGGGGACGATCGCGGAGAACATCGCGTACGGCGCCTCGCGGGAGGTCACTCGCGGGGAGATCGAGGAGGCCGCGCGGGCCGCGCACGCCGACCGGTTCATCCGCACGCTGCCCGACGGGTACGACACCGTCATCGACGACGAGGGGACGGGGGTGAGCGCCGGTGAGAAGCAGCTCATCACCATCGCGCGGGCTTTCCTGTCCGATCCGGTGATCCTGGTGCTCGACGAGGCGACGTCGTCGGTCGACACCCGGACGGAAGTCCTGATCCAGAAGGCGATGGCGAAGCTCGCGCACGGGCGTACGTCGTTCGTGATCGCCCACCGGCTGTCGACGATCCGGGACGCCGACACCATTTTGGTGATGGAGAACGGGGCGATCGTCGAGCAGGGCGCGCATGCCGAGCTGCTCGCCGCCGACGGCGCGTACGCGCGGCTGTACAAGGCGCAGTTCGCGCAGGCGGTGGCCGAGGTGGACTGACGGGTGGCGGGGGTGGGGGGTGGGGATGGGTTTTCGCCCCCTCCGCCCCTGCCCGTCCCGTACCTGGGGGCTGCCGCCCCCAGACCCCGGCTGTCGCGCTGAACGCGCTCGTCCTCAAACGCCGGACGGGCTGAACCGCGAGGGTCGCCTCAGTCCAAGTAGCCCCGCAGCTGGTCCGCGAACGCGTGGTCCCGCAGCTTGTTGAGCGTCTTGGACTCGATCTGGCGGATGCGCTCGCGGGTGACGCCGAAGATGCGGCCTATCTCCTCCAGGGTGCGGGGACGCCCGTCGGCCAGCCCGTACCGGAGTTGGACGACCTTGCGCTCCCGCTCCCCGAGCGTGGACAGGACCGCCTCCAGATGCTCACGAAGCAGCAGGAACGCGGCGGACTCCACAGGAGACGTCGCGTCACCGTCCTCGATCAGGTCGCCGAGTGCGACATCGTCCTCCTCGCCCACGGGCGCGTGCAGGGACACCGGTTCCTGTGCCAGCCGCAGGACTTCGCTGACGCGCTCGCTCGGCAGGTCGAGGTGGGCGGCGACCTCCTCGGGAGTCGGCTCGTAACCGCGCTCCTGGAGCATGCGCCGCTGCACCCGCACCACCCGGTTGATCAACTCGACGACGTGGACCGGAACCCGGATGGTCCGGGCCTGGTCGGCGAGGGCCCGGGACATGGCCTGACGGATCCACCAGGTCGCGTACGTCGAGAACTTGTACCCGCGGGCGTAGTCGAACTTCTCAACAGCCCTGATCAGGCCGAGGTTTCCCTCCTGGACCAGGTCGAGCATGGTCAGGCCCCGGCCCACGTACCGCTTGGCGACGGAGACGACGAGCCGCAGGTTCGCCTCGATGAGGCGGCGCTTGGCCATGCGGCCCATGACGACCAGTTTGTCCAGGTCGAGGGCGAGTTGGCTGTCCAGATCGGACGCGAGCCGGAGCTTCTCCTCGGCGAAGAGGCCGGCTTCGACACGGCGGGCGAGTTCGACTTCCTCGGCCGCGGTGAGCAGGGGGATCCGGCCGATCTCGCGCAGGTACTGGCGGAACAGGTCGGAGGAGGGGCCACCGGTGTCGGCGGCGCGGCCTCGGGGCAGTTCGACGGGCTCGGGAGCCTCGGACTCGGCTTCCACCTCGACGGTCTCGGCGGCGCCCGCGGGCGGCTCGTCCAGCTCGGGCGGGCTCTCCGGCTCCGATTCGGGGTGGTGCGCGACACGGCTCTGCGGGGGTACCGCCGCGACGGCGTCGGTCTCGGCGTCCGCGTCCGTGTCCGTGTCCGTGGTGTTCTCGGTCTGTGCGAGGGTCTGGGTCTGCACGGGGGCGACCTCCAGGAATGTCGCTGCGTGGGCGTGCGGCAGCGTTACGTCGGGGATGGGGTCGACGGCCTCGCCGCTGTCCATCCCGTAGTCGTTTAGCGGAACTGCGGGGATCGGGGACCCGTCGCGTTCGGGTCGGCCGCGCTCCGAGGACTCAGGCACCGCAACCAGTGTGGAGTACGACACATCGCCGCCACGAGGGGCGTGCGGTGACTTTTTGCGTCCGGTTCGTGACCGCGCGGATACCTTGACGCACGAGTGCGCGTTTCGCGGGGGTCGAAACCAGTTGAAAGCCGCACGTGAGGGGGATCGGGCACGCCCGGGTTTTTCGCACCCTGGGAGGCAGCCGCCGACGACTGTCCTCGCTCAGAGGGCTTCCGCGCCCCGCTCGCGCAGCGCCTGCTCGTACTGCTGGAGGACCCACAACTCGTTCTGCACGGCGGCCAGCTGGGCCGGGTCGCCGTGGGCGCTCTGCCGCGCCAGGCTGCCCTGAACGTCACGGATCCGGCGGTCCACGGCGCGCCGGCGGACCATGACGAGCTGGTCGCCCGCATAGGTCTCGTCGACCGTCTTGCGCATGATCGCCTCGACGGCCAGCTCGGTGACCATGGCGCGGGCCGCGTCGTCCGGGGCGGCTTCACGGACCCTCACCAGATACTCCTGGGGGTCCTGGACGCCGTACTCCGCGCCGCCCGCTTCCATGATCACCTGGCGTACGGCGGCGTACGGCGGGGCGGTGAACTCGTCGATCCCGAACGCGTCGAAGGCCGGGGAGACCAGCTCCGGGCGCTGGAGGGCGAGTTTGAGGAGCTCGCGCTCGGTCGCGAAGACCGGGTTGCGCAGGGTCAGGGCGGGGCCGCCGGTGGGTGCCTGGGCGGCCCCGGCGGCGTACGTCTGCTGCGGGCGCTGCCGGTCCGGCGCGGGGCCCTTGCCGCCGCGGTCGCGGGACCAACGGGCCAGCTGGGCCACCCGTTTGACGACGAACTGGGTGTCGAGGATGCCGAGCATGCCCGCGAGCTGGACGGCGACCTCGTGCTGGGCGCCGCTGTTCTTGATGCGGGCGACGATGGGCGCCGCTTCGTCGAGTGCGCCGGCGCGGCCCGCGGGCGTTTCGAGGTCGTAGCGCAGGACGATCTGGCGCAGCGCGAACTCGAAGAGCGGGGTGCGGGGTTCGGCGAGGTCGGCGACCGCCGCGTCGCCCTTGGCGAGGCGCAGCTCGCAGGGGTCCATGCCGTCCGGGGCGATCGCGATGTACGTCTCGGCGGCGAACTTCTGGTCGTCCTCGAAGGCGCGCAGGGCGGCTTTCTGGCCTGCCGCGTCGCCGTCGAAGGTGAAGATCACACGGGCCGAGCCGTTGTCCATGAGCAAGCGGCGGAGGATCTTGATGTGGTCGGTGCCGAACGCCGTGCCGCAGGTCGCGATCGCTGTCGTGACGCCGGCCAGGTGGCAGGCCATGACGTCGGTGTACCCCTCGACGACAACCGCCCGGCTGGCCTTGGCGATGTCCTTCTTGGCGAGGTCGATGCCGTACAGGACCTGGGATTTGCGGTAGATCGCCGTGTCGGGCGTGTTCAGGTACTTCGGGCCGTTGTCCGACTCGTACAGCTTCCTCGCGCCGAAGCCGACGACCTCTCCTCCGATGTCGCGGATCGGCCACATCAGGCGGCCGCGGAAGCGGTCGATGGGGCCGCGGCGGCCTTCCTGGGAGAGGCCGGAGAGGAGCAGTTCCTTGTCGGTGAAGCCCTTGCCGCGGAGGTAGCGGGTGAGGTGGTCCCAGCCCTGGGGGCTGTAGCCGACGCCGAAGTGGGCGGCGGCCGACTGGTCGAAGCCGCGCTCGGCGAGGAACTTGCGGCCCGTGTCCGCCTCGGAGCTGGTGTCGAGCTGCTCGATGTAGAACTGCGCGGCGGCCTTGTGGGCCTCGACCAGGCGGATGCGCTCGCCGCGCTGGTGGGCGGGGTTGTACCCACCCTCCTCATAGCGCAGGGTGATGCCCGCCTGGGCGGCGAGGCGCTCGACCGACTCGGAGAAGGTGAGGTGGTCGACCTTCATCACGAACGTGATGGTGTCGCCGCCCTCCTGGCAGCCGAAGCAGTGGAAGAGCCCCTTGCTCGGGCTGACCTGGAAGGACGGCGACTTCTCGTCGTGGAAGGGGCAGAGACCTTTCAGGTTTCCGCCGCCCGCGTTGCGCAGCTGGAGGTACTCGGACACCACGGCGTCGATCGGGACCGCGTCCCGAACCGCCTTCACGTCCTCGTCGTTGATCCTTCCGGCCACGGATGGATTCTACGGTGAGGGTGTGACAGTCGAGCGCCGTCGTCGGTCACGGGACCAGACTGTCCAGCGGAACGTGCGGGTCGGCGAGCGCCTCGGTGTCCACCCGCGCCCGGGATCGGATCAGCTGCTGGATGGGCTCCGTGACGTCCCACACATTCACGTTCATCCCGGCCAGCACCCGTCCCCCCTTCACCCAGAAGGCGATGAACTCCCGCTTGCCCGCGTCTCCGCGGATCACCACCTGGTCGTACGTCCCCGGGGGCGCCCAGCCCGAGTACTCGAGCCCGATGTCGTACTGGTCGGAGAAGAAATAGGGCACACGGTCGTACGTCAGCTCGCGGCCCAGCATCGCGTGGGCCGCCGCCGGGCCGCCGTTGAGGGCGTTGGCCCAGTGCTCGACGCGCAGCCGGGTGTCGAAGAGCGTGTGGTGGAAGGAGGCGACGTCGCCAGCCGCGTGGATGTCGGGGTCGGAGGTGCGCAGCCGCTCGTCGACCGCGATGCCGCCGCCGTGCGCGCGGTCGGCGATCTCCAGGCCCGCGGCCTCGGCGAGGCCCGTGCGCGGGGCGGCGCCGATCGCGGCGAGCACGTCGTGCGCGGGGTGTTCCTCGCCGTCGTCGGTGCGGGCGGCGAGGACCAGGCCGTCCTGGCCGACGATCTCGGTGAGGCGGGCGCCGAAGTGGAAGCGGACGCCGTGCTCGCGGTGCAGCTCGGCGAAGATCTGGCCGAGCTCGGGCCCGAGGACCGCGTGCAGTGGGGTCGCCTCCGGTTCGACGACGGTGACCTCGGCGCCGTACTCCCGGGCCGCCGCCGCGACCTCCAGGCCGATCCAGCCGGCGCCCGCGATCACGATGTGACCGTTGTCCCGGCCCAGCGCGGTGAGGACGCCCTTGAGGCGCTCGGCGTGGGCGAGGCGGCGCAGGTGGTGGACGCCGGTGAGATCCGTGCCCGGGACGTCGAGGCGGCGGGGCTCGGCGCCGGTCGCGATGAGGAGCTTGTCGTAGTGCACGAGGGTGCCGTCGTCGCCGAAGCGGACCGTCTTGGCGCTGCGGTCGATCGCGTCGACGGTCTGGCCGAGGTGCAGCTCGATGTCGTTGCGCGCGTACCAGGCGGGTTCGTGGACGAAGACGCTGTCGCGTTCCTCCTTGCCGAGGAGGTAGCCCTTGGAGAGCGGCGGGCGTTCGTAGGGGTGGTCGCGCTCGTCACAGATCAGTATCACCCGCCCGGTGAACCCCTCCGCTCGGAGCGTCTCGGCCGCTTTCGCTCCGGCCAGTCCGCCTCCGACGATGACGAATGTCTGATCCGCGTCGACCACTTGATGCCTCCTCGTAAGGATGTCGCCATATGCGAGCGTCCCGCACGCAGCGTGATGCGGGAAGAGGTTGGGGCCCGATCAGGCCACGCAGGGTCACCCTCCACGGGGCCCCTGGGGCCGCGTGGTGAGCCTGAGGTGCAGGGAACGCGCCGAGGCGTCGGTGAGTGAGGCGATGTGGTCGACGATCACGCGCTTGCGTGCTCTGTCGTCCTGGGCCTTGTCGAACAGCGCGCGGAACTGCGGGTCCAGGCCGTCCGGGGCGCGGTCGGTGAGCGCCTGGGCCAGCTCGGCGACGACGATCCGCTGATCGGCGCGGAGCCGCTCCTGCTCGGCGCGCTGCATGACGTACCGGTCGGCGACCGCCTTGAGGACGGCGCACTCAAGGCGCGCGGCGCGCGGCACGACCAGCTCCGCCGCGTACCTCGTGAGGCGTCCGGTGCCGTACCTCGCGCGCGTGGCGCCCTCCGCGGCCAGGCAGAAACGCCCGATGAGCTGGCTGGTCGCGTCCTTCAGCCGGGCCTGTGCGACGGCCGATCCGTCGTATCCGTGCGGCCACCACTCCTGTTCGAGGAGCCGGTCGAGGGCTTCGGCGAGCTCCTGCGGGTCGGTGTCGGCGGGCACGTACCGCCCGATGGCCACCGCGAAGACCGCCTGCCGTTCCGGCTCGGCGTGCAGGCAGTTGGGGTCGATGTGGCCCGCGTGCAGACCGTCCTCGACGTCGTGCACCGAGTACGCCACGTCGTCCGACCAGTCCATGACCTGGGCCTCGAAGCACGTACGGGTGCCGGGCGCGCCCTTGCGGATCCAGTCGAAGACGGGCCGGTCGTCCTCGTAGACCCCGAATTTTCGTGAGGTGGGGTCGGTGGGGTGATCGCCGCGCGGCCAGGGGTACTTGGTGGCGGCGTCGAGGGCGGCGCGGGTGAGGTTGAGGCCGACGCTGACGAGTTCGCCGGTGACCGGGCTTGTGACGAAGTGCTTCGGCTCGATGCGGGTGAGCAGGCGCAGCGACTGGGCGTTGCCCTCGAAGCCCCCGCAGTCCGCCGCGAATTCGTTCAGCGCCTGTTCGCCGTTGTGCCCGAAGGGCGGGTGGCCCAGGTCGTGGGAGAGGCAGCACGCCTCGACGAGGTCGGGATCGCAGCCGAGGGCCGCGCCCAGCTCGCGGCCGACCTGGGCGCACTCCAGGGAGTGGGTCAGGCGGGTGCGGGGGCTGGCGTCCCAGATCTGGCTGCTGGTGCCGGGCGTGACGACCTGGGTCTTGCCCGCGAGGCGGCGCAGGGAGGCCGAGTGCAGTACGCGTGCGCGGTCGCGCTGGAAGGCGGTGCGACCGGGACGTTTGTCGGGCTCGAGGGCCCAGCGCTCGGTGGAGGTGCCGTCGTATCCACTCCGCGTCGCACTGTCTTCGTACGCCTTGCGCGCGGCCTGCTCGGTTGCCTCGTGCGGGGCCTGCTCGGTCGCCCCGTGCCCGGTCTGCTCGGTCTGCTCGGTTGCCTCGTGCTCGGTGCTTTCGGTCTTCGGTGCGGTGCCTTCCATGCCCCGACAGTAAACGCAGCCGGTGACAAACGGGGCATGGCGGTCCGCTCGGGGACGGTGCTTCAGGCCTTGGCCAGCACGCGTGCCGGGGCGGGCTCGGGGGTCGCGAGGGCCTGGTCGTAGCGGTGCAGGACCAGGCGGGCCATCGCCGGGTGGTCGCCCAGGGGCTCCGCGGCGATCCAGGGGGCGGCCGCGGCGCACTCGGTGGCGAAGCGGCCGGGGGCGGTGAAGTACGAGGCGACGGCGATGCGGTGACGGCCGCGGGCGGCCATGGCGCGCACGGCGGCGGCGACGGTCGGCGCGGCGGCGGACGCGTACGCCGGGACGACGGGAACACCCAGCCGCTCGGCGAGCAGTTGGGCGGTGCGGCGGGTGTCGACGGCCGCGTCGGGGTCGCGGGACCCGGCGGCGGCGAGGACGACGCCGCTCGCCCGGCGCGCCGAGTCGCTCATGCCCGTCCGCCAGCCGGCCTCGACGAGCCGCGCGTACAGCGTCTCCACGAGCAGGGGGTGCGGGCCGAGCGGGGCGGCGAAGCGGGTGCGGAGCGGCGCGGGGGCGGTGGCCGCGGCTTCGGGGATGTCCCGCTTGACGTGGTAGCCGCGGCTGAGCAGCAGCGGCACGAGGACGGCCTCGCCGGTCCCCTCGCCGTGCACTGCGGCCAGCGTGTCGGGCAGCAGGGGCTCGTTCAGTTCGATGTGCCCGAGGTGGACGGGCAGGTGGGGGCGGAGTTCTCGGACCCGCTCGATCAGGATGCGTACGGTGTGCAGCGCGCGCGGGTCGCGGCTGCCGTGCGCGACGAGGACGAGCGCCGGAGGTACGGGGCGGCGTGCGCCGTTGAGCGAGACAAGGCTGAGCTGACTGCCGAGCCGGCTGGTGATCGCGTTCATGAGTTGCGCCGTACTGTCGAGGTGGGCGCCGTCGAGTGGCCGGGAGCCACCGGGGCTGGGCGAGGACTCGTCGTGTGCGGGATTCGACGCCGTCATGACGCCGATCCTGACGGTACGAGGTTGCCGCGTCGTTGCGCGGGTATGACGGGTGTTTTCCGGGGGTTCACCGTGCGGTGCGGCAGGGTGTGAGCGGCCGTGACCTGCACCTGAGGCGCGCCGAGTGAAGCTGCTCACTCCACGAAACGAACCGGATCACTGTTCGACGCGTCCTACATGATCGAGGCCACCTGGGGAGGGGACCGCCCGATGCGTCACCTGAAGCTGCCGAAGCTACCCAGACCGCGCCTGCCACGCCTGCCACGCACGCGTGCCGGGCAACGGCGGGCCGTACAGGGGTTCGTGCTCCTCTGCGTGCTGGCGCTGCTTCCCTCGACATGGATGTACGTCGTGACGGGCGACCGGCTGCGTACGACGGCGGACGCCCCGCGCACCGAGGTGGCCGTGGTCTTCGGTGCCGGGCTGTGGAACGGCGAGCCGTCCCCGTACCTCGCCAACCGCCTCGACGCGGCGGCCGAGCTGTACCGCGCGGGGCGTGTCGAGGTCGTCCTCGTCACCGGCGACAACAGCCGCGAGGAATACGACGAACCGGACGCGATGCGCACGTATCTCAGCGGGCACGGCGTCCCCGACGGACACATCGTCAGCGACTACGCCGGTTTCGACACCTGGGACTCCTGTGTGCGGGCCAAGAAGATCTTCGGTGTCGACCGGGCCGTGCTGATCAGCCAGGGCTTCCACATCCGCCGCGCCGTCGCGCTGTGCCAGCAGGCAGGCATCGAGTCGTACGGCGTCGGCGTCGACGCCAAGCATGACGTGACCTGGTACTACGGGGGCGCTCGGGAGATCCTGGCGGCGGGCAAGGCCGCGCTGGACGCGGTGTTCCAGCCGGATCCGCGGTTCCTGGGGCCGAAGGAACCGGGGATCGGGCAGGCCCTGGCGGAGGCGGGCGAATGATGGCGGTCACCGACCTCACTCCCGTGGAACGCCGGGTCTGGGAGGCCTTTCCGCTCGGCGAGGGGATCGACTTCCGCGAGAGCGCCGACGAGGACTCCTCGGCCGGCTCCTCGTGGGGTCCCGAGCGGACCGTACGCGCCGAGGTACTGCGGGCGCTGCTGATCGACGGACCGTCCCACGACGGTGAGATCGCCGGCCTGAATCTGACGGGCGCGCGGATCACCGGGCAGCTGGATCTCACGTACGCGACGGTCGGGCACGCCGTGCGGCTGCGGTCCTGCCACTTCGAGCGGACCCCCACGCTCTACGGGGCGGAGATCCGCGCCCTGGTGCTGAGCGACTCGGTGCTGCCCGGGCTCACCGCGGGAAACCTGCGCGTCGACGGGGCACTGCGGCTCAGCTGCTGCCGTATCACCGGCTCGGTGCGGCTCCAGGGTGCGAAGATCTCCGGCGCCGTGTTCCTGAACGGGGCCAGTCTGGGCCTCCCTACCGCACCGGACACCCCGGACTCCGACACCCCCGAGGAACCGGCACTCCAGCTGAACCACGCGGACATCGGCACCGACCTGTGGGCCGTCGGCCTCGTCGCGCACGGCCAGGTCCGGCTGAACGGGGCCACGGTCGGCGCGCAGGTGAACCTCGACGACGCCGAGCTGCACGCGCCCGGCGGCACCGCCCTGCACGCCGAGACCCTCTCCGTCGGCACCGACCTGCGCGCCATGCGACTGCGCGCCCACGGCCGGGTCAACCTGAGCGGCGCCAGGATTCCGCACCAGCTCAACCTCGCCCACGCCCGGCTGTCCCACCCCGAAGGGCAGGCCCTGCGCGCCAGCAGCTGCGTCATCGGCGAGCTGTGGCTGCGCGAGGCCGCCCCGATCGAGGGCGCCGTGAACCTGCGCCGCTCCCAGCTGGACCTCCTGCACGTCCCTCCGGGGGTGTGGCCCGCTCGCGTCAGGATCGACGGCCTCAGCTACCGCAGCCTCGCCCCGCATCTCCCCGCGAGGGAGCGACTGCCGCTGCTCGAAAGGGAGGAGGGCGGCTATCTCCCGTACGGCTACGAGCAGTTGGCCACCGCGTACCGCACCGCGGGTGACGACGCCGCGGCACGCACCGTCCAGCTGGCCAAACTCCGCCGGCACCGCAGTACCCTGCCCCGCTACGCCCGGTTCTGGGGCCACTTGCAGGACGCGACCGTCGGTTACGGCTTCCGCCCGATGCGCGCGGCCGGCTGGCTGCTGATCCTGCTGCTCGCCGGCACTCTCGCCTTCACACTGAACCATCCGCAGGCGCTGAAGCCCGACGAGGCCCCGGACTTCATTCCCGTCTTCTACACCCTCGATCTACTGCTGCCCATCATCAGCTTCGGACAGGAAGAGGCATTCTCGCCGCGCGGCTGGTACCAGTGGCTGGCCTATCTGCTGATCGCCATGGGCTGGATCCTGGCGACCACGATCGCGGCGGGCGTCACGCGCTCACTGAACCGTCAGTGAGGCGTCAGTGAGGCGTCAGTGAGGCGTCAGTGAAGCGTCACCGGCCGCCTGGGCGTGCCGAATTGAAGGCGTGCGCCGTGCGGTCCCCGCTGGTCAGCACCACTCACCGCCATTCACCGCCACTCACCGCCCTCGATGAGCTTGCCGCCGGTGCGTAGCCGGGTGGCTACGGCGGGGGCGGCCACGTAGACCCAGGCCCGCACCACGGTCCCGTCCGCGCGCGTCACGTCCCGCACGACGCGCTCGTACAGGTTGCGGGAGTCGCCCGGTGTGTACTCCTCCAACTGGTCGAGTACGGCGAGGAGTTCGTCGTAGGCCTCGGGGAGCGCGGCCACCACGTCCCCGCTCACCACTCCGCCGGGTTCTTCGACGGCGTACGGGTAGCCAGGGCCCTCGTACAGCACGATTCCCCGCATCCGTCCCGGCTCCTCAGGTGCCGTACGGCCCCGGAGGAAGAGGTCGTGGTTGTGCTCGCCGGGGCGCAGGGTGCCGTAGACGAAGAAGGGGTGCCGCACGCGTCCGTCTCCTTCCGCCGAGGGCTCAGCCCGTTGCCGGTGCCCGATGCCTGTCCTCACGCCGGTCCCATTCGCCTCTGACGGCGGTCGATCCGCACCCCGTAGGGAGTCACGGCCGATGGTCCGGTACGGCCTCCAGCATCCAGTGCCGCATCACCGCGTGAATCTCGTCGACCCCGGCCTCGTTGACGGCCCGGTCGAACTCATCGCGCCGCCGCTCGGGAAGGGCGGCCCGGATGCCGGCGACGCTGTTGGGCACCTCGACCTCGGTGCCGCCGACGAAGGTCTTCAACGGTTCAGCCATGATCGCCCTCCTCAGGGGCGGGGGTTCACCGCCGTCACGGTAATGGGCGGCGGCCTCCTGGTGTACGACGTCGAGCTCGCACCACACGGCCTTGCCGACGGTCAGCTCGGACACTCCCCAGCGGTCGGCGACGTGTCCGACGATCAGCAGACCGCGCCCGAACTTGTCGTCCGGGGTCGCCTCGCGCGGGCTCGGTCGTAACTCGCCCCTCGGATCGGACACGGAGATCCGTACGGCCCGTTCGGTGAGGGTCAGTTCCACCCGGAAGAGCCGGTCACGGAGGCTGCCGTGCAGCACGGCGTTGCCGCCGAGCTCGGAGACCAACAGCGCGGTGTCCGCGGCGAGTTCGGGGTGCCCCCACTCCGTGAGCAGTCGGTGGGCCCGGCGGCGGGCGAGGGTGACGCTCTTGGGGAGCGGGGTGTAGTCGAGGCGGTCGTGGTGTAGGGCGGGCGGCTCTGCTGACTCTTGGGGGGCGATCATGTCGCTCACCTCCGGGCAGGGGTGAGCGGCGCCAGACATCAACTGGTGCCGCTCTGCGAGCAGTTCGTGACCGAAGGTAGAGACTCCTCAAGATCGACACAAGTTAATCCCGGAACAATTAATCCGTACGTGGTTGCGGGGCGGATCTCAGTCGCGCCAGACTGGCCGCGCACTGACGCCATGAGGAGCACAACGTGACCGCAAACCAACCGATGTTGGGCAACAGCACTTCCTCGGTACTGGGGCGTCGACTCGGCGGAGAGCTCATCAAGCTGCGTACCGCCGCCGGCCTGACACAGAGCCACGCAGCCAAGGCCCTGACCTCGTCCATCACGAAGGTCACGAAGATGGAGCGCGGCTGGGTCCCCATGCGGGACCCGGACATCCGGGCGCTTTGTGAGCTGTACGGCGTTCACGACCCCAGCACTGTCGGTGGGCTCCTGGAACTGGCGAGGATCGACCGGGAGCGGCGTAAAGCGAGGGGCTGGTGGGACGAGTACGCATCAGCTCTCGGCGCCATGCACGAGTACGTCACCCTGGAGCACGCCGCCAGGACCATCAGGATGTGGCAGCCGGCGTTCGTGCCAGGCCTGCTCCAAACCCCCGAATACGTAAGCGCGTTGAGGAATGGCCCCACGGCCGCCATGGCCAAGGACCGAGGCTCGGACGAGGAATTCGTCGCCGCGCGGGTTGCCAGACAGCAACGCCTCCACGACGATCAACCGCTCCACCTGCACACGGTGATCTACGAGGCGGTGCTCCGGAACTTCCCGGGGGGAGCCGAGACAGCCCGGGGGCAACTCGACCACCTCGCGAAAATGACCGAACTGCCGAACGTCTCGCTACTGGTCTATCCGTTCAGCGCAGGCACTCACATCGGCTTGAACAGCTCGTTCAACATCATCTCGTTCGCTGAGCCAGGGGCCATGGACATCGTCTACTCGGAGATTCCCTTCACCCAGCTCTGGATCGAGGGCGGCGAGGGTGCCGCCGCTCACGACGAACTGTTCGAGCTGATTGCCGAACGATCCCTTGATGAGCGAGAGTCCGTACTGTTCCTCCGTAAGCTCCGCAAGGAACTGTGAGCCGTGACTGCCTTCCAGTACCGCAAGTCCAGCTACAGCAACGCCGAACACGAGTGCGTCGAGATAGCCACCAACATCCCCACCACCATCGCGATACGCGACTCCAAGCACCCCACCGGTCCCTCCCTCCACCTCACCCCCACCACCTGGACAGCCTTTCGAGCCGCCCTCGACACTCCCCCCTGCGACTTCCGTCGGGACTGAAGCCGGACCCGGCCGCGAGGCTCCACGCCACCACCGAGCAGCCCGTGCGGCCAGGTTGAGGCGAATCCGCGGAATCTCGGCCGGGACCACTTCGACCGCTGAACTCGATCTCCAACCTCAGGAGTTCTGGTCGGCGAGTAGTTGTGAGACGCGTTGGGGCGAGATGCCGAGAACGTGGGCGATGTCTCGCCCAGTAATGCCCCGGCCTTTGAGGGCGGCAGCAGTGCGCCGAAGCTCGGCCGCTGCTTCCAGTTGAGCCTTGTGCGCGTCCACGGTCGCCTGAGTGGACGCTCTGACGCGGCCCTGGTTGTCGAGGTGGCAGCGGGCGGTCAGGCGTCAGGATCGACTTCGGGGCGCGTGAACCGCACAGGCTTGCCCAGCGACCAGGCAAAGGCGATTTCGGCTCGGGAGCTGTCTCCGATGTAGTCGCCAATTAAAGCGCCTGAGTTCGCGAATACTGAGCACTCGGCGCCTCGAACCTGGGTGGGAGCCGCGTGTCGGTTGGAGATCATCGTCGTTCCTTCATCCAGCAGGCGGGGTAAATATCGCGGCTATCGCGGGTCCGTGCCATTACTGGATTCCCAAGCTGCGCCGTGCCTGTATCGCGGATTGAGGCTCGCGGGGCACCGACGGAAATCGCTGATCAGCAGGCCTGTCGGGAGTTGGCGCTGCGATTCCCACGCTGTGGGTGATCGTTTCCCGCGGAGTAGCTACCTGTCTGGGCACAGTCAGTGGCGCCAGCGTTCGAAGAGATACCACTTGGCCTGGCCTGGGAGTTGGTGGCGCCAGAGCCACCAGGGCAGATTGCGGCGTGGGACGAAGTCCCACAGATCGTCGTCGGCTTCGTTGCCGCGTGGCTGGGTGCGCAGCAGGGCAAGGCATTCCCGGTCGACGGTGCGGTGCAGTCGCGCGACGTGCGCAAGCGCCACGGTGCCTTGATGTTGCCGCGTGGGGTCGGTGGCGCGGAGCGCCTGGGCGACGCGCGGCAGGATGGTCCCGGGATCGGGGTGGTGCAGGGCGAGCCCGATGACGGCGATGCCGACGTGGCGTTCACCGCGTTCGAAGGCCGCGTCGACGATGGCCGGGTCATGGACACCGATCAGTCCGGTGCCATGCTCCCAGTCGAGGGCTGGGGGCTGGGTCTCCGGTATCTCCTCGTACGCCATGACCGGACGATAGGCCGAGCGGCGTGGTTCGAGCCATTGGGTATCGAAGGCTCCGCAGCGCGGCAGACCTCATTGGCCCTCCGACGGAGAGCAAGCGGCCCATGGACAGTCCCTTTCGCGACTTCCGTCGGGACTGAACCCGTACCCGACCGCAAGCCGGGCAAGGCCACGATGGCGGTGAGCCGTGCGCCGACGACGGGTCCGGCCTCGCGCAGGGCGATCACGTCACCGCGCCTCAGACGCACGCCGCCACCGCTCGGGCCGCGGAGAAGCCGACGAACGTCAACATCCTCGCCTGGGCCGACTCCCTCCGCGTCCTCCACCCAACGTGTGAACGCATCACCCATGAGCCGCAGTTGCTCCCCAGCGCGTGCGGAGCGGAAAATTACGAGGATGCGGCAAGAACTGATTCGGCGACGGAAGTGCGGGCGTAGAGCACGTAACGGCCGGCTCGGTGCGCGCTGACCAGGCCGGCGTTGCGCAGTGCGGTGAGGCACTGGGACACTCCGGCCGCCGAGAGCCCCGTGCGGTGGGCGAGTTCGGTGGTGGAGGCCGGGGTGTCCAGTTCGGTCAGCAGCAGGGTCCGGGAGCGTCCGAGTACGGCAGCGAGGGCCTCGGTCCTGGTGACAGCCCGCCGTTCCCACAGCGAACCGGTACCGCGCGCGGGATAGGCCAGTTGCGGCGGCTCCGGCGGCCTCACACGAGTGAACGGGCCCGGTCCGGTGAAGACCGAGGGAATCAACAGCAGACCAGCACCTGCTGTCTTCCGGGAGAGGGGACGCTGTCGACGCGTCAGCCGCAGCGCGTTGTCGTCCCAACTCACCGAGGGATGCAGGTCGTTGAAGAGACAGCCTGCGCCGTGCTCGGCGACTCGCCGTGTCCGGTGGAAGATGTCGGCGTCGAGCACCGCTCGGATCCGCGCCCAGTAGGGCGCCAGCGCCAGCTCCCAGTAGGCCCTGACGTCTTCCACGACCTCGGCCAGGCGGACCTGTGGGGCGGCGTACAGGGCTCGTGCGCGGGGGCCGAGCCCTCCCTGCTCACGCATCAGGTGGTCGAGGTCCTCGCGTACGCGAGCGGCGGAAGCGTACTGGATTCCGGCCAGCTCCTCCGCCAGCGTGGGAGCCGGCCCGATGGGTGCCGGATTGAGGAAGTCGGGGACATAACCCCGAGGCGGGATCAGCTCGGCGAGCCAGCCCCGGTCAAGCCCGGCGGCTCTCAGCCGTGGACGCACCTGTTCTGCCCATGGCCGGTGCACGGGGTGCGCGGCGCCGGAGTACAGCAGTCGGAAACTGGTCCCGACCTCCCACATCGGCGAGACGGCGAACCGCATCTGCGCCAGATCACTCACTGAAAAAGCCAGCTCAGCCAATACGGACCCCCGCGGATTCACCTATGACTTAACCAATGGCCCGGCAGGATACCCCGCGGCGAACATGGCGGGCATGACCTCACAGACGATCACCGCAGCCGCGTCGGGTACCTGGAAGCTCGGCGACTTGACGGTCAACCGGATCGGTTTCGGCGCGATGCGCCTGACGCAGACCGGCGAGGCGTTCGCGGCCAACGCCATTCCAAGAGACCGCGGTCCGGCGATCAGCGTGCTGCGCCGCGCCGTTGAGCTCGGCGTGAACCACATCGACACCGCCGCGTTCTACTTCTCCTCGCTGCGCTCCGCCAACGAGCTGATCAACCGGGCCCTGGGTCCCTACCCGGACAATCTCGTGATCACCACCAAGGTCGGGCCGGGCCGAGACCCGTCGGGGGCGTGGCTGCCACACGCCGCCCCCGACCAGCTACGCGCCCAGGTGGAGGAGAATCTGCGCCAGCTCGGCCGTGACCACCTTGACGTGGTGAACCTGCGCGTCGTCGGTACCGCGTCAATCACCGAACGCTTCGGGGCACTGGCCCAACTCCGCGACGCCGGGCTCATCCGCCACCTGGGACTCTCCAACGTCACGCCGAATCACCTCGCCGAGGCCCAGGCCATCGCGCCAGTGGTCTGCGTCCAGAATCGGTACGGCATCGGTGTGCGGCCCGAGGATGACGAGTTCGTGCGTGCCTGCGGTGAGCAGGGGATCGCGTTCGTGCCGTTCTATGCGATCGCCGGTGCTGGGCGCGAGTTGGGCACGACCGATGTCGAGAGCGACGAGGTGCTTGCCGTCGCACGGGCGCACGGAGCGAGCGCGGCACAGGTGCGGCTGGCATGGACGCTGCACCGAGGGCCGCATGTGCTGGCCATCCCCGGCACCGGCGACCCGGATCACCTTGCCGCCAACGTGGCCGCCGGCGCGCTGCGCCTCTCGGAGGCCGAGCTGGCTGTCCTGGACTCCCTTCATCAGGACGGCACATGAGCGGAGGAAGTCAGGCGTGCCTGCCGCCCCGGCTGGTACGTCGTGGGCGCGCTGTTCGCCCTCACGGGCTTGGCGGCACCACTCGCCGTCCGCCTGGCACAGCGTCAGCAGCACGCCGCGCAGGCGTCCCAACTTGCGCCCTGAACAGAGGCGTTGGACGGTGACCGTACGAGCGTCAGACTGGCCCCATGATCGGATCAGACCCCAAGGACGACCTCCGCGTCTTCCTCCAGGACGCCCGCGACGCTCTGCTCTGGAAGCTCGAAGGGCTGTCGGAGTACGACATCCGCCGCCCCATGACTCCGACTGGCACCAACCTGCTGGGGCTGGTCAAGCACATGACCGGTGCAGAGGGCGTGTACCTCGGTGACACGTACGGCAGGCCGTTCGACGGGCCGCCCCCACCCTGGCTCCCCGGCAGTGACGCCGAGCCGAACTCGGACCTCTGGGCGACCGCCGATGAGACCCGTGAGGAGATCGTCGGGCAGTACCGCCGGGCGTGCGCCCACTCGGACGTGACGATCGAGTCGCTTGACCTCGACGCAGTCGGCCGCCTGCCCGGAAGGGAGGGGAAGCCGATAACGCTCCATCGATCGCTCGCCCACATGATCGCCGAGACCGGCCGGCACGCCGGGCACGCCGACATCGTCCGGGAACTCATCGACGGGACCGTGGGCCTGCGGACCGGGAACGACTACATGGCGCCCGGCGACGCGGCGTGGTGGGAAAAGCGTCGACACCGGCTGGAGCATGCGGCTCAGGAAGCAGCAACTCGCCACGCCCGCCCGGAAACTGCCCGGTGACGACCGGTCACGACTGGGCCCGCACCCGGGGCGCCTTCCCACTCCGTGCGGCGGGCTGTGCGTGACGCTGAACCCCGCGAGTCAGCTCGTGCCGGAGCGGGCCACGCGGAACCCGACGTCGTCGACCTGGAAGGTCGGGTGGCTGCGGCGGCGTACGGAGGAGCGGCAGCTCCAGTGCTCGTCGAACCAGCCGCCGCCGCGCAGCACGCGATAGGTGCCGTAGACCTCGGGGTCATAGGTGTCCCAGCACCACTCCCAGACGTTGCCGAGCATGTCGTGCAGGCCCCACGGGTTGGGGCGCTTGCCGCCCACGTGGTGAATGCGGTCGTGGGAGTTGTCGCGGTACCAGGCGATCTCGTCGAGCTGGCCGTAGCGCGGGCCGGCCGTACCGGCACGGCAGGCGTGTTCCCACTCGGCCTCGGTCGGCAGTCGGTAGCCGTCGGCGGAGGTGTCCCACGCGATGTCCTCCACATGCGCGCTGTCCTCGCCGTCGACGCGGAGGTCGTACGCGGGCGAGAAGCCCTCGCGCCGGGACAGGGCGTTGCAGAACCGGACGGCCTCCCACCAGGAGACTCCCTCGACGGGAAGGCGGTCGGCCCCGGCGGCGCTCGGCTGCAGGCCGGTCACCTGTGCGTACAGCATCCGCGTCACCGGGAATGCCCCGAGCCGGTAGGGGGCGAGCTCGACCGACCAGGCGCGCTGCGTGCGCCGGTCCGACAGCCTGACCTCCCCCGCGGGGATGGCGATCATCTCGTGCCCTGCGCTCGCGTCCATAGAGAAGCGATCTTACGAGTGGCCGCACGATAGTGACTCGATGTTGATCGCGTGGGAGCCCGCGATTTGAGCACTGGTATGTGGCAGTGCTGGCCTGGCAGGATCGGCTCGTGATCAAACCCTCGGTGACTATGCGAGAGCTCGTTGTCGGTGACTGCCACGCTGTACATGCCTTCGCAAGCCTGCCGGAGGCGTGCCGCTACCAGGCGTGGGGGCCGAACACCGAGGAACAGACACGGGACTTCGTCCAAGGCGCAGTGGATACCCGGTTGCAGTCCTCGCAGGCGAGGTTCGTGTATGCGGCCTGCCTCGACGGTGAACTCGTCGGCATCGGCGAGCTGAAGGTCCGTAGCCTGGCTCACCGCCAGGGCGAGATCTCCTATCTCGTCCATCCCCGGGTGTGGGGCCGAGGCGTGGGCTCAGCCATCGGCGGGGAACTTCTCGACAGGGGGTTCGGGCTGACAGGACTGCACCGGATCTATGCGACCTGCGATCCTCGCAACGTCGCATCGGCCCGGGTGCTGGGCAAGCTCGGCATGACCCGCGAGGGCCGGCACCGACACACCGCGCTGATCCGGGACGGCTGGCGTGACTCCGACGTCTTCAGCATCCTCGACCAGGAATGGGCGCACCGGCCCGGGGCCTGAACGATCGGTGTATTGGTGGTCAGGTTCCGGCAGCCGCCCTGGTGCCGGAGGGCGAAGAGCCGCGCGGGATCATCTGGAGTGTGAAGTCAAGTTGGGCCCGCGGGGCCTGCTCTGATTCTGCCCTGTGCGGGATCTCGAAGGAACACTTGGGTGCGCTGATCACCGAGGGCTGCACCCAAACGTGAAAGCCGAAGTCGATTCCGGCTGTGCCGGCCTGGCCCGCGACTTCCCCGGCCAGGTCAGCGCCTCACCGAAGAAGCCAGCGGCGGACGCCGGGCCGTCCGAGCGCCACTTCTACGACCACGCGCGCCGCCGCCAATCCCAACGGCGGATCATGGTCGAGCACGCCAACGCAGAGATCAAGCAGTGGCGGTCGCTGCAACGCTGGACCGGCGAGCGCGACGACCTGCCCGAGGTCATCGCCGCAATCGGCGCCATGGTCTCCGACCGCAGCGCCAAGCGCCCAACCCGCAGCAGGCCGAGCACGGAACTCGACCTCGTCCGCGCGACGGCCTGCTGATCCGCCCCCAAGCCGAACCGCCAGGCCAGCACATCCCAAGCCCTATCGTGCGGCTACTCGTTAGCTATCCGTGCAGCCAGACCCGCAGCGGGCCGACCGGTTCGAAGCCCTGGCGGACAGCTGCCGCCAGGTCGTCGCCGTGCTCGTAGCCGACCACCGGCAGGGTAGGGAACAGCCGGTGCACCGCGTCCAGTACGACCGGCCAGGCCGCATCAGGGCCGCCGTCCAGGGCGAAGACGTTGGAGATTCCGACCACCTCGTCGCCGCGACTCGCCACCGCTCCGGCAGCCACTCGACCCCCGGGTGAGTGCGCGGCGAGTACCAAGGTGTCCGGATCGTCGAGAAGTTCGGGCCGGAAGAGGTCCGCGTTACCGCCCCCGTCGTCCCAGGCCCGCGCCCAGTCACGCAGGGCGTCCGGGTCGCCCACCACGTCCCAGGCAAGATCCGAGGCGATGGCGGGCGCACCCGCCGGTCGGTGGATCCACTGCGCCTCGAACAGCACCTGGAAGCCGGCCCCCGCCAGGTCGAGGTCGGCGAAGCTGTCCTTGACGGAGGCGCCCGGTGCGGCGGTGTCGATCCGGGCTGTCAGCGCGGCCGGGTCGGCACCCGGCACCAGCGTCACCGCGTCGGGGTAGTACAGCGGCGTACGGGCCGGGGCGGCCCAGGCCTCTGCCCCGAACTCGCCCGCCACGTCGTGCGATTGGCTCATCACCGCGCACCAGGCGGCGTTGTTGCGGGCGGCGGTCTCAGCCAGAAGCTGCTTCGGTGTTGTCACGTGCGGATCATGCCGGGCATTCCGCCTGGCCGCAGCCGCGTTTACGTGACGCCCATGAGGTGTCGTTCGCCACGACGCCGGCGGGGCGGCCTTCGTCGCGGACGCCTCACCCCACGTACGGACGCCTCCCCTTCGCCTCCATCAACGCCCTTGCCCACCAAGCCAACTGATCCAGCATCACATCAACAGCCGCCGCCGGTCCCGTCGTGTCCCGGGGCTGCCCCTTCGCGTCGAACGCGGCACCCGCGCCGTGGAACGACACCGTGTCGCGCACTGTCACGGCGTGCAGTTCGGCGAAGACCTGGCGGAGGTGTTCGGCGGCGCGGAGGCCTCCGGCGAGGCCGCCGTAGGAGACGAGGGCTACGGGCTTGGCGCGCCACTCGGTGTAGTGCCAGTCAATGAGGTTCTTCAGACCCGCAGGGAAGGAGTGGTTGTACTCGGGCGTGAGGACGACGAACGCGTCGGCGGCGGCGAGGGCGGGGCTGACCCTGGTCAGTTGGGCGGCCGTCTCGGGGGTCGGGGAGAGCGTCGTGGGGAGGTGGACCGAGGCGACGTCGACGACCTCGGGGACGAAGTCGGCGCGTTCGCCGATCCGGCCGAGCAGCCAGTCGGCCACGACGGGACCGAAGCGGCCCTCGCGGTTGCTGGCGACGACGACCGTGACCCGTACCGGAGGCTCGGGCTCCGGGAGGGGGGCAGGGGCGGGGGCGGTGTTCGGGGCGGTGGTCGAGGCGGTGGTCGGGGCGGTGGAATCAGCTGTGGGTGTCTTCATGCACCCCAGCCTCATACCTCAACCTTTGTCGAGGTCAAGGCGACAGCGCGTCGAGATGGAGATCCTGTCACTGCATCCGGGCCGTGCACTGCCCGCCGGCATGATCGAGGCGGGCTTCGAACGGGACCAGCCCGCACTGAGCCGCGGCGTAGGCATCCGCACCATCCATCTCGGCTCCGCGGCCGCCGTACCGCACATGGCCGCCTGTCTGCGCCGCCTCGGCGGCGCGGGCGCCCAGGTGCGCACCGCACACACGCTTCCGCTGCGTCTGATCGTGGTGGACCATTCGCTGGCGATCGTGCCTGCTCCGCAGGCCGCTGACGGGGAGATCGCCGCTGTCGTCCTGCGCGGCAAGACCCTGGTCGACGTGTTCAGAGGCATCTTCGAGCATTACTGGGCGGGCGCGAGCGTGCTGACCGACACGGCTGCCGGAGCAGAACCCGGCGATGGTGACTGGCGGCCGACCGGCCGCCACCGCGAGCTTGTACGGATGCTCGCCGGCGGACTGACTGACGAGGCGATGGCCCGCAAGCTCGGGGTCTCCGAACGCACGGTCCGCCGCCTCGTCTCCGAGCTGACCGAAAGGCTAGGCGCGTCCAGTCGTTTCCAGGCCGGTGTCTGCGCCGTCCGTCTGGGCTGGCTCGATGACTGAAACGGCCTGCTCCGTCCCGTCCCCGGCCGCCGCCCGTTCCTGCGGTACGGCCGCGGTCCGCCCCCACGCCGTCCCCGCGAGCACAAGCAGCGCGCCCACGAGGCCGACCCACCCAGGCCGGTCGCCCGCCAGGGAGATACCGAACACCGCAGCCCACACCGGCTCCGTCCCGAGCAACAGACTGACCCGGGAAGGAGACGTCTTGCGTACCGCCCACATCTGAACAAAGAACGCGAACAGTGTGCAGAACGCCGACAGGTAGAGCAGCCCCAGCCACTCCCCGGTCCCGAAGTCCGCCGCGGCCGCCCACGGCGCGCTCCCGGTCCCCGGTATCGCTGAGAGCAGCGCGAACACCACGACGGCGCTGCCCAGTTGGACCGTGGTCATCGACAGCGCATCCGCGCCCTGTACCGACTCCATGCGCGACATCGCGAGAACGTGGACGGTACGGGCGACAGCCGCGCCCAGCATCAACAGGTCACCGATCGACGGCTCGCTGAAGCCGGAGCCCTGTGTCAGGAGCAGCACGCCGAGCACCGAGAGCCCCGCCGCGGCGACGAAGGACCGCGGCAGCGTCGTCCCGCGCATCCGGCTCTCGGCGATCGGCGTGAAGATCATGGTGAGGCTGATGATGAGCCCGGCGTTGGTCGCAGAGGTGTGCACGACGCCGTACGTCTCAAGCAGGAAGATCCCGGCCAGGATCAGGCCGAGGACGCCTGCCCCGCCCAACTGCGCACCACTCAGCGCCCGCAGCTTCCGCCACCCGGCGACGACCAGCACAGGCAGCACCACGGCGAACCGCAACACGAGCACCGCCAGCACGGTCTGCGTCGTGGTGACGCCCTTGGCAGCGAGGTAGCTGGAGCCCCACACCACTGCGACCAGCAGGACGGGCAGATCGGTCAGCCAGGCACGGCGGGCCGCGGTGACGCTCACAGGGACTCCTCGATAGCTCTGTCGGAACGGCTGCGGCGCAGCGCGCAGTGTAGGCGATCACCAATACGTCGCGGTGGGCCGCGCGTTCGGGGTCCACCGGCTGCACCGGGGTCACCGAGTGCAGGGTGCGTCGGTCGTCGCCGAGCAGCAGGTCACCCGGCTCGGACAGCGTAGTGGTGAGCAGGCACTCGCCCTCGTCGGTGTAGACGCCGCTCTCGCCGCCGGTGACGTTGACAAGTCGGCGAGCTTGTCGTCCCGGGTGACCGGCTCCAGGTCGTACGGGCTGCCGTACGCGCCTCGTAACCGAGCAGTCGCAGTGCCCCGTTGAGCCGGCGCAGGGTGTTCTGCGAGCGGTTGGCGGCGTGCAGCACAGCCTGGGCGCCGAGGGTGCGGGCCAGTTCGACGGCACTCTGAGCTATCAGCGGGCGGCTCAGCGTGGAGCTGACCGGATGGATACCGAGATAGACGGCCTGGGCCGCGATCGCCGGCGCGACATACCGCCCGGCGAACTCCTCCCCGCACGTCCGGCACACCCATCCGACGCAACCGCAGCAGGAGATACGAGCTGTCCAAGCCCCCACTGAACAGGGTCACGACCGGACGGTCGGGGTCGAGTTCTTCGAGCTGAGAAAAGGGCTGAGAAAAGGAACGTACGAGCGGGGGCCGCATGGCCTCTCCAACCTCTGTACTGGTCACAGACATGGAGACTTCCGTGCACGACGGCCCCCGGCAAGGACTTCCGGGCTTCCGGGCCCGCCATGGCCGGGCCCGGCCATGGCGGGCCCGGAAGCCCCGCTGGGCACTCAGGTCCGGGCAATCAGGAGGTGGGCACAACGAGCGGCATGGGCGGCTGGGGGGCGGCAAAGGCGCCACCACACGGCCGACGCCGTTCACGCGGCATCCCTGCTCCCTCCAGTCACCCGTTCACACCCCTGCCCCGCCTTCTTCGGGTTCTTTTCCGCAGCGCGCCACCCATACCCCGGTGACCTGCCGGAATGTCATCGATCCAACCCTTCCGGGCCACTCGCCTGACACCCGTTCACATCATTTCTGACGCTTCATCAGGAAGCGCGCTTGGCCATGTGCCACTTACCTCGGAAGGGCAGGGGCACGACCGACGCAGCGGCACTTGGGGGTGTCGCCGGCCGCGCCCCCCTCGGAGGAGCAGGAAACGATGCGACGCACAGTCCGTCTGGTGACCGGTACCGCACTCGCCGTCGCCGCCGCGGGCCTCGCCGCCGCGCCCGCTTACGGCGGGGACTCAGGCGGCCTGGAGATCTATCCGTCCACCGTCGTCCCCGGCGGTGACGTCACGGTGAACACGGCGGCGTGCGGCGCGGACGGCACCGCGTCGGCCGACGCCAGCGCGGTGGGCGCGGGCACGTTCGCGCTGGCGCCCAGCGCGCACGAGCAGGACGCGATCGGGCAGTTCCGGGTACCGCCGGGCGCACAGCCGGGGACGTACGAGATCGTCGCGAAGTGCCCCGGCGGCCGACAGGTCACCGGCGACCTGATGGTGACCCTGACGTCCACGCGCCAGCAGATCCCTCCGCGCGGACATGTGAAGACGGGGGTCGGCGGCGCACTCGGCCCCGACCCCGTGCAGACCACGGCGGGAGTGGCGGCCCTGGCCGTCGCCGCCGCGGGCGGTACCTGGCTCCTGCATCGCCGGGCGAGAGGCGACGGGATCTGACGGACACCCTCCGCTGTCCGTCCACCAGTACCGCAGTCCCCTTCCCCTCCGTGGCCCGACGCCCCTCGCGGCCCGGAGGGGAAGGGGACCGACCCCGACCCCAATCCCTGGAGAGGCCAGGCCCCTGAGAGAGGAGCTCACGTGCGCCGCCGGGTCAGCAACATCGCGATAGCTTCGGTCACCGCGGTCGCCCTCTGCTCCGGCGCCTGGCTGCTGCGCAGCGGCGCCGAGACGCACGCGCCGCCCCAGCCTTCGGCCGCGCAGGCGGGCGCCAAGGAGCCTGCCGGTAGATCACCGGCGGCGCGGGCGCTGCCCCACTCCCCGCCCGACCGCATCCGCATCCCCTCGATCGGCGTGAACGCCCCCCTCATGGGCCTCGGCCTCACCCCGCAGGGCAGCCTGGACGTCCCGCCCGCCGCGAAGAAGAACCTCGCCGGCTGGTACGAGGCGGGCACCACCCCCGGCGAGACGGGCACCGCCATCGTCGCCGGACACGTCGACAACGCCGACGGTCCCGCCGTCTTCTACGACCTCGGCGCCCTCAAGAAGGGCAGCCGCATCGAAGTGGAGCGCCGCGACAGCAGTACGGCCGTCTTCACCGTGGACGCCATCGAGGTGTACGACGCCGACGACTTCCCCGACGAGAAGGTCTACGGCGCCGCGCACCGCCCCGAACTGCGCGTCATCACCTGCGGTGGCGGGTATTCGAAGTCGACGGGATACCAGGGGAACGTGGTCGTCTTCGCCCATCTGACCGGCAGCCGCGCCCGCTGATCGACGGTGGTCATTCGCCGCGACGGGAGTCGGCGGCGGGACCATCTCGACGCCACCCTGCAGCGGTAACGCCGTCGTGGATGCAGTCCCCCTACGCCACCCACTGCTGATACGCCAGATTCGCCACCAGCGCGAACACCACTGTCAGCAGCACGACCCGTACGAACCCGCTTCCCTTCTTGAGCGCGGTGTGCGCCCCGGCCATGCCGCCCGCCAGGTTGAAGACGGCCATGAGTGCGGCCAGTTGCCAGAACACCGTGCCCTTCCAGGCGAAGGTCGCGAGGGCGCCGCCGTTGGTGCAGCAGTTGACGATCTTGGCGGTGGCCGAGGCCGTCACCAGGTCGAGGTGCAGGAGTGCGGTGAGGGCGAGGACGAGGAACGTACCCGTGCCGGGTCCGATGAGCCCGTCGTAGAAACCGATACCGAGGCCCGCGAGTCCGATCGCGGCGACGACGCGGCGCGGCGAGACCGGGGTGGTCGAGGGCGCCGTACCGAAGGCGGGCTTGAAGATCACGAAGGCTCCGACGCCGAGCAGGACGACCATGACCACGGGCTTCAGCACGTCGGTACTCATGCCGGTCGCGACGAACGCCCCCGCCGTCGAACCCGCCAGCGCCCCGAGCCCGATCCGTACAGCCGTGCCCACGTCCACCGGCGCCTTGCGCGCGTACGTCACCGCCGCGCCCGTTGTCCCGACGATCGCGACCGCCTTGTTCGTTCCGAGCGCGTACGCGGCCGGGGTGCCGCCCGGCAGCCCGAGCAGCATGGCCGGGAGCAGGAGCAGCCCGCCGCCACCCACCACCGCGTCGATCCAGCCGGCCGCGAGCGAGGCGAGGCAGAGGACGGCGACCGTGGTCAGCGATATGTCGGGCATGATCGCGACCCTATGGGACGAGATAGATGTGTCGTCCATCGGTCTCGGGAAGCTTGAGGATCTTAAGAGCTTCGGCATCCGCTGGGCCCGCCCGCGCGGGCGGTCCTTACGCGACTCGGCAGGCTGGGTCGCCTGCGCGGGCGAGACTTCCACGGCTCGGGAGGCTGGGTCGCGCGCGCGGGCGAGACTTCCACGGCCCGGCAGACTGAGCCGCCCGCGCGGGCGAGACTTCCACGGCCCGGCAGACTGAGCCGCGCGGGCGAGACTTCCACGGCCCGGGAGGCTGAGCCGCCCGCGCGGGCAGGACTTCCACGGCCCGGCAGGCTGGGTCGCCCGCACGGCCGGGGCTCCCGGCGTCCGGCAGGAAGAGCTCCCGTGCGGCCGACTCATCCGTGGTTCGGCCCGCGGGGCCCCCGACTCCTCACATCCGGCCCCGGCTCCCGCTGAGCGCAGCGTTCCCCCCGGGAAACAGCCGGGATGCGGCCGGGTAACACCGGCCGCGCACGCTGCGGTCATGACCTGGAATACGCGTGTGGTGGTGATCGGCGCCGGGCCCACAGGCGTACGGCTCGCTCGGCGGCTGGTCGAACTCGGCACCGACGACGGAGGCTCCTGATGCACACGGACACGACGAAGGCGGCGAACGCGACCGACGGGAACGGCCCCGCCCCCGCCATCGCGGCCGACGGGAACGCCCCCGCCCCCGCCATCGCGGCCGCCGGGGACACCCCCACCCCCGCACACACCATCGTGCTCGTCGGCCACGGCATGGTCGGCCAGCGCTTCCTCGAGGCGCTCGCCGAGCGCGGCCTGACCGCCACGCACCGGGTGGTCGTGCTGTGCGAGGAACCCCGCCCGGCGTACGACCGGGTCCAGCTCACCTCGTACTTCTCGGGCCGGACGCCCGACGAACTCTCGCTCACCGACCAGGAGTTCATCGAAGAGCACGGCATCGAGCTGCACCTCGGCGACCCGGCCGAGACGATCGACCGGGAGGCGCGGACGGTAACGGCCCGCTCCGGTCTGGTGGTCACGTACGACACCCTCGTACTCGCCACCGGCTCCTACCCGTTCGTCCCGCCCGTCCCGGGCAAGGACGCGGAGGGCTGCTTCGTCTACCGCACGATCGAGGACCTGCTCGCCATCGAGGAGTACGCGAAGGCGCGCGCCACCACGGGCGCCGTCGTGGGCGGCGGGCTCCTTGGCCTTGAGGCCGCCGGGGCGCTGAAGGGGCTCGGACTGGCCACGCACATCGTGGAGTTCGCGTCGCGCCTGATGCCGGTGCAGGTCGACGACGGCGGCGGCGCCGCGCTGCTGCGCACCATCGAGAACATGGGCCTGACCGTGCACACGGGCACCGGCACGCAGGAGATCGTCGTCGGCGACGACGGTGCCGTCACCGGTATGAAGCTGTCCGACGGGTCCCAACTCGCCGCGGATCTCGTGGTGTTCTCGGCCGGTGTACGCCCTCGCGACCAACTGGCCCGCGACACCGGGCTCACGGTCGGTGCGCGCGGCGGCATCACGGTCGACGAGCAGTGCCGTACCTCGGACCCGCGGGTGTTCGCGATCGGCGAGTGCGCGCTGGCGTCGGACGGCCGGGTGTACGGGCTGGTCGCCCCTGGCTACGAGATGGCCGTGACCGCCGCTGCCACCATCGCCGCCGACGAGTCGAGCTTCACCGGCGCCGACCTCTCCACCAAGCTCAAGCTCCTCGGCGTCGACGTCGCATCCTTCGGCGACGCACACGGAGCCACCGCGGACTGCCTCGACGTCGTCTACTCCGACTCGCGCTCCGGCACGTACAAGAAGCTGGTCATCGGCCGCGGCGGCGAGCTGCTCGGCGGGATCCTGGTCGGCGACGCCGACTCCTACGGAACCCTGCGCGCCTTCACGGGATCGGTCCCGCCCATCTCCGCCGAGCAGCTGGTCCTGCCGGCCGGCGCGGGCGCCCCGGTCGCCCTCGGCCCTTCCGCACTCCCCGACTCCGCGGTCATCTGCTCCTGCCACAACGTCAGCAAGGGCACGATCCGCGGCGCGGTCACCGAGCACTCCTGCGCCACCGTGCCCGAGGTCAAGAAGTGCACCAAGGCCGGTACGGGCTGCGGGAGTTGCGTGAAGGTGCTCGGCCAGCTCGTCAACGACGAACTCGAGGCGAGCGGCGTCGAGATCGACCATGGCCTGTGCGGCTGCTTCGGGCAGACCCGCGAGCAGTTGTACGAGATCGTCCTCTCGCTCCGCATCACCTCGCACCAGGTCCTGCTCGACCGCTACGGCCGTGAGGGCGCCCGGGGCGGCGACGGCTGCGAGATCTGCAAGCCCACCGTCGGCTCCATCATCGCCTCCCTCGCCCCGACGATCGGGGCCAACGGCTATGTCCTGGCGGGCGAACAGGCCGCGCTCCAGGACACCAACGACCACTTCCTCGCCAACCTCCAGAAGAACGGCTCCTATTCGATCGTGCCGCGCATCCCCGGCGGTGAGATCACCCCGGAGAAACTGATCGTGATCGGCGAGGTGGCACGGGACTTCGGCCTCTACACCAAGATCACCGGCGGTCAGCGCATCGACATGTTCGGCGCGCGGGTGGAGCATCTCCCGCTGATCTGGGCCCGGTTGGTGGACGCGGGCTTCGAGTCGGGGCACGCGTACGGGAAGTCGCTGCGCACGGTGAAGTCCTGTGTGGGCCAGACCTGGTGCCGCTACGGCGTCCAGGACTCCGTCCGCATGGCCATCGACCTGGAGCTGCGCTACCGGGGGCTGCGCTCCCCGCACAAGCTCAAGTCGGCCGTCTCCGGGTGCGCCCGCGAGTGCGCCGAGGCCCAGTCCAAGGACTTCGGCATCATCGCCACCGCCGGCGGCTGGAACCTGTACGTCGGCGGCAACGGCGGCGCGACCCCGCGCCACGCGGACCTCCTCGCACAGGACCTCTCCGACGCCGAACTCATCCGTCTCATCGACCGGTTCCTGATGTTCTACATCCGCACCGCCGACCGGCTGGAGCGCACCTCCACCTGGCTGGAGCGGATCCCGGGCGGCCTGGAGCACATCCGCGAGGTGGTGGTGGACGACTCGCTCGGCATCTGCGAGGAGCTGGAGTCGCTGATGGCCGCGCATGTGGCGGGCTACCGCGACGAGTGGGCCGAGACCATCAACGACCCCGAGAAACTGGCCCGGTTCGTGTCCTTCGTGAACGCCCCGGACACCCCCGACCCGGTCGTCGGCTTCGTCGCCGAGCGGGACCAGATCAAGCCCGACCTGCCGCTGCTGACCATCGGCACCCGTCCCCTGGAAGGAAGCGCCCAGCGATGACCCTGGCCCCCGAGACGACGGCTCTCAAGGTCCAACTCCTGCTGGAGAAAGGCTGGTTCACGGTCTGCGACCTGAGCCTGCTGACGCCGGGCCGCGGAGTCGCCGCGCTCCTCCCCGACGGCCGCCAGGTGGCGGTGTTCCGCGACCGCGCGGGCCGCACGTACGCCATCGACAACCGCGACCCGTTCACCGGCGCGGCCGTCCTCTCCCGCGGCCTCACCGGCAGCCACCAGGGCCGGGCCTTCGTCGCCTCGCCGCTTCTGAAGCAGCGGTTCGACCTGGAGTCGGGGCAGTGCCTGGACGATCCGGATGTACGGGTGGCGGTGTACGAGGTGCGCGCGGCCTGAAACCTCCTGCTGTGCGTGCGCCGGTCAGACCTTCAGCGCGTCGTACGTCACGCCCGTCAGCTCCTCCGAAGCCGCCCAAAGCCGCTCCCCGGCAAGGTCGTTGAGCGTCCACCCGGCACGCCAGGACTTCGCGGGCGAGCCGCGCCACATCGCGAACGAGGGCCCGGTGAAGGAGTCGGGCAGCACGCCGGGGGCTGTGGCGGCGTACAGCGTGGGCAGCGCGCCGGCCTCGGCGCTCTGTCCGAAGACCCGGTTGGCGATCTCCGCGCCCCGCTCCACGCCCTTGCGTCCGGCCAGCTTCGGTCCGGCCGTCTGGAGGTTCGTGGAGGCGTACCCGGGGTGCGCGGCGGCCGCGACGGCCTCGGAGCCGATGGTGGCGAGGCGCCGGGCGAGCTCGTGGGTGAAGAGCAGGTTGGCGGTCTTGGAACGGCCGTAGGCGGTCCAAGACCGGTACCTGCGCTCGCTGTTGAGGTCCCGGATGTCGATGTTGGCGAGCGCGTGGACGAAGCTGGAGAGGGTCACGACACGGGCGCCCGGCGTGCCGAGCAGGGCGGGCAGGAGCAGCCCGGTGAGGGCGAAGTGCCCGAGGTGGTTGACGCCGAACTGCGTCTCGAACCCGTCCGCCGTACGGCCGTAAGGCAGTGCCATCACACCGGCGTTGTTGACGAGCAGGTCGAGCCGGTCGTACCCGCGCTCGTAGGTCACCGCGAACTCCCGGACGGATTCCAGGTCTCCGAGATCCAGCCGTACGAACTCGACGAGTGCGCCCGGCACTTCGGACGCGAGCCGGTCCTCCGCCTCGGCCCCCCGCGTCTGACTGCGGCAGGCGAGGACGACCCGGGCGCCCTTGCGGGCGAGCTCTCGTGCCGTGACGTATCCGATGCCGCTGTTGGCACCGGTGACGACGGCGGTACGGCCGCGCAGGTCGGGGATGTCGCTCGTGTTCCAGCCCGTCATGGCTGAGCTCCCTCCGGGTGTGCCCGGTAGTCCGGAAATCCAGACTATGCCGCAGGACCGGTCCCGGCCGTCCGCCGCCGACCCCCCGCCGTCCGCCGCCGACTGCCCGCCGTCCCGTCACAGATTGTCCATGACACGTCAACTCTGCGCCCCTAGGATCCGTCAGCGCGCGACCCCGCCGCCGACCCCGGCGGCGGGGCGGTCACGGCCCTCTGGAGCGAGAGTGGAACGTCGTACCCTTCTGCGTGCAGCCGTCCTCGGTGGTTCGTCCGCCGTCCTGGGCGGAACCCTGTGGCGCGGTGCCGCCTATGCCGCGCCCGCCCAGCCCGGCACCGGCCCCTACGGGGCACTCGGCGCGGCGGATGCCAACGGCATCCAGCTGCCGGCCGGATTCACCAGCCGGGTGATCGCCCGTTCCGGGCAGACGGTGCCCGGTACCTCGTACACCTGGCACAACGCCCCGGACGGCGGCGCCTGTTACGCCGACGGCACGGGCTGGATCTACGTCTCCAACTCGGAGATCAACCCGTCGGGCGGGGCGAGCGCGGTGAAGTTCTCCGCCACCGGCGCGATCACCGCGGCGTACCGCATCCTCGCCAACACCCAGCAGAACTGCGCGGGCGGCAAGACCCCGTGGAACACCTGGCTGTCCTGCGAGGAGGTGTCCCTCGGCCATGTCTACGAGACCGACCCGTGGGGTGTGAACGCGGCGGTGCTGCGGGCCGCGCTCGGCCGCTTCAAGCACGAGGCCGCCGCGGCCGACCCGGTGCGCCAGGTGATCTACCTGACCGAGGACGAGACCAACGGCTGCCTCTACCGCTTCGTCCCGAACACCTGGGGCAACCTGTCCTCCGGCACCCTCCAGGTCCTCGTCGCGGGCACCGCCACCTCCGGCTCCTTCACCTGGACCAACATCCCCGACCCGGACGGCTCCCCGACCACCACCCGCACCCAGGTCTCCGCGGCCAAGAAGTTCAACGGAGGCGAGGGCTGCCACTACGCCGACAACACTCTCTGGTTCACCACCAAAGGCGACAACCGCGTCTGGCAGCTCAACCTGGCGAACAACACGTACGAGTTGGCGTACGACGACTCCCTCGTGACGTCCGGCACGGCCCCGCTGACCGGCGTCGACAACATCACCGGCACCGCCTCCGGCGACCTCTTCGTCGCGGAGGACGGCGGCAACATGGAGATCTGCGTGATCACGCCCGACGACGTGATCGCCCCCTTCCTGCGCATCGGCGGCCAGTCGCTCTCGGAGATCACCGGCCCGGCCTTCTCCCCCGACGGCAGACGGCTCTACTTCTCCAGCCAGCGCGGCACCAGCGGCAGTTCGTCGGGCGGGATCACGTACGAGGTGACGGGTCCGTTCCGGTCGTAACCACCCCGAGGGAGGCGCGGGTGGGACATATGACGACCTCGACCGGACTTCACGAGGCTCTCAGGGTTCACTGCTTTCCTGTCCTCGCCATGTCCCATCCGCACTCTCCCCGGAGGCGTCGAGCCATGACTCGGAACCAACCCGTCCCCACCCGCCGCTCGTTCCTCGGCGGTGCCGCTCTCGCCACCCTCGCGCTGGCAGCCGGCGCCGGAACGGCGAACGCCTCGTCCGCGCCCCGGACGTCCGCGGCGTGGCCCACCGAGATCCCGCTCCCGAACGGCTTCCTCCCCGAGGGAGTCGCCATCGGCACCCAGCCGTACGCCTACTTCGGTTCACGCGCCAACGGTGCCGTCTACCGCGCCGACCTGCGCACCGGCGCGGGCGCCGTCCTCTACGCGGGCGCGACCGGCACGATCACCAACGGGCTGAAGGTGGACGACGGCGCCGGCCTGCTGTACCTCTCGTCGGGATCCGCCGGAGGCGCCGCGCGAGTCGTCGACTCCCGTACCGGCAGCCTGGTGGCCACCTACCAACTGACCGACCCGACGGGCCACTTCATCAACGACGTCGCCCTGCTCGGCGACCGCGCCTGGTTCACCGACTCCTACGGCGCCGTCCTCTACGGCGTACCGCGCGGCGGCACGGGAGCCGTCCGTGAGCTGCCGATCGGCGGCGCCTGGGTCCAGTCGGCCACGGGAATCAGCGCCAACGGCATCGTCGACACCCCCGACGGCAAGGCGCTGATCGTCGTCAACGGCGGCAAGCTCTACAACGTGCCGCTCGCGACCGGCACAGCAACCGAGATCACGCTGAGCGGCACCACCGCCGTCACCAACGGCGACGGCCTCCTGCGGGTCGGCCACACCCTGTACGTCGTCCAGAACCGCCTCAACCAGGTCAGCGTCCTCACCCTCAACGCCCAGGCGACCACCGCCACCCTGACCCGCACGATCACCGACTCACGCTTCAACATCCCCACCACCGCCGCGGTCTTCGGCAACCTCCTCTACGTCGCCAACGCCCAGTTGGGTGCCCCCACGACGCCGGACACACCGTTCAACGCGGTCGCGGTCTCCCTCTGACCTTCCGCGGTAATACCTGAAGCGCACAGGCGTCGAGCAGGTGGTCGGTCGGCCTTCGCGCCCTGCTCGGCGCCGAGCTGTCGCATGTACCCGGCCGGCGACCGCAGGCCTTCGGCGCCGAGTCGTCGGGCCACAAGCTTGTTGAACTCGGCGATGAAGAAGGCGAGTTCCCAAGAACGTCGCAGGAGCGGCCCGGCACCACGGTCGCCTGCTCGACCTTGGCGCCGAGTTCCCGCGAAAAGGTAAATTGGCCTTGCATTCCACCCACGCGGGTGTGGATCGGCCCTCTCGCCCTGTCCGGGCCGACGACAGATTTCCCCCCACCACCGACTGGTCGGACGACCGGCCAGGAAGCCGGAGTCGACAATGTCCATCCCCCCACGCTTCAACACGGCGACCACACTGTGGGTCCTCACCGCCGTCATCGGCTTCGGCCTGGCCGGCAACGGCGTCATTCCCAGCGTAGGCCGGCTGATAATCCTCCCCCAGGTCGCCTTCGCCCTGTTCCACGGCGCCCGACGCTACGGCTGGCGCGCCATCTGGGTTTTCGTCGCCGCGGGCCTCCTGATCAGCAATTTCCTGGAAAATCTCGCCATCGAGGTCGGCTTCCCGTTCGGCAACTACCACTACACAGGCGGCGGCAAGCTCTTTGACGTGCCCTGGTTCATAGGCCCGGCCTACCTGGCCACCGGTTACCTCGCCTGGATCGTCGCCACCGTGCTCCTCGGCGACGTCCGCCGCAACTCGCCCTGGCTGACCACGATCGGCACCCCGGTCGTCGCGGCCTTCGCGATGACCGTCTGGGACCTGTCGCTCGACCCCAGGGCCGCGACCATCAGCCAGACGTGGATCTGGGAGCACGGCGGCGGCTACTTCGGCGTACCCATGGGCAACTTCCTGGGCTGGACCTTCACCGTCTACCTCTTCATGCAGGTCTTCGCCCTCTACCTGCGCAGCCGGGGTCCGCTGCCCGTGGCCGAGCCGCGGGAGACCACCACCAGTGACCTGCAGGCCGTACTGCTCTACCTGCTGACCACGGTCTCCTTCTTCACCAGGCTCTTCACCGGCGAACACACGACCGTCACCGACGCCTCGGGCACCACCTGGCAGACCGCCGACATCTATGAGACATCAGCCCTGGTCACGGTCTACGGCATGTGCTTCATCGCCCTGCTGGCGCTGCTCCGGATCGCCCAACGGCACACCCCGGCACCGGCGCCGACCCCACCGGCCGAGACACCCGAACCGACGGAACGCGAGAAGGTGCGCCCGTCCGCGTAGCGCTCGTCGGCCATACACGAAGGAGGGGCTGCACCCCCGCACAGGGTGCAGCCCCTCCTTCGTGCACCGGGACCGTTGTCGAGTCGGTGAGGGTCGGGGTGACCGACAACAGTCCCGGGGGTTTCAGGGGGTCAGCGGTGGTCGCTGCCCGATGACGACGACGCCGCGCGGCCTGCCTCAAGGCGGGCCACCGGAATCCGGAACGGCGAGCAGGACACGTAGTCGAGTCCCACCTCGTGGAAGAAGTGGACCGACTCGGGATCGCCGCCGTGTTCGCCGCAGACGCCGAGTTTCAGGTCGGGGCGGGTCTCCCGGCCGGCGACGGCGGCGTCGCGTACCAGCTTGCCGACGCCCTCGCGGTCGATGGTCTCGAAGGGGGAGACGCCGAAGATGCCCTTCTCCAGGTAGGCGGTGAAGAAGGAGGCCTCGACGTCGTCGCGGGAGAAGCCCCAGACCGTCTGGGTGAGGTCGTTCGTGCCGAAGGAGAAGAACTCGGCGGCCTCGGCGATCTGCCCGGCGGTCAGCGCGGCGCGCGGGAGTTCGATCATCGTTCCGATGGCGAGCTTGAGGTCGGTGCCCGTCGCGGCCTGGACCTCGGCGATGACCTCGTCCGCCTCCTCGCGGACGATCTCCAGCTCCTGCACGGTGCCGACGAGCGGGATCATGATCTCGGCGCGAGGGTCGCCCTTGGCGGTCCTGCGCTCGGCGGCGGCCTCGGCGATCGCCCGTACCTGCATGGTGAAGAGGCCGGGGATGACCAGGCCGAGGCGTACGCCGCGCAGCCCCAGCATCGGGTTCGACTCGTGTAGCCGGTGGACGGCCTGGAGGAGACGCAGGTCGTTCTCGTTGGAGTCCTTGCGGGACTCCGCGAGGGCCACCCGGACCGACAGCTCGGTGATGTCCGGCAGGAACTCGTGCAGCGGCGGGTCGAGAAGACGGACCGTCACCGGCAGGCCGTCCATCGCCTCGAACAGCTCGATGAAGTCCTGCTTCTGGAGCGGCAGCAGCTCCTTGAGCGACTCCTCGCGCTCGGCGTCGGTGTCGGCCAGGATCAGCCGCTCCACGAGCTCGCGCCGGTCGCCGAGGAACATGTGCTCGGTGCGGCACAGGCCGATGCCCTGAGCGCCGAAGCGCCGGGCCCGCAGCGCGTCCTCCGCGTTGTCCGCGTTGGCGCGCACTCGCAGCCGACGGACGCGGTCGGCGTACGCCATGATCCGGTGCACGGCGGCGACCAGTTCGTCGGCGTCGTCAGCGCCCGCGTGCATCCGGCCCTCGAAGTACTCGACGACCGGGGACGGGACGACGGGGACCTCACCGAGGTACACCTTGCCGGTGGAGCCGTCGATGGAGACGACGTCGCCCTCCTCGATGACGGTCCCGCCCGGCGCGGTCATCCGCCGCCGCTTGGTGTCGACTTCGAGCTCCTCCGCGCCGCACACACACGTCTTGCCCATACCGCGCGCGACCACGGCCGCGTGGGAGGTCTTGCCGCCGCGGCTGGTCAGGATGCCCTCGGCCGCGATCATGCCGTCGAGGTCGTCCGGGTTCGTCTCGCGGCGGATCAGGATGACCTTCTCGCCCGAACGCGACCACTTGATCGCGGTGTACGAGTCGAAGACCGCCTTGCCGACCGCCGCACCCGGCGACGCGGCGATGCCCCGGCCGAGCTGCTCGACCTTCGCCTGGTCGTCGAACCGCGGGAACATCAACTGGGCCAGCTGCGCGCCCGTCACCCGCTGGAGCGCCTCCGCCTCGTCGATCAGACCCTGGTCGACGAGCTGTGTGGCGATACGGAAGGCCGCGCCCGCCGTGCGCTTGCCCACCCGCGTCTGGAGCATCCACAACTGGCCGCGCTCGATGGTGAACTCGATGTCGCAGAGGTCCTTGTAGTGGTTCTCCAGGGTCTCCATGATCTGCATGAGCTGGTCGTACGACTTCTTGTCGATCTGCTCCAGCTCGGCGAGCGGGACCGTGTTGCGGATGCCCGCGACGACGTCCTCTCCCTGCGCGTTCTGGAGGTAGTCGCCGTACACGCCCTGGTGTCCTGAGGCCGGGTCACGGGTGAAGGCGACTCCGGTGCCCGAGTCGGGGCCGAGGTTGCCGAAGACCATCGAGCAGACGTTGACCGCCGTGCCGAGGTCGTGCGGGATGCGCTCCTGGCGGCGGTAGAGCTTGGCGCGGTCGGTGTTCCAGGAGTCGAAGACCGCGTGGATGGCGAGGTCCATCTGCTCACGCGGCTCCTGCGGGAAGTCCCGCCCGGCCTCGGCCTTGACGATCTTCTTGAACTTCGAGACCAGCTTCTTCAGATCCGCCGCTTCGAGGTCCGTGTCGACGGTGACCTTCTTGGCCGCCTTCGCCGCCTCCAGCGCGTCCTCGAAGAGGTCGCCGTCGACGCCGAGGACCGTCTTGCCGAACATCTGGATGAGACGGCGGTACGAGTCCCACGCGAAGCGTTCGTCACCGGCCTGCTTGGCCAGGCCCTGCACCGACTTGTCGGAGAGCCCGATGTTCAGGACGGTGTCCATCATGCCGGGCATGGAGAACTTCGCCCCGGAACGGACGGATACGAGCAGCGGGTTATCGGCCTGCCCGAGTGTCTTTCCCATCCGCTGCTCCAGCGCGTCGAGGTGCGCACTCACCTCGTCACGCAGTGCCGCCGGCTCCTCGCCGCTGTCGAGGTAGGTCTTGCAGGCCTCGGTGGAGATCGTGAAGCCCGGAGGGACGGGAAGCCCCAGGTTGGTCATCTCGGCGAGGTTCGCTCCCTTGCCGCCGAGGAGGTCCTTGAGGTCCTTGTTGCCCTCGGTGAAGTCGTAAACGAACTTCACGCCCTCGACCGCGCTCTCAGCTACGTGGGGATCTTTGTTTTCCGACACGAGTCTCGACTCCTCGACGTCGCGGTGGCTGCCCTGACGAGGGGGAACATACCCAGATCGAAGGCGTCTGGGTACGTCCACTTGCGCGTCATGTGCCTGTAACCACTCGTCCGCCACCAGATCGAAAGTCAAGGCTTGGCAAGCGATGAGGTGGCGAGGTTTTCACTTCTTGAACGGGTGGAAACCCACAGACGGGTTTACCTACTCATCTGAGCGGCTCACGCCACGCCTGAGTTCAGTTGCTGAACGATCAAAGGGTGGCACTGAGTGCCACTCCTTGGAGAAGTGCAGTCGCTCATGAGCTGCTCATCTGAGCTTACTCCCTATCAGGCGTGGCGAGAATCACGCCGGAGCGAAGGCCGGATTTCACCATGCGGACCACCATGTGGACACGTCACACAGATGTCACACGACGCCGGGGAGGGGACGAGATGGGACACCGCGCGGAGCCGAGGACAGCGCCAGTCACACCCCCAGCACCGCCAGCCGCTCCTCGACCCGCTCCGGTGCGTACAGGTACTCCACGACCTGCGCCCCGGCTCCGACCAGACCGGCCCGCTCGCCGAGCCGCGAGGTCACCACGTCCAGGTGAGCCGTGGAGCGGGGCAGCGCCCGCTGATACAGCAGCTCACGAACGCCCGTGAGGAAGGGAGTTCCGGCCAAATCTCCGGCGATCATCAGGACACCGGGGTTGAGCAGCGTCACCACCGTCGCCAGTACGTCACCCACCTGGCGTCCCGCCTCCCGTGCGAGCGCCATCGCTTCCGGGTGCCCGGACGTCAGCAGGTCCCGCACATCCGATCCGGAGGCCGCAGGCACCCCGGACTCGGCGAGCCGTCGCGCCACCGCGCCGCCACTGGCCACGGCGGCCAGACAGCCGTACGAGCCGCACCGGCACAGCGCTTCCGCGCCCACCCGGATGTGCCCGATGTCACCGGCGCCGCCGTCGATCCCCCGGTAGATGGTGCCGCCCACGACCATTCCCGCGCCGATACCTGTGGAGACCTTGACCAGCGCGAACGCCGAACAGTCCGGGTAGCCGGTGCGCTGCTCCCCGTACGCCATGAGGTTGGCGTCGTTGTCGACGAGTACGGGGACGCCGGGCGTGGTGCCCGTGTGCTGGGCGAACGCGCGGCCCAGCCGGCCTCTTATGTCGTAGCCGTCCCAGCCCGGCATGATCGGCGGCTGCACGACCCGGCCGGTGTCCCTGTCGACCGGCCCCGGCACCGCCAGTCCGATACCGCACACGGACTCCGCGGGCTTTCCGGCCTTCACCAGCAGGTCGGCGAACCAGCGGCCGAGTTCGCCGAGGACCGCCTCCGGGCCCTCGTCGATGACCAGGAGACCCGACTGCTCGGCGAGGATCTCGCCGGTCAGGGTGAGGACGGCCGCCCGGCCGTGCCGGGTGTCGAGGTCGGCGGCGAGGACGACGGCGTGGGCGTCGTCGAACTCAAGGGTGATCGAGGGGCGCCCGCCCAGTGGGGAGTCCACCGGGCCGCCGGCGCCCTCGCGCAGCCAGCCCGCCCGGAAGAGCCGGTCGAGGCGCTGGCCGACCGTGGCCCGGGACAGACCGGTGGCCTGTTGCAACGCGCCGCGTGTCGTGGCCCGGCCGCTGCGCACCAGTTCGAGCAGCTCTCCGGCGGTTGCCTGATTCCCTGCCCTCATGGTCCTGTCCGCCCTTCCTGACATGCCCACCCTCTTGCGTTCCTCAACTCTGCATTACATATTGAGTTTTGCGTGTTAAATAGACGTAACCCTACGGTAGCTACAGCCGAACTGGTCGGCAGGATGTCTTCCGGGAGACCCGAGTGGACCGCACAACCCAGCTCACCGCCTTGCGCACGGGAATCACCACCTCCGTGCGCACCTCCGGCACACCCCTGGCCGCCTCCGGACCACCCTCCTCGCCCGGTCGGGCCGAGGCGACCCGTAGCGGAACACTTGTATACGATCCTGCCGAGACGGCGGGTTCGCTGCACCTCAGGGCGGCCCGGGTGCTGAACGGCAACTGGACAGGAACGTCCACCGTGCCCTCGCGCGGTCTGTACCCGCACCAGTGGTCCTGGGACTCCGCATTCATCTCCATCGGGCTGCGCCACCTGTCCCCCCTGCGGGCACAGACGGAGCTGGAGACGCTGCTCGGCGCGCAGTGGGGCGACGGCAGGATCCCGCACATCGTCTTCAACCCCTCCGTGCCGCTCGACGCGTACTTCCCGAGCCCCGACTTCTGGCGTTCCTCGACCGCGGGGGCCGCCGCGGGTGCCCCGCGCACCGTACAGACGTCCGGCATCGTGCAGCCACCCGTGCACGCGCTCGCCGCGTGGCTGGTGCACCAGGCCGACCCGGGCCTCTCCCGGGCCCGCGGCTTCCTCTCCCGCGCCTATCCCCGGCTGGCGGCCTGGCACCGCTATCTGCTGCACCGCCGGGACCTGGGCGGCGCGGGTCTGGCCTCCGTGGTCCACCCCTGGGAGCAGGGCATGGACAACAGCCCCTGCTGGGACGCCCCACTGAGCCGGATCACCCCGGCCCCGCCCCGCTCCTTCCGCCGCGCCGACCTCGACCACGGGGCCCCCGAGGACCGGCCGACGGATCTGGACTACGGGCGGTATGTGCGGCTGGCGACGGACTACCGGGACGGTGGGTACGCGGACGGAGGCGGCGAGTTCGCGGTCGAGGACCCTTCGTTCAACGCACTGCTGATCGCCTCCGAGCACGCCCTCGCCCACATCGCACAGGAGCTGGGCGCGGCCGGGACCGCCCGGCACGCCCGCGCGGAGCGCCTCACGGCGGCACTGGTGGATCGGCTGTGGGACCCGACAGAGGGGATGTTCTTCTGCCGGGACGTGTACGGGGGTGACGGGGGGAGCGGTGCTCTCGGAGCGGAGCGGGGCTCTCGGAACGGTGCTCTCGCTTCTGAGCAGCGCTCTCGGAGCGGTGCTCTCGGAACAGAGCGTCGCTCACAGAGCAGCACTTTCGAAGCGGAGCGGGGTTCACGGAGCGGCGCTCTCGAAGCGGAGCAGCGCTCTCGGGGCAGTGTTCTCGGAGCCGGGCGGAGGGCAGAGAGCAGCGCTCTCGAAGCGGAGCGGCGCTCTCAGAGCAGTGCCCTCGAATTGGAGCACCGCTCTCAGAGCAGTGCCCTCGGAACAGAGCAGCGCTCGCAGCAGCGCGGTGCTCTCATCCCCGAGCGCAGTGTCTCGGGCCTGATCCCGCTGCTCCTGCCCGCGCTGCCCCGAGACATCGCGGCCACTCTCGTGCGCACCGCGAGCGGGCGGCACTTCGGGCTCGGTGACACCACCCGGCTCGCGCCGAGTTACGACCTGAGCGGGGAGGCATTCGATCCGCACCGCTACTGGCGCGGTCCCGCCTGGTTCAACACCAACTGGCTGCTGGAGCGCGGTCTGCGGCTGCACGGCGAGCAGACGCGCGCGGACGAGCTGCGAGCAGCGCTGCTCGACACGGCCGGGGAGTCCGGATTCGCGGAGTACGTGGACCCGTACACCGGCGAGGCCTGCGGAGCACTCGGCTTCAGCTGGACGGCCGCGCTGACGCTGGATCTGCTGCACTCACCCGCGGGGGCGGACCAGTTCGCGTCCCACCCGGGACACGAGACGTTCGACAGGGCACACAGCGCAGGCACCTACGGGAACGCGCGCGCGTACGCATTCGAGACGGGCGCCAAGGGAGGGGACCGGGGATGACGGATCGGCATCATCTGCTCGTGCACGGTGGGACGTTCGCCGCCGTGGGCGACGGCGGGGACATCAGCGGGGTACGGGGCGGCAGCTCCCCCGACGGCTTATTCGTGCGCGACGCACGGCACTTGAGCCGCTGGCAACTGACCCTGGACGGCGCGGTGCCCGAAGCACTGACGCCGGTCGCGGACGGCGACACGGCGCGCTGTGTGCTCGTACCCCGAGGCGGCCGCAACGAGCCGCCCGCGTACACGGTCTTCCGTGAACAGGCCGTCGCCGAGGGCGCGTTCGTGGAGGCGCTGCGCGTCACCAGCAACCGCCCTGCCCGCACGACGGTCCGCGTCGCGGTCACCGCGGACGCCGACTTCACAGACCAGTTCGAACTGCGCTCCGACTACCGTACGTACGCCAAGACGGGCGTCGTCCGCTCCCGCGAAGTCCTCGACGACGGCGTGCGGTTCGGCTATCAGCGCGGCGAATGGCGGTCCTGTACGACGGTCACCTCCGAGCCCGCCCCGGACGGCGTGGAGGAGACGGGCACGGGCGCCCGTCGTCTCGTATGGACCCTGGAACTCGAACCGCACGGCAGCGCGGAGCTGTCGCTTCGGGTGGCGGCGCGTCCGCACGGCGCCTCGCACGATCCCGACGTACCACCCTCCCCCGCCGCCGCGAACGACCAACTCCTCGTTCTCGAAGGTGAGTTCACGGAAGGCGTGGCCTTCCCGACCGGCTGGCCGGAGCTGGCCGCGGCCTGCGCGCGGGGTCTGTCCGACCTCGCCGCGCTGCAGGTCCCGGCCCGCGGCCCGGACGGCGAGGAGCTGCGCGTCCCGGCGGCCGGAGTCCCGTGGTTCCTGGCCCTGTTGGGCCGAGACGCGCTCCTGACCTCCCTCTTCGCCCTTCCCTACCGTCCCCAACTCGCCGCCGCCACGCTCCCGGCACTCGCCGCGACTCAGGCGACCGAGGTGGGCGCGGAGGCGGTGTGCCAGCCCGGCAAGATCGTGCACGAGGTGCGGCACGGGGAGCTGGCGCACTTCGGGCAGGTGCCGTACGGGCGTTACTACGGTTCGGTGGACGCGACGCCACTGTTCCTGGTGCTGCTCGGCGCGTACACCGAGCAGACCGGTGATGTGAGCGTGGCCCGCCGTCTGGAGGCCAACGCCCGTGCGGCGATCGGCTGGATGCTGGACCACGGCGGGCTGACCTCGCGCGGCTATCTCGTCTACCGCGCGGACGGCGGCGGGCTCGCCAACCAGAACTGGAAGGACTCCCCGGGCGCCATCTGCTCGGCCGACGGCAGCCGCCCCTCCGGTCCGGTGATGGCGGCGGGCGCGCAGGGGTACGCGTACGACGCGTTGCGCCGCACCGCGCACCTGTCCCGCACGGTCTGGGACGACGAGGTCTACGCGGCCCTCCTCGAACAGGCCGCCGCCGACCTCCGGGACCGCTTCCAGCGGGACTTCTGGATGCCCGAACACGCCTTCCCCGCGCTGGCGTTGGACGGTGACGGGCGCCATGTGGACGCCCTCGCCTCCGACGCGGGTCACCTGCTCTGGTCGGGTCTGCTCGACAAGGAGTACGGCGAGCTGGTCGGCCGACGTCTCCTCGAACCCGACTTCTTCTCCGGCTGGGGCGTCCGTACCCTCGCCTCCGGCCAGGCGGCGTACCACCCGCTCTCGTACCACCGCGGCTCGGTCTGGCCGCACGACAACGCCCTGATCGCCCTGGGCCTGGCGAGGTACGGCCTGCACGACGAGGCCCGCACCGTCGCCAACGCCCTGGTCGACGCCGCCACATCCGCCGGCCACCGGCTCCCCGAGGTTCTCGCGGGCTACGGCCGCGACACCCACGGCGAGCCGGTGCCCTACCCGCACGCGTGCGTACGGGAGTCGAGGTCGGCGGCGGCACCGCTGGCGCTGCTGACGGCGGTGGGGGGAGCGTAGACCTCCAGCTCTAGTCGTCGGATTCAGTGAACCCGTCGAGCTCGGTGAAGAGGGTCAGCTGAAGGGCTCCCGGTGCTTCCAGCCGGGAGTTCAGCGAGTTCCAGGGGGTACGCGTCGGCTCCGCGATCACCTCAGCTCCGGCTGCGGCCAGCCTCACCGTGGCGGCGGCGGAGTCGTCGACCTGGAAGGCGACCCGTACATGGCCGGCCACCCGCCGCCCGACCTCGACCTCGTCGATGAAGGCGGCGTGGTTCGGGTCGGTCAGCTCCAAGGTGGCCCGGCCGGCGTCGAGGATGGTGACCCGCCCGTCGGGCGAGGAGTACGCTCCGCGCTCGGTCAGGCCGAGTACGTCGCGGTAGAAGTGCAGCGCGGCGTCGTAGTCGGCCGCCGTGACGACGAGGCGGAGTTCGCTGACGGCGGGTTCGGCCGCAGCGGGCTTTTCGCCTGCGGCGGGCTTATCGTCGGCGTCGGACATTGCGGCTCCTTGGGGGATCGCGAGTACGAGGAAGTACGAGCGAGTACGAACTGGTCAACCGACCCATCGAGCGGGCGATTCCCCTGTGCGGCGCCACAAGGCGATCATGCTCGCGCCGCTACAGGCGTTGGTTGCGCAAATGCTCGCCGTGTGGCCGCTCTGTAGGGTGATCGTGCGAATCGACGAGGGGAGTTCGGGGTGGAGCAGGCGTTGAGCATCGCGGTGGCGCAGCCGAGGTGCACGGCTTACGACGTGACGGCCAACGCGGTGGCCCACGCGGAGGCTGTTCGCGCGGCGGACGCGCGGGTGGTGGTTTTCCCCGAGATGTCCCTGACGGGATACGAGCTGGACGCGGAGCCGGTCGTTCCGGACGACCAACGGCTGGCTCCGATCGTCGCCGCATGCGCCGAGACCGGGACGCTTGCCCTTGTCGGCGCGCCTGTGCCGGGTCCGCACATCGGCATCCTGGCCGTGGACCGAGACGGCGCGCGGGTGGCTTATGGGAAGGCGTACCTCCACGGCAGCGAGGCCGCTCACTTTGTGCCCGGGGAGCCGGCCGTGATCGTAGTGGACGGGTGGCGGCTGGGGCTTGCCGTCTGCCGCGACACGGGTATCCCCGAGCACGCCGCGAAGACGGCCGCGCTGGGCATCGACGGGTACGTCGCTGGGGTTGTCCACGCCGATCACGAGGCTGAGGTCCACGGCGAGCGGGCCCGCCGGGTCGCAGCCGACCACGGTGTGTGGGTCGCCGCGGCCGCCTTCGCAGGTCCGACCGGTGGCGGCTTCGACCGCACGTCCGGCCGTTCGGGCATCTGGTCCGCCGACGGGAAACTCCTCGCGGAGGCGAGCGCCGCCCCCGATGAGATCGCGCGGGCGGTTTTCACCAAATGAGTCCGAGTCACAGCCCGTGGTCGAGGCCGGGAGATCGGAAGCAGTGCCCTGGCGGTCCCGCGCAGCCCCGGGCAGCCCCAACTACCCCCCGGACGTGTCCAGTTCCGCGTCCTCGCCGATCCCCGAGCAGTCGTACGGGTCCTTGAGCCAACCCTCCGGCAGGACAACCCTGTTGTTGCCGGACGTACGGCCGCGGGGTCCGTCCGCGCCGAGCGGCCAGGGCTGGTCGAGGTCCAACTCGGCGAGCCCGTCGGAGAGTTCGGCGATGGACGAGCTGATGGCGAGACGCCCCCGCATCTCGGAGCCGACGGCGAAGCCCTTGAGGTACCAGGCGACGTGCTTGCGGAAGTCGATGACGCCTCGCGCCTCGTCGCCGATCCACTCGCCGAGCAGCGTCGCATGCCGGACCATCACGGCCGCGACCTCACGGAGCGTCGGGCGGGCGTACCCACCAGGGCCACCGGCTCCGGCCTCGCGCCCCTCGAAGGCCGCCACCAGATCCCCGAACAGCCACGGCCGCCCCAGGCACCCTCGCCCGACCACCACTCCGTCACAGCCGGTCTCGCGCACCATCCGCAACGCGTCGTCGGCGGACCAGATGTCGCCGTTGCCGAGGACGGGAATCTCCGGCACATGCTCCTTGAGGCGCGCGATGGCGTCCCAGTCCGCCGTGCCGCCGTAGTGCTGGGCGGCGGTCCGGCCATGCAGGGCGATCGCCGTGACACCTTCCTCGACCGCGATCCGTCCGGCGTCCAGGTAGGTGATGTGGTCGTCGTTGATGCCCTTGCGCATTTTCATCGTGACGGGGAGATCACCGGCCCCGCCGACGGCCTCCCGGAGGATCGCCCGCAGCAGGTTCCGCTTGTACGGGAGGGCGGACCCACCGCCCTTGCGCGTCACCTTCGGGACCGGGCAGCCGAAGTTCAGGTCGATGTGGTCGGCGAGGCCCTCCTCCGCGATCATGCGGACGGCCTTGCCGACGGTCGCCGGGTCCACTCCGTACAGCTGGATCGAACGCGGCTTCTCTGTCGCGTCGAAGTGGATCAGCTGCATGGTCTTCTCGTTGCGCTCGACCAGCGCCCGCGTGGTGATCATCTCGCTGACGAAGAGCCCCTTGCCGCCGCTGAACTCCCGGCACAGTGTGCGGAAGGGCGCGTTCGTGATACCGGCCATGGGTGCCAGGACGACGGGCGGCTGGACGGTGTGCGGGCCGATCGACAGCGGGGGCGCGGGAGCGAGGGTGGGCGTGGACATTCCCCCATTGTCACGTACGCGGGCGAGTGGAGCGACAGTCATTAGTTAGACGCACTATTGAAATGGTCGTACCATGGTGGAATGCCCGAGCTCAGCCCCCGCCACCGCATGCTGGTGCTCGCGATCTGCTGCATGAGTCTGCTGATCGTGAGCCTCGACAACACCGTGCTGAACGTCGCCCTGCCCTCCATGCAGAAGGAACTGCACGCGAGCCTGGCAGGCCTCCAGTGGACGATCGACGCGTACACGCTGGTTCTCGCCTCCCTGCTGATGCTGGCGGGCTCGACCGCCGATCGCATCGGCCGCCGGAAGGTCTTCATCGCGGGCCTGGTCATTTTCACGCTCGGCTCGCTGCTGTGCTCGCTCGCCCCGAACCTCGAATCGCTCGTGGCGTTCCGCATGGTGCAGGCGGTCGGCGGTTCGATGCTGAACCCGGTGGCGATGTCGATCATCACCAATACGTTCACGGATCCGCGCGAGCGCGCCCGGGCGATCGGTGCGTGGGGCAGCGTGGTCGGCATATCGATGGCCCTGGGGCCCCTGGTCGGCGGGCTGCTCGTGGACTCGGTCGGCTGGCGTTCGATCTTCTGGATCAACCTCCCGGTCGGCCTGGCCGCACTCCTGCTCACCCTGCGCTACGTCCCCGAGTCCCGCGCCCCCAAGGCCCGCCGCCCCGACCCGGTCGGCCAGCTCCTTGTCATCGCGCTTCTCGGCTCCCTCACCTACGCGATCATCGAGGCGCCCACCTCGGGCGCCGTCAAGATCGTGGCCTTCGGCGCGGTCGCCGTCGCTTCACTGATCGGCTTCCTCCGGTACGAGCGTCGGCGCGACGAACCCCTCATCGACCTGCGCTTCTTCCGTTCCGCGCCGTTCAGCGGGGCCACCGTCATAGCCGTCTGCGGATTCGCGGCGCTGAGCGGATTCCTGTTCCTCTCGACGCTCTACCTGCAGAACGTGCGCGGCCTGGACGCGCTGCACGCGGGCCTGTGGATGCTGCCGATGGCGGCCATGTGCTTCGTCTGCGCCCCGCTGTCGGGCCGGCTGGTCGGCAGCCGCGGCCCCCGCCTGCCCCTGCTGATCGCCGGAGTCGCGATGACCGCGAGCGGGGTGCTGTTCGCCGCGTTCGAGGGCGAGACCTCGAACACCACGCTGGTCATCGGCTACGTCCTCTTCGGCCTCGGCTTCGGCTTCGTGAACGCGCCCATCACCAACACCGCCGTCTCCGGCATGCCCCGCGCCCAGGCCGGCGTCGCCTCCGCCATCGCCTCCACCAGCCGCCAGATCGGCGGCACCCTCGGCGTCGCGGTGATCGGCGCGGTGCTGGCCTCCGGAGTGAGCACGACGGCGTACAAGGACACCTTCGTGGCGGCCGCCGCCCCCGCCTGGTGGATCATCGCCGGATGCGGCCTCGCCGTCCTCCTCCTGGGCGCCCTGACCAGCGGAGCCTGGGCACGGAAGACGGCCGAGCAGACGGCGGCCCGGCTGCAGCCGGAACCCGTGCGGACACGGGACTCGACGGGCGTACAGGCCTGACACCGCGTTCCCGTCCGCGCGCCCGGACCGGCCAGCCCCGGCCGGCCAACCGCTGCCTGGCCCGGGCCCACCCTGCCCGGCCAACCTCTGCCGGTATGACGTTCCTGGCAACCTCTGCCGGTATGACCTTGGCTGGTTAACCTCTGCCGGTATGACCTTCTACGAAGAGGCCGTCGAAGCGTTTCGGCGCCGCGAAATCGACGTGGTGCAGCGCCTGAGCGAGGAAGAGATCACCCGCGCCCAGGCCGCCGGTGACGTCGCCGCCGAGGTTGAAGCGGTGGGCTGCCTGGCACGTATCGCCATCGTGGACGGCGACCTTCCCGAGGCCCGGCGTCTGGCCGGGGAGGCCCGGGAGCTCGCCCGGCGAACCAGCGACCGCCGCCTGGAACGGACCCCTCTGCACATCCTGGCGGGCACCGCACGCATGGATGGTGACGTACCGGCCGCTCGTCGCCTGCTCGCGGAGAGCATCGCTCTCAACGAGTCCCTGGGCGAGCGCAGAAGCGTCGCGAACGAACGGCACAACCTGGCGTATCTGGAACTGCACGCGGGCGAGGTCCAGAAGGCCCGAGAGCTGTTCTCCGCGGCCCGACGCGAGGTGGTGGAGGGCGAGATGACGAACATGTACCCGCAGGTGGCTCTGAGCACAGCGGTCATCGCGGCCGCCGACGGCGACCACCGCCGTGCGACCCGGTACCTGGCGGCAGTCGACAGCGAACTGCGAAGGATCGGGCATCACCTGGACCCTGATGACGCCCAGGAGCACCAGGCCCTCCGTGAACGGCTGGTGGAGGAGCTCGGCCGCGACTCGTTCGACGCCGAGTACCGGACGGGATCCAGCCTTGCCCTCCTGGAAGTGATCTCCGGGTAGACCACCGCGGCCGGTCGGCCCGGACCGCCACGGCCACCGACGCCAGTGGGCCCGGACCGCCATGGCCACCACGGCCGGTGGACCCGGACCGCCATGGCCACCCGCCGCCCTCGCCGTGGTCCACACTCGCGAAACCGGGCATGACATCACCGGAAACCGCCCGCTCGGGTACGAACCCCGTACCGACAGCCGCGCGCGTACGAAGCCCAAACTGATGACGAGGCCAAACCGCCTACGAAGCCCAAACCGATGACGAAGCCCAAGCCGATGAGGCTCAAGCCATGACCGCCGCCCCGCGCTCCTGGGCGATCGCGTGCAGCTTCTCCAGCCGCTCGCGCGACTCCACGTCCGCGGGCACGTAGGTCACCAGGCGTGTCCCCACGTCCGGACCGAGCCACAGGTCGGTGTGGTCGACGGTGATGCGACCGACGTACGCGTTGCGGAACTCCTTGCGCTTGGTGCTCGCGCCGACCACCTCGTGGCGGTCCCAGGCCGCGCAGAAGTCCGGCGACTCCGCACGCAGCCGCTTGAGAAGCGTCTTCCAGGCGGGCGAGGCGAGATGCCCGGCCATCGAGGCGCGGAACTTGGCCGCCATGAGGCGGGTGGTCTCGTCCAGATGCACGATCGACGAGCGCCACTCCTCGTTCGTGTAGGCGAGGACCATGCAGTTCCGGTCCTCGCTCGGTACGGCGTCGAGGTCGCAGAGCAGCAGGCTGTACGTGCGGTTGTACGCGAGGATGTCGTACCGGCTGTTCTGGACACAGGCCGGCATCGGCTCGAGCTGCTCCAGGATGGTCCGCAGGGCTGGGGACACCGTCGGGCAGGTCATGGGGGGCGCCGGGTCGACGGCTCCGGCCAGCTGGAAGAGGTGCCCTCGCTCGCTCTGGTCGAGCATCAGAGTGCGGGCGAGTGCGTCGAGCACCTGCACGGAGACATGGATGTCGCGGGCCTGTTCCAGCCACGTGTACCAGGTGACCCCGACGGCGGCGAGCTGTGCGACCTCCTCGCGGCGCAGGCCGGGGGTTCGCCGGCGGGGGCCGCGGGACAGACCGACCTGTTCGGGGGTGACGTGCTCGCGGCGGTGGCGCAGGAAGGCGGCCAGCTCGTGCCGCCGGATCTCCGCCTCGCGACCGCCGTACCGCCTGGTCGCCGCCCCCGGATAGTCGTATGCCATCGTTGTCATGCTCCTAGCCTGCCGCACGTCCTACCCTGTTGCCAGGTACTCCCTCTACCAGGATAAGTAAACTCTGGTACCAGCCTGGGACCGGGAGCAGGCTGGAGCACGTGACCGAAACCGGAACCGTCGCCACCCCCGTCCGATCCCCCGCCTCCCCACCCGTGCTTGGCGGCCTCGGACTCTTCACGGTGCTGATCGGCGCGGCCCTGCCGCTGATCGACTTCTTCATTGTGAACGTCGCGCTGCCGACCATGGGCCAGGACCTGCACGCGAGCGCGTCCGTCCTGGAACTCGTCATCGCCGGGTACGGAGTCTCGTACGCCGTCCTCCTCGTCCTCGGCGGCAGGCTCGGCGACCTCTTCGGCCGGCGTCGGCTCTTCCTCGTCGGCATGGCGGCCTTCGGCCTGACCTCGCTGGCGTGCGGCCTCGCGCCCAGCGCCTGGACGCTGGTGGCCGCCCGGGTCGCGCAGGGTGCGGCGTCCGCCGCGATGCTGCCGCAGGTGCTCGCCACCATCCAGTCGGCGACCGCCGGGCCGCGCCGCGCCAAGGCGATGAGCCTGTACGGCGCGACAGCCGGGCTCTCCATGGTGGCCGGGCAGATCCTCGGCGGCGTACTCATCGCCGCCGACATCGCGGGCACCGGCTGGCGCGCGGTGTTCCTCGTCAATGTGCCCGTGGTGATCCTCGGTCTGGTGCTGGCCACGCGCGCGGTCCCCGAGACGCGCTCGCAGCACCCGGAGCCGATCGACGGCCCCGGCACGGTACTTCTCGCCATAGCGTTGCTCGCGCTGCTGGCCCCGCTCACCGAGGGCAGGGCGGCGGGCTGGCCGCTGTGGACCTGGCTGTCGCTGGCACTGTTCCCCGTCGCGGCGGCGGCGTTCTACTTCGTCGAACGCCGGGCGGACCGCAGAGGCCGTACGCCACTGGTGCCGCCGAGCCTGCTCGCGCTGCCGTCGTTGCGCCGGGGTCTGGTGATGATCGTGCCGTTCTCGATCGGCTTCAGCGGGTTCATGTTCGTGATCGCGGTGGCCCTGCAGGACGGTGCGGGGCTCGGTCCGGTCCAGGCGGGGCTGGCCCTCGCGCCGATGGCGGCGGCGTTCTTCGTGGTCTCGCTGTGCGGTCCGCGGCTGATCGCTCGTTACGGCACCCGGGTCGTCACCGCCGGCGGAGTCGTGCAGGCGGTGGGCGTGGCCCTCATGGCGCTGGCCGCCTGGCGGTCCTGGCCGGACCTGGGTATCTGGGAGCTGGTGCCGGGTGCGGCGGTGGCGGGCGCGGGCCAGGCCCTCCAACTCCCCGTTCTCTTCCGGATCATCCTCTCCGAGGTCCCGCCCGCACGCGGGGGCGTGGGCAGCGGCGTCATGATCACCACCCAGCAGTCCGCCCTCGCCCTCGGTGTGGCCACCCTGGGCACCCTCTTCCTGTCCCTCGTCCCGGGTCACGGAATGCAGGACGCGCTGGTGACAACGCTGCTGGTCCAGCTCGCGATCGGGATCCTGACCACGGGCCTGAGCCTGCGGCTGCCGCGCACGATCAGCTGACGGCCCACCCCTTGGTCACCAACTCCCGTACGGACACCGAGCATGAGAGTCTCATCACGCTGATGCGGCGGATCGTGACGACGGACGACCGCGCCGCCAACTCACGGCCAAAGAATCCCCGTTGATCTTCGCCATGCTGCACACTCCTTGCTGCGTAAGGGAATGCGGTAACGCGGCATCACTCGGTATCACCAGGAGGTGGCATGCTGCAGATCAACACGAGCAAGGTAAGCCGCTGGGACCAGCACGGCCGCGAGCACGTCGTACGGGTTCAGCGGGCGGGCGTACAGCGCACGATCAAGTGCGACACGTGCGGGTGGCGCAAGGCGGCGCAGTTCCTGCCCTGGCTGAAGGCGGAGGAACACCTGACAGAGGCGCACCAGGCGACGGTGGACCCGACGGAGAGGTAGCCGCTCCACGGCGGTTGCGTGCCGGCCCCGGAGCCTCACGGCGCCGGATCGCCGGGGCGGTGGGCATCTCCACCGGCACCGCTCGTGACGTCCGTCCCCACCGCCTGGTGAGAACCCCGTGGTCACGGCCCGCGCACCCGGTGCCGCGAGCAGGGACTCGCGGTCAGGCGTGCACGTCAGGCGCGCACCCCTCGTACGACCAGGTCCACGAGCGCCTCGAACTCCCCGTCGATGCCGGGCTGTTCCCACTCCCGGGAGTAGGCGGGGTCGTGGAAACGATTGGTGGCGTCGAAGAGGGCGCGGGCCGTGACGGCCGGGGCGTCGGACGCGAAGACGCCGCGCCGCACCCCGTCCTCGACGATCTCGACGAGCTGGCCGGTGAGGTCGGCGATGTGGTGGTCGACGACGCCGCCGTTCTCGCCGGTCAGCAACACCAGGTAGGTGGCGAAGAGTTGGGGGTCGTCGCCGGCCTTTCGGCGCTTGGCGGCGAAGAGCGCCGTGAACCAGTCACGCAGGCGGGACTCGGGGTCGCGGTCCTCGGCGACGATGCCCGCCAGGGACTCCGACGTACGGTCCAGCCAACGCTTCGTGACCGCCTCGCGCAGCGCCGCCTTCGTGGCGAAGTGGCGGTAGACGCTGCCGTGACTGACGCCGAGCGCGCGCGCCACGTCCACCACGGTGGCCTTGGCGGGACCGTGGCGGCGCAGCACCTCCTCGGTCGCTTCGAGGATGCGCTCGGCGGTCAGTGCTTCGGTGGTCGGTGCCATGACGAGGACGGTACCTGCCGGTACCGTCAGCGCTCCGTGCCGAGGTGCGCCATCTGCGCCTGCGGGTAACGGTCGCCCGCGGCGGCGCCGTCCGGCACGGCCTCCTCGATGGCGGCGAGGTCGTCGGCGCCGAGCGTCACGTCCAGCGCGCCCAGCGCCTCCGTCAGCCGGTCGCGGCGCCGGGCGCCCACCAGCGGCACGATGTCCTCGCCGCGCGAGAGCACCCAGGCGATGGCGATCTGCGCGACGCTGACGCCCTTCTGCTCGGCGACCTTCCGCAGCGCGTCGACCAGGTCAAGGTTGTGCTGGAGGTTGTCGCCCTGGAATCGGGGGCTCATCCCGCGGAAGTCGTCAGCGGCCAGCTGCCGGTCCCGCGTGAAGTGCCCGGAGATCAGCCCGCGCGACAGCACGCCGTACGCGGTGATGCCGATGCCCAGCTCACGGGTGGTCGGCAGAATCTCGTCCTCGATGCCGCGCGAGATGAGCGAGTACTCGATCTGGAGGTCCGAGACGGGGGCGGTGGCGGCAGCCCGGCGGATGGTCCCGGCGCCCACCTCGCTGAGCCCGATGTGCCGTACGTGCCCGGCCTCCACCAGCTCCGCGATCGCCCCCACCGTCTCCTCGATCGGCACATCGGTGTCGGCACGGGCGATCCGGTACACGTCGATGTGGTCCACGCCGAGCCGCCGCAACGAGTACGCGGCGAAGTTCTTCACGGCCGCAGGGCGCCCGTCGTACCCCACCCAGCCGCCGTCCGGGTCACGCAGCGCGCCGAACTTGACGCTCGTCAGCGCCTGCTCCCGCCGAGCCGCGGGCGCAGTACGCAAGGCCTCGCCGATCAGCAGCTCGTTGTGGCCCATGGCGTAGAAGTCACCGGTGTCGAGCAGGGTCACACCCGCTTCGAGCGCGGCGTGGATGGTGGCGATGGACTCGGCCCGGTCCGCATCGCCGTACAGCGCGGACATGCCCATACAGCCGAGACCGAGGGCGGAGACCTGAGGGCCGGTGGATCCGAGAGGACGGGTTCGCATGAGGGCTCCTTGGGGTTCTCCGGGCGCGGAAAGCGCTCGGAGGATGTCGTGCGTCCACCATGGCATGACAGCTGACAGATTTCAATATCTGTCAGCTGTCATCTGTCAGCTGTTACCTGTCAGATACCGTCTGCCGTCTGCCGTCCGCCGTCTGCCATCTGTCATCTGTCATCTGCCAGTCCCCGCGCGATCCAGGGCCTCTTGACGAATGGTCTGGACCAAGAGCACTGTCATGCCTACGACACCTCACCCCCCGCACCCCCCACCGGGAGGCCTCGCATGATCCGTCGGAAGCTGCGTCTGCTCGCCGTGGCGCTGGCGGCAGTGGTATTCACCCCACTGTCGATCGCCACCGCCCCGAGCGCATCCGCTGCCGATACCTGCGCCGTGAAGTCCCGCCCGTCCGGCAAGGTCCTCCAGGGTTACTGGGAGAACTGGGACGGCTCGTCCAACGGCGTTCACCCGCCCTTCGGCTGGACCCCGATCACCGACTCCCGTATCGCGGCGCACGGTTACAACGTGATCAACGCGGCGTTCCCGGTGATCCGTTCCGACGGGACCGCGCTGTGGGCGGACGGGATGGACACGGGCGTGAAGGTCGCGACGCCCGCCGAGATGTGCGCGGCGAAGGCGTCGGGGCAGACGATCCTGATGTCCATCGGCGGGGCGGCGGCCGGGATCGACCTCAGTTCCGCCACCGTGGCCGACAAGTTCGTCGCGACGATCGTCCCGATCCTCAAGCAGTACAACTTCGACGGTATCGACATCGACATCGAGACCGGCCTGGTCGGCAGCGGCAACATCAACACGCTCTCCGCCTCGCAGGCCAACCTGATCCGCATCATCGACGGGGTGCTGGCCCAGATGCCGTCGAACTTCGGGCTCACCATGGCCCCCGAGACCGCCTACGTCACCGGCGGCAGCGTCGCGTACGGCTCGATCTGGGGCTCGTACCTGCCGATCGTGAAGAAGTACGCGGACAACGGGCGCCTGTGGTGGCTGAACATGCAGTACTACAACGGCAGCATGTACGGCTGCTCCGCCGACTCCTACTCCGCGGGTACCGTCCAGGGTTTCACCGCCCAGACCGACTGCCTGAACAAGGGACTTGTCGTCCAGGGCACCACGATCAAGGTGCCGTACGACAAGCAGGTCCCCGGCCTCCCGGCCCAGTCCGGCGCCGGCGGCGGCTACATGACCCCGAGCCTCGTCTCCCAGGCATGGCGCACCTACGGCACCTCCCTCAAGGGCCTGATGACCTGGTCCATCAACTGGGACGGCTCGAAGAACTGGACGTTCGGCGACAACGTCAAGGCGCTGCAAGGCCGTTGAGAAGCCCCCGCGGGACCGGTTGAAACACTGGTGCCGGGCCCCCGTCGATCCGGGGCCCGGCACCAGTGATGTTGTCGACGACCTGACTCAGCAGCCGATCAGCCGCGTGGCGAGGTAGCCCTCGATCTGGTCGAGCGACACACGCTCCTGCTTCATCGTGTCGCGCTCGCGCACGGTCACCGCGTTGTCGTCGAGCGTGTCGAAGTCGACCGTGACGCAGAACGGGGTGCCGATCTCGTCCTGGCGGCGGTAGCGGCGGCCGATGGCGCCGGCGTCGTCGAAGTCGATGTTCCAGTTCTGCCGGAGCGCGGCGGCAAGGCCCTTGGCCTTCGGGGAGAGCTCCGGGTTGCGGGACAGCGGGAGAACCGCGACCTTGACCGGGGCCAGGCGCGGGTCGAGGCGCAGCACCGTGCGCTTCTCCATCTTGCCCTTGGCGTTCGGGGCCTCGTCCTCGATGTAGGCGTCGAGGAGGAAGGCGAGCATCGAGCGGCCGACACCGGCGGCGGGCTCGATGACGTACGGGGTCCAGCGCTCGCCGGCCTCCTGGTCGAAGTAGGAGAGGTCCTGGCCGGAGGCCTTGGAGTGCGCGTTCAGGTCGTAGTCGGTGCGGTTGGCGACGCCCTCCAGCTCACCCCATTCGTTGCCGCCGAACTGGAAGCGGTACTCGATGTCGGCGGTGCGCTTGGAGTAGTGCGAGAGCTTCTCGGCCGGGTGCTCGAACCAGCGCATGTTCTCCTCGCGCATACCGAGGCCGGTGTACCAGTTCCAGCGCTCCTGCATCCAGTACTCCTGCCACTTCTCGTCCTCGCCCGGCTTGACGAAGAACTCCATCTCCATCTGCTCGAACTCGCGGGTGCGGAAGATGAAGTTGCCGGGCGTGATCTCGTTGCGGAAGGACTTGCCCATCTGCGCGATGCCGAAGGGCGGCTTGCGGCGCGAAGTCTGCTGCACCTGGGCGAAGTTGGTGAAGATGCCCTGCGCGGTCTCGGGGCGCAGGTAGGCGACGGAGCCGCTGTCCTGCGTCACACCGAGGTGGGTGGAGAGCAGGCCGGAGAACTGCTTGGGCTCGGTGAACTGGCCCTTGTTACCGCAGTTGGGGCAGTTGACGTCCGCGAGGCCGTTCTCCGGGAGGCGCTTGTGCTTCGCCTCGTAGGCCTCCTCCAGGTGGTCGGCGCGGTAGCGCTTGTGGCAGGAGGTGCACTCGGTGAGGGGGTCGGTGAACGTGGCGACGTGGCCGGAGGCGACCCAGACCTCGGTTGCCAGGATCACGGACGAGTCGATACCGACGACGTCCTCACGGGAGGTGACCATGTAACGCCACCACTGGCGCTTGAGGTTCTCCTTGAGCTCGACGCCGAGCGGGCCGTAGTCCCAGGCGGCCTTCTGTCCACCGTAGATCTCACTACAGGGATAGACGAAGCCACGGCGCTTGCTCAGGCTGACGATGGTGTCGATCTTGTCGGCGGCCACGGTGCTCTCTTCATTACGAACGGACGGCAGCGAATGACTTAGGTTACCGGCGCCTCCCACCCCGGTATCAAATCGGTTGGTTGACGGAACCCTTGTTGACAATCGTTTCCAAATTTGTTGAAAATGAGTGTCATGAACGTACGACGACGCCTCATATCCGGGACTGCTGTGACCGCGGCCACAGTCCTCGGTCTCGGCACCCTCTCCGCCTGCTCGGACTCGTCCGCCGCCGACAACAACAGCAGCGGGAAGCTCGACGTCGTGGCGTCGTTCTACCCCCTGCAGTATCTCGCCCAGGAGATCGGCGGGAACCACGTGAGTGTCACGAACCTGACCGAGCCCGGCCAGGAGCCGCACGACCTGGAGATCAGCGCCAAGCAGACCGCGCAGCTCCAGGAGGCCGACGCCGTCCTCTACCTGAAGAACCTCCAGCCGGCCGTCGACGACGCCGTGGCGCAGTCCGAGGTCAAGACCAAGATCGACGCCGCGACGCTGACCACCCTGGAGAAGCACGGCAACGAGGTCGGCGGCCACGCGGCCGAGCACGACGACACCGAGGGCGAGGAGACCGGCGCCACCGACCCGCACATCTGGCTGGACCCGGTGAAGTACGCCGAGGTCGCCGAGGGTGTCGGCAAGGCCTTCGAGAAGGAGGACCCGGACAACGCCGCCGACTACAAGGCGAACACGGACGCGCTGGTCAAGAAGCTCGACGCCCTCAACACCCAGTACGAGGACGGGCTCAAGAACACCACGAGCAAGGTCTTCATCACCACCCACGCGGCCTTCGGCTACCTCGCCGAGCGCTACGGCCTCACCGAGGAGGCCATCAACGGCCTGGACCCGGAATCGGAGCCCAGCGCGAACCGCGTCAAGGACCTTGAGACCATGGCCAAGGCGGACGGTGTCACCACCGTGTTCTACGAGACCCTGGTCAGCGACGACACCGCCAAGACCATCGCCAACGACGCGGGCCTGAAGACCGACGTCCTCGACCCCATCGAGGGCATCACCGACAAGTCCAGGGGCGACGACTACCTGCAGGTCATGGAGTCGAACCTGAAGGCTCTGGAGACGGCACTGGGCGCCAAATGACAGACGGCGCCCGGTGAGCGAACGCACCACGAAGTAACGCACCACGAAGTGACGCACCACGAAGTGACGCAACGAACACGGAGGACGGCGGAATGAAGAGCGAGCCCGTCATATCCCTGCGCGGAGTGACCGCGGAACTCGGCTCACGCCCCGTCCTGCGCGGTATCGACCTCACCGTGAACCACGGCGAGGTCGTCGCCCTGCTCGGCGCCAACGGCTCCGGCAAGTCCACCGCCGTCCGCAGCATCATCGGCCAAGTGCCGGTCAGCGGCGGCGAGATCGAGATCTTCGGCACCCCGCGCCGCCGCTTCGACGACTGGGCGCGCGTGGGCTACGTACCGCAGCGCACCACGGCCGCGGGTGGCGTGCCCGCGACGGTGACCGAGATCGTCGCCTCGGGGCGGCTGTCCCGCGCCCGCTTCGGCGTGCTGCGCAAGGCCGACCACGAGGCCGTGCAGAAGGCCATCGCGCTCGTCGGCCTGGCCGACCGCGCCAAGGACTCCGTGAACGCGCTGTCCGGCGGCCAGCACCAGCGGGTGCTGATCGCCCGCGCGCTGGCCTCCGAGCCCGAACTGCTGATCATGGACGAGCCGATGGCGGGCGTCGACCTGGCGAGCCAGGAGGTGCTGGCCTCGACCCTGCGCAAGCAGGTCGCCCAGGGCACCTCCGTCCTCCTCGTCCTGCACGAACTGGGCCCGCTGGAGCCGCTGATCGACCGCGCGGTCGTCCTGCGCGACGGCTGCGTCATGCACGACGGCCCGCCCCCGGCCGCGGTCGGCCAGCACGCGCTGCCCGGCCACGACCACGTACACCCGCACGCGGCTCACGACGCCGAACCGATCCGGACGGGACTGCTGAGCTGATGGGACCGAAGAAACTGGTGGAGCCGATGAAGCCGATGAAGCCGATGGGGCTGAAGAGCTGATGGACTTCCTCGATTACGCCTTCATGCAGCGGGCCCTGCTCGCCGCCGTCCTCGTCGGCATCACCGCGCCCGCCGTCGGCATCTACCTCGTGCAGCGCCGCCAGGCCCTGATGGGCGACGGAATCGGCCACGTGGCGATGACCGGCGTCGGCCTCGGCTTCCTGCTCTCCTGGTCTCCGGTGTGGATGGCGACGGCCGTCTCCGTGGTCGGCGCGGTCCTCATGGAGCTGATCCGCTGGTACGGCAAGACGCGCGGCGACATCGCCCTCGCCATGCTCTTCTACGGCGGCATGGCCGGCGGCGTGATGTTCATCAACCTCGCGCCGACCGGCTCGAACGCCAACCTCACCTCGTACCTCTTCGGCTCGCTGTCCACCGTCTCGGAGTCCGACGTGACGGCGATCTGCGTCCTGGCGGCCTTCGTCGTACTGGTCACGGTGGGCCTGCGCCGCCAGCTGTTCGCGGTCAGCCAGGACGAGGAGTTCGCGCGTGTGACGGGCCTGCCGGTGCGCGCCCTGAACCTGCTCACGGCCGTCACGGCGGCGGTCACGGTGACCGTCGCGATGCGCGTCGTGGGCCTGCTGCTGGTGTCCGCCCTGATGGTCGTTCCGGTCGCCGCGGCGCAGCAGCTCAGCCGGAGTTTCGCCGCCACCTTCGCGATCGCGGTGGCCATCGGCGTGAGCGTGACGATCGGCGGCACCGTGACCTCGTACTACCAGGACGTGCCGCCGGGCGCGACCATCGTGCTGCTGACCATCGGCACGTTCATCGTGCTGACCGCGCTGGCGACACCGCTCGCACGGCGCAGGGCCCGGGCGCTGGCGGTCTCGCAGGCTGCCGGGGACCCGGCGGAGTGCGCGATTCCGGCCACCCGTGGGACGGACGGGAAGGTCGGCGTCTGACTGGGCACATCCCGGACTGGCACAATGGCCTGGCAAGTGCAGACGTGGAGGAGGCAACGGTGACAACCGCTGGATCGCCCGTACGGGGCCGTTCGACCCGGCAACGTACCGCCGTGGCGGCGGCGCTGGACGAGGTGGACGAGTTCCGCAGCGCGCAAGAACTCCACGACATGCTGAAGCACAAGGGCGACTCCGTCGGGCTGACCACCGTCTATCGCACGCTGCAGTCCCTCGCCGACGCCGGCGAGGTCGATGTCCTGCGCACCTCCGACGGTGAGTCCGTCTACCGTCGCTGCTCCACCGGCGACCACCACCACCACCTCGTCTGCCGCGTCTGCGGCAAGGCCGTCGAGGTGGAGGGCCCGGCCGTCGAGACCTGGGCCGAGGCGATCGCGGCGGAGCACGGCTATGTGAACGTGGCGCACACGGTCGAGATCTTCGGCACGTGCGCGGAGTGCGCTGCCGCCAAAGGGTAGCTAGCCGGGGATCGCCTCTGTCTGCGGGCAGGTAGCCCCAGGGACCGCCTCTGTCTGCGGGCTCAGCGGGGTCGGCCCGCAGTGCCCCGCGCCCCTGAAGGGGCGCTCCGTTGGCGCCCCTTCAGAAGGTCCGGATGTCCGGCTGCTCCGGGCTACTCCGGCCGGCCCTTCATGGCCTCCTCCATCGCGAGCAGTTGCTCGTTCGGGACGGCGCCGCCGAAGCGGCGGTCGCGGGAGGCGAACTCGACGCACGCGCGCCACAGATCGCGCCGGTCGAAGTCCGGCCACAGCACGTTCTGGAAGACCATCTCGGCGTAAGCGCTCTGCCAGAGCAGGTAGTTGGAGGTGCGCTGCTCACCGCTCGGCCGCAGGAACAGGTCCACGTCCGGCATGTCCGGGTAGTAGAGGTACTTCGCGAAGGTCTTCTCGCTGACCTTCGACGGGTCGAGCCGGCCGGCCTTGATGTCCTGCGCCATGGCCTGCGCGGCATCGGCGATCTCGGCGCGGCCGCCGTAGTTCATGCAGAAATACAGCGTCAGCCGGTCGTTGTCCTTGGTCTGCTCCTGGGCGACCTGGAGTTCCTTGGCCACCGATTTCCACAGCTTGGGCATCCGGCCCACCCAGCGGACCCGGATGCCGAGTTCGTCGAGCTGGCCCCGCGTCTTGCGGATGAAATCGCGGTTGAAGTTCATCAGAAAGCGCACCTCGTCGGGCGAGCGCTTCCAGTTCTCGGTGGAGAATGCGTACAGCGAGATGGAACCGACTCCCACCTCGATCGCTCCCTGCAGTACGTCCAGTACGCGCTCGGCGCCGACCTTGTGCCCCTCGGTACGCGGCAGCCCACGGTCCTTGGCCCAGCGTCCGTTGCCGTCCATGACGATCGCCACATGGTTCGGCACGAGCTCACCGGGGAGTTTGGGCGCACGGGCACCGGACGGATGCGGTTCCGGCGTCCTGTACTCGCGGCGCTGGCGTCCCAGGATCCCGCGTACAGCCATGTGTTTCTCGTCTCCTTTGGTTCTTTGGTTCTTGGTTCTTGGCTCTTGGTTCTTCAGCTGGCTCTTTGGTTCTTTGGTTCTTTGGTTCTTCAGTTGGTTTTTTGGTTCTCTGTTGCTTCTCTGCGCAATTACTTCTCTACGTAACGCAGTGAGCGAAGGCCGCGTTCCAGATGCCAGTGCAGGTAGGCCGACACCAGCCCGCTGCCCTCCCGGACATGCCGCGGCTCGGCGGCGTCCGCGGTCTCCCAGTCCCCCGTCAGCAGCGCGGCGAGCAGTTCGAGGGCCTGGGCCGAGGGTACGACGCTGCCGGGCACCCGGCAGTCGGCGCAGACGGAACCTCCCGCCGCGACCGAGAAGAACCGATTCGGTCCCGGCATCCCGCACTTCGCGCAGGCGCTGAAACTGGGCGCGTAGCCGTTCACCGCGAGGGAGCGCAGCAGGAAGGCGTCGAGGACGAGATGCGGCTCGTGCTCACCGCGGGCGAGTGTGCGCAGGCCGCCGACCAGCAGCAGATACTGCTGCACCGCCGGCTCCCCCTCATGGTCGGTGAACCGCTCGGCGGTCTCCAGCATGGCCGTCCCGGAGGTGTACCGCGCGTAGTCGGTCACGATCCCGCCACCGTACGGAGCGATCGTCTCGCTCTGCGTACACAGCGGCAGCCCGCGCCCGACCAGTTCGCTCCCCCGCGCGAAGAACTGCACGTCCACGTGCGAGAACGGCTCCAGCCGCGCCCCGAACTTCGACTTGGTCCGCCGCACCCCCCGCGCCACAGCGCGTACGCGCCCGTGACCGCGGGTGAGCAAGGTGATGATGCGGTCCGCTTCACCCAGCTTCTGGGTGCGCAGCACGATGCCGTCGTCGCGGAACAGGCTCATGGAGTCCATTCTCGCCTACGGCACGGACGCCCCGGGCCGAGTGGCCCGAAGCGCCCCGGCCGGCCCCGTTCAAGGGACCTCGCCGCGGCTGCGTGCGTTGGCATACGCCGTCGCCGCGCTGAGCCGCTCCGCCACGGTGGCTCCCCGGACGGCGTCCGGTTCACAGTCCCACTCCTTGCCGCCGCCGTACGGTCTCAGCTGGACGTACGGCCCCTCGTGCCCCATGACCATCCCCACCCTTCCGGTCCGTGTGTCCATCGCGTACGAGCCGATCGCCGGCCTCACCGCAGGGCCGCCGCGAGCCGGGCCGCCAACTCGACGGAACAGCCGCCCAATTCGATCCGCGGACAAGGCGCCTCTCGCGCCAAACTCGCCTGGTCGATCCGCAGTGACGGCAACGTAATTCCGGCGTTCGTGAGCGCCGCCCGCAATTCCTTCACCGTTTCCTCCGCCTCTTCGACGCACCGCGCCGAGTGTTGTGCCTTCACCCTGCTCCCCTGTCTTTTCGACTTTCACTCTTACCATCCCCAGGATGACGCTCCGCACCTACACTCGGCAGGAGTCTGTCCTCTACAAGTGCAGGGCAGTGCAAGGGGGTTGACCTGTGGCCAAGGGTTCGCGGCAGGCGGCGTGGGAGTTCTTCGGAACCGAGCTGAAACGGCGCAGGGAGGACGCGGGTTTCTCCCAGGTGGAGTTGGGCGTCCGGGTATTCGTCTCCGGGGGTTACATCGGCCAGTTCGAACAGGCTATTCGGAAACCGCAGTTGGACGTCGCGCAGAGGATCGACGAGATCCTACGAACCGGCGGCTTTTTCGAACGGACATGGCGAAAGCTGATTGACGACAAACGGTACGCGGATTACTTCGCGGAGGTTGTGGAGCTTGAGCGGCTGGCGACGAAGATCGCCGAGTTCGCGCCCACGCTGGTGCCGGGGTTGTTGCAGACGGCTGCGTACACACGTGCCGTGATGCTGGCAGGAAACCCGTTCGTCACTGACCTCTACGTCGAGGAAAAGGTGGCAGCCCGCAGGGAACGGGCGCGGATCCTGGACGACGCTACAAGGCCCGTGTATTGGACGATCCTGCATGAGCACGTGCTGAGGATTCCGGTCGACAGCGAGGCGGAGATGGCCGAGCAGCTCGACCACATCGCGGACCTGGTGCGGCAGCGGAAAGTGCTGGTGCAGGTGTTGCCGTACGCGGTGGGGGCGTATCCCCTCATGGGCCGGATGGTTCAGCTCATGGAGTTCGAGGACGCCCCGCCAACTGCCTATACAGAGGCCGTGTATTCGGGGAACCTGCTGGACGATCCGGCCCTGGTTAAGCGAGTGCAAGAGGCATACGATCTGCTCAGGGCCGCCGCACTGCCGCCGGAGGCGTCCCTGGCCCTGATCGAGTCGGCGGCGGAGGACCACAGACGATGCGCGAGTACGACCTGAGCTCCGCTCGGTGGCGCAAGAGCAGCTACAGCGACGACAACGGCGGCGAGTGCGTCGAGGTCGCGTACGACTTCGTGGGCGCCGCCCAGTGGCGCAAGAGCACTTACAGCGACGACAACGGCGGCAGCTGCGTCGAAGTCGCCGACGGATTCCCCGGCGTCGTCCCCGTCCGTGACAGCAAGACCCCGGACGGTCCCGTCCTCGTGATCGGATCCGCCGCCTGGACGGAGTTCACGCGCGCCGTGGCGGAGTGACCCCCCTCCCCGCTGAGCCCATGCCGGTGCCCAGGTCTCGGCCTCAGGCGTGCTCGGGCCACCAGGAGCAGAGATGGTCGCGGAGTACGGCAGGACCGGTGTCGGATCCCGCAGCGGGGTGCGTCGCAGGCCGTGGTCGGCGGGCCGGACGAGGTGGGTACGCTCGCCGACGAAGGTCACCAGTGACCGGGAGTCTGCGAGGGTGTCCAGCAGTGGCCTGGTGCCGAAGCCGGGGCCGGTGACCTCGATGGTCAGCCCGAACGCGGCGGCGAGGTCGTCGTAGGGCGCCCCATCCGGTTCCGGGGCGGCGAGAGGTGCGGTGGGTATGGCGGGGGGACGGGCGCTGGGGCGGCGGTTCGGGTGGTTGTGGGCGTCGTTCGCCGTCAGCTCGTACGGTACGGCGCTCGGGTTCGGCGCGTTTCCCATGATCGCGGTGCTCGTGCTGCACTCCGGGCCGACCCAGGTGGCGGCGCTGGCTGCCGCGGGGCGGGCGGTGGGGGCCGTGGTGGCGGTGCCGCTCGGTCCGTGGGTGGAGTTCCGCCGCAAGCGGCCGGTCATGGTCGCGATGGACCTGACCCGGTTCGCGGCGTTGCTGAGCGTCCCCCTCGCGTTCGCGCTCGGCCTGCTCAGCTTCGCCCAGCTCCTCGTCGTCTCCGTGGTCGTCGCCGCGGCCAACATCGCCTTCAACGCGGCAAGCGGTGCGTATCTGAAGGCGCTCGTACCACCCGAGGACCTGATCGTCGCGAACAGCCGCTTCGAGTCCACGACATGGACCGCGACGACGGTCGGACCACCGCTCGGCGGAGCCGCGATCGGGATCTTCGGCCCGGTGACGACCGTGACCGCGGATGCGGTCAGCTACCTGCTCTCGGCCCTGGGCATCCGCGCGATCGGCGGAACGGATCCACAGCCCACAAGGCCCACCGCACCACAACTACGAGCGGGCGACCTGCTCGACGGCTGGCGCCACATCCTCGCCCACCCCACCCTCCGCCCCCTGTTCTTCAACGTGCTCGCGGTCAACGGCCTGATCATGGCCTCCGAGCCGCTGATCCTCGTACTCCTGCTGGGCGACCTCGGCTTCGCCCCCTGGCAGTACGGCCTCGTGTTCGCGTCCCCCTGCATCGGCGGCCTCATCGGCGCACGCCTCTCACGCCGGCTCGTACCGCGTTTCGGTCAGCACAGGGTGATACGCGTCTCCGGGGTGCTGCGCGCCTGCTGGCCCCTCGGACTGGCGTTCGTCCAGCCCGGTGTCCCCGGGATCGTGCTCGTCATCGCCGTTCAGTTCGGCCTGGTGACCTGCATCGGCCTCTTCAACCCGGTAGTGGCCACCTACCGCCTCGCCCACACCGCCCCCGAGCGGGTCGCCCGCACCCTGACCGCGTGGTCGGTCAGCAGCAGCGCCACCATCGCGGCCCTGACCGCCGTATGGGGGCTGCTCGCCGCCGTCACCACGCCACGCACCGCAATCGCGATCGCGGGAGTCCTCCTCCTGGCCACCCCGCTGCTGCTACCGCGCCACGAGTCCTCGCCCCAGGACAACCGCACAGCCGATACCGAAACCTCAGAAGCCGTCGACCGCATCTGAGCCCTGGACGGACGGTCCCGTCCCGATGACCACATCCACCACCTGAACGAAGTCCACTCGCGGCGTGGCCAGGTGACCCCACCCCGGTCCTCAAGTGACTGTCGGGGCCGCCCCACACCCCTGGCCGACAGGCACCCCCGCACGCCCCATCACCCACGCCCGGTCACCCGACCTTGCGCAACTCCCCGTCACCAAAGACCGCGACCAGCACCAGATTCCCACCCAGCGCCTCGACGTAGCGCGCCACGACATCCGTACCGGATACCTGACCACTCTCGATCTGGGAGACCCGTCCCTTGCTCACACCCATACGCTCAGCCACTTGGGCCTGGGTGAACCCGCGTTCCTGACGCATGTCGACCAGCCGCCAGGCCCGTGCCTCGGCAAGCATGCGCTGGGCGCCTTCGAGAAACGCGTCCCGACCACCCGCCAGCTCCTCCGCCCGCTCCCGGTGCCCACTGGCCGACCAACTGACGTATCCGCTCACTTTCCCGGCTCCTTCTTCCGATCAGCCACGTACTCCGCATACCGAAGTTCGGCCAACGGGATCGCCTCGTCGTACCAGGCGCTCCAGTTCCCCGCCTTGTCTCCCGCCACCAACAGGATCGCGGAGCGCCAAGGGTCGAACATGAACAGGACACGCACCTCGCTCCGGCCCGCCGAACCGGGCCGCAACTCCTTGAGATTGTGCAAGGCCGAGCCCTTGATCCGGTCGACAAGAGGACGCCCCTCGGCCGGGCCGTGGCAGGCAAGGATCCAGATCGCCTGGTTGACAAGCGTGTACGAGCCGGGGTCGGCCTTTTCCAAATCGTGCAGCCACTGATCCACCTCGTCCGTCAGGTAGACGTCCCACTGCTCTTCCACCTTCAATCCCTTCGCGAGTTTAGCATTTGCTAAACACGCGGGAGGTGGAGCCGCAAGTCCGAACCCCGAGCCTTCACTCGTACGAGGCCGACGCGCTCATCAGTCATCAGGCTCCGCCGCCTGGACTCCGTTTGGTGAAGGACCGCACAGGCACGTCGAAGCCAGATGGCCAGGACTCGCAGGCACCGGAAACAGGAACGTCCAGGCCGACCCCTGCGGGCCGGCCTGGACGTTCCTTACCGCCGGATCACCGATGGATCCGAGTGGTCAGACCGGATCAGACCAGGTCGAACCGGTCCAGGTTCGAGACCTTGACCCACGCGGCGACGAAGTCGTTCACGAACTTCTCCTTCGCGTCATCGCTGGCGTAGACCTCCGCGACGGCGCGCAGCTCGGAGTTGGAGCCGAAGACCAGGTCGGCGCGGGTACCGGTCCACTTGACCTCGCCCGAGGCGTCGCGGCCCTCGAAGGTGTTCTGGTCCTCGGACGTCGCCGACCACGTCGTGCCCAGTTCGAGCAGGTTGACGAAGAAGTCGTTGGTCAGGATCCCCGGGGTCGTGGTGAAGACGCCGTGCTTGGAGTCCCCGTGGTTCGCACCCAGGACGCGCAGGCCGCCGACGAGGACCGTCAGCTCGGGCGCGCTCAGGTTCAGCAGGTTCGCCTTGTCGATCAGCAGGTACTCGGCGGGCAGGCGGTTGCCCTTGCCGAGGTAGTTGCGGAAGCCGTCGACGGTGGGCTCGAGCGCGGCGAACGACTCCACGTCCGTCTGCTCCTGCGAGGCGTCCACGCGGCCCGGCGTGAAGGGGACCTCGATGTCGAAGCCCGCGTCCTTGGCGGCCTTCTCGACGCCCGCGGCACCCGCGAGGACGATCAGGTCGGCCAGCGAGATCTGCTTGCCGCCGGCGTTGAAGGACGTCTGGATGCCCTCCAGGGTGCGCAGCACCTGCGCGAGCTGGTCCGGCTCGTTGACCTCCCAGCCGATCTGCGGCTGGAGGCGGATGCGCGCGCCGTTGGCGCCGCCGCGCTTGTCGCTGCCACGGAAGGACGAGGTCGCCGCCCACGTGGTCGAGACGAGCTGGGAGACCGACAGACCCGAGGCGAGGACCTGGGCCTTGAGGGCGGCGATGTCCGCGGCGTCGACGAGCTCGTGGGTCACCGCGGGCAGCGGGTCCTGCCACAGGAGCGTCTCGGAGGGGACCTCGGAGCCGAGGTAGCGCACGATCGGGCCCAGGTCGCGGTGGGTCAGCTTGAACCACGCGCGGGCGAAGGCGTCCGCGAACTGGTCGGGGTTCTCGTAGAAGCGCCGCGAGATCTCCTCGTACGCCGGGTCGACCTTCAGCGCGAGGTCGGTGGTCAGCATCATCGGAGCCTTGGTCTTCGACGGGTCGTGCGCGTCGGGGATGGTGCCCGCGCCCGCTCCGTCCTTCGCCACCCACTGGTTGGCGCCGGCGGGGCTGGACGTCAGCTCCCACTCGTAGCCGAACAGGTTCTGGAAGAAGTGGTTGCTCCACTGGGTCGGCGTCTGCGTCCAGGTGACCTCCAGGCCACTGGTGATCGCGTCGCCGCCCTTGCCGGTGCCGTAGGTGCTCTTCCAGCCGAAGCCCTGCGCCTCGATCGGGGCGGCCTCGGGGTCGGCGCCGACGGCGTCCGCCGGGCCCGCGCCGTGGGTCTTGCCGAAGGTGTGACCGCCCGCGATCAGGGCGACCGTCTCCTCGTCGTTCATCGCCATCCGGCGGAAGGTCTCACGGATGTCGCGGGCCGCGGCCAGCGGGTCCGGGTTTCCGTTCGGGCCCTCGGGGTTGACGTAGATGAGGCCCATCTGGACGGCGCCGAGCGGGTTCTCCAGCTCGCGGTCGCCGGTGTAGCGCTGGTCGTCGAGCCAGGTGGTCTCGGGACCCCAGTAGACGTCCTCGTCGGGCTCCCAGACGTCCGCGCGGCCGCCGGCGAAGCCGAAGGTCTCGAAGCCCATCGACTCCAGGGCGACGTTGCCGGTGAGGATCATGAGGTCGGCCCAGGAGATGCTCTGGCCGTACTTCTTCTTGACCGGCCACAGCAGCCGGCGGGCCTTGTCGAGGTTGCCGTTGTCCGGCCAGCTGTTGAGGGGGGCGAAGCGCTGCTGGCCGGCGCCGGCGCCGCCGCGGCCGTCGCTGATGCGGTAGGTGCCCGCGCTGTGCCAGGCCATCCGGATCATGAACGGGCCGTAGTGCCCGAAGTCGGCCGGCCACCACTCCTGCGAGTCCGTCAGCACCTCGGCGATGTCCGCCTTCACGGCGGCGAGGTCGAGGGTCTTGAACGCGGCGGCGTAGTCGAAGTCCTCGCCGAGGGGGTTGGAGACGGCGGGGTTCTTGGCAAGGATCTTCAGGTTGAGCCGCTCCGGCCACCACTGGCGGTTTCCGCCGCCCTGGGTCGGGTGCGGGGCTCGGTCGTGCGCGACCGGGCAGCCACCGCCGCCCTCCGTTTTCGCGTCGGTGACAATTGCGTCGTGGTTCTCAGTCATGGGAATCCTTCCGGACCTGCCGGGTCACGGGATCAAGGAGCTGCGGGCGGTGGAACGGTCGGGCGGGGGGTACGAAGACTGGGGTGGGCGGCGGCGGAGTCGGGGTGACCGGCCTCGCCGACCTGCGGAGGGCCTCACATACGGCCGGGAGGGAGATATGGCTCGCGCGACCGCGCATCCCGGAGGGGATGGATCGCCTCGAAGCCGAGGTGGTCCCGTCACGTCTCTGTCTCATGCCGTACTGGAGTCTTCCTGTCCCTTGGCTATCGCCGGAACCGATCCTACGATGGACCGAGTCCAAGTCAAGAAGCGGGCCAAGCCCATATCCAACCGGAACCCGGACCTCGACCGGTAAACTCCGGGCATCCACTGAACCTGAATAGGTGAACCGATATGAGTGACCTGCTGGAGCGACTGCGAGGACGTGGCTGGCGGATGACCTCCCAGCGACGTGTGGTCGCGGAGGTCCTCGACGGCGAGCACGTACACCTCACGGCCGACGAGGTGCACGCCCGCGCGGCACAGCGGCTGCCGGAGATCTCCCGCGCGACGGTCTACAACGCCCTGGGCGAGCTGGTCTCCCTCGGCGAGGTCCTGGAGGTCTCCACCGACGGCCGCGCCAAGCGATACGACCCGAACGCCCACCATCCCCACCAGCACCTGGTGTGTTCCAACTGCGGCACCATCCGCGACGTCCACCCGGCCGGCAACCCGCTGGCCGACCTCCCGGCGGAGGAGCGGTTCGGCTTCACGGTCTCCGAGGTCGAGGTCACCTACCGCGGCCTGTGCCCGTCCTGCGCCTAGGACTGTCCGGCACCGGCACCGGCCCTTGGCTCTTCGCCCGTTTGTTACGCTCATGACGCGTCCCGTGGGGGAAGTCCGGTGAGAGTCCGGCGCTGACCCGCAACGGTAAGCGTGACCGGCCGCCTGAGCCCGTCGCGTGAGCCCGATTACCCGCGGGGTGGCATGTGACCCGATGACGCTCGCCGCGGACTGCGAGAGGGGACCGCACGGTTCGGCTGTGCTGCCCATCCCCTGCTTGTGTTCACGAGGCGGCCCGAGGCTTAGGACCCGCCGCCCGTGCGCCGAACACCCGTCGTGCCGCTGGTCGTCGGGCTGGCGCTGTTGCTGTGTCTGTCACTGCTCTGCGGGGTCGGACTGGGCGCTTCGGGGATCGGGTGGGGGCAGGTACTGCGGTTTCTGTGGGCCGGGGTGACCGGGGGCGATATCCAGCCCGGTGACGTCGCCCCGTACACCATCGTCTGGGAGATCCGGCTGCCTCGTGCGGTGCTCTCCGCCGTCGTCGGCGCCGGGCTCGCGGCCGTCGGCGTCGCCGTACAGGCCATGGTGCGCAATGCGCTCGCGGATCCGTTCGTGCTCGGGATCTCCTCCGGCGCGGCCGTGGGTGCCAACGCCGTCATCCTGCTCGGGCTGTTCGCCGGGCTCGGGGTGTGGGCGCTGTCCGTCGCCGCCTTCGGCTCGGCACTGGCCGCCATGGCGCTCGTCTACGCGGTGGCCAGGTCGCCGCTCGGGCTCACACCGCTGCGCCTGGTGCTGACCGGGACGGCACTCGCGTACGGCTTCGAGGCCCTCACCACCGTCATGGTCTTCGGCGCCGCCCGCGGTGAGGCCGCCCGGTCGGCGATGATGTGGCTCCTTGGCAGCCTCGGCGGCGCGACCTGGGAGAAGGTGCCGCTCGCGGCCGCGGTGGCGCTCGCGGGGTGGGCCTGGCTGCTGCGGCGGGCCGAGTCGCTCAACGCCCTCGCCATGGGCGACGAGACCGCCGCCGCGCTCGGCGTGCCGCCCGGACGGTTGCGCCGGGAGCTGTTCCTCGTCACGGCCGCTGTGACCGGGTGCGTGGTCGCCGTGAGCGGAGCCATCGGCTTCGTCGGGCTGATGGTGCCGCATGTCGTACGGATGCTCGTCGGCGCCGATCACCGCCGGGTGCTGGTGGTGGCGCCGCTCGCCGGAGCCGTGCTGCTGGTGTGGGCCGATGTGCTGTCCCGGCTGCTGCTCGCCCCGTCCGAGCTGCCGGTCGGCGTGATCACCGCCGTGGTCGGGGTGCCCGCCTTCCTGCTGCTGATGCGGCGCGGCGGCTACGCGTTCGGAGGGCGCTGACCGATGCGGCTCGATGTGGAGGGTGTGTCGGTCGACGCCGGTGCGGTCCGGCTCGTGGACGACATTCGACTGAGCGTGGGCAGTGGGGACTTCGTCGGGCTCGTCGGGCCCAACGGGAGCGGCAAGTCGACGCTGTTGCGGTGCGTGTACCGGGCCTTGCGGCCGGCGGGCGGGGTGGTGCGGCTCGACGGGGACGACGTGCACACGATGGACGCGCGGGCCGCCGCCCGGCTGCTCGCCGCGCTGCCGCAGGAGTCGTCGGCCGAGTTCGACTTCACCGTCGCCGAGGTGGTCGGGATGGGGCGGCTGCCGCATCAGGGGCGCACCGCCAAGGAGGACCGGGCGATCCGCGCCGACGCCATGGCCCGTACCGGAGTCGCGCATCTCGCCGAACGCGGCTTCCTCGCGCTCTCGGGTGGCGAGAAGCAGCGCGTCCTGATCGCGCGGGCGCTCACCCAGCAGCCGCGCGTGCTGGTGCTCGACGAACCGACCAACCACCTTGACATCGCGCACCAGTTGGACGTGCTGTCGCTGGTCCGGGCCAGTGGCCTGACCGTGCTGGCCGCCCTGCACGACCTCAATCTCGCCGCCGCCCACTGCGATCTGCTGTACGTGATCGACGGGGGGCGTGTCGTCGCGTCGGGCCCGCCGCACGACGTGCTCCAACCGGCGTTGCTGGCCGAGGTGTTCGGGGTCCGCGCCCATCCGGTGCGACATCCGGAGACCGGTGCCGTGCAGTTGCTCTTCGACCTTCTCCCCTCGGCCCGATAAAGGAACTCCCCGTATGCGCAAGCCCGTTGCAGCCGTCGCCGTGTGTCTCGTCACCCTCGTCACCGGATGCGGCGCCCAGGTCAAGACGTCGGAGTCGAAACCGGCGTCGTCGACCGTCACCCTCACCAACTGCGGCCAGAAGGTGACGTACGAGAAGGTCCCCGAACGTGTCGTCACGAACGACGTCGGCATCACCGAGATCATGTTCGCGCTGGGCCTGGAGGACCGCATGGCCGGGTTCGCCATGCCGGACGACAAGGGCGATCTGACCGGCGTGCCCTGGAAGGACGGCTACGACGAGGTGAAGTGGCTGTCCAAGCAGCAGCTCACCCAGGAGAACGTCCTCGACGCCCGCGCCGATCTGGTCTTCGCCGGCTGGAACTACGGCTTCCGCGAGGACAGCGGCGTCACCCCGGATGCCCTGAAGAAGCTCGGCGTCCCCTCGTACATCCTCACCGAGTCCTGCCGCAACGGCCGTACCGAGTCCTCGCGCGGCATCATGCCGCCGCTGGACGCCCTGTACGCCGACCTCACCAACCTCGGGAAGCTCTTCGGCGTCGAGCAGCGGGCGGCCACACTGGTCGCGGACTTCAAGAAGCAGGTCGCCGCCGTGCAGGCCGAGGCACCGACGGGCGCGGACCGGCCGAAGGTCTTCCTCTACGACAGCGGCCAGGACCAGCCCTTCACCTCCGGGCGGTACGCCGCCCCCGAGGAGATCATCAGTAGGGCGGGCGGCGTGAACATCACGCACGACCTCGACGACTCCTGGACGACGGTGGGCTGGGAGACCGTCGTCGAGCGGGACCCTGACGTCATCGTGATCTGCGACTACGGGGACGTCAGCGCCGAGGAGAAGCGGAAGTTCCTGCTGTCGTACGCGCCGTTGCGGAACGTCTCCGCCGTCAAGAACAAGCGGATCTTCGTCCTCGACTACGTCGACCTCGTCGAGAGCCCGCGCAACCCGTCGGCGATCGCCCGCCTGGGCGCGTACGTGCGGACGGTGGCGGGGACCGGCGCCGCCTCATAGCCCGCGTGGCTTTCAGGCGGCGAAGCGCCGTACGTACCTCCGCTGCCACGGCGTCTCCACCGCGTGCCGGTCGTAGTGGCGGCGTACGAAGTCCACGGCCTCCTCGGGCGGCACCCCGTCCAGGACGGCCAGGCAGGCCAGGGCGGTGCCCGTGCGGCCCCGGCCGCCACCGCAGGCGAGCTCGACGCGATCGGCGAGGGTTCGGCTCCAGGCCTCGGTGAGGAGTTCGACGGCGCGGGCCCGGTCGGCGGGCAGCCGGAAGTCCGGCCAGCGCAACCAGTGGGTCTCCCAGGGGACTTCGGGGGGCTGCTTGCCGAGGAGGTACACGGCGTACGTCGGTGCAGGGCCGTCGGCGGGCAGCGGGCGGCTCAGGGCGCGGCCTCGGACCAGGCGGCCGGAGGGGAGGCGCAGGACGCCTGCGCCGTTGGGGTCCCAGGGCTCCGTCACGAGAATCAACTTACTCCGCGTGACTCCTGCGCCGCCCGCGCTTCGACGCCCCGGAAGTGGACCGCCATGGCCCGCTGCGCGCCCTCGACGTCGTGGGCGCGCAGTGCGGTGACGATGTCGCGGTGGCGGCGGACGGTGACCTCGGGGGCCGGGTCGTCGGTCCAGCCGCGGATGCCGGAGACGCGGCGGAAGACGGTCCAGAAGGCGCCGAGAAGCTGGGGGACGAGGGCGTTGCCGAGTGAGGCGTACAGCAACTCGTGGAATTCGCGGTCGAGTTCGGCGAAGGGGCCGCCCTCCGGGCCGACGGCCTCCATCCGGGTCACGGTCACCATCCGACTCTCGGACTTCATCGGGGTCACGCTCTCCGTCCGGCCCGCGGAGTCATTGCCGCCCGCGGTCTCCACCCCACCCGCGGACTCCATCCGGGTCACGATGGATTCGAGCCGGTCCAGCTCGGCTTCGGAGAGCGTGCCCGCGACCCGGCGGATCAGCCCCTCCTCCAGCACCTCGCGGACCTGGAGTATCTCGGCCAGCGCGCTCGCGTCGTCGCCGGGCCGTGCGAGTGTCCGGAAGGTCAGGCCGTCCACCAGCGGGGTCAGCGACGCCTCACCGACGTAGGTGCCGTAGCCGTGCCTTATGTCGACTATGTCGAGGGCCTGGAGAGCCTTGAGGGCCTCGCGGACGGAGTTGCGGCTGACGCCGAGGTCCTCCATCAGCTCGGTCTCGGTCGGCAGCGGCGCACCGGCCCTGAGGCCGCGGTCGAGGATGAGCTGCATCACCTCGCGCTGTATCTGGCCGCCCAGCCGGCGCTCGGGCCTGCGCCGGCCACCGGTCTGCTCGGGGATGCGCCGGCCACCGTTCTCCTCGGGCATGCGCCGCATCGTACGCTCGCTGGACATCCGACGTCCCACCTCCGGAATGAAGAAACGTCAATCAGTCATTGACAAGTCGTCAATTAGGCCTATTTCTCTGTGCCATTGGTCGCACCTTTGGAACATACGCCATTCGTGTGTGTTCTCTTGACCCCCCTTACGCCCCCTCTTATGGTCACGCTGCCCCCTATGACGTAGGACGTCGTATCTCCCACTCACTGGACCACTCCTCACTGGAGGAACCGTGCGCGACGTGACCCCCACTCCGGCGCTGCACCGCCGGTCGTTCCTGAAGTACACCGGCGCGCTGGGCGCGGCCGCCGCCGTCTCGTCGTCGCTGTCGGCCTGCTCGATGGGGCCGGAGTCCACGAACGACACCGGTGGCGGAGGCAGCGGCGGGAACGGGACGCTGACCGCCGTCATCGGCTACGGGAACGACGGAAGCTGGGATCCGACGCAGACGGCGTCCGCCTTCTCCATGGCCGCCAACAACCACATCTACGAGGGCCTGCTCGACACGGACCCGATCTCCCGCGAGCCGTACGCCGCGCTCGCCACCCAGGTGCCCGCCGACCTCACCGGCACCTCCTGGAAGTTCGAGCTGCGGCCGGGCGCCAGGTTCCACGACGGCAAGCCCGTCACCGCCGACGACGTGGTCTTCGTGTTCGACCGGATCCTCGATCCGAAGACGCAGACGCTCGGCAAGGGCTTCTTCGCGAGCTGGCTGCAGGAAGTCCGGAAGATCGACGCGATGAACGTCGAGCTGCTGCTCAAGTTCCCCTTCCCTGAAGGGGTTTCGCGGCTCACCCTCGCGAAGGTCATGCCCAAGCACGTCTTCTCGCAGCCCGGCGCCTGGGACGACGCGATCAGGGGCAAGGCGATCGGCTCGGGGCCGTACCGGCAGACCGCCCATCACCCGAAGTCGAACACCACCTTCGAGGCCTTCGCCGACTACAACGGCCCGCGCAGGGCGGCCTTCAAGAAGATGAACTGGCTGACGATGGTGGACGCCGCGCCGCGCGTCGCGAAGATCTCGGGGGCGAGCGCCGGGGCGCCGATCGCCGACAACATCCCGTACGCCAACATCCAGCAGCTCAAGAAGGGCGGCATGGTGGTCGAGGGCGGCGCGGGGATGAACAACCTCTTCCTGATGTTCAACACCCGGCGCAAGCCGTTCGACGACGTGCGGGTGCGGCAGGCGCTGCACTACGCCATCGACACCGACAAGATGGTCCAGGTCGCCCTCAAGGGGCACGGCAGGGCGGCGAGTTCGTTCCTCAACGAGGGCAACCCGAGCTACCGGCCGGCGAAGACCGTCTACGCGTACGACCCGGAGAAGGCGAAAGCTCTCCTGGCGGAGGCCGGGGTCAAGGGGCTCAAGGTCGACATCATGGCGGTCAACGTCAGTTGGATCGTGGACTGCCTGCCGACGATCAAGGCGTCCTGGGACGCGATCGGCGTGCAGACGACACTCGACCCGCAGGAGACGACGGCCGTCTTCACGAAGATGGACCAGAAGCAGGACTACCAGGTGGTCGCCGCGGCCTCGAACCCCAACCAGTTCGGCCTCGACGCGGACCTGATCATGCACTACAACTACGGCCCGCAGAACCTGTGGATGGGCTACGCCCGCTGGACCGACAACTCCGTGGCCAAGAAGCTCTTCAAGGACATGGACCAGGCGACCCGGGAGTCGGACGCCACCCGGAAGAAGACGATGATCCAGGACTACATCGACGTCGTCGCCGAACAGGCCGTGCTCTATCCGGTCGTGCACAACGAGCTGATGACCGCCTGGGACCCGAAGAAACTCACGGGGATAAGGGCACAGCCGTACCCCGGCATCAACCTTCTGCAAGCCAAGTGGGTTTAGACCGGAGGTAGTCAGCACGTGGTCACCGTCGTCAGAATCCTGCTCCGCCGCATCGCCCTGCTCGTGCCGCTGATGCTCGGGATCGTCCTCTTCGTGTTCATCGTGATGCGGTTCTCGGACGTCGATCCGGCGTCGGCGTTCTTCCAGGGCGCCAATCCGACTCCGCAGCAGCTGAACGACTTCCGGGAACAGAACGGGCTCCTCGATCCGTTCCCGGTCCGCTATTTCTCCTTCGTCGGTGACCTGCTCCACGGCGACCTGGGCACCAGCGCGCTGACCAGGTCGCCGGTACTCGAACAGATCACCACCGCGCTGCCGCTCACGCTCCAGCTCACCTTCCTGGGGCTCGGCATCGCCGTGGTGCTCGCGCTGCTCGGCGGCGTCACCGCCGCGATCTACCGCGACCGGCTGCCCGACCAGATCATCCGCGTCGTCTCACTGACCGGCGTCGCGGCGCCCGGCTTCTGGCTGGCGCTGCTGATGATCCAGTATCTGGCCGTCGACCTGGGCTGGTTCCCGACCGGTGGCTACATCAACCCGGCCGACTCACTGACCGGCTGGCTCAAGACGATGACGCTGCCCGCGCTCGCGCTGTCGCTGCCGGTCGCCGCGCAGCTCACCCGGATCGTGCGCACGTCGGTGGTCGAGGAGCTGGACAAGGACTACGTGCGGACGGCGATCGGCAGCGGCCTGCCGCCGCACGTAGTCGTCGGCCGCAACGTCCTGCGCAACGCCCTGATGAACCCGCTCACCGTGCTCGGGCTGCGCGTGGGCTATCTGCTCGGCGGGGCGGTCGTCATCGAGACGATCTTCTCGCTGCCCGGCATGGGGAAGCTGATGATCGACGCCGTGAAGAACGGTGACCCGGCGGTCGTGCAGGGCGTCGTCCTGACCACGGCCACCGGCTTCGTCGTCGTGAACCTCGCCATCGACATCCTGTATCTGCTGGTCAACCCGCGGCTGAGGGAGGCCACCTGATGTTCACGCCCTTCAGTCGCAAGCGTCTCACCGAAGTCCTGTCCCGGCCCGGCATCCGGCTGCGCGGCTGGCGCCGGCTGCCGCTGCTGTCCCGGGTCGCCGTGTGTTTCCTCGCCCTGGTGGTGCTGGTGGCGGTGTTCGCGCCGCTGCTCGCCCCCGACGACCCGCTCGACCAGCAGACGCCGGTCGGCGGCACCGGCGCCCCGTCCGCGAGCCACTGGATGGGGCAGGACAGCCTCGGCCGGGACATCATGAGCAGGCTGATGTACGGCGCCCGCTGGTCGCTGGCCATCGGCCTGGGCGCCACCGCGCTCGCCCTCGTCGTGGGAGCGCTCCTCGGCGCGGTCGCCGCGACCTCGCGCAAGGCGGTCGACGAGACGCTGATGCGCTGCCTGGACGTGGTCATGGCGTTCCCGGGTATCGCGCTGGCCGCCGTCCTGGTCGCCGTGTTCGGCGGCGGGATCACCGTGCTGATCTGCGCGATCGCCTTCCTGTTCACGCCGTCGGTCGCCAGGGTCGTACGGGCGAACGTCCTCGACCAGTACGGCGAGGACTACGTCACCGCCGAGCACGTCATCGGCGCCCGCACCCCGCACATCGTCATCAAGCACGTGGCCGTCAACTGCGCCGCACCGATCCTGGTGTTCTGCACCGTGCAGGTCGCCGAGGCCATCGTCTTCGAGGCCTCGCTGTCCTTCATCGGCGCGGGCGTGAGGCCCCCGGACCCGTCCTGGGGCAGCGTCATCGCGGACGGCAAGAACATGGTGCTGACCGGCGGCTGGTGGGCCACCGTCTTCCCGGGGCTGCTGATGCTGGTCACCGTGCTGTCGCTGAACATCCTCTCCGAGGGCGTCTCGGACGCGTGGGCCGCGCCCGTCGCACGAGACGTTCCGGCACGGGAGGCGAAGGACCGCCTTGAGGCCCCCGAGCCCGGCAGCGGCAAGGTCCTGGACCTGCCGGGGCTCACGGAGGCCGCCGCCCGGCTGCGCAGCCGGGCCCGCCCCCTTCCCGAGGGCGCCCTGCCCGTCCTGGCCGTCGAGAACCTGGCCATCGGCTTCGATGCCCGCCACGGGGGTGTGGACATCGTCGACGGCATCAGTTTCGAGGTGCGGCCGGGTGAGGTGCTCGGGCTGGTGGGCGAGTCCGGCTGCGGCAAGTCGCTGACGGCGCTGACGCTGATGGGCCTGGAGCCGAAGGGCGCCCGGGTCCGGGGCCATGTCCGTTTCAACCAGCGGCAGTTGGTCGGCGAGCCGATGCGTGTGCGGCGCAAGCTGCTCGGCCACGAGATGGCGATGATCTACCAGGACGCGCTGTCGTCCCTCAACCCTGCGATGACGATCAGGTCGCAGCTGAAACAGGTCGTACGGCGGGGTGGCAGTCGCACCCCCACGGAGCTCCTCGATCTGGTCGGTCTCGACCCCGAACGCACCCTGCGCAGCTACCCCCACGAGCTCTCCGGCGGCCAGCGCCAGCGCGTCCTCATCGCCATGGCCCTGTCCCGCGACCCCAAGCTCATCGTCGCCGACGAACCGACGACCGCCCTCGACGTGACCGTCCAGGCACAGGTCATGGAGCTGCTGTTGCGGCTGCGCGCCGAGCTGGACTTCGCGCTGATCCTCGTCTCGCACGACCTGGCGCTGATCTCGGCGGTCACCGACCGGGTGGTCGTCATGTACGGCGGCCAGATCGTCGAGGTGGGCGTGACCGCCGACCTCGTGGAGGAGCCGGCCCACCACTACACGCGCGGCCTGCTCGGCAGCGTCCTGTCACTGGAGACGGCGGCCGAACGGATGACGCAGATCAAGGGCGTCGTCCCCTCCCCCGCCGACTTCCCGGCGGGCTGCCGCTTCGCCGACCGCTGCCCGATGGCGAGCGAACGGTGCCGCGACACCGCACCCGACCTGCTGGGCAACCGCTACCACCTGGCGGCCTGCCACCACCCGGCGATCGACCTGACGCCGGAGCCGACCGGAAGCGAGGTCGTGAATTGAACGCGCCGGCTGGGGAAGGCGGGACCGTACGGTGAATGCGCCGACCCTCGAAGACGGGGCCCCCGTGACGAACGCCTTGCTGACACTCTCCGACGCCCACGTCGTCCACAAGGCCCGCACCGGCGGGCTGTTCTCCCGCGACCGGGTGTACGCCCTGACCGGCGCCGATCTCACCATCGCGCCCGGCGAGACGGTCGGCGTCGTCGGCGAGTCCGGCTGCGGCAAGTCGACACTCGCCAAGGTGCTGGTAGGGGTACAGCAGCCGACGTACGGCACGGTGACGTTCGGCGGCCGGGACCTGTGGTCGCTGAACCCCGCCGAGCGACGCAAGGCCGTCGGCGGGAGCACCGGCATGATCTTCCAGGACCCGTCGACCGCCCTGAACCGGCGCCTGACGATCCGGCGCATCCTGCGGGACCCGCTGGACGTCCACAAGCGCGGTACGCCGGCCCAGCGCGAGGAGCGGGTCAAGGAGCTGATGGAACTGGTCGGCCTGCCCCGCGTGCTGGCCGACGGGCTGCCGGGCCAGCTCTCCGGCGGCCAGCGCCAGCGCGTGGCCATCGCCCGCGCGCTGGCCCTGGACCCCGACCTCGTCGTGGCCGACGAGCCGACGAGCGCGCTGGACGTGTCCGTTCGCGCCCAGATCCTGAACCTCCTCCTGGACCTGAAGGAACGCCTGGGCCTGGCCCTCGTCTTCGTCTCGCACGACATCCAGACGGTACGCAGGATGAGCGACCGGGTGATCACGATGTACCTCGGCAGGATCGTCGAGGAGTCCCCGGCCCACGAGGTCACCGACAGCTCCCGGCACCCGTACACCCGTGCCCTCTTCTCGGCCACCCCCGGCCTCCTCGACCCCATCGACCCGATCCCCCTGGTGGGCCCCGTCCCCTCGGCCACCCGCCCGCCGTCCGGCTGCCCGTTCCGTACCCGGTGCTGGAAGGCGGACGAGGTGTGCGCGGGCGCCATGCCGGACTTCACGGCCGCGTCACGCCCCGATCACCGCTACCGGTGCCACCATCCTGTGGAGGAGGGCCAGTCCACGCGCGACCTGGTCGCGCAGGCGCTGTCCGCCTCGCCGGCCGCCGTCATGGCCGACGTCCCGCCCGAGCACCACCCCAGGGAGCCCTCATGACGATCCCCGCGCCGCTGACCGGTGTCGTTCCGCCCGTCTGCACGCCCCTGACACCGGCCCGCGAGGTGGACGTCCCCTCGCTCATCAGGCTCGTGGACCACCTGGTGGAGGGCGGGGTGCACGGCCTGTTCGTACTCGGCTCGTCGTCCGAGGCCGCGTACCTGACGGACACCCAACGACGGCTCGTCGTCTCCACGGTCGTCTCGCACGTCGGCGGACAGCTCCCTGTCCTTGCCGGGGCGATCGACATGACAACGCCGCGCGTGCTCGACCACATCGGGTACGCGACCGCGGCAGGCGCGGACGCCGTCGTCGTGACCGCCCCCTTCTACACCCGTACCCATCCCGCCGAGATCGCCCGCCACTTCCGCGTCCTCGGCGCGCGGTCGTCCCTGCCCGTCTTCGCCTACGACCTCCCGATGTCCGTCCACACCAAGCTCGGCCCGGAGTTGGTCCTCGAACTCGCCGCCGACGGCGCCCTCGCGGGTCTGAAGGACTCCAGCGGCGACCTCGCGAGCTTCCGCTCCGTCGTCATCGGCGCCCGCTCACACCCCGGCATCACCGGCTTCAGCGTCCTCACCGGCTCCGAACTCGTCGTCGACTCCGCGCTCGCGCTCGGGGCGGACGGGGTCGTGCCCGGGCTGGCGAACGTCGACCCCGCGGGATACGTACGGCTGTACCGGCTCTGCCTGGACGGCGACTGGGGGCGGGCTCGTGTCGAGCAGGAGCGGCTGTGTTCCCTGTTCGGGATGGTGGGGGTCGGCGATCCCGCCCGGATGGGGGGCAGTTCGGCCGGACTCGGCGCCTTCAAGGCGGGGCTGTATCTGCGGGGGATCATCGACTGCCCGGTCACGGCGGAGCCGCAGGTCGCCTTGTCGGAGGGGGAGATTGAGCGGGTGGGGAAGTATCTGGCGACGGCGGGGTTGCTGTAGGGGTTTTTCGCCCCCACCTCACCCCCGCAGGTCAGCGACCCGCACCCGCCGGAACTCGATCCCCTCGTACGTCCCCGTCGCCCCCGTCTCGTAGAGAATCCCCACCCGGCTGGTCCCCAGCTGCACCAGATCCGAATACGCTGCCGGCCGCTGCGACAGCGTGATCGCCTTGGTGAACGTCGAACCCCCGTCCGTGCTGCGCCAGACAGCCATCGACCGCCGAGCGGTGGGCACGGAAGGCCCGGAGAAGAGCAGCCCCGCCCCCGCTCCCCGAAGCTGAAGAACACTGCCCTGGACAACGGGAACGTCGTTCAGCATGGGCTGGACGGCATACGGACGGTCCAGGCTCTCGCCACCGTCACCGGAGTAGGAGTCGAGCCGGTTGCCGGCACTCGTGCCGTGCTGGTCGCGGGAACTGAAGTACAGCCGCCCGTCAGGGAGTTCGGCCGCGATGCTCTCGTTCGCGTTGTCGACCCCGTCGTACGAGTCGTCGACGAACCCGACCCGCCAGCTCAGCCCGCCGTCGTCGCTGTAGATGGCGTGGGCGCCGTAGTACTTGCGTTCCTGCCCGGTGTCACCGGAGCCGGCCACCGGCGCGGCGGAGTGATTGGCGGCGACCACCAGCCGCCCGGCATGCGGACCGTGCCGAAGGGCGACCGCGTGCCCGGGCCCGGTGGCGTACCACCGCCAGCCCGGCAGCTTCACCTCCGCCGTGATGTCGCGGGGAGCGGAGAAGCTGAGGCCGTCGTCACGGCTCGTCTGCACGAAGACGCGCCGGCTCTGTGCCGCCGTGACCTCGCCGCGCATGATCTGCCCCTCGGTCACGGTCCCACTGTTGTACGAGGTGACAAGGACGATCTGGCCGGTACTCGGGTCCACGACCGGCGCCGGGTTGCCCCGGGTGTCGCCGTCCCCGGAAGCGACGACGCGCAGCTCACCCCACGTACAGCCGTTGTCGTAGGACGGCCTGACGACGACGTCGATGTTGCCGGTGTCGCCCGCGCCGCTGTGCCTCCCCTCGGCGAAGGCGAGCAGCGTGCGGGCCGGGGTGGTGACCGTGGCCGGGATGCGGAAGGTGTCGTAACCGCCCTGGCCCGCTGTGTACGGCACGGAGGAGGTGCAGTCGGGCGAGGACAGCGGGATGGCGGACGCGCTGCCGAGGCCGGCGACGGCCGTGAGGAGTGCGGTGGCTGCCGCGAACGCGGCCGTGCGGCTCATGACGGTCATGACACTCCCTGGACTTCGACGGACGGCGCTCGCAGAAGGACAGACATGGGACGCGGGACGTGGAATGTGGGATGTGGGATGTCCAGCAGAACCTAATCTGCCCGCTGGGACACAGTGATACGCACGCCGACACGGCGTTTTGACGTGCCGTCAGCTCGCAGTGCGCCCGGAGCGACCAGCCCCGACTCGTACGCCACGATCACCAGCTGAGCCCGGTCGCGGGCGCGCAGCTTGCCCATGATGAGGTGATCAGGGTGATGGGCCGGGTGCCCTTAGGACGGTGTACGCGCCGCCGCCAGCAGCCGTGTCACATCGTCCGAGCGGATCATCAGAGCCGCGCCCACCGTCGCCAGTGCGTCCCGCTCGGCGGGCGTGTACGGGCCGTCGGCCAACGCGATGCGGGCCCCCTGGAGGAGGATCGCCTCCCGGCCCGTGGGGGCGAGGTGCGGGGCCAGCGGGTCCAGCGCCTCATGGAGCTCTATGGCCAGACTCGCGCCGCACGGTTCGCCCAGCACGCGCCCGGTGTCCGCGGCGAGCGCCTCGACGAGGGCGCCGAGCTGGTCCTCCGTGCAGTCGTCGAAGCCGGCCGAGCGGACGGCCGAGGCAGCGGTCTCCAGGGACGTACGGGCACAGTTGGCGTCCGCGGCGAGCACGGCGAGGGCGACCGTGTGGACGGCGTCGCGGAGCATCGCGGAGAAGCGGGTGGTGGTGGGGTGGTCCAGGACGTCGGCGCCGTAGTGGTGGCGGCAGGCGGCGCATTCGATGACGGGCCCGGTCTCGCCGCGCGGGAGGAGGGGAACGCCGAGGCAGGTGATGCGGCGCCGGCCGGTGAGCCGCTGGTAGTTGCGGTCGCCTCCGCAGCCCGGGCAGAAGAACTCGCCGTCGCCGACGGTGGTCCACGCGGTACGGGTGCCCAGGATCCGGGAAACCGGAACTGCACGGCCGTTTCGTCCCCATCCTGGCAGCACGTCGCACACCTCCGTAATGCCGCGGCAACATCGCCGCGCTGGCGTGATGTTAGCCACATTGTTGATGTCGAGTCAGCCCCCAGGACGAGACCCACCCGTGACCTGCACATGGAATGGCCGGTAAACGACACGGCCCCGCCCGCCTCGAAAGGCGGACGGGGCCGGGAAACGCCAGGTGAACGAGGTCAGCGGCCCGCGCGGTTGACGGCGGAGACCACGGCCTTCAGCGAGGCACGTGTCGTATTCGAGTCGATCCCGATTCCCCACAGAACCTTGTCGCCGATAGCGCATTCGATGTACGAGGCGGCCTGCGCGGAGGCGCCCTCGCTCATCGTGTGCTCCTGGTAGTCCAGCAGGCGGGCGTCGACGCCGATGCCCTGCAGCGCGTGGAAGAACGCGGAGATCGGACCGTTGCCGCTGCCGACCAGGACGGTCTCGACGCCGTCCACCTCGGCCTCGACGGTGAGCGTGTCGATGCCGTCGCGGTCGGTCGTGCTCTGGCCGTTGCGGACCTGGATGCGGCCCCACGGGTTCCCGGCGTCCGGCAGGTACTCGTCCTGGAAGATCGCCCAGATGTCCTTCGGGGTGACCTCGCCGCCCTCGGTGTCCGTCTTCGCCTGGATGATCTTCGAGAACTCGATCTGCATCCGGCGCGGCAGGTCCAGCTTGTGGTCGTTCTTCAGGACGTACGCGATACCGCCCTTGCCCGACTGCGAGTTGACCCGGATGACCGCTTCGTAGGAGCGCCCGACGTCCTTCGGGTCGATCGGCAGGTAGGGGACCGCCCACTCGATGTCGTCGACGGTGACGCCCTTGGCGGCCGCGTCGGCCTCCATGGCGTCGAAGCCCTTCTTGATGGCGTCCTGGTGCGAGCCGGAGAAGGAGGTGTAGACGAGGTCGCCGACGTACGGGTGACGGGGGTGAACCTCCATCTGGTTGCAGTACTCGGCGGTGCGGCGGACCTCGTCGATGTTCGAGAAGTCGATCTGCGGGTCGACGCCCTGCGAGAACAGGTTCATGCCCAGGGTGACCAGATCGACGTTGCCGGTGCGCTCGCCCTGCCCGAACAGACAGCCCTCGATGCGGTCGGCGCCGGCCATCAGCGCCAGCTCGGCCGCCGCTACCGCCGTACCGCGGTCGTTGTGCGGGTGGACGGAGACGCACACGTACTCGCGGCGGGAGAGGTTCCGCGACATCCACTCGAAGCGGTCCGCGTGCGTGGAGGGGGTCGAACGCTCCACCGTGGCGGGCAGGTTGAGGATGATCTCGCGGTCCGGGCCCGGCTGCCAGACGTCCATGACGGCCTCGCAGACCTCCAGGGCGAAGTCCAGCTCGGTGTCGGTGAAGATCTCGGGGCTGTACTGGTAGCCGAACGTCGTGCGCTCGTCCAGCAGCTTCTCGGCGTACTCCACGACCAGCCGGGTGCCGTCGACGGCGATCTGCTTGATCTGGTCCTTGGAACCGCGGAAGACGACCCGGCGGAAGACGGGGGCGGTGGCGTTGTAGAGGTGGACGTTGGCGCGCTTCGCGCCGACCAGGGACTCCACGGTCCGCTCGATCAGGTCCTCGCGGGCCTGGGTCAGTACGGAGATCGTGACGTCGTCCGGGATCGCGCCCTCTTCCTCGATGATCGAGCGCACGAAGTCGAAGTCGGTCTGGCCGGAGGCCGGGAAACCGACCTCGATCTCCTTGTAGCCCATCTTCACCAGCAGGTCGAACATCTCGCGCTTGCGGGCGGGCGACATCGGGTCGATCAGGGCCTGGTTGCCGTCACGCAGGTCGGTGGAGAGCCAGCGGGGGGCGACGGTGATCCGGTTGTCCGGCCACGTACGGTCGGGGATGTCGACCTGGTCGTACGGACGGTACTTGTGGACCGGCATGGAGGTGGACTGCTGGCGGTTCTGACTGCGCTGGCTGTTCGCCATGATGCGTGGGCTCCTCGAAGGTGTCCGGAAGGACGGCCGACGGCGCAACACCAGACTCCGCGGGGAGGGGGTCGGCCTCGACTTACAGGCCCTCGCCGCGGCAGCTAAGGAGGAGCAGCCCGAAACGCATGATGCTCCGCATGCTAGCCGAGCCGAGCCGGATACGGGGGCCCGTATCAGTATGCGGGACCGCTTGCACATATCAGGTAAAAGGTGTGCCATACCACTTCAGGGTCGCCTCAGGAGACCCTTATCGTCCCATTTCACCAATCATGGTTGCCGGTAGTGACAGAGGCATGACTCGGTGCAAATGTGCCCGGCATGACCGCCAATCCGTCAGGCTTCGAGCCTGTCTTCTGCACCATCGTGCCGCCCCATGTCCTCGACAAGCTGGCCCGGGCCGAAGACCCGGCGCTCGCCGGGCCCGCCCGCCGCACCCTGGAGCGCGACGCTCTCGAACGCACCCACCGCCGGCTGACCACGGTCATCGGGGCGCCCGCCGTGGCCCCGGCCGGGGAGGCCGCCGACGACAAGCCGCACCGCACGATCCACGACGCCCGCCACCGCACGGACCTGCCCGGCAGGAAGGTCCGCAGCGAGGGTGACAAGCCCGGCAAGGACGCCACCGTCAACCGTGCGTACGCCGGCCTCGGCGCGACCTTCGAGCTGTACGTGAACGCCTACCGGCGCAACTCGATCAACGGCGAGGGTCTGCCGCTGAACGCGACCGTGCACTACGACGAGAACTACAACAACGCCTTCTGGAACGGCGAGCAGATGGTGTTCGGCGACGGTGACGGCGAGATCTTCCTCGACTTCACCATTCCGGTCGACGTCATCGGCCACGAGCTGACCCACGGCGTCACCCAGTACACCGCGAACCTCACCTACTTCGGCCAGCCCGGCGCCCTCAACGAGTCCCTGTCCGACGTCTTCGGCTCGCTCATCAAGCAGTACACACTCGGCCAGAGCGCCGCCGAGGCCGACTGGCTGATCGGCGCGGGCCTGCTCGCCCCGCGCGTCACCGGCACCGCGCTGCGCTCCATGAAGGAGCCGGGCACGGCGTACGACGACGACGTGCTCGGCAAGGACCCGCAGCCCGCCACGATGGACGACTTCGTGAACACGGGCCGCGACAACGGCGGCGTCCACATCAACTCCGGCATCCCCAACCACGCCTTCTACCTGGCCGCCACCGCCCTCGGCGGTCACGCCTGGGAGCGGGCGGGCCAGATCTGGTACGACGTGCTGACCGGCGGTGAGCTGGGCCAGCAGGCCCTGTTCAGCGACTTCGCCAGGCTCACGATCGCCGCGGCGCGCACCCGCTTCAACGACGGCGAGGAACTCCAGGCCGTCCTCAAGGCGTGGGAACAGGTCGGGGTACCCACCTCATAGCCGGGGGTACCCACCTCATTGCCCGGGGTACCCGCCTCCTAGCCTCCCGCCCCGACTCGCACTAGACAGGACCCATGCGTATTCAGGTACGGCGCACGGGCGGATTCGCGGGCATCGAGCGCCACGCCGAGGTGAACACCTCGGGACGCCCCGATGCCCACGAGTGGCACACCCTGGCCGAGCAGGCGGTGGCCGCGGGCCGGGGCACGCCGCCCATAGGCGTCCCCGACGGTTTCAGCTACCAGATCACGGTCGACGGCAGAACGGTGTACGCCGCGGACCCGAGACTGACTCAGGAGCAACGAAGCCTGATTTCTAGGGTGTTGAAGGAGGGGGCATAGGAGATCGCGGGCTCGGGTGAGATGTCAGCCACCCCACTGGGCGCCCGCGGAATCCGTAACTCGCAGTTCACACCTGCCCGGTTGACTTCCGTTACTGCGGGTAAGGATGATCGCGCGCATGGCGACGAGTCCCCTCCCGCAGTTCCCGCCCACCTTCCTCTGGGGCGTATCCACCTCGGCCCACCAGATCGAGGGGGCCACCGACGAACGCGCCCCCTCGGTATGGGACACCTTCACCGCGGAACCGGGCCACGTGAAGGACGGCTCCACCGCCGAGGTGGCCTGCGACCACTACCACCGCTACCGCGAGGACGTCACGCTCCTGCGCAACCTCGGCGTGGACGCGTACCGCTTCTCCATCTCCTGGCCCCGGGTGAACTCCCCCGGCGGCCTGGACTTCTACGACCGTCTGGTCGACGAACTCTGCGCGGCCGGCGTACGTCCGGTGCCGACCCTCTTCCACTGGGACCTGCCCGCCGACCTCGACTGGCTGGACCGCTCGACAGCGGAGCGTTTCGCCGAGTACGCGGCCGTCGTCGCCGCCCGTCTCAGCGACCGCGTCACGAAGTGGATCACTCTCAACGAACCCGCCGAACACACCCTGCTGGGCCACGCGCTGGGCGCACACGCACCCGGCAAAAAGCTGCTCTTCGACGCCCTCCCGGTGGCCCACCACCAACTTCTGGGCCACGGTCTGGCCGTACGGGCCCTGCGCGCGGCCGGAGTCACCGACATCGGGATCGCCAACTCGCACGGACCGACCTGGGCCGCGTCGGACAGCACGGAGGACGTGCAGGCCGCCGACTTCTACGACCTGCTCCTCAACCGCCTGTTCGCCGACCCGCTCCTGCTGGGCCGGTACCCGGACGGCATCGCCGACCTGCTCCCCGGCGACATCGAGTCCGACCTGAAGATCATCTCGGAGCCGCTGGACTGGTACGGCATCAACTACTACCAGCCGACCAAGGTGGGCGCCCCGGAGGGCGCGGAGATCGCGTTCGGCGGACTGACGCTGCCCGCCGAACTCCCCTTCTCCGTACGTGAACTGGCGGGCTACCCGGTCACGGACTTCGGCTGGCCGGTGGTTCCCGAGGCGCTGACCGAGCTGCTCACCGGCTTCCACGAGCGCTACGGCGACCGGCTGCCGCCCGTGGTCATCACCGAGAACGGCTGCAGTTACGAGGGCATCGACGACCAGGAGCGGATCACGTTCCTGGACGGTCATGTGCGGGCGCTGCACCGGGCGTTGGAGGCGGGCGTCGACGTTCGCGGCTACTTCGTGTGGTCGCTCCTCGACAACTTCGAGTGGGCGGAGGGGTACACGCGCCGCTTCGGCCTCGTCCATGTCGACTACCAGACGCTGAAGCGGACGCCGAAGGCGTCGTACGCGTGGCTGCGCGACGCGCTGCGGGCCCAGAAGTAACGGCACCCTGGGCCGGTTTCGGGGGGACCGCACGGGCGGTGTCGGCAGCGCGGGATCGCTGCCGTCCCCAGCCCCCCGCTCTCGGCCTGGACGGCCTCGTCCTCGAACGCCGGACGGGCTGAGCAGTTCAGCCCGTCCGGCGTTCGAGGAACGGGGTCTGGGGCGGAGCCCCAGGAACAAGGGACGGGCAGGGGCGGAGGGGGCGAGAACCCTCCCCTCAGAACCCCAGCTTTCGCAGCTGGCGAGGGTCCCGTTGCCAGTCCTTGGCGACCTTCACATGGAGGTCGAGGAAGACCGGCGTGCCGAGGAGCGCCTCGATCTGCTTGCGGGACTTGATGCCGACTTCCTTCAGCCGCTTGCCCTTGGGGCCGATGATGATGCCCTTCTGGCTGGGCCGCTCGATGTAGACGAAGGCGTGGATGTCGAGGAGCGGCTTGTCGGCGGGCCGGTCCTCGCGCGGCAGCATCTCCTCCACCACGACGGCGATGGAGTGCGGCAGCTCGTCCCGCACGCCTTCGAGCGCGGCCTCACGGATCAGCTCCGCGACCATGACCTGCTCGGGCTCGTCGGTGAGGTCACCCTCCGGATACAGCGCCGGCCCCTCCGGAAGGAGCGGCACGATCAGGTCGGCCAGCAGACCCACCTGCTCGTCCGCGACCGCCGACACCGGCACGATCTCCGCCCACTCGAACCCGAGCTCCGTACCGAGCTGGTCGATGGCGATGAGCTGTTCGGCGAGCGTCTTGCCGTCCACCAGGTCGGTCTTCGTGACGATCGCGATCTTCGGCGTCTTCTTGATGGACGCCAGTTCCTTCGCGATGAACCGGTCACCGGGGCCGAGCTTCTCGTTCGCCGGCAGGCAGAAGCCGATGACGTCGACCTCGGCCCAGGTGGTCCGCACGATGTCGTTCAACCGCTCACCGAGCAGCGTGCGCGGCTTGTGGAGCCCGGGGGTGTCCACCAGGATCAGCTGCGCGTCGGCCCGGTGCACGATGCCCCGCACCGTGTGCCGCGTCGTCTGCGGCTGGTTCGCGGTGATCGCCACCTTCTGGCCGACCAGAGCATTCGTGAGCGTGGACTTGCCCGCGTTGGGGCGGCCCACGAAGCAGGCGAAGCCGGCGCGGTGGATGGCCTCGGACGGCTCGGATGACTCGGTACGAACACTCATGGCGCCCATTGTCCCTGATCATCGGAGCCCCGCCGTACGACAGTCGCAAGCGGCGACGGTCAGGGACACCGCCGTGCGGCTCCGGAAAGCCCCACGCCCACCACGAGCACACCCGCCCGGACCTTACGGCGCACGCCCGGGACGGCCTACGATCACGAGGTCCCGGGCCACGGCGCCCCGGTCTCGCCATCTCTCCCCGCCCCACCGCCCAGAAGGTCAAGGCCAGGCATGAAGCTCATCACCGCGATCGTCAAGCCGTACCGCCTCGACGAGGTCAAGACCGCTCTCCAGGAACTCGGCGTGCACGGTCTGACCGTCACTGAGGCCAGCGGATACGGGCGCCAGCGCGGCCACACCGAGGTGTACCGCGGCGCCGAGTACCAGGTCGACCTCGTCCCCAAGATCCGTATCGAGGTCGTCGTCGACGACGCCGACTCCGAGGCGGTCCTCGACGCGGTCGTGCAGGCCGCGCGGACCGGGAAGATCGGCGACGGCAAGGTTTGGGTGGTTCCGGTGGAGACGGTGGTGCGGGTACGGACGGACGAGCGCGGCCCCGACGCGCTCTGAGGCGTCCCCCGACACCTCTGGACGCACCAAGACCGGTGCCGCTGCGCGCGGGCGGCACCGGTCTTTCGCGCACGTGGGGTTACTCGGCTACTCGGTTACTCGTAACTCCTTGGTCCTACTCGAACACGAACGGCCCCGGGGACTGCGGCCCGCCCGCCGTGCAGGAGATGGTGATCCCGAAGACCACGATCTGCAGGGAGCCTCCGTACGCCTCCAGGCTGTCACCGGAGGCGACCGTGCCGTCCAGGGGGCCCACCGTGACCCCGCCGCCCGCCGGGATGGCGGGGTTCTTCGTGCCGGTGAAGACGGTGGTGCCGCCGCTCGCCTTCACCAGGGTCAGCGTGGAGCTGGCCGAGTCCTGGGCCACGGCGAGCGGGGTGGTGATCTCGGTGGAGCTGAGGGTGACTGTCGCCGACGTGCCGGTCTGTGTGGCCGTGAGAGTGGCCGCACCGCTGCCGCCGATACTGCAGGTCGCGGCGATGGTGGCCGTCTGTGGGGTGACGGCCGCGGCGGTCGGCGCGAAGGCCAGACCGGTCGCGGCGAGGGTGCCGGCGGCTATCGCCGCGGCACTTCCGAGTCGCATGCGTGTCATCGGATTCCCTTCCCTTGTACGGGAATTGCCATGTGGGGATGGTGGGACGGTGCCGTTTTGCGCCGGGCACACGGACGCGTCACCGGTACGCCGGTGAGGGTGTGGAGTTGATGAGTGCGGGGGTCGATCCGCGAGCGGCACAACGTATCTGACGGCCCGTTGGAACTAGCGGTTCCATTGAGGCGCGAGCGGCTGGGCAGCGCAAGGGACTCCCCTGGATTTGCTCCAGGGGTCAGCAAAAGTGGCCGAAGTTACCCCGGGTAAGTCTCTTTTTCGCCCCCTGGAGGGACTGATTCTCAGCCCGCCGCAACCCTCACCCGCACAACCCCGTCAAGCCCGGCCACCAGCACCGGCGTCCCGGCCCCGCCGAGATCCCGTACGGCCGCCAGATCCTCCGCGGCCGCCGACTCCGCCTCGGTCACCACCGCCGCCGCCTCCAACGACTTCGCCCCCGACGCCACAGCCATGGCCACGGCCGTCCGCAGCGCGCTCAGCCGCAACGAGGGCAGTTCCACGCTCCCGGCGACATACGTACGCCCCGTCTCGTCCCGCACGGCCGCCCCCTCGGGCACTCCGTTGCGGGCCCGAGCCGAGCGGGCGAGGGTGACGATCTTGCGGTCCTCGGGATCGAGGGCGGAGTTCTCGGTCATGGACGGAGCTTATCGAGCCCCCGACCACCGGTCCCATGCAGCTGCCTGCCGGGGCTTGTCCGGCAGTTCCAAGAGGACCTAAGCCCTGTCGCCAAATTCCCGCCTGCCCCGCGACGACAGGCCCTAGCCCGCCACCGGGTACATCGACCCCCGCCGCCCCTCCGGTGAGGACAGCCACTCCAGCTTCGCCGCGGTGTTCTCCTCCGGCAGCGGTGTGTGCAGGACGACGGTGAGATCAGGCCGCGCGGGCACCTTCATCGCGGTGGACTCGACGGCGAGCAGCCCGACCACCGGATGGTCGAGTTCCTTGCGGATCTGCCCCGCGTCCTGGATGTCCCGCCGCTCCCACAGCGCGACGAACTCGGCACTGGCCGCCTGCAGCCGGGCCAGCAGTTCCTGGAACCCCTCGTCGTCGGGGGCGGCGGCACAGGAGGCGCGGAACTGGGCGACCACCGTGTGAGCATTCCGCTCCCAGGTGCGGGAACGCCCCCGGTAGAGCGAGTCGGTGAAGAAGTCGACGATGCAGTTCTGGGTGTTCTCGGGGCGCATGCCGAGGACCACAGCGGCGGCGTCGTTGTACATCACGCAGTTGTAGTACTGGTCCATGATGTGCGCCGGATACGGCATCCACGTGTCGATCAGCCGCCGCAGCCCGTCGCGCATGTCCCGCACCTCGGGGGCCACTTCGGGCGCGGGCGGGTTCAGCCCGGCGAGCACGTACAGATGGCGCCGCTCGGCGTTGCTCAGCCGCAACACCCGGGACACCGCGTCGAGGACCTGCGGCGAGACGGAGATGTCCCGCCCCTGCTCCAGCCACTGGTACCAGGACGCGCCGACACCCGCGAGCACGGCCACCTCCTCGCGGCGCAGGCCGGGCGTACGGCGCCGGGCCCCGCCGTCCGGCAGACCCGCCTCGGCCGGGGTGACCCGCGCACGGCGGCTCATCAGGAACTCGCGCAACTCACTCAGCCGGTGCGTCTTGAGTGCCGCGTCTTCAGCCACGTACGAATCCCCCTACTGGCGACTGGTGGTGCGACCACCAGCATAAGTTCCCGCTCCCCACGGTTATTCCGGCCGCGGGAAGCTCTGGCCCATGCCGACCGACACCACCTCAAGTCCCGTAAAAAACCCGCAGCAGCCTGCTCGCGACACCCGCCTGTCGACCCGCGACAAGCTTGTCCTCTTCGTCCTCTGCGCGGCCCAGTTCATGGTCGCGCTCGACTTCTCCGTGCTGAACGTGGCGCTGCCCGCGCTCGGTGCGGACCTGGGCATGAGCCAGTCCGCCCTGCAGTGGGCGGTCACCGCCTTCGCGCTGCCGTCAGGCGGATTCCTGCTCCTTTTCGGCCGCATCGGCGATCTGTACGGGCGCCGCAGGCTGTTCCTGACCGGCCTCGCCCTGTTCGGATCGGCCTCGCTGCTCGCGACCGTCGCCTGGGACCCGGCGTCCTTCCTGACCGCGCGGGCGCTGCAAGGTCTTGGCGCGGCGGCGATCGTGCCGACGGGCATGTCGCTGCTGACGACGACGTTCCCGGAGGGCCCGGCGCGCGACCGCGCCCTGGGCATCTCCGGCACGCTCCTCTCGCTCGGCTTCACGGTCGGCATGGTGGCGGGCGGCGTCCTGACCGACGTACTGAGCTGGCGCTCCACGATGGGCCTGCTCACGGTCTTCGCGCTGATCGTGCTGCCGCTGGCGCCCGGCCTGCTGCCGGAGTCCCGCACGCCGGACCGGCCGCGCCTGGACATCCCGGGTGCCGTCACCGTCACCGGCGGCCTGCTGGCCCTGATCTACTCGCTCTCCACGGCGGCCGAGCGCGGCTTCGGCGGCGCCGACGTCATCACGGCCCTCGTCGCGGGCGTCGCGCTGCTCGCCGCCTTCGTCTACGTCGAGTCGCGCGCCGCGGCTCCGCTGGTCAGCCTGCCCATGCTCCGTCGCCGCACGGTGGCGTGGGGCAACCTGGGCGGCCTGGTCACGTTCTCGATGATGTCGACGGTGGTCTTCGTGCTGACCCTGTATCTACAGGAGACCCTGGGGCTCTCGGCGTTCGAGACGGGCCTGGTCTTCGGCGTGCAGGGCATCCTGTCGGTGGTCGCCGGGATGTACGCCCCGAAGGTCATCGGCCGCTACGGCGCCCGCCGTACGCTGGTGGGCTCGCTGGCGGGCCAGGGTGTCCTCACCGGCGCGCTGCTCGGCCTCGGCGCGGGCGGCTGGTCGGTCTGGCTGGCCACCGGGGCGGTCTCGCTGGCCAGCATGTGCCACCTCGGCGCGATCATCTCGTACGGCCTGACCGTCACCTCGGGCGTCCCCGACGAGGAACAGGGCCTGGCCACCGGCCTGGTGACCTCCACCCAGCAGGTAGGCCTCACCCTCGGCATCCCGCTCCTCGGCGTCCTGGCCACCACCTCCACCGACCTCCTGTCCGGCGTCCACACGGTGCTGTACCTGGACACCGCGATCGTGCTGGTGGCGGCCGTGCTGGTGGCGACGGGGCTGCGCCGGCCGCGTACCTCAGGGGCGGTCGAGGCGGAGGCGCTCGGCCTTCGGTAGACCGGCGACGACCAGGTCGTACGAGTCCTCGATGAGCTCCCGGACCAGTCGGTCCGGGAGTTCGCCGTCCACCGTCACCGTGTTCCAGTGCCGCTTGTTCATGTGCCAGCCGGGGACGATCAGCCCCGGATACTCCCCGCGCAGCCGGACCGCGTCGTCCGGATCGCACTTGAGATTGACGGTCAACGGCCGCGCCCCCAGGTTCGTCAGCGCGAACAGCTTCCCCAACACCTTGAAGACCGAGGTGTCCGGATTGAACGGGAAGTCCTCGACGCTCGCGTTGAAGGACAGACAGAAGGCGCGCAGCCGTTGCGGAGTCACTCCGGCTTCTCCTCCTCGGCGGGATCCGCCGGGTCCACCGGCTCGACCAGCACCGTGACGATCTTGTTCCGGCGGCCGGCCGCGGCCTCCGCCGTCAGCCGCAGCTCCCGCCCGTCGGGCAGCTCGACCACTGCCGACGCCCCGGCGATCGGAACGCGCCCGAGGGCTTTCGCGAGCAGCCCGCCGACCGTCTCCACGTCCTCGTCGTCGTACGCCTCGAAGCCGTACAGCTCGCCGAGGTCGCCGATGTCGAGGCGGGCGGTGACGCGGTAGCGGTCGTCGCCGAGCTCCTGGACCGGCGGCAGCTCACGGTCGTACTCGTCGGTGATCTCGCCGACGATCTCCTCAAGGATGTCCTCGATGGTGACGATGCCGGCCGTGCCGCCGTACTCGTCGATGACGACGGCGACGTGGTTGCGCTCCTGCTGCATCTCGCGCAGCAGGTCGCCCGCGTTCTTGGTGTCGGGCACGAAGGTGGCGGGCCGCATGGCCGTCGACACCAGCTCGCTCTCGGCGTCGCGGCTGATGTGCGTCTTGCGGACGAGGTCCTTCAGATACACCATCCCGACGATGTCGTCCTCGCTCTCCCCGGTGACGGGAATGCGCGAGAAACCGGAGCGCAGCGCCAGGGTGAGCGCCTGCCGGATGGTCTTGTACCGCTCGATGACGACGAGGTCCGTCCGCGGCACCATCACTTCCCGTACGAGGGTGTCGCCGAGCTCGAAGACGGAGTGCACCATGCGGCGCTCCTCGTCCTCGATGAGGGACTCCTTCTCCGCGAGGTCGACCAGCGCGCGCAGCTCGGCCTCGGAGGCGAACGGGCCGCGCCTAAAGCCCTTGCCGGGCGTGAGCGCGTTGCCGATGAGGATGAGCAGCGACGGGATCGGGCCCATGATCCGCGCAAGCGGAAGCAGCACGTACGCCGCCGCCGTCGCCGTGTTCAGCGGGTGCTGGCGGCCGATGGTGCGGGGCGAGACGCCGACCGCGACGTACGAGACGAGGACCATCACGCCGATGGCGACCGTCAGGGCCTCCCAGGTCGCGTCGAACTGCTGGAGGCACGCGTACGTGACGAGCGCGGCGGCGGCCATCTCGCAGGCGACGCGCACCAGCAGCGCGACGTTCAGATAGCGCGTCGGATCGGCGGCGATCCGGGCGAGCTTCGCGCTGCCGCGCCGCCCGGACCGTACGGCCTCCTCCGCGCGGAAGCTGGAGACGCGCGCGAGGCCCGCCTCCGCGCAGGCGGCGAGCCAGGCGACGACGACCAACAGGATGGCGCCGGCGACGAGTTGGGGACTCATGACACGGTGGGGGCCGGCGAGGGACCCGACATGCCCTTGTCCGCGCGCCAGCCGTCCACGATGGCCGCCTGGAGACCGAACATCTCGGCCTTCTCGTCGGCCTCCTCATGGTCGTACCCGAGCAGGTGCAGCACTCCGTGGACGGTCAGGAGCTGGAGCTCCTCGTCCATGGAGTGCTGCGTCTCGGCTTCCTTGCCCTGCCGCTCGGCGACCTCCGGGCAGAGCACGATGTCACCGAGCAGACCCTGCGGCGGTTCGTCGTCGTCCTTGGACGGCGGCCGCAGCTCGTCCATGGGGAACGACATGACGTCCGTCGCCCCCGGCAGGTCCATCCACTGGATGTGGAGCTGCTCCATGGCGTCGGCGTCCACGACGATCACCGAGAGCTCGGAGAGCGGGTGGATGCGCATCCGCGCGAGCGCGTAGCGGGCGATGTCGAGGATCGCCTGCTCGTCGACCTCGGTTCCGGACTCGTTGTTGACGTCGATCGACATGGCGCTGTGGTGTCTACTTCCCTCTGTGAGCGCGGCCCTTTTGCGTGCCGTTCTCGGTGCCGTGCTCGCTGTCGTACTTCTCGTACGCGTCGACGATACGGCCGACCAGCTTGTGCCGTACGACATCGCTCGACGTGAGCCGCGAGAAGTGCACCTCCGGGAGACCCTCCAGGATGTCCTGGACCTGCCGGAGCCCGGACTTCGTGCCGCTCGGCAGGTCGACCTGCGTCACGTCACCGGTGATCACGATCTTCGACTCGAACCCGAGCCGGGTAAGGAACATCTTCATCTGCTCGGGGCTCGTGTTCTGGGCCTCGTCCAGGATGATAAAAGCATCATTGAGGGTTCTTCCGCGCATATAAGCCAGCGGCGCGACCTCGATCGTCCCCGCCGCCATCAGGCGCGGGATCGAGTCGGGGTCGAGCATGTCGTGCAGCGCGTCGTACAGGGGGCGCAGGTAGGGGTCGATCTTGTCGTAGAGCGTGCCCGGGAGGAATCCGAGGCGCTCGCCCGCCTCCACCGCGGGGCGGGTGAGGATGATCCGGCTGACCTGCTTGGCCTGGAGCGCCTGGACGGCCTTGGCCATGGCGAGATACGTCTTGCCGGTACCGGCGGGGCCGATGCCGAACACGATCGTGTTCTTGTCGATGGCGTCGACGTAGCGCTTCTGGTTGAGCGTCTTGGGGCGGATGGTGCGGCCGCGCGAGGACAGGATGTTCTGCGTGAGGACATCGGCCGGGGTCTCCGGGCCGTCGCCCTCGCCGTTCTCGCTGGCTCTGAGCATCGCGATCGAGCGTTCCACGGCGTCCTCCGTCATCGGTTGCCCGGTGCGGAGCACCAGCATCATCTCGTCGAACAGGCGCTGGACGAGGGCGACTTCACCGGCGTCGCCGACCGCGTTGATCTCATTGCCCCGGACATGGATGTCGGCCGCCGGGAAGGCCTTCTCGATCACTCGCAGGAGGGCGTCGCCGGATCCCAGCACGGTGACCATGGGGTGGCTCGCGGGGACCGTGAAACGCGCTCGTGCCTGCCCCTGTGTGGGGGTCTGTGCTGTGGGTGTATGAGTCATGGGCCGGCTCTTAGGCCTGCTTTTCCTCCTCGATCGGCACGCTTGCCACGGGGGCAGCCTTGCGATTCCAAGAGTACGACTCCGCACTGACAAGTCCGTAGGAGTTTTCGCCGTGACGTGCGGCGGCGTCGTCGTCAGCGCCAGTGCGGGGCGCCCGCTCCCCCGCCGGGAGCCGCCGCCTCGATCTTGGCCCGGATCTCGCGCATGACCGTGATGATCCGGTCCTCGTGGGCGGGGTTCAGCCGGACGACGGGGACCGAGCAGCTGATGGCGTCCTGGGCGGGGACGTCGTACCGCAGCGCGAAGCCGAAGCCGACGATGCCGAGGACGCCCTCCTCCCGGTCGATCGAGTAGCCACGGGCGCGGGTACCGGCGAGGTCCGCCGCCAGGGCGTCACGGTGGATGTGGGTGTGCGGGGTGGCGGGGGCGTAGGGGCCCTCGGGCAGGTCTTCGTCGGGGCGTTCGGCCAGCAGGGCCTTGCCCAGGGCGCCCACATGGGCGGGGAGCCGGCGGCCGACCCGGCTGATGGTGCGCAGGTACTCGTGCGATTCGCGGGTGGCGAGGTAGGCGACGTCCGTGCCGTCGAGGCGTCCCATGTGGATCGTCTCGCCGAGTGCCTGCGAGGCCTCGTCGAGGTAGGGGCGTACGGCGCGCACGCGCGGGTCCGAGTCCAGGTAGCTGGTGCCCGTCAGCAGGGCGTGGATCCCGATTCCGTACAGCGAGCCGGTGACGTCGGTGCGCACCCAGCCCCGGCCGATCAGGGTCTGGAGCAGCGCGTACATCGAGCTGCGGGGCACCCCGAGTGCGTCCGCGAGCTCCTGAAGACGCGCCGGGCGGTCGCCGCGCTGGGCCAGTAGTTCCAGCAACCCGACCGTGCGCGCGGCGGACTTCACCTCGCGTACTCCGCGCTCGTCAGTGGGTTCGGGCATGTGCAGATCGTAAGCGTGTGGGCCGGAACCATTGACGGCACTGGTTCGCGTACCTAATCTCCATCTTCATACGTAGACAACATCTACATACGGAGATGGTGGCCCGGATGACCCCGGACTTGCAGAGAGAGGCCGTCGTGGAGCGGCTGCGCGACGGGATGGCACGCGGTGTGCTGTCGTTCCCGCTCACCAGCTTCCACCGCGACGGCTCCCTGGACCTCGACGGCTTCCGGACGCATGTGGCGGCGCAGATCGACGCCGGTCCCGGCGCGGTCTTCCCGGCCTGCGGCACCGGCGAGTTCTTCTCGCTGGACGAGGACGAGTACCGGGAGGTCGTCACCGCGACGGTCGAGGTGGCGGCGGGACGCGTGCCCGTCGTCGCGGGGATCGGGTACGGCTGGGCCCAGGCCGCCCGGTTCGCGCGCATCGCGGAGGAGGCCGGCGCCGACGCGCTGCTCGTCCTGCCGCACTACCTTGTCGCGGCACCGCAGGAGGGCCTCGTCGCGCAGGTGGAGCAGATCGCCGTACGTACCCGGCTGCCGCTCATCGTCTACCAGCGCGGCCAGGTCGCCTTCAGCGTCGAGTCGTTGAAGCGCCTCACCGGCGTCCCCGGCGTCATCGGGCTCAAGGACGGCCACAGCGACCTCGACCGGCTGCAGCGCATCACGCTCTCCGCACCCGAGGGGTTCCTGTTCTTCAACGGGGCGGCCACCGCGGAGATCCAGGCCCGCGCGTACGCCGCCGTCGGCGTGCCTGCGTACTCGTCGGCCGTGCACGCGTTCGCGCCCGAGATCGCCGACGCGTTCTTCGCGGCTCACCGGGACGGTGACGACGACGCCATGAACCGGCTGCTGCGCGACTTCTACATCCCCTTCGTGGAACTCCGCGACCGCCGGACGGGATACGCCGTCTCACTGGTGAAGGCGGCCGCCCGACTGCGCGGCCGTCCGGTGGGCCCGGTCCGCGCCCCGCTCACCGACCCGTCGTCGGCAGACCTGGCCGACCTGGAGAAGCTGCTCGCCACCGGACTGGCCCTCGTCCCCACCCCCGCTGCCTCCGCAGGAGCCGCTCTGTGACCCACGACCTCACCATCACAGACGTCCGGCTGACGCCCATCCTGGTAGCCGACCCGCCGCTGCTCAACACGCAGGGCGTGCACCAGCCGTACACCCCCCGGCTGATCGTGGAGGTCGTCACGGCGGACGGCGTGACGGGTGTCGGCGAGACCTACGGCGACAGCAAGTACCTGGAACTCGCCCGCCCCTTCGCCGGGAAACTGGTGGGCCGCCAAGTCTCCGACCTGAACGGGCTGTTCACCGTCGCCGACGAGGTGGCCGTCGACCAGGGGCGGGTCGACCACCAGATCGACGTCGGCGGGCTGCGCGGCGTCCAGAGCGCCGACAAACTGCGCCTGTCCGTGGTCTCCGGCTTCGAGGTGGCCTGCCTGGACGCGCTCGGCAAGTCGCTCGGGCTGCCGGTGCACGCGCTGCTCGGCGGCAAGGTCCGGGACGCCGTGGAGTACAGCGCCTACCTCTTCTACAAGTGGGCCGAGCACCCCGCGGGGGTCGCGAGCGAGAAGGACGACTGGGGTGCGGCCGTCGACCCGGCGGGAGTCGTCGAGCAGGCGCGGAAGTTCACCGAGCGGTACGGGTTCACCTCGTTCAAGCTCAAGGGCGGTGTCTTCCCGCCCGCCGAGGAGATCGCCGCCGTGCGGGCCCTCGCCGAGGCCTTTCCCGGACACCCGCTCCGCCTGGACCCCAACGGTGCCTGGTCCGTGGAGACTTCACTGAAGGTCGCCGAGGAACTGGGTGACGTACTCGAATACCTGGAGGACCCGGCGCTCGGCACACCCGCCATGGCTGAGGTGGCGGCGCACACTTCCGTCCCCCTCGCCACCAACATGTGTGTGACGACCTTCGCGGAGATCCAGGAAGCCTTCACGAAGGGGGCCGTGCAGGTCGTCCTGTCCGACCACCACTACTGGGGCGGGCTGCGCAACACGCGTGAACTGGCCGCCATCTGCCGCACGTTCGGCGTGAGCGTGTCCATGCACTCCAACACCCACCTGGGGATCAGCCTCGCCGCGATGACCCATGTAGCCGCAACGGTCCCCGACCTCCACCACGCCTGCGACTCGCACTACCCCTGGCAGTCCGAGGATGTACTGACGCAGCGCCTCACCTTCGAGAACGGCTCGGTCGAGGTCTCCGACGCGCCCGGCCTCGGCGTCGAACTCGACCACGACAAGCTGCGGTTCCTGCACCAGCGGTGGCTCGACGACGACGGTACGCTGCGCGACCGCGACGACGCGGCCGCGATGCGGATCGCCGACCCGGAGTGGGTCACACCGGCGGTGCCCCGCTGGTAACGGCCGGATCCGGACGCGCCGCCGACCGGCGGGGTGATCGCGACACGGACGAGCACACCCTCCTCGGACCTGCGAGAACGTCTCCCACCGGATCCTGATGCGACTGGCGGTACGGGCGCGCTCAGGGCCCCTCCGCGCACGGCGTGGTGCAGACTGGCGTGAATCCGCACCACGTCAGGGAGCGCACCGTGATCGCATTCAACGGAGAGCGACCGTACTGCCACGCGCACGTCGACCCGCTCGCCGGGCTGCGCACGCCCAAGGATCCGCCCTGGGACATCTACCTCACGGGCACCGTGTTCCTCGACATCATCTTCACCGGGCTCGACTCCGCCCCGGTACGCGGGACCGAGTCCTGGGCGCGCGGGATGGGGTCGAGCCCCGGCGGCGTGGCGAACATGGCGACGGCGCTGGCCCGGCTCGGCCTGAAGACCTCGCTGGCGGCGGCCTTCGGGGACGACCACTACGGGGAGTACTGCTGGGACGCTCTGGAGCAGGGCGAGCACATCGACCTCTCCACGTCCCGCACCGTGCCCGGCTGGCACTCGCCGGTCACCGTGTCGATGGCGTACGAGGGGGAGCGCACGATGGTCTCCCACGGCCACGAGCCTCCCCCGGAGGAACCGGCCCCCGACTGCCCCCCGAGCGCGCGTGCCGCCGTCGCCGCCCTCACACCCGGCAGACCCGCGCCCTGGATCGCGCAGGCCGCGAGCAAGGGCACCCGGATCTTCGCGGACGTCGGCTGGGACGACACGGGCGCCTGGGACCTGGCGGGGCTGCCTGACCTCACATATTGCGAGGCGTTCCTGCCCAACGCCGAGGAGGCGATGCGCTACACCGGCGCCTCCTCCCCTCGCGCCGCGGCCCACGCGCTCACCGAGCACGTGCCGCTCGCCGTGGTCACCCTCGGCGCGGAGGGTGCGTACGCCGTGGACGGCCGCACCGGCCAGAGCGCCGAGGTGCCCGCCATCGCCGTCGAGGCCCTGGACCCCACCGGCGCGGGGGACGTCTTCGTCGCCGGATTCGTCATGGGCACCCTTGCCGACTGGCCCCTCGACGACCGCCTCGCCTTCGCCGGGCTCACCGCCGCCCTCTCCGTCCAGGACTTCGGCGGGTCCCTGTCGGCCCCCGGCTGGTCCGAGATCGCCGCCTGGTGGCGCCGCGTCCAGTCCGTCGACGACCAGGACCCCGCCGCGCTCCAGCGATACGCCTTCCTGGAGTCCCTGCTCCCCGAAGCCTCCCGTCCCTGGCCCCTCCGCCGGGCCATCCCCACCATCGGCTTCGGCCGCACGACCTGACCCCGCCGCGGGACGACAAAAACCCTCTTTCGCCCCCTCCGTCCCTGCCCGTCCCGTACCTGGGGACTGCCGCCCCCAGCCCCCCGCGCCCCCACCATCGCGCTGAACGCGCTCGTCCTCAAACGCCGGACGGGCTGAACATCTCTCCCGGGCCCGCACCCGAAAGACGGCGCCCCGACCCACCCACTCACGGTGGGCGAACCGGCACCCGCCTACTCGAACTCGTACGCCTCGACCTCCGCGACGTACCGAGCCCGCCGCTCCTCGTCATGCTCCAGGAACGACGCCTCGAACGAGTTGCGGGCCAGCTCACGCAACCGCTCCTGACCGACCCCCAGCGCCTCGCGCACCGCGTGGAAGGTGTCTCCGACGTACCCCCCGAAGTAGGCAGGGTCGTCGGAGTTCACCGTGCACAGCAACCCCGCGTCCATCATCGCGACCAGCGGATGGTCCTCCAGCACGTCCACGGCGCGCAGCCGCACGTTCGACAGCGGGCACAGAGTCAACGGAACCCGCTCACGCACGAGCCGCTCGACCAGCGCGTCGTCCTCCATACACCGCAGCCCATGGTCGATCCGCTCGGCACCGAGCACGTCCAACGCCTCGGTGATGTACGACGGGGGCCCCTCCTCACCCGCGTGCGCGACCCGCCGCAGCCCCAGCGCGGCAGCCGCCTCGTACACCGCACGGAACTTGCCCGGCGGATGCCCGACCTCGGCGGAGTCGAGACCGACGCCGACGATCCGGTCGAGGTACGGCTCCGCGGCAGACAGGGTCGCCATCGCCGACTCGGCGGACCGGTCACGCAGGAAGCACATGATCAGCTGCGTCGAGACCCCGTGCGTGTCCTCGCTGCGCGCGAGGGCGCGGGAGAGCCCCTCGACGACGGTCCCCATGCCGACGCCCCGCGCGATGTGCGCCTGCGGATCGAAGAAGATCTCGGCGTGCCGCACCCCCTGCGCGGCGGCGCGTGCGAGATACGCGTCAGCGAGGTCGGTGAAGTCCTGTTCCGTCCGCAGTACGGCCATGAGCTCGTAGTACAGGTTCAGGAACGTCTGGAGATCGTCGAAGAGATACGCCTTGCGCAGCTCTTCGGTGTCCGCGTACGGCAGGCTCACGCCGTTGCGCGCGGCCAGCACGAAAGCCAGCTCGGGTTCGAGGGTGCCTTCGATATGGAGGTGCAGCTCAGCTTTGGGGAGGGGCATCAAATCATCGTAAAGCCGATCCACCACCGCTCCGGAACCGGCAATCGAACGACCGTCACCGCCGCTTGGGCACAGGTACCCGCACCAAGTCGTGCGCCACGGTCAGCTCCCCCTCGAACCCCGCAGCCCGGGCCTGCCGCTCGAACTCGTCCGGCTCGGAGTACCGCTGGCTGAAGTGCGTGAGCACGAGATGCCGTACGCCGGCGTCCTTCGCGACAGCCCCTGCCTGACCAGCCGTCAAATGACCATGATCGGACGCAAGTTGAAGATCCTCGTCAAGGAACGTCGACTCGATGACAAGCATGTCGCACCCCTCGGCCAGCGCGTACACGCCGTCGCACAGCCGGGTGTCCATGACGAACGCGAACCGCTGCCCCCGCCGCACTTCACTCACGTCGTCGAGGGAGATCCCGGAAAGGGAGCCCTCCCGCTGCAGCCGCCCGACATCGGGTCCCTTGACGCCTCGCTCGGCAAGGAGTTCGGGCAACATCCGCCGCCCGTCGGGCTCGACGAGCCGGTAGCCGTACGACTCGACGGGATGAGAGAGCTGACGGGCCTCCAGCGTGTACGAGGCACTCACGGCGAGCACCCCGTCGGCGTCGACCGGCGCCTCGGTCAGCGCGACGGTCTCGCGGTAGGCCGTCGCGTACCGCAGGCGGTCGAAGAACCGCTGCCCGGAGAGGGGATAGTGGGCGGTCACCTCGTGCGGCACCCGGTCGAGGTTGATGCGCTGGATCACCCCGGCGAGCCCGAGCGAGTGGTCGCCGTGGAAGTGGGTGACACAGATCCGGTGCAGATCATGGGCCGCGACCCCGGCACGCAGCATCTGCCGCTGGGTGCCCTCGCCGGGATCGAACAGCAGCCCCTCGCCGTCCCAGCGCAGCAGGTAGCCGTTGTGGTTGCGGTGGCGGGTGGGGACCTGGCTGGCGGTGCCGAGGACCACCAATTCACGTACGGACAAGGTCGGTTACCCCGGCGGCCACTGCATACCGCGGCCGCCCATGACATGGGCGTGCGCGTGGAAGACGGTCTGTCCGGCGCCGCTGCCCGTGTTGAACACGATGCGGTAGCTCTCGAGCTTCTCCTCGCCCGCGACCTGCCCGGCCTCGCGCAGCAGGTCCGCGGCGATGCCGGGCTCGGCGGCGGCCAGCGACGCCGCGTCCGGGTGGTGCACCTTGGGGATGACCAGGACGTGGGTGGGCGCCTGGGGGTTGATGTCCCGGAACGCGACGGTCGTCCCGGTCTCCCGGACCACGTCCGCCGGGATCTGCCCCGCGGCGATCTTGCAGAACAGGCAGTCGTCCTGCGGCGCACCGCCCTCTTCTCGCCTCCGGGGCGCCTCAGCCGGTGTCGAGGGCGCGACCGTGCTCGACCCTTCGGGCCTCCGCGCGCTCACTCCCTCGACACCGGCGCGCCCCTCTGGCTCCTGCACCATGCGTGTGCCTCCTCGACGCAGCTCCGGTCAGTACGCGAGCATCGTATCGGCCCTGTTGATCGCCGCAGGCGGGTTCCCACCGCAACCCACCCGCAGATGCAGCCGCAGCCGCAGCCAGGATCAAAGCGCCCACCCACCCCCGACCGGCCGACCCGCCGGGGTCAAAGCGGCGGCAGAGCGGGCGCAGCCTTCGCCGGGTTCTCGGCCAGTGCGGCCAGCGCGATCCGGATCGCCTCGTCCAGTTGGGTGTCCCGCCCGGCGGCGTGGTCCTGCGGGGCCTGCACGACCTCGACGTCCGGATCGACGCCGTGGTTCTCCACGCCCCACCCGTAACCCTCCAGCCAGAAGGCGTACTTGGGCTGGGTGATGAGGGTGCCGTCGACGAGCCGGTAGCGGCTGTCGATGCCGATGACTCCGCCCCACGTCCGGGTGCCGACCACGGGGCCGATGCCCAGCGCCTTGATCGCCGCGTTCACGATGTCGCCGTCGGAGCCGGAGAACTCGTTGGCGACGGCGACGACGGGCCCGCGGGGCGCGTCCTCGGGGTAGCTGCTGGGCCGCATGCCGCGCGGCAGGTCCCAGCCCACGATCCGGCGCGCGAGCTTTTCGATGACCAGTTGCGAGGTGTGGCCGCCGCGGTTCTCGCGGACGTCCACGACCAGTCCCTCACGGGCCACCTCGACGCGCAGGTCGCGGTGGATCTGGGCCCAGCCGGGCGCCTGCATGTCGGGCACGTGCAGATACCCGAGCCGTCCGCCGGACCGCTCGTGGACGTAGGCCCGCCGGTCGGCGACCCACGCGTGGTAGCGCAGCGGCTCCTCGTCGGACACCGGCACCACGACGGCGTGGCGCGGATCGCCGCCGCCGGCCGGGGAGACGGTCAGCTCGACCGGCTTGCCCGCGGTGCCCACGAGCAGCGGTCCTGGCCCGGCCACCGGGTCCACCGGCCGCCCCGCGACCGCGACGATCGCGTCCCCGGCGCGCACGGCGACCCCGGGCGCGGCGAGCGGCGCGTGCGCGTCGGGGTCGGAGATCTCCGACGGAAGGATTCGGTCGATGCGCCAACTGCCGTCCTCGTGACGGGAGATGTCGGCCCCGAGCAGCCCTTGCGCACGGTCGCCGCCGCCCCAGCCACCGCGCGGCATGACGTACGCGTGGGAGGTGCCGAGCTCGCCGTGCACCTCCCACAGGAGGTCCACGAGGTCGTCGTGGGTGGCGACGCGTTCGAGGACCGGCCGGTACCGCTCCAGGATGCCGTCCCAGTCGATGCCGCCGAGGTCGGGCCGCCAGAAGTTGTCCCGCATGATGCGGCCGGTCTCGTCGTACATCTGCCGCCATTCGGCGGTCGGGTCGATGATCTGCCGTACGCGCGAGAGGTCGACGGTGATGTTCGTGTCGCTCTCGTCGTCGTGCGAGGCGCGCCGGTCACTGGGGACGACCTTGAGCTTGCCGTCGGTCCACAGCAGGACGCGCTTGCCGTCACCGCTGACGGCGAAGTGGTCGGCGTCGGCGGCGAGGTGCTCGATGCGCTGCTGGACGAGGTCGTACCGCTCCAGCTCCGTCTTCGGATCCGGGTCGTCGGGGGTGGCGCGGGAGGAGCCGAGCACGCCGCGAACCGGGTGCCGCAGCCACAGGAGTCCGTCCTTGGCCGCGCGGAGCCCGGTGTAACGGGCGGCCTCGACGGGGAACGGCACGATCCGGTCGGCGAGTCCGTCGAGGTCGATCCGGGTCGCGGGGGTGCCCTCGCTGTCGGGTGTCTCGTCCTTGTCCGGCGCTTCGAAGGGGCGGCCGTGGCGCTGCGGTCCGAAGGGGGACGGGGTGGTGGCGGCGAGCGTGATGAGGTGCGGCCGGGAGCCGCCCACGAAGGCGAGGTCGAAGACGTGTTCGTCGTAGACCGGGTCGAAGGACCGGGCCGACAGGAACCCCAGGTGCTTGCCGTCGAGGGTGAACGCGGGCGCGTAGTCGCGGAAGCGCAGCGGGGTCGCCTCGGTCACCGACAGGTCGGTGGTGTTGGCGAGCTTGAGCTGGCGCAGCGGGCGCGGACCGGGGTGCGACCAGGCGAGCCACGCGGAGTCGGGTGAGAAGGCGAGGCCGCTGACCTCGCCGTCCTCGCTGCGGTCGACCTCGCGCACCTCGCCGGTCTCCCGCTCGACGAGCAGGACGCGTCCGTCGTGCGAGGCGACGGCGGCGCGGCTGCCGTCGGGCGCCATGGCGAGCCCGAGCACCCGACCGAGCTGTCCGGCGGCGAGCCGGCGGGGTGTCGCTCCGGGTGCGACCCCCGTCGCGGGGGCGAACTCCAGGGCGTCGTCGCCCTCGGCGTCCGTCACCCACACCACGTACTCCTCGCCCTCCGCCCGGAAGGTGCGGGGCAGCCGGGCGCGTACGCCGGGCTCGGCGGCGAGTGCGCGGGCCGGGCCCGAGCGGTGGGTGACCCAGTGGACGGAGCCGCGTACGGCGATCGCGCTGCCGCGTCCGGTGTGGTCGGGCGCGGCGGCCCCGAACCAGCGGGACGCGCTGACGGAGTGCGGCTGGAGGTCGACGCGCTGTCCGCCGAGCCGCAGGTCGAGCCGGCGCGGCTCGGTGCCGTCCAGGTCGTCGAGGAGCCACAACTCCCCGGCGGACGCGTACACGACGCGGGTGCCGTCGCTCGCCGCGTGCCGGGCGTAGAAGCCGTCGATCGGTGTGTGCCGCCGCAGGTCGGACCCGTCCGAGAGGGAGGAGTAGATGGCCCCGACGCCCTCGTGGTCGGACAGGAACGCGACCCGCTCCCCCACCCACAAGGGGTACTCGATGTTCCCGTCGAGCTCTTCATGCAGCCGTACGAATTCTCCCGACCCGTCCCGGTCGATCCACAGCTTGCCCGCCGTACCGCCCCGGTACCGCTTCCACCAGGCGGCCTCGCGCCCCATGGGAGCGGAGAGCAGCAGCACGCCCGGGTCGCCGTGGGCGACGTCGCCGACGGGCCCGTACGGGAGGGTGGTCGCCGGGCCGCCGTCGAGCGGGACGGCCCGCGCCCAGCTGCGCCGCAGGCTCGCCTGCCCCTGCGTACTGAGCGCGAGGACCTTGCCGTCGGGGGTCCAGCCGCGTACCTGGGTCTTCGAACTGCCCCAGTACGTCAGCCGTTTGGAGGGGCCGCCGTCCAGCGAGGCGGCATGCACCTCGGGGGCGCCGTCACGGGTGGACGTCCAGGCGACGGTCGTGCCGTCCGGGGAGATGCGCGGATGGTTCACCGGAACGTTGTCCGCGCTGACCCGCCAGGCGCGGCCGCCACCGTCCAGCGGGGCGACCCAGATGTCGTCCTCGGCGGTGAACGCGACCAGATCGCCGTGCAGATGTGGAAACCGGAGATACGCGGAGGGTACGGGCTCTGTCACCCGATCACCTTAGGCAGCGATCACGGCCCCGGACAGGGGTTTCGATCACTTACCTGTCCCTTACCTCCCCCGTCTCCGCTTCCCCGCACGGCACGGGTCACTTGCCCTGGGGCCAGCAGGTCGGGTCTCCCTGGCACCAGATGGTTTTGGTGACGGTCACGGTGACGGTGGGGCCGGGCTGCTGGGGCTCGTTGTTGACGGGCGGGGTGTTGCCGGGCGTGCTGGGTGCGTCGCAGTTGCCGAGACCGGTCACGTGGAACCACTGCTTGCCGTCGATTCGGGCGGTCAGATCACCGCGTACGCACCGGCCGTCCACAGCCCGGGTGACCTTGCCCGTGACGGAGATGTCCTTCCCGTCCGAGGTCTCCCCCGTGCAGTCGACGTCCGCCACGGTGTCCTCGGTCGGCGAGGGCGTCCTCCCGGGTGTGTAGACCTGGTTGCCGCCGTCGAACGACGCCGTGCAGCTGAGCCACGCGACATCCGCGTTCTGCCGATCGAGCTCCTTCGTCACGGTCTGGTCGGTCGTGTACGCCACGGAGGCGGAGCTCAGCCCGCTCGGGTCACACGCGACGACCCCGCCCACGGCGACGGCCGCGAACCCAGTCATCACCACTGTCCGCCGCTGTCCGGCCCGTCGCTGAATCCGTCTCAAAGCCCCCATGGACGGCAGCGTGCCACCGTCCCGGGTGGCGCGGAAGACCGCATGCGGCCACTTGGGCACTCTCGCGCCGCACAGTCGAACGCACACGCAGGGATCGCGCGCCCAGGCGCACGGAAAGGCGAAACTGCTCCCGAAGTCCCCGGAGTTGTCAGCGACTGGGGAGTTGTCAGCGACTCCGGAGTTGTCAGCCGCGCAGCAGCAGCCACTCCTGCAGTTCCACCAGGTTCCCTTCGGGGTCCTTGAGGTGGGCGGCACGCATCCGGTCGGTCATGGGAGCCGGTTCGTGCAGGAGGGTCGCACCGCGGGCCGTGATCTGCTCGCAGTACGTGTCCAGGTCGTCCACCCGCAGCACCACCAGCGAGCGGTGTCCCGCCACCGAGTCGCCCAGTTCGCCCAGGACCTGTGCCATCATCGCGCGGTCCTGGAGAGCGATGCCCGCCGAGCCGGTGACGGGACTGAACTTCTCGTACGGCCCCCCGGTCGCGCCCGACTGCGGCTTGAGGCCGAGGACCTCGGCGTAGAACCGGTAGCAGGCCGGGAAGTCGGAGACGAGCAGACGTACTTGGGCGAGCTCCAAGGCGATCTCCAGTGATCTAGGGGGTGTCGTTTGGGTCACTCCGGGTCCGCGACGCCTGGCACGGCACCCCCTAGGCCCAGCGACCGGTACGGCCGAGCAACAGCGCCGCCGCCGCGGTCCCGGCGGTCGAGGTGCGCAGCACGCTGCGCCCCAGGCGGTACGCGCGGGCGCCCGCCTCGGTGAAGAGCGCCAACTCCTCCGGAGAGACGCCTCCTTCGGGGCCGATCACGAGCACGATCTCGCCCTGCGCGGGCAGTTCGGCGGTGGCGAGGGGTTCGTCGCCGCTCTCGTGCAGTACGGCCGCGAGATCGGATTTGGCGAGAAGTGCGGCAACCTGCCTGCTCGTCATGGCGTCCGCGACTTCGGGGAAGCGGACTCGGCGGGACTGCTTGCCGGCCTCCCGGGCCGTGGCCCGCCACTTGGCGAGCGCCTTCGCGCCCCGCTCGCCCTTCCACTGCGTGATGCAGCGGGAGGCCGCCCAGGGGACGATGGCGTCGACGCCGGTCTCCGTCATGGTCTCGACGGCGAGTTCACCGCGGTCACCCTTGGGCAGGGCTTGCACGACGGTGATACGGGGAGACTCGGGGGGCTCTTCGTGGACGGACTCCAAGTCCATGACCACCAGGCGGTCCTTGCCTTCGGCCGCCTTCACCACGCCTTCCGTCCAGCGCCCGCGCCCGTCCGTGAGCACGACGTCCTCGCCGGGCCGCAGCCGCTTCACTGAGACGGCGTGCCGCCCTTCGGGACCGTCGAGCACGAACTGGGAGGCGCTGGGCATCTGCTCCACCACGAACACCGGAGCCGTCATCGGACCGCACCCCCCGCTCCGTTCTCCGGAGACTGCGACAACGCTGTCTTCGCAGCCGCGAGTTCGGCACACAGCACCTCGACCAGCTCCGCCGCGGGCAGTTCACGGGCCATCCGGTGTCCCTGGCCGGCCCACAGCGCCATGCCCTGCGCGTCGCCCGCCTTGGCCGCCGCCTTGCGCAGCGGCGAGGTGAGGTGGTGGACCTCGGGATAGGCGGCGGGCGCGTACGGGCCGTGCTCGCGCAGGAAGCGGTTGACGAGTGAGCGCGCCGGTCGCCCGGTGAAGGCCCGCGTCAACTCAGTACGAGCGAACAGCGGGTTGGTCAGTGCCTGCTTGTGCACGGCGTGCGCGCCGGACTCGGGGGTGGCGAGGAACGCCGTGCCGAGCTGGGCCGCGTTCGCGCCCGCCGAGAGTACCGCGGCGATCTGGCTGCCGCGCATGATGCCGCCGGCCGCGACGATCGGTATCTGCACGCTTTCGCGGACCTGCGCGATCAGCGAGAGCAGTCCGATGCCACTGCCGTCCGTCTCCGGGTTGTCGCGGTGGGTGCCCTGGTGGCCGCCCGCCTCGACGCCCTGCACGACGACCGCGGCGGCGCCGGCCCGCTGCACGGCGAGTGCTTCCTCGGCCGTGGTCGCGGTCACCAGGGTGAGCGTGCCGGCCTTGGCGAGGGACTCCAGGATTTCACGGCTGGGGATGCCGAAGTGGAAGGAGACCACCGGCACCGGATTGTCGTGGAGGACCGCGAGCTTGGCGTCGTAGCCGTCGTCGCGGCCGCTGTCCGGTTCGCCGAGGTCGGTCTCGTACCAGGCGGCCTCACCGGCGAGCTGGTGGGCGTACACCTCGACCGCTGCCTTGTCCGCGTACTCGGGCTGCGGCATGAAGAGGTTCACGCCGAAGGGGCGGCTCGTGATCCCACGCAGCTGCTTGATCTCCTGGTACATGCCGTCGGCAGTCTTGTACCCGGCGGCGAGGAATCCGAGCGCGCCGGCCTCGGACACGGCGGCCGCGAGATGCGGAACGGATACTCCGCCCGCCATGGGGGCCTGCACGATCGGATGTGGGAAGAGATCGGTCAGTGCGGAGGACATGACGGCATGTTGTCACGTCCTCCGAACAAGTCCGAATCGAGTCATCCGCGTGGCATAGGCCACCCGCACCCTCTCGCCACGGCCGGTCCGGGCCAGGGCGAGAAGGCCCACTTCAGAGGTCCGGCGGACGGTCCTCAGCGACCGTTGAACGCGTCCTTGAGCCGCGAGAAGAGCCCCTGCTGTCCCGGCTGGAACTGCCCGATGGGCCGCTCCTCGCCACGCAGCACGGCCAGCTCACGCAGCAGACGCTCCTGCTCGGCGTCGAGCTTCGAGGGCGTCATCACCTCGACGTGCACGATGAGGTCACCGCGGCCGCCGCCCCGCAGGTGCGTGATACCGCGCCCGTGCAGCGGGACCGACTGCCCGGACTGCGTGCCCGGGCGGATGTCGATCTCCTCCATGCCGTCGAGCGTCTCCAGCGGCACCTTCGTGCCGAGGGCCGCCGCGGTCATCGGGATGGTGACCGTGCAGTGCAGGTCGTCACCGCGCCGCTGGAAGGTGGAGTGCGGGAGCTCGTGGATCTCGACGTACAGATCGCCGGCGGGGCCGCCACCGGGGCCGACCTCGCCCTCGCCCGCGAGCTGGATCCGGGTGCCGTTGTCGACACCGGCCGGGATCTTGACGGTCAGCGTGCGACGCGACCGCACGCGGCCGTCGCCCGCGCACTCCGGACACGGCGTCGGGACGACGGTCCCGAAGCCCTGGCACTGCGGGCAGGGCCGCGAGGTCATGACCTGGCCGAGGAAGGACCGCGTGACCTGCGACACCTCACCGCGACCGCGGCACATGTCACAGGTCTGCGCCGAGGTCCCCGGCGCCGCGCCCTCACCGTTGCAGGTGCCGCACACGACGGCCGTGTCGACCTGGATGTCCTTCGTGGTGCCGAAGGCCGCCTCGTCGAGCTCGATCTCCAGCCGGATCATGGCGTCCTGGCCACGGCGCGTACGCGACCGGGGGCCACGCTGTGACGCCGTACCGAAGAAGGCGTCCATGATGTCCGAGAAGTTCCCGAAGCCGCCGGCACCGAAGCCACCGGCGCCGCCCGCGCCGCCCGCCTGGGACAGCGGGTCGCCGCCGAGGTCGTAGACCTGCTTCTTCTGCGGGTCCGACAACACCTCGTACGCGGCGTTGATCTCCTTGAACCGCTCCTGCGTCTTCGGATCAGGATTGACGTCCGGGTGCAGCTCGCGCGCGAGCCGCCTGAACGCCTTCTTGATCTCGTCCTGGGACGCGTCGCGGCGCACGCCGAGTACGGCGTAGTAGTCCGTGGCCACTTAGGACTCCGCCAGGATCTGTCCGACGTACCGTGCCACCGCTCGTACCGCTCCCATCGTGCCGGGGTAATCCATGCGGGTCGGTCCGACCACGCCGAGTTTCGCTACTGCTTCGTCGCCCGAACCGTAGCCGACGGAGACGACGGACGTGGAGTTGAGTCCCTCATAGGCGTTCTCGTGACCGATCCGTACGGTCATGCCCGAATCCCCGGCCTCACCAAGCAACTTGAGGAGCACGACCTGCTCCTCCAGCGCTTCGAGTACGGGCCGGATGGTGAGAGGGAAGTCATGTCCGAAGCGGGTGAGGTTGGCGGTGCCGCCGATCATCAGCCGCTCCTCGGTCTGCTCGACGAGCGCCTCCAGCAGGGTGGAGAGCACCGTCGTGACCGTGCCGCGGTCCTCCGCCTCGAAGGCGTCGGGCAGGTCCTGCACCAGTTGCGGAACGTCCGAAAAACGACGCCCCGCGACCCGGCTGTTGAGCCGCGCACGCAGATCCGCGAGCGACGTCTCCCCGAACGGTGCCGGGCAGTCGATCAGACGCTGCTCGACCCGGCCGGTGTCCGTGATCAGGACGAGCATGACGCGGGCCGGAGCCAGCGACAGCAGCTCGACGTGCCGCACGGTCGACCGCGTGAGGGACGGGTACTGCACGACGGCGACCTGCCGCGTGAGCTGCGCGAGGAGCCGCACCGTCCGCCCCACCACATCGTCGAGATCGACGGCGCCGTCCAGGAAGTTCTGGATGGCCCGCCGCTCGGGCGCGGTCATCGGCTTGACGCCGGCGAGCTTGTCGACGAAGAGCCGGTAGCCCTTGTCGGTGGGGATGCGCCCGGCGCTGGTGTGCGGCTGGGCGATGTACCCCTCGTCCTCCAGGGCGGCCATGTCGTTGCGGACCGTCGCCGGCGAGACCCCGAGCCGGTGCCGCTCGGTGAGGGCCTTGGAACCGACCGGCTCCTCCGTCCCCACGTAGTCCTGGACGATGGCGCGCAGCACTTCGAGCCTGCGTTCGCTGAGCATCGCGCACACCTCCAGATGTCGTCGCCGTGGTCTCCCGGACTCGCCCCGGACTCTCCCCCTGGCACTCAGCGCGTGCGAGTGCCAGCGTTCCCCGGTCAGTGTACGGCGGGGAGGTACGCCCGCGGCAAGGGCGGGCCCCGCGCGGTCGTGCCGACAGTGTGCTCGCCGTTAGCGTCTGCCCATGAACGTGACATGGGAAGAGGCGGGGTGGGAGAGGGTGGCGCCGCGGGTCGGACGGCGGCGGCTGCCGGGCTGGGACTGCACGGTCGGGCTCGTGGTCGGCGCGGGGGCCGCCCTGATGATCGACGCGGGATCGAGCCTGCGGGAGGGCGCGCAGTTGCGTGCCGAGGCACGACGACTGCTCGACGCGACCGACAAGGGCACGCGGCCGACTCCCGGGATCGGGGGGCTACCCGGTAGCGACCGCCGGGTGACGCACCTCGCGCTGACCCACGCCCACTTCGACCACGTTTTCGGCGCGGCCGCCTTCGCCGGGGTCGAGGTGTTCGCGGCGGTCGGCCTGGACACGGTCCTCGCGCACGGCCGTGAGGAACTGCGCGCGGACGCCGTACGCAACGGCCTGGACCCGCTGGAGGCAGCCGAGGCCGCCGATCTACTGGTCCGCCCCCGGCACCAGGTGTCCGGCGAGTGGACCCTGGACCTGGGCGGCGGCACCCAGGTCCTGCTCGCGAACGTCGGCCCCGGCCACACCGCCCACGACCTGGCGGTCCTGGTCCCGGGATCGCCGTCGGGGCCCGAGACCGTCTTCTGCGGCGACCTGGTGGAGGAGTCCGGCGAACCCCAGGCGGGCACCGACGCCGTCCCCTCCGGGTGGCCGGCGGCACTGGACCGGCTGCTCGACCTGGGCGGTGAGGACGCGGTGTACGTTCCCGGCCACGGAGCGGTGGTGAATGCGGCGTTTGTCCGGGCCCAACGGGACACGCTGGCGGCCCGCTTCGGCGTGTCGTAGGAGGCCGTACGACATGGGGGCCGGGCTTCTCCTATCGTCATCCGAATGCGCCAGTACTCTCCGGACCTGACCCCGCCGTGGAAGAAGCCCAAGCCCGTGCCGGAGGTCCCCGCGGACCCCGGTCTGGTGGTCGAGGAGCCCGGCACCGGCTTCTGCGGCGCGGTGATCCGCTGCGAGGCGGGCACGGTGACGCTGGAGGACCGCTTCGGCAAGCACCGGGTGTTCCCGCTGGAGCCGCGCGGCTTCCTCCTGGAGGGCAAGGTGGTGACGCTGGTCCGCCCGGCGGCCGCTGCGCCCGTACGTCCCTCCCGCACCGCCTCCGGTTCGGTCGCGGTGCCGGGTGCGCGGGCGCGGGTGGCGCGGGCCGGGCGGATCTACGTGGAGGGCCGGCACGACGCCGAGCTCGTCGAACGTGTCTGGGGCGACGACCTGCGCATCGAGGGCGTGGTCGTCGAGTACCTGGAGGGCATCGACGACCTGCCCGCGATCGTCGCCGACTTCGCCCCGGGCCCGGACGCCCGCCTCGGCGTCCTGGTCGACCACCTGGTCCCCGGCACCAAGGAATCCCGCATCGCCGACTCGGTCACCAGCGACCACGCCCTGGTCGTCGGCCACCCGTACATCGACATCTGGGAGGCCGTGAAGCCGTCCTCCGTGGGCATCACGGCCTGGCCCCGCGTCCCGCACGGCCAGGACTGGAAAACAGGCGTCTGCCGCGCCCTGGGCTGGCCCGAGAACACCGGCGCGGCCTGGCAGCACATCCTGTCCCACGTACGTTCCTACAAGGATCTGGAGCCGGAACTCCTGGGCAGGGTGGAGGAGTTGATCGACTTCGTGACGGAATAGCCCGTCCGACGCTGGAGATCTTTCAGCCCGTCCGGCGTTTGAGGACGAGGTGATGCCATCCCGATCCCCCACCCACCCTCGGGGCGGCGTGCTCAGCCCGTCCGGCGTTTGAGGACGAGCGCGTTCAGCGCGACGCGGGGGTCTGGGGGCGGCAGCCCCCAAGAACAACGGACGGGTAGGGGCGGAGGGGGCGAAACAAACCCACCTCAGTCCACCAGGTCCCGCACCACCGCGTCCGCCAGCAACCGCCCCCGCAGCGTGAGAACGGCACGACCGTCGTCGTACGCCCCGTTCTCCAGAAGCCCCTCGGACAGCGCCCGCCGCGAGGCGGACAGCCCCTCCGGCCGGAGCAGCGACAACGGGCATCCCTCCCGAAGCCGCAGCTCAAGAAGAATCCGCTCCACCCGCCGGTCCTCCCCGGACAGCAGCTCCCGCCCCGCCCCGGGAGACCTCCCCGCCGCCAGCGCCCCGGCATACGCCCCCGGATGCTTCACGTTCCACCAGCGCACTCCGCCCACGTGGCTGTGGGCGCCAGGACCGGCACCCCACCAGTCGGCACCCCGCCAGTACAGCTCGTTGTGCAGACAGCGCCCGGCGTCGGAGGTGGCCCAGTTGGACACCTCGTACCAGTCGAACCCCGCCCTCGCGAGCGCCTCGTCAGCGATCAGATACCGGTCCGCGTGGACGTCGTCGTCCGTCATCGGCACCTCCCCGCGCCGGATCCGCCGCGCGAGCTGCGTACCCTCCTCGACGATGAGGGCGTACGCGGAGATGTGATCGGGCCCGGCCCCGAGTGCCGCTTCCAGCGAGGCGCGCCAGTCGTCGTCGGACTCCCCCGGCGTGCCGTAGATCAGGTCGAGGTTCACATGGTCGAAGCCGGCCGCGCGGGCCTCGGCGACACAGGCCTCGGGCCGCCCGGGGGTGTGCGTGCGGTCCAGCACCTTCAGGACGTGCTGCCGGGCACTCTGCATGCCGAAGGAGATCCGGTTGAAGCCGCCGGCCCGCAGGGTCGCGAGGTACCCGGGGTCGACGGACTCCGGATTCGCCTCGGTGGTGATCTCGGCGTCGTCCGCGAGCCCGAACTCGGCACGGATCGAGGCGAGCATCCGTACGAGATCGTCGGCGGGCAGGAGGGTGGGCGTACCGCCGCCGACGAACACCGTACGGACGGCACGCGGGTCGTCGCCGAGCACCTTGCGGGCGAGACGGACCTCGTCGATCAGCGTCTCGGCGTAGTTGTCGCGGGAGGCGAGTACGCCTCCGGTGCCCCGCAGCTCGGTCGCCGTGTAGGTGTTGAAGTCGCAGTAGCCGCAGCGGGTCGCGCAGTACGGCACGTGCAGGTAGAACCCGAGGGGGCGGTCGGCGGCCCCGGCCAGGGCGTGCGCGGGCAGCGCCCCGTCGTCGGGGACGGGCTCACCGTCGGGGAGTGCGGAAGGCATGCCTTCCATTGTCCCGTACGCCCGCCGGAACTCCGCACGGCTGTCCCGTACGCCCGCCGGAACTCCGTATTACGCCCGCCGGAACTCCGTACGGCCCGATGGTCCGCGTTCCCCCCAGCCGCGGCTATTCCGCCTGGAGCACCAGCAGTGCCATGTCGTCCTCCGGTGCCTTGGCGCCGAACTCGTGGACCAGCCTGCGGATCCGTTCCGCGACGAGTTCGGCGCTCAGGCCGGTGCAGCCGGCCAGGGCCCTGGCGAGGCCGTCGTCGTCATCGAACTGGCGGGGCCCACTGCGGCGCTCGGTCACGCCGTCCGTGACACACAGCAGGGTGTCGCCCGGGTACAGGTCGAAGGTCTCGGAGACGTAGGTCGCGTCCTCGAAGACGCCGAGGAGGGTCTGGGGGCAGGCCACCTCGCGTACGTCGCCGGCGGGGCCGAGGAGCAGCGGCAGCGGATGCCCGGCGGAAGCGAGGGTGCAGCGCACTCCGCCGTCGAAGGGCACCAGTTCGCCGTACAGCATGGACAGGAAGCGGGTCTGCGGTCCGGGGTCCGTGCCGAGCCCGGGTCCGCCCGCCGCCACGAGCGCGCGGGCCGCCGCGTCGGCCGCCTCCGTCGCGTCGTCGAGCAGGAGTCTGTTGAGGCGGTCGAGGACGTCGGAGACCTCGTACGCCTCGCGGGCCAGCAGCCGCAGCCAGGGCCGGGCCAGTCCGATCACCACGGCGGCCTCGGGCCCCTTGCCCTGTACGTCGCCCACGACGAAGCACCAGCGACCGTCACCGGCCGGGAACAGGTCGTAGAAGTCGCCGCTGGGCCCGCCCTTGTCGAGCGGCTCGTAGACGAGGGCGCTGCGCACGCCGGGGATCTCGGCGACCGCGCCGGGCAGCAGGCCACGCTGGAGGACCCGGCTGATGGTGGCCTGGCGCGCGTACTGGCGGGCCGCGCCGATGGCGAGGGCGATACGGCGGCTGAGATCCTCGACCAGCCCGGTGATCTCGTCCGGGAAGCCGGCCGCCCCGGCCCTCCCGAGGACGAGCGTGCCCAGCGGCCGCCCACCCGCGATCAGCCGATACGCGAGCGCAGCCCCACTCACACCGGGACCACTCGCACCGGACCCACTCATACCGGACCCACTCGCCCCCTCCGCGCCGTCGGCCCCACCGCTCCCCCGGTGCACCCCTCCCGAGGTCAGCGCCTCCCCCGGCCAGGGCACGGGCACGGCCCGGGAGCGCACCGAGTCGGGCAGCCTGGGCGGGTCCTTCTCCAAGGCGCGCCGCAGGTCCTCGATGCGGTTCTCGCTGCTGTGCCAGACACGGGCCAGGCGCGGCCCCAGGGCGAGGCCGAGACCGCCCGCGCGGTCGGTGGCCTCGTCCTCCAGCCACACCGCGCACCAGTCGGCGAGGCGCGGCACGATCAGCTGTCCGGCAAGCGCGGCGACAAGGTCCTCGTCGAGCTGCCCGGCGAGCAGGTCGGAGGCCTCGGCGAGGAAGGAGAGGGCGCCGCGGTCGAGCCAGTCGTAGTCGTGCGGGGCTGTGCGCCTCGGCTCGGGGTCGCGTATTTCGGCCATCCACGGCTCGCGTTCCCGGGCCTGCTCGCCGGCGTACGCCGCTAATCTCTCGCCGACTTCCACGATCCTGTCGACGCCCGAGATCACCTCGCCGCCCGTGCCGAGGCCGCTTCCGCCCACGGGCAGCCGTGCCCAGACGGTCTTGATTCCGGTGCGGTACGTGATCCCCCAGGCGTCGGAGAGCGCGGAGACGAGCCGCAGACCGCGCCCGTACTCCGGTGTGCCGTAGGGCCGTTCGACGCTGTCGTCGTGTATCGGGCGGGCGGCGTGGTGGTCGGACACCTCGATGACCAGCCGGCCCGGCGAACCCTCGTCCGTGCTCTCGAGGCCGCATGCCAGCTCAACGTCGGTGCCGGCGTGCACAACGGCGTTGGTGACGAGTTCGCTGACGACCACGACGGCGTCATCGGTGAGCCGGTCGTCGATCATCCCGGCGCCGTGCGGGGCGAGTTCGGCCCACTCGGCGAGTGCGGCGCGCACGAAGTCGCGGGCGGCTCCGGGCGCGAGCGGGGTGCCCGCCAGTGAGGTGCGGGCGACCGATTCGTGGCCGGCGCGGGGGTGCGCGGGCGCATCGGGCGCACGCGCCTTGGACTCCCGTTGCGTCGGAATGGCCCCCACGGTGCGGCTCCCTGAGCAGTTCGGACATTAGGCCTCAGCCGATGCCGACACAGTGACAGACTGGCCGTGCCCATATGCGCCGAGTTACCGAAGTGGGCCACCATGGCTGAGAAGAGTGGTATGCGTGTGCTTGAAGACGGCCGGATCGACGGTCTGATTCGGGCATCGGAGCTGCGCCCGCTGCTCGCCGCGATGACCGCCGCCCGGGATGGTGACTTCAGCAAGGTGCCGGAGACCGGCGACGGTGTGGTGGCCGATCTCTGCGCGCTGTTCAACCAGATCATGGACCGCGGCTCCCATTTCAACTCCGAGGTCCAGCGCGTCCGCCGGGACCTGGTGCGGCACGGCCGTCTCGACGAGCGCCTCTCGGCGAGCCCGGGGCAGGGCAGTTGGACGACTCGGGTAAACGACGTGAACCAGTTGCTCGACGCCCTGGTCGCGCCCGCGGCGAACGCGACACGGGTGCTCGACGCGGTGGCCGGGGGCGACCTGACCCAGCGGGTCGACCTGCACGACGGCAACCGTCAGCTCCGGGGCGATTTACGCCGGTTGGGGCGGGCCGTCAACAAGATGGTGGATCAGTTGTCCCTGTTCACCGGCGAGGTGACCCGGGTCGCGCGCGAGGTCGGCACGGAGGGACGGCTCGGTGGCCGCGCCAAGGTGACGGGACTGTCCGGGAGTTGGCGTGATGTGACCGAGGCGGTCAACACCATGGCGGCCCGGCTTACCGCCCAGGTCCGGGACATCGCCCTGGTGACGACGGCGGTGGCCCGCGGCGACCTGACCCGCACGGTGACCGTCGAGGCGACCGGCGAGCTGCTCGAACTGAAGCTCACCGTGAACACGATGGTCGACCAGCTCTCCGCCTTCGCCGACGAAGTGACGCGCGTCGCCCGCGAGGTCGGCACAGAAGGGCAGTTGGGCGGCCGGGCGCAGGTGCGCGGCGTGTCGGGGGTCTGGAAGGACCTCACCGACAACGTCAACTTCATGGCCTCGAACCTGACCTCCCAGGTCCGCAACATCGCCCAGGTCACCACGGCCGTGGCCAACGGCGACCTGAGCCAGAAGATCACCGTCGACGCGCAGGGCGAGATCCTGGAGCTGAAGTCGACGATCAACACCATGGTCGACCAGCTCTCCGCCTTCGCCGACGAGGTCACCCGCGTCGCCCGCGAGGTCGGCACCGAAGGAAACCTCGGCGGCAGGGCGCAGGTCCGCGGAGTGTCGGGGGTCTGGAAAGACCTCACCGACAACGTCAACTTCATGGCGGACAACCTGACTTCGCAGGTCCGCAACATCGCCCTGGTGTCCACGGCGGTGGCCCAGGGCGACCTCGGCAAGAAGATCACCGTCGAGGCGAAGGGCGAGATCTTGGAGCTCAAGTCGACCATCAACACCATGGTCGACCAGCTCTCCGCCTTCGCCGACGAGGTCACCCGCGTCGCCCGCGAGGTCGGCACCGAAGGAAACCTCGGCGGCCAGGCGCAGGTCCGCGGAGTGTCAGGAGTCTGGAAAGACCTCACCGACAACGTCAACTTCATGGCCTCGAACCTGACCTCCCAGGTCCGCAACATCGCCCAGGTCACCACGGCCGTCGCGAACGGCAACCTCTCCAAGAAGATCACCGTCGACGCCCGCGGCGAGATCCTGGAGCTGAAGGACACCGTCAACACGATGGTGGAGCAGCTGCGCGCCTTCGCCGACGAGGTCACCCGGGTGGCCCGCGAGGTCGGCACAGACGGCCGGCTGGGCGGTCGCGCCCAGGTACTGGGCGTTTCCGGTGTCTGGCGCGACCTGACCGACAACGTCAACTACATGGCCGACAACCTGACTTCCCAGGTCCGCAACATCGCGCAGGTCGCCACCGCCGTGGCCCAGGGCGACCTCTCCAAGAAGATCGACGTGGACGCCCGCGGGGAGATCCTGGAGCTGAAGACGACCATCAACACGATGGTCGACACCCTCTCCTCCTTCTCCTCCGAGGTCACCCGGGTCGCCCGCGAGGTCGGCTCCGAAGGCCAACTCGGCGGCCAGGCAAGGGTCGAGGGTGTGTACGGCACCTGGAAGCGCCTGACGACGAACGTGAACGAGCTGGCGCTGAACCTGACCACGCAGGTCCGCGCCATCGCCGAGGTGGCCTCCGCGGTGGCCCAGGGTGACATGTCCCGCTCCATCACGGTGGAGACCCAGGGCGAGGTCACCGAGCTCAAGGACAACATCAACCTGATGGTGGCCAACCTCCGCGAGACCACCCGGGCCAAGGACTGGCTGGAGTCGAACCTCGCCCGCCTCGCCGCGCTGATGCAGGGTCACCGCGACCTGATGGAGGTCGCCGACCTGATCCTGCGCGAGCTGACGCCGCTGGTGAACGCGCAGTACGGCGCCTTCTTCCTGGCCGACCCGGAGGAGGAGACCCTGCGGACCGCCATCCCCGCCAAGGGGCTGGCCTTCATCGCCGGGTACGGCTCGGCACAGGGCGCGACCGTCGACACGGGCGGCATGCCGGTGCACGGGCTGGTCCGGCAGGCCGCGCGCGAGAAGAAGCGGATCCTGGTGGAGGAGGCCCCGCCGGACTACATCAAGATCAACAGCGGTCTGGGGGAGGCCGCCCCCACGAGCGTCGTCATCATCCCGATCCTCTTCGAGGACAAGCTCCTCGGCGTGATCGAACTGGCCTCGTTCTCCCGCTTCTCCGACGTCCACCTGGCCTTCTTCGACCAGTTCGTGAACACCATCGGCGTCGCCATCAACACCATCATCGCCAACTCCCGCACGGAGTCCCTGCTCGGCGAGTCCCAGCGCCTCGCCATCCAGCTTCAGGACCGATCCGACGAACTCCAGTCGCAGCAGGCGGAGTTGCGGCGCTCGAACGCGGAACTGGAAGAAAAAGCAGCCCTCTTGGCGACGTCATCGCAGTACAAGTCGGAGTTCCTGGCGAACATGTCGCACGAACTGCGGACCCCGCTCAACTCGCTGCTGATCCTCGCCCGCCTGCTGTCGGACAATCCGGACGGCCATCTCTCCGACCAGGAGGTGCAGTTCGCGACCACGATCCACCGATCGGGCTCCGACCTGCTCCAGCTCATCAACGACATCCTCGACCTCTCGAAGATCGAGGCCGGCCGGATGGACGTACGCCCCAAGAAGCTCCCCCTCATCAAGCTGCTCGACTACGTCCACGCCACCTTCCGCCCCCTCACCCTCGACCGGGGGCTCTCCTTCGAGGTGTCCGTCAGTGAGGACGTACCGCGCGAGGTGTGGTCGGACGAGCAGCGGCTCCAGCAGGTCCTGCGCAACCTGCTCTCCAACGCGATCAAGTTCACCGCGACCGGCCGGGTCGAACTGCGCGTCAATCGCCTCAAGGACCCCGACCACGTCCACACCCGCGAGAAGAGCGACGACGTGATCGCCTTCGCCGTATCCGACACCGGCATCGGCATCGCCCCGGAGAAACTCCCGGTGATCTTCGAGGCGTTCCAGCAGGCCGACGGCACCACCAACCGCAAGTACGGCGGCACGGGCCTCGGCCTGTCCATCAGCCGGGAGATCGCCGGACTGCTCGGCGGCCGGATCGTCGCCGAGAGCAAGCCCGGCCAGGGTTCCACCTTCACGCTGTACGTCCCTGTCGTCAGCCCCGGGCACGGGGCGACCGGACCCGCCCACGAGGACCACGACCTGCCCGTACCGGAGCTGTCCACCGAGCCGTACACCACCCACGACACGGACGACAGCTGGCCCACGCCCACCAAACTGGAGGCGTGGAAGGCCGGCCGGGCGGGACAGGTCCTGCCGGGGCGGCGGGTGCTGATCGTGGACGACGACATCCGCAACGTCTTCGCACTCACCCATGTACTGGGCCGAGTCGGCATGCCCGTCCTGTACGCGGAGAACGGCCGCGAGGGCATCGAGACGCTGGAGCGCAACCCCGACGTCGAACTCGTCCTGATGGACATCATGATGCCGGAGATGGACGGCTACGAAACGATCTCCGCCATCCGCCGCACCCCCCGCTGGACGGGCCTGCCCATCGTCGCCCTCACTGCGAAGGCGATGCCGGGAGACCGCGACAAGTCCATCGCGCAGGGCGCCAACGACTACGTACCCAAACCGGTGGACGTCGACCAACTGCTCACCGTCGTCTGCGCACTCCTCGACCCTCGGACCACGGCGGACACCGGATCCCCGGTCATCCCGGATGTGCCGGATGTGCCGGAGAGCGTGGAGAGCGTGGAGAACCCGGAGCGCGCGAACGAGGACCCGCGGCCGGACGCCGCCACAGAGACCGCTGTACCCGTTGTACCGGGACCGAGCACATCAGGGGAGCCCGCGATCCCGCCGACGACTGAGTGAGGCACAGTCACCATGAGCGCTGAGGAAACAACCGACGAGCGCGCCAGCATCCTCCTGGTGGACGACATGGAGGACAACCTGATCGCCCTTGAGGCCGTCCTGGGGTCTCTCAACGAGCCGCTGGTCCGCGCGCGTTCGGGCGAGGAGGCGATGAAGGCCCTGCTGCGTCAGCGGTTCGCCGTCGTGCTGCTCGACATCCGGATGCCGGGCATGGACGGCTTCGAGACCGCCGCGAACATCAAGCGGCTCGACCAGACCAAGGACGTCCCCATCATCTTCCTGACCGGCACCGACGCCGACGCGGGCTACGCCTTCCGCGGATACGCGACCGGAGCCGCCGACTACCTCACGAAGCCCTTCGACCCTTGGGTACTGCGCGCCAAGGTCACCGTCTTCCTCGACCTCCACCGCAAGAACCAGCAGCTGGAACGCATGCTCGCCCGCGAACAGGAACAGTTCGACGAACTCGCGGGCCGCCTCAAGAAGATCGAGACGCACATGTCGGCCGGCAGCCTGCAGGACGCGTCCGAATTGCGCCGGCAGATACGGCAGGTGGGGGAGCTGTTGCGAGAGATGCGCAGGGGGCGAGGCATGTGACTCCCCGCCCCCTCGGGCGACCTACGCCTCGCGCGACCCCGCGTACATCTCCTCGATCAGGTGCTTGTACTCGCGCTCGACAACCGGACGCTTCAGCTTCAGGCTCGGCGTGACCTCACCGTGCTCGACGTCGAGGTCACGGGGCAGCAGCCGGAACTTCTTGATGGTCTGCCAGCGCTGCAGTCCCCCGTTGAGCTCCTTGACGTAACCCTCGATGAGGCTGACCGTGGCGGGTGCGGCGACGACTTCGGCGTACGACTTGCCCTCCAGGCCGTTCTCCTTGGCCCAGACGAGAATTGACGGCTCGTCGAGTGCGATCAGCGCGGTGCAGAAGTTCCGGTCGGCGCCGTGCACGAGGATGTTGGAGACGTACGGGCACACGGCCTTGAACTGACCCTCGACCTCGGCCGGCGAAATGTACTTGCCGCCGGACGTCTTGATGAGGTCCTTCTTGCGGTCGGTGATGCTGAGGTAGCCGTCGGGGGACAGCTCGCCGATGTCACCGGTGTGGAACCAGCCGTCGGGCTCAAGGACCTCGGCGGTCTTCTCGGGCAGCCCGTGGTAGCCCTCCATGATGCCGGGACCGCGCAGCAGGACCTCGCCGTCGTCCGCGATGCGCACCTCGGTGCCGGGCAGCGGCTTGCCGACGGTGCCGGTGCGGTAGGCCTCGCCGGGGTTCACGAAGGAGGCGGCGGAGGACTCCGTGAGGCCGTACCCCTCCAGGATGTGGATGCCGGCGCCGGCGAAGAAGTAGCCGATCTCGGGCGCGAGCGCCGCACTCCCCGAGACGCAGGCGCGCAGCTTGCCGCCGAAGGCTTCGCGGATCTTGACGTAGACGAGCGCGTCGGCGACCTTGTGCTTGGCGCCGAGCGCGAAGGGCACGGAGGCGGTGCCGGTGCGGCGGAAGTTGTCCTGACTGGCCTTCGCATACTCGCGCGCGACTCCGGCCGCCCACTGGAAGATCTTGTACTTCGCGCCGCCTCCGGCCCGCGCTTTGGCCGCGACCCCGTTGTAGACCTTCTCGAAGATGCGGGGCACGGCCGCCATGTACGTCGGCTGCACCGCCGGAAGGTTCTCGATGATCTTGTCCACGCGACCGTCGACGGCGGTGACGTGCCCGATCTCGATATGGCCGGAGGTGAGCACCTTGCCGAAGACATGCGCGAGCGGCAGCCAGAGGTACTGCACGTCGTCGGGACCGAGCAGCCCGGTCGCGGCGATGGCCTTCGCCATGTACGACCAGTTGTCCTGCGGGAGACGGACGCCCTTGGGGCGGCCCGTGGTCCCGGAGGTGTAGATCAGCGTCGCGAGCTGGCCGGAGGTGATCGCGCCGACCTTCTCCTTGATCAGGTCGGGGTTCTTCTCCAGGTACGCGGCGCCGCGGGTCTCCAGCTCGGCGAGGGTGAGAACCCAGTCGTTGCTCTCCACGCCCTCGGGATCGATCACCACGACATGTGTCAGCTCGGGCAGGTCGGCGCGCTTCTCCACCGCCTTGGCGAGCTGCGCCGCGTCCTCCGCGATCAGGATCTTGCTCCCGGAGTCCGAGAGGATGAACGCCGACTCCTCGGCGTTCGTCTGCGGGTACACGGTCGTGGTGGCCGCGCCCGCGCACAGGATGCCGAGGTCGGCGAGGATCCACTCGACCCGGGTGGAGGAGGCGAGCGCGACGCGCTGCTCGGGCTGCACGCCCAGTTCGATCAAACCGGCCGCCACGGCGAAGACCCGCTCGGCGGCCTGGGCCCAGTTCAGCGACTTCCAGTCGTCCGGGCCCTCGCCCGAGGCGGCGGGCACCGGGTAGCGGTAGGCCTCTGCGTCCGGCGTGGCCGCCACACGCTCCAGGAAGAGCGCCGCCACGGACGGCGGACGGTTCTCGATCAGGGTCTGTGTGTCGCTCACGACATCCTCCGGGGCCCGCGACAGTGCGGCTGGCTCAATGATGCGGCTGTTGTTTAACTCGCGAGTAACTATCGAGCAGTGATCAGACTAAAGCCCACCAGGCCACTGCGTAAGGGTCGGCGGCCTGTCACTTCCTACAGAGCGCGACCGGACGCTTGCGCAGAGGCCCGCCGCGCCGGAGCGCAGCGGGCCCTTGAGAACAACGGCGTACCGCAGGGCTACTTCTTCCCCTTGCCCGAGTTGCTGTCCTCGTCGCTGGAGAGCACGGCGATGAAGGCCTCCTGCGGAACCTCCACAGAGCCCACCATCTTCATCCGCTTCTTGCCTTCCTTCTGCTTCTCCAGCAGCTTCCGCTTACGGGAGATGTCACCGCCGTAGCACTTGGCGAGGACGTCCTTGCGGATGGCGCGGATGGTCTCGCGGGAGATGACCCGCGACCCGATGGCCGCCTGGATCGGCACCTCGAAGGCCTGCCGCGGGATCAGCTCACGCAGCTTGGCCACAAGCCGCACTCCGTACGCGTACGCCGCGTCCTTGTGGGTGACCGCCGAGAAGGCGTCGACCTTGTCGCCGTGCAGCAGGATGTCGACCTTGACCAGGCTGGAGGCCTGCTCACCGGTGGGCTCGTAGTCGAGCGAGGCATAGCCGCGGGTCTTGGACTTCAACTGGTCGAAGAAGTCGAAGACGATCTCCGCGAGCGGCAGCGTGTAACGGATCTCGACCCGGTCCTCGGAGAGGTAGTCCATGCCGAGCAGGGTGCCGCGCCGGGTCTGGCACAGCTCCATGATCGAGCCGATGAACTCGGAGGGCGCGAGGATCGTCGCCCGCACGACCGGCTCGAAGACCTTGTCGATCTTCCCCTCGGGGAACTCGCTCGGGTTGGTGACGATGTGCTCGGTGCCGTCCTCCATGTCGACGCGGTAGACCACGTTCGGCGCGGTGGCGATGAGGTCGAGCCCGAACTCGCGCTCGAGCCGCTCACGGATCACATCGAGGTGCAGCAGCCCGAGGAACCCGACACGGAACCCGAAGCCGAGCGCGGCGGAGGTCTCCGGCTCATAGACGAGCGCGGCGTCGTTGAGCTGCAGCTTGTCGAGGGCCTCGCGCAGCTCGGGGTAGTCGGACCCGTCGAGCGGATACAGCCCGGAGAAGACCATGGGCTTGGGGTCCTTGTACCCTCCGAGCGCCTCGGTCGCCCCCTTGTGCAGGGTGGTGATGGTGTCACCGACCTTGGACTGCCGGACGTCCTTCACCCCGGTGATGATGTAGCCCACCTCACCGACGCCCAGACCGTCGGCCGCGGTCATCTCGGGGGACGAGACCCCGATCTCCAGCAGCTCGTGGGTCGCGCCGGTGGACATCATCCGGATCCGCTCACGCTTGTTGAGTTGCCCGTCGATCACACGGACATACGTCACGACACCGCGGTAGGAGTCATAGACGGAGTCGAAGATCATCGCGCGAGCGGGGGCGTCCACGACACCGATCGGGGCGGGGACCTCGGCGACCACCTTGTCCAGCAGCGCCTCGACACCGAGCCCGGTCTTCGCGGAGACCTTCAGCACGTCCTCGGGATCACAGCCGATGAGGTTGGCGAGCTCCTCGCCGAACTTCTCCGGCTGCGCGGCCGGCAGGTCGATCTTGTTGAGTACGGGGATGATCTTGAGGTCGTTCTCCATCGCCAGGTAGAGGTTGGCGAGAGTCTGCGCCTCGATGCCCTGGGCGGCGTCGACGAGGAGCACGGTCCCCTCGCAGGCGGCGAGCGACCGGGACACCTCGTACGTGAAGTCCACGTGCCCGGGGGTGTCGATCATGTTGAGGATATGGGTCTTGCCCGGATCCTCGGACGGTGCCCACGGCAGCCGGACCGCCTGGGACTTGATCGTGATGCCACGCTCGCGCTCGATGTCCATACGGTCGAGGTACTGGGCGCGCATCTGCCGCTGCTCGACCACCCCGGTCAACTGGAGCATGCGGTCGGCGAGCGTGGACTTGCCGTGGTCGATGTGCGCGATGATGCAGAAATTGCGGAGCAGCGCCGGGGCGGTACGGCTCGGCTCGGGCACATTGTTAGGGGTCGCGGGCACGCAGGGTCCTGTCTCTTGAGGCGCCTGTCGCCTCGGGTCGGATCGATACGTAGGTTCCATGGTCCCACGGGCGGAGAGCTGCGACCGGTTTGGGCCGCTCGCACGAGCACTGGTAGCCTGGGTAGCTGTGTCTCATGCCCTCTCTGCAGGAGACACACCCAAGGAAATCAAACGGCGTGCGAGACGTGCTGTCTCGCGTGCCTGAACCTGTAGAGGCTCATTCGTGGCGAACATCAAGTCCCAGATCAAGCGGATCAAGACCAACGAGAAGGCTCGGCTGCGCAACAAGGCCGTCAAGTCCTCCCTGAAGACCGCGATCCGCAAGGCCCGCGAGGCCGCTGCCGCCGGTGACGTCGAGAAAGCCACCGAGTACACGCGCGATGCTTCGCGTGCGCTCGACAAGGCCGTCTCGAAGGGCGTCATCCACAAGAACCAGGCCGCCAACAAGAAGTCGGCGCTTGCTTCCAAGGTCGCTTCCCTCAAGGGCTGATCCAACCCGACTTAACCGCCGGAAAGGACCCAGCGGGCCCTCTCTTCCGCTCCTGCCCGGCACCCCGGACCCACGCACGATCTGCGTTCGCCACGCGGGCGTGGTTCCAACAACGTGATCCAGGACCCCGCTTTCCCTCCCTTCCCCGGGAGGGAGCGGGGCTTTTGGCGTTTCAGCCCACTTGGTGCTGGAGGTCTTTCAGCCGGTCCGGCGTTCGAGGACGAGGCAGTGCCGGTCCCGATCCCTAACCCACCTGAGGGCGCTCCGCTGTTCGCCCGTGCAGGCATGTTCAGCCCGTCCGGCGTTTGAGGACGAGCGCGTTCGGCGCGATGCGGGGGCCTGGGGGCGGAGCCCCCAGGTACAAGGGACGGGCAGGGGCGGAGGGGGCGAACAACCCCAGGCCGCCACCAACGCCGGGCACCTACCCCTGTCGGGACCGCGCAGCCCGAGCAATCACGACAACAGCCTTTTCCAGGGCGTACTCAGGATCGTCCCCACCGCCCTTGACCCCGGCGTCAGCCTCGGCGACCGCCCGCAGGGCAACGGAAACCCCATCCGGAGTCCACCCCCGCATCTGCTGCCGAACCCGGTCGATCTTCCACGGTGGCATACCGAGCTCACGGGCAAGGTCAGCCGGCCGCCCACCCCGCGCGGACGACAACTTCCCGATCGCCCGCACCCCTTGCGCCAACGCACTGGTGATCAGCACCGGCGCAACCCCGGTCGACAGCGACCACCGCAACGCCTCCAACGCCTCCGCGGCCCGCCCCTCCACGGCCCGATCGGCCACGGTGAAACTCGACGCCTCGGCCCGCCCGGTGTAGTACCGCCCGACAACGGCCTCGTCGATCGTCCCCTCGATGTCCGCGGTGAGCTGCGACACCGCGGAAGCCAACTCCCGCAGATCACTCCCGATGGAGTCCACGAGCGCCTGACAGGCCTCAGGCGTGGCGGACCTCCCCACCGCCCGGAACTCACTGCGCACGAACGCCAGCCGATCCGCCGGCTTCGTCATCTTGGGGCACGCCACCTCCCGCGCCCCCGCCTTGCGCGCGGCATCGAGCAGCCCCTTGCCCTTGGCCCCACCCGCGTGCAACAGCACCAGGGTGATCTCCTCGGCGGGCGCCCCCAGATACGCCTTCACGTCCTTGACCGTGTCGGCCGACAGGTCCTGCGCATTGCGTACGACCACGACCTTCCGCTCGGAGAAGAGCGACGGACTCGTCAGTTCGGCAAGCGTGCCGGGCTGCAACCGGTCCGGGCTGAGGTCCCGTACATCCGTGTCGGCGTCGGCAGCCCTGGCAGCGGCCACCACCTCCTGCACGGCACGGTCGAGCAGGAGGTCCTCCTGGCCCACCGCAAGCGTGAGGGGGGCGAGAGGGTCGTCATCAGCAGTCTTCCTGGCCATCGCGCCAAGCATCCCACGGGCCACTGACAATGCGGTGCGAGTGGGCACCCAGGAAGCCTGGGGCCGGGCGCTGTCCTCGCGGTGTGTTCTCTCCCGAGCGGAGCGCTACGGCTCCTCGCGCCACCCGTCCCACTCCGCCACGAACTCCTCCAGTTCCTTCGGGTCGAGCCGCTCCTCGGTATCCCGTAGCACCACCAGCCACTGCGCGTCCTCGGCGTCATCCTCACCGGCCAGGGCATCCCGCACGAGCTGTGGTTCCTCATCCAGCCCGAACCTGTCACCGAGTGCCTGCGCGGCCTCTTCGGCGGCGTCACGGTCGGGCAGTACCAGCACATGTCTCACATCGCTCACGCAGACATTTTCCGGTACGCCGACCAAGACGGACGCCAATCCCGACCGACGCCAAACCCGACGGGCACCAATCCCGACCGACGCCAGACCGACGGACACCGGACCCGACCGACGCCAAGCACTCAGCCCACCTCCCCCGCCTCGCCTGCCTCCTCCGCCGCGTCCCGAACCTCCGGCACCTGCCCCAACTCGATCCCGAATTGGTCGCGATAGGTCGCCAGCACCTCCTCGTCCATGGCCAGTTCCGACACTTTCTTCGTCCCGTCGGCCGCCGTCACCGTGAAGCTCCGACCGCTGAGCGTGATCCTGCCGCCGTCCCCGGTGACCCGCGAACAGACCAGCGACCGCGCGAAATGCGACATCGGCGAGGTGCTGTGCCACCAAACGCCGGTCACGAAGTCCTTGAGCACCCGCGGCCGTACCTCCAAGCGGTACTGCACCTTGCCGTTCCGGATGACATCGAGATCCTCCCTTTCACGCGACCCTCCGGCGCCCCGCACCCCCGCGGCGTCCGGCCCCGCCTCGACGACCCGGAACGTGCCGCCGGGCTCCTCCTGCTCCCCTCGCTCCCCGAATGCCAGCGGATAGAGGCTGAGCGCCCCGAACCCGACGTCGGACAGCCAGTCACCCCCGTCGACCGTCCGCACACGCAGCGCGAGATGGTCGTACGGAATCCCGAGCCGCCCCTCGTCGTCGTACACCCGCCCCGCCAGCAGCGTCACATCGAAGCCCAGCGCTCCCAGCAACGCCCCGAACGCACCGTTCAGTTCGTAGCAGAAGCCACCTCTGCGCGCCCCCACCAGCTTGTCCAACAGCCTCTTCTCCTCCAGCACGATCTCCTCACCGAGGTGAATCGACAGGTTCTCGAACGGCACCGTCTCCAGATGGCGGCGATGGAGCTCACGCAGCGCATCGGAGGTGGGCCACGCGGGGTACTGAGCCCCGATCCTGCGGAGGTAGGCGTCGGCCTGTGCGGAATTCATGGGTTCAGTGTCTCGCCACGCTCAGCCCTCCGCTCGCGGCCACGACCGCCAGCGCCCCGTCCTCGTCGGTCCGCAGCACCACGGCGCCGCCGGCCCGCAACGCAGCGACCGTGCTGGGCGCTGGATGCCCGTACGGGTTGTCCTCGCCGCACGAGATGAGGGCGAGCCGCGGCGCGACCCTGCGTATGAGGTCCGGGTCCTGGTAGGCCGAGCCATGGTGGGCCACCTTGAGTACGTCCACAGCTCCCAGCTCAGCGGCCGCCGGCGATCTCAACAGCGCCTGCTGAGACGGAGGTTCGAGATCGCCGAGCAGCAGCATCCTCAGCCCCGCCGACCGTACGAGCAGGGTGACACTGGCGTCGTTCGGGCCGTCCTGCGTGGATGCCGAGCTCGGCGGCGGCCACAGCACCTGCCAGTCGAGACCGCCCGTGCGCCGCCGCTCCCCCGACACAGCCCGCGTCACCGGGATGTGCCGTGCCGCGGCCTCCCGTCGCACGAACTCGGCCTGGTCCGGCGGCTCTTCGAGGCCGGTCGTCTCGATCGCACCCACCGAACGTCCGCGCAGCACGCCCGCCAGCCCCGCCACATGATCGGCATGGAAGTGCGTGAGTACGACGAGCGGAATGCGGGTGATGCCGAGCGCGCCCAGGCACCGGTCCACCAGTACCGGGTCCGGCCCGGCGTCCACCACCACAGCGGTACCGTCACCCGCAGCGAGCACCGTCGCGTCCCCCTGACCCACGTCGCACATCACCATCCGCCACCCGGGCGGCGGCCATCCTGTGATCACCCTGGTGAGCGGCGGCGGCTGCACCACGACCAACAGGAACAGCACCCCGCAGAAACCGGTCAGCCACGGATGTCTCAGGAGCCGTCGGCCGACGAACACCACGGCCACCACCGCAAGGGCGAGCAGCAGCGCCCCCGTCCAACTGCCCGGCCAGTCCACTCCCCCTCCGGGCAGCGCCGCCCCGGTACGAGCGATGTCCGCGATCCACTGGACGGGCCAACTCGCGGACCACGCCAAGGCCTTGGCGACGGGCATCGCGACCGAGGCCGTCGCCAGCGTCGCGAAGCCCAGCACCGTGGCCGGTGCGACCGCGAACTCCGCGAGCAGATTGCACGGCACCGCCACCAGACTCACCCGGGCCGAGAGGACCGCGACGACCGGCGCGCACACGGCCTGCGCCGCGCCGGCGGCGGCGAGCGCCTCGGCCAGGCGCGGCGGCACCCGACGCCTCTGGAGCGCCGCGCTCCACCTTGGCGCCAGGGTGAGCAGTGCACCGGTGGCCAGGACGGAGAGCACAAAGCCGTAGCTACGGGACAGCCAGGGGTCGTACAGCACCAGTAGCAGGACGGCCGTGGCCAGCGCGGGGATCAGCGATCTGCGGCGCCCGGTCGCAATGGCGAGCAGCGCGATCGATCCGCAGGCCGCGGCCCGCAGCACACTCGGGTCAGGGCGGCACACGATCACGAAGCCGAGGGTGAGCGCGCCGACGAACAACGCGGTGGCCCGTAGCGGTACACCGAGCCGCGGTGCGAGGCCGCGCCGCTCGGCACGCTGAGCGAGGCCGGGTGGTCCGATGAAGAGAGCGAGCAAGATCGTGAAGTTGCCGCCACTGACCGCCAGAAGGTGCGTGAGATCCGTCGCCTTGAACGCTTCGTCCAGCTCCGGTGTGACCCGTGACGTGTCACCCACGACCAGCCCCGGGAGCAGCGCCCGCGCGTCCGCGTCCAATCCGTCGGTCGCCTCCCGCAGGCCCTCGCGCAGCCCGCCTGCGAACCGCTGCGGGCCGGACGGCTCCCCCACGACCTCCGGTGGAGCACTCCCCCGCACCCGCAGGACCGCCGCGATCTCGTCCCCACCCGACAGGGCGGGCGCGAGCCGCGCGGCCACCCGCAACCGCGTGGACGGCAACAGCGCCAGCCAGGGCGAACGCTCCCCGGACAGCCGAGGCGAGCCCCTTGCCGAGCCGGCGTCGACGATCATCAGCACCGGAGTACGCGTCACCACGTCGGTGCCGTCCGCCCGCATCAGCCTCCGGATCTCGGCGTCGAGCAGCACTGCCGTCGGAGCCGCGTGATCTCCCTTGACCCGTGGCCGGGTGAGCCGTGGATCGGAGGTGACCTCGACCTCGACGGTCACCTGCGCGTACTGCTTCGCCAAGGCGGGAACGGGCCCTCGCCGCAGATCCGCCCCGTGCAACCCGGCAGAAGCAGCGGCCGCGGCGACACAGAGCAGCACGGCGGCAACAGACGCCCGCGGCCATATACGCGACCGTTCTCGCCGGAGCCCGTCGGCGAACGGGACCTTCTCCCGCCGTTCACCGAGTCGACGCACCTCCGCCCCTCCCGGAAGTCGCCGTAACTCCGCCCCTTCCCGGAGTCGACGGCCTTCCGGACCCTCCGGGAGCCGACGCACCTCCGCCGCCGCCCCGACTCGACGTCCGTGTCGGCCTTCGCCGAAGCGGAACCGTGGCCCCGCGGGCCCCGCCTCGCTGTCGCTGTGCACCCCCCTTCGTTCCGCAACCAACAGCGCCCCACCCACGACCAGGCAGACCACCGCCACGCCCGCGACCCACCCCGGCGGACCGCCAAGCGTCACCGCCGCCGTAATCCAGGCAGCCAGCGCGGGTGGCACGAGCCGTAAGTCCGCCGGCCCCTCCTCCCGGGGATTCGAGGCTCCCAGCCGCCTGCCCGAGGCAGCATGCACAGCCCGCCGGTTCGAGGCGCCGACATCAGGCTCACCGGCATCAGCACCACCCCGGGACCCCGCACCCGCACCAGCACCAGCACCAGCACCAGCACCAGCGGAGCGCGTAACCCTCTGCCCGTTCACGGCCGCACCAGATTCCGCAGATCGGCGAACCGGCGGTCTCCGATCCCGTTGACCTCACGAAGCTCGTCCACCGAGCGGAAGCCCCCGTTCTGAGTGCGGTAATCGACGATGTGCTGGGCCAGGACAGGGCCGACGCCCGGGAGGCCGTCGAGCTGCTCCACAGTGGCTGTGCTGAGTGAGACGGGAGCGGCGGGAACGCCACCGCCGCCGGATGCGACGCTGCCGGCCGCACCCGAGCCTGGTCCCCCGGCGAGCGCGGGCACACCGACGGCGACCTGTTCGCCGTCCACCAGGAGGCGAGCGCGGTTGAGTCCTTCGGTGTTCGTGCCCGGACGCACTCCGCCCGCGGCTCGCAGCGCGTCCTCCACGCGAGAACCGGCCGGCAGGCGTTGGAGCCCGGGACTGCGCACCTTGCCGCTGACATCCACCACGATCACGGTCCCGGCCGCACCGACCGGGCTGGAAGTCCCGACCGACGCGCCCGGCGCCAACTCCTGTTGCTGTCCTGCCGTTTCGCCAAACGGAGCCGCCGCCCGTACCACCTCGGGAGCCCGCACCGGCTGGGTCCGGCCGGCCCAGAAATGCTGCACGGCGAAGACCGCAGCAACGACGAGCAGAGCGGTAAGGGCGATCACGCTCCTGCGTTCAAGCCCGCATCTCGACTGCAACCACAACGGCATCCGCTCCCGCACAGCGGGCCCGACCCGATCCCGCCACGCCCCCGCCACCCCGCCGGGGCCAACGTCGCCACGCACACCCGCATCAACGGCCACCCCGTCACCTGAAGCATCACGGTCGACCGCCCACCTCACACGGGAGGATTCACGGTCTTCCGCGCCGCTCCCCTGCAAACCACCAGGGTCAACTGCCCTGCGCCTGCGGAGACCACCCTCGCCCCCGACTCCCCGTACCCCGGGCCCGGGCTCACCCTCACCCCGGTCCAAACCCCCACCGCCACGCCTCTGAATCCCCCACACATCAGCGACGCCCACCCCCACCGCGGTTCTCGCCCGCGGACTGTCCCCTACGTCCCAATCCCCCGCCCCCGGAGGCCGAATCCCGTGCCCGTGCCCGTGCCCATGCCCGTTCCCGAACTCCCGCCGCTCTCCAGCCCTTTCGGCAAAGAGCGCCTCCGCGCGCAGTCGGAGTGCCTCGGCCGAGGCCTCCCGGCGCCGTGCACGGCTTCGGGCACGATGGCGGTCATGGTGACGGCGATGGCGACTGCGGCCGTCGGAGACGGGCCCGCGGCCCGGGCCGCTGGTCGGAGTGGCTGCGTGTGAACGTGATCGAAGTGCCATGCGGCGAGGATCCAGCACCTCGGCAACTCCGCGATGATCTTGCTCAATTTCCGGGGACTACTGCCCAGTTGTGGATAACTCCTTCACCCACACGAGCTACACCCGCTGAACCCGCCACACCCGCCGACACCCACCGAACCCATTACACCCACCGCACCCACCGCACCCACCGCACCCACCGCCAGAAAACCCCACACACGCCCCTGGCCTCACCCTTCACCGGGGTGAGACAACCGCCCCCAGCAGCCCAGGCCCCGTGTGCGCACCGATCACCGCGCCGACCTCACTGACATGCAGATCCACGAGACCGGGCACCCTCGCCCGCAGCCGGTCCGCGAGAGCCGAGGCCCGATCGGGAGCGGCAAGGTGGTGGACGGCGATGTCGACCCGGGCGCTACCCGCGCGGTCGGCGACGATCTCCTCCAGGCGGGCGATGGCCTTGGACGCCGTCCGTACCTTCTCCAGGAGTTCGATACGACCGCCGTCCAGCTGCAACAGCGGCTTGACCGCGAGCGCGGAGCCCAGCAGCGCCTGCGCGGCTCCGATCCGGCCGCCGCGGCGCAGATAGTCGAGGGTGTCGACGTAGAAGTACGCGGAGGTACCCGCGGCTCGTTTCTCCGCGGCCGTGACGGCCTCGTCGATCGTGCCTCCCGCCTCCGCTGACTCCGCCGCGGCCAGCGCACAGAAGCCGAGCGCCATCGCGACCATCCCGGTGTCCACCACACGCACGGGTACCGGAGCCTCCCGCGCGGCGAGGACCGCGGCGTCGTACGTACCCGAGAACTCGGACGACAGATGGAGGGAGACAATGCCGGTGGCGCCCGACTCGGCGACCTTGCGGTAGGTCGCGGCGAATACTTCGGGGCTGGGCCGTGACGTGGTGACGGAGCGCCGCTTCTGCAACGCCAAGGCCAGGGAGCGGGCCGAGATCTCAGTGCCCTCTTCGAGGGCCCGGTCGCCGAGGACCACGGTCAGGGGCACCGCTGTGATGCCGTGGCGCTCCATCGTCCGGGGCGGCAGGTAGGCCGTTGAATCGGTGACGATCGCGACATGGCGGGACATGAGCTGGAGGTTACCTGCCGGGGCACGTGGTCGGCAGCCCGGCCCCTCCCACCTGCGGCTGGTGCGGCCGGATCAAGTCGTGCTCTCGGGGCGGGGCTTCTTCTGCCAGGGGTAGACGGGCCGCTGTCCGGGCGGGGTGATGGCGGGCCGTGTCGGCTCCTCGGCCGTGCGGGCTTCAGGACTGTCGGGCCAGGTCTGTCCGTCGGAGGAGGCCGCGTCCGGAGCCGGTGCTTCGGGCCAGGAAGCCGCAGGCTCCGGCTCGGTGGTCCAGTGCCGCAGCGCGCCGGCCTCGACGTCTATCTGCGCGCTCAGCGAGTCCAGGTCGTCGTCCGCGAACCGGTGGGCCCGGTCCCGCGCCGCCCAGCGCAGCGAGTCCGCCGAGTGTGTGATGCGCTCGGTGCGCTCGCGCAGTCCGGGCAGCAACGTGATGAGCGTGCGTCGGTCGGGCTCGCTCTCCAGGCGCTTGAGGTCGGCGTCCAGTTCGTGTCCGTGCACAGTGAGCCGGCCGAAGAGGCCCAGGGACTCCTTCAGGGACTCGTCCTCCGTCACGCCCGCGTGCAGCGCGTCCTGCGTGGCCCGCATGGAAGTGCGCAGCTTGAGGCGGAGCTGGGCCAGCTCGCCGACCGGGCCGGGCTGGGCGTAGGTCTTGGCGCGCAAGGTGGTGTCCTCCACGGTCCGTCGGGCCTGCGCGACGGTGCGGTCCACACCGCGCTTGGCGGCACCGACCACCTTGACCGTGGCATACACGCCCAGGCCCACGAACAGCACGAAGAGCAGGGCGATAACTGCGATCACGGCTTCCACCACGCTCCTCCTCCGGACAGGTCGCGGCAGTCGCCACGGCTCTCTTCAACGGTAAACGCTACGGGCAGACCCGGAGTTCCAGAAGAACCCCGAACCTGCCCGTAGGGGACTACCCCGACAGCCGCGCTCGAAGCGGGCGACTGCCGTCTTTCCGGGTTACGCCGGAACGATGTTCACCAGCTTCGGCGCCCGCACGATCACCTTGCGGATCCCCGCACCATCCAGCGCGGCGACGACCTTCTCGTCGGCCAGTGCCACCTTCTCCAGTTCCTCGTCGGAGATCGACGGGGAGACCTCCAGGCGCGCCTTGACCTTGCCCTTGATCTGCACGACGCAGGTCACGGCCTCGTCCACGACGTACGCCGGGTCGGCCACGGGGAAGTCCTGGTGGACGACCGAGTCGGTGTGGCCCAGCTTGCGCCACAGCTCTTCGGCGATGTGCGGGGCCAGCGGTGCGATCAGCAGCACCAGCGGCTCGGCGACCGTGCGCGGCACGGGGGCGCCCGCCTTGGTGAGGTAGTTGTTCAGCTCGGTGACCTTGGCGATGGCGGTGTTGAACCGCATGCCCTCCAGGTCCTGGCGTACGCCGTCGATGGCCTTGTGCAGGGCGCGCAGGGTGTCCTCGTCGGCCTCGGAGTCGACGACCGTGACCTCGCCGGAGACCTCGTCCACGACGTTGCGCCACAGCCGCTGCAGCAGCCGGTACTGGCCCACCACGGCGCGCGTGTCCCACGGCCGCGACACGTCCAGGGGGCCCATCGCCATCTCGTACAGGCGCAGCGTGTCCGCCCCGTACTCGGCGCAGATCTCGTCCGGAGTGACCGCGTTCTTCAGGGACTTGCCCATCTTGCCCAGCAGTCGGGAGACCTTTTCGCCCTGGTGGTAGTAGGCGCCGTCGCGCTCCTCCACCTCGGCGGCGGGCACCGCGATGCCCCGGCTGTCGCGGTACACGTAGGCCTGGATCATGCCCTGGTTGAACAGCTTGTGGAACGGTTCGGCCGAGGAGATGTGACCCAGGTCGAACAGCACCTTCGACCAGAAACGCGCGTACAGCAGGTGCAGCACGGCGTGTTCGGCGCCGCCGACGTACAGGTCGACGCCGCCGGTCGGCTGTCCCTCGCGCGGGCCCATCCAGTACTGCTCGATGGCCGGATCGACCAGCTTCTGGTCGTTGTGCGGGTCCAGATAGCGCAGCTCGTACCAGCAGGAACCGGCCCAGTTGGGCATGGTGTTGGTCTCGCGGCGGTAGCGCTGCGGACCACGGCCGTCACCCAGGTCCAGCGTGACGTCGACCCAGTCCTGGTTGCGGGACAGCGGGGTCTCCGGGGACGTGTTCGCGTCGTGCGGGTCGAAGGTGCGCGGCGAGTAGTCGTCGACCTCGGGCAGCTCCAGCGGCAGCATCGACTCGGGCAGCGGGTGGGCGATGCCGTCCTCGTCGTAGACGATCGGGAAGGGCTCTCCCCAGTAGCGCTGGCGGCTGAACAGCCAGTCACGCAGCCGGAAGTTGACCGTGCCCTCGCCGGTGCCCCGGGTCGCCAGCCACTCGGTGATGCGCGCCTTGGCCTCGACGACGCCCAGGCCGTCCAGTGAGATCTCTTCGTTGGTGGAGTTGATGATCTTCGCGTCGTAGGACACGAAGGCCTCGTCCCACGCGGAGGGGTCCGTGCCACGACCGTCTGTCGGCTCGACCACGCAGTTGATCGGCAGCTCAAAGGCGCGCGCGAACTCGAAGTCGCGGCCGTCGTGCGCAGGCACGGCCATGATCGCGCCGGTGCCGTAACCCATCAGGACATAGTCGGCGATGAACACCGGGACCTGTTCGCCGTTGACCGGGTTGGTCGCGTACGCGCCGATGAAGACACCGGTCTTGTCCTTGGCCTCGGCCTGGCGCTCGACGTCCGACTTGGAGGCGGCCTGCGCGCGGTACGCGGCGACGGCCTCGGCCGGGCTCGCGTGACCGCCGGTCCACACCTCGTGCGTGCCCTCGGGCCATGCGCCCGGGGTGAACTTCTCGACCAGCGGGTGCTCGGGCGCCAGCACCATGTAGGTCGCACCGAACAGGGTGTCCGGGCGCGTGGTGAAGACGGTGATGCGCTCGCCGTCGATCGGGAAGTCGACACGGGCGCCCTCGGAGCGGCCGATCCAGTTGCGCTGCTGCAGCTTGATGGCCTCGGGCCAGTCCAGTGCGTCCAGGTCTGCCAGCAGTCGGTCGGCGTACGCGGTGATGCGCATGTTCCACTGGCGCAGCTTGGCCTTGAAAACCGGGAAGTTGCCGCGCTCGGAGCGGCCGTCGGCGGTGACTTCCTCGTTGGCCAGTACGGTGCCCAGCCCTGGAGACCAGTTGACGGGCGCGTCGGAGGCGTACGCCAGGCGGTACTCGCTCAGGACGTCGGCGCGCTCGACGGCCGTCAGCTCGCTCCACACGCGCGCGTGGCCGTCAGTTGCCGGTACGGAACGCTCGCCGCTTTCGAACTGGGCGACCAGTTCGGCGATCGGGCGGGCCTTGTCCGCCTCGTCGTCGTACCAGGAGTTGAAGATCTGCAGGAAGATCCACTGGGTCCACTTGTAGTACTCCGGGTCGATCGTGGCGAACGACCGGCGCTTGTCGTGGCCCAGGCCCAGCGCGCGCAGCTGGGACTTCATGTTGTTGATGGCCGCCTCGGTGGTGATCCGAGGGTGCTCGCCCGTCGACACGGCGTGCTGCTCCGCGGGCAGTCCGAAGGCGTCGAAGCCCAGGGTGTGCAGGACGTTGTGGCCCGTCATGCGCTGGTACCGGGCAGTGACATCGGTGGCGATGTATCCCAGGGGGTGGCCGACGTGCAGGCCCGTACCGGAGGGGTACGGGAACATGTCCATGATGAACTTCTTGGGCTTGGCGACCAGCTCGGGGTCGCCCGCCAGGTCCCCGCTCGGGTTCGGGGCCTCGTACGTCCCCTCGGCGTCCCAGAAGTCCTGCCAGCGTGCCTCGATCTCAGCGGCCAGCGCGGCCGTGTAGCGGTGCGGCGCGGCCACCTCGGAGGCGGCAGCGGTATTCGTCTCGCTCATGATCCTCAAAGCTCCATCGATCGTCTCTGCCAGCGGCTCAGGAAATGAAAAAACCCCTCGCACAGGAGGGGACGCCGCGCCGATGCCGACCACGATTCGTCAGTGGCCGGGACTGGTCAGCGCGGCTCGCTAAGCAGAAGGCGTACGGCACGCATGGCGTCAGGGTACCGCAGCCTCCGCGTGGGCCGCGACGGGCTTCCGAGGACGAGCTGACACTCCGTGCCACCACACAAAATCGTCACAAAAAATTGAACCATGTTCAAATATTACTTCGCGTAACGGAACCTAAGGGACAACACAAGGGCCTCAGGACCCTTAGATAACAACGCAATAACTCAAACGTCGCACTCATAGGTATGGCTCGACTTAGAGTGCGGCTTCGGGACCGCTTCCCCGAACTGTTTGGGAGTAACCCCCATGACCCCACTTCGCAAGAACAGCTCGCTCCCTCAACCGGGCCGCTCGGCCTACGGGGCGCTGACGGCTGCCGCGCTGTTGCTCATACCCATGCTCGTGCTGGTCGGAGGTGACGGCCTGCGCGATTTCCTCAACTTCGGCGCCGGTGTGCTGTCGCTGGTCGCCCTCACCTGCTCCGTGGTGTGGGGAATCGTCGCCACCGACCGGCTGTTCCTCAACGCGCGCCAGCGGCTGATCGCGCAGGCCGTGCACCGAACGACCGCGGTGTCCTCGGTCGCCTTCCTCCTGTTGCACGTCTCGGTCAAACTGGTGCTGGACCACACCACACTGGTCGCCGCGGTGGTCCCCTTCGGGCTCGGCATCACGGGCACCAACGGGCTCATCGGCTTCGGCTCCCTGGCCGGCCTGCTCATGATCTTCACCGCCCTCACCGGCGCGCTGCGCAGCGCCTTCGCGTCGCCCGCGCCGGTCGCGGCACGCTGGCGCGCCGTGCACATGCTGGCGTACCCGGCCTGGTGCTCGGCCCTGGTGCACGGCCTGTACGCGGGGCGTCCCGCCGCGACCTACGTCACGGTGATGTACAGCCTCTGTCTGATCTTCGTCGCGGTCGCCCTGGCGTTGCGCTCGTCCTCCGGCCCCTTCAAGCGCGCCGTCGCCGAGCGGATCCTCGCGATCCTCGGAGAGAACAACCGCACCGGAGCCCGCCTCGCCCGCGAGGATCTGGAGGCATCCCGTGCCGCCGCCTCGGCCTCCTCGATGCCGGGCTTCGCCCCCCGGCCGCGGCAGTCCCCGGAGGACACGTACGCACCCCCTCGGCGCATGGCGTCCCCCGCACAGCCGTACGAGGCCCCGTACGACCCGAACACGGCCACCGGAACCAACGGCTTCGCGGCCGCCTACCGTGCCGTGCAGGGCAGCACGCCCGCCGGAAACCTGCCGGCCCCCGACCCGGCCGAGCGCTTCCAGGCGCCCATGGACATGCAGCCCACGGAGATGTTCCAACGCGACAACGGGAGCACGTCGGGCACCTGGCCCGTTCCGTCCCCGCCGCCCGTCGGCGCCGCGCCTCCGTCCGCGTACGACCCGCTCAACGACACGGGTTACAACATCCCCGTCTATGACAATTCGGCCACCAACGTGTACGGGACAAGTGATGTGTACGACACCGGTGAGTCGAATCAGGCCTCCGGCACGTACAACGCCAACGACACGTACGACAGCGGTCCCACGACTGAAGTACTGCCGGGCGCCTTCGATGCTCCTGGCTCCGGTGAACCATGGAACGCCCCTTCCGGAGGCTTTAAGTGAACGAGGCCCTGCCCGACGTCCCGGAAGTCCGCGTCGTCGGACTTCCGCAGCTCACGTCGGGTTTTGACCTGGTTGAACGACTTGACCTCCCGATGCACCTCAAAGTGCACGGGCCGCTCGAACCCATGGGCGGCGAGCAACTCGCGGGCCTCGCCGAAGCGATCTCCCTGAAGGGCCGCGGCGGCGCGGGCTTCCCCTTCGCCAAGAAACTGCGCTCCGTCGCGGAATCGGCCATCAAGAAGGGCATCCGCCCGGTGGTCGTCGTCAACGGCAGTGAGGACGAACCCGCCTGTCGCAAGGACACGGTGCTCATCAACCGTGCCCCGCACCTCATCCTGGACGGCGCACTGCTGGCCGCGGAGGCCATGGGCGCCCGAACCCTCGTGATCGGCGTGACCCGTGAGTCCACCCAGCGGTCCATGGAGGCCGCGCTGGCCGAGCGCGGGCTGAGCAACCGGCGCGGATCGCCCCTACGCGCGCGCGTGCAGCGCAATCCGGTGCGCATGGTGACCGGGGCTGCCGCATCGCTCATCCGCTCCATCGACGGCGGCCCGGCCATCCCGCCCGGCCGCAAGGTCAGCGCCTCACAGACCGGCGTCGGCGGCGCGCCCACACTGCTGTCCAACGCCGAGACGTTCGCCCAACTGGCCATCGCCGCCCGCATCGGACCCGACCGCTACCGCAACACCGGCCTGTACGACGAGCCCGGCACCGTCATGCTGACCGTCTCCGGCGCCGTCGCCCGCCCCATGGTGATCGAGGTCCCGACGGGAGTGCCGCTGCGCTACGTGCTTCAGCTCGCGGGCGCCCCGCCCATGCCGCAGGGCGTGCTGACCGGCGGATACCACGGCAAGTGGCTGGACGCGGCGACCGTCAACGAGGCGATCGTCTCGCGCAACTCCCTTGACGCGGTGGGCGGTGCGCTCGGCGCCGGCGCGATTCTGCCGATCACCCAGCAGACCTGCCCGCTCGGGGAGTCGCTGCGCGTGGCCCAGTGGCTTGCCGAGGAGAGCGCGGGCCAGTGCGGTCCCTGCTACCTCGGCCTGCCCGCGGCAGCCCGCGGCCTCGAGGACATCCTCAACGGCGGCGGCCCGGCAGCTCTTGAGGCCGTGAAGCAGGTCGCCAAGGCCGTGAAGCGGCGCGGCGCGTGCTCGCACCCGGACGGCTCCGCGATGTTCATCGAGTCGACGCTCAAGGCCTTCACCGACGACCTCGCCGCGCATGTCCTCGGCAACGGCTGTGGAAGGCCCGTGGAGGGCGTTCTGCCGCTCTTCGAGGGCGGCCAGACCCCGACGGGCATCCCGGGCGGCCAGAACCAGCTGGAGGCGGGTCCCCCCCGCCAGAAGATCTACGTCGACTGGACGCTGTGCCGCGGCCACGGCCTGTGCGCGGACATCCTTCCGGAGGTCTTCGAACTGGGCGCCGACGGCTTCCCCACCGTCGCGCAGGCGTCGGTGCCCCGGTATGCGGAGGCGAAGGCCCTGCGCGCCGTACGCCGCTGCCCGGCGCTGGCGCTGCGCCTGGAGGAGGACACCCGGTCCTCCGCTCCGGCGCGCAACAACCTGCCCGTGCTCTCCCAGGGACGCGGCCGCCGGGCGCTCGGCAGCGGTCGCTGAACGCGAAGAAGCGGGCCACCCTGATCGGGTGGCCCGCTTCCAACGTCTGTGGAGCTCTTCAACATCTGTGGAGCTAAGGAGAATTGAACTCCTGACCTCCTGCATGCCATGCAGGCGCTCTACCAACTGAGCTATAGCCCCTCGCGGCCACGCGGCGCTGCCGCATATTGATCGCGTTGCCCCGGTTTCCCTGGGGGCGACGCCAACATTACACGGTCCCGCGGGTGCACCACCAAATCGTTTCCGTGCTGTGCGGACAATACGGATATGCGGGATAGTGTCGGCCTTCGTGACCGTGATCGCCGTGCCCCGTGTCCGCCGGGTGCCCGTTGCCCTGGGGGCGTGCCTCCTGTCGTTCGCGGCCTTCTGGTGTGCGCAGCGGGCCGCGCACGTGTCGATGATCGACCTGATGGTGTACCGGGCGGAGGGCGAGACGGTCCGCGCGGGCGGCGACCTCTACGCACTGCGTACGACCGAGGCCCATCTGCCCACCACCTACCCGCCGTTCGCGGCGCTGCTGTTCACCCCGCTGACGTTGCTGGACACGGCGAGCATGCGAACTCTGGCAACGGCCGGAAACCTGGCCCTTCTTGTGGTGTTCGTGGCCCTCTCACTGCGGCTCGTCGGGCGCGCGCGCGTGGACAGCCTCTGGTGGGTCTCGGCGGCGGCCGTGTGGTGCGAGCCGGTGTGGACGACGCTGCGGTACGGGCAGATCAATCTGCTGCTCGCCGTGCTGGTGCTGTGGGACCTGTCCCGGCGGCCTGGGCACCGGTGGGCCGGGGTGGGCATCGGGATCGCGGCGGCGGTCAAGCTGACTCCCGCGCTGTTCGCGGTGTTCCTGCTGGCCACCGGCCTCGTGGAGTACATGAGGCGGGGCTCCGGAGGACCGTGGTTACGGCACGCGCGCGGAGCGGCCGGCGCGTTCGCCGGGGCGACCTTGCTGGCGGCGGCCGTCCTGCCGTACGACTCATGGCGCTTCTGGACCCGCATGGTCTTCGAGGCGGGTCGCGTGGGACTCGTCGAGGACACCGCGAACCAGTCGTTGCGCGGCGTCCTGGCCCGGCTGCTGCACACCACGGAGCCCGGTGCCTGGTGGGCCGCCACGGCAGCCGTGGCGGGCGCGTCGGGCCTCACCCTCGCCGTGGCCGCCGAACTGCGCGGGCGGCGGAGCTGGGCGGTGGCCGTCTGCGCTGTGACGGCTCTGCTGATCAGCCCGGTGTCGTGGTCGCACCACTGGGTGTGGTGCGTGCCGATGCTCCTGCTCCTCGCGGCGACCAGCCGGCCCGCCGCCCTCTGCACGGCACCGGTCTTCTTCTCGTACGCCCTGTGGTGGGTACCGCACGGCCCCGGCAGGCTCGAACTTCACCAGACCGGCGTCGAGTTGACGCTGTCGGCACTCTACGTAGGTGCCGGTTCAGCCTTCCTGGCCCTCACTGGGCTCAGGCTGTTGCGAACGAATAGAACCGTTTGAGCGTGCAGTGCTCGTCGAGGAGCCGGCCGTAGATCGGCTCGCCCTCCAGTTCGCGGTACGTCTCGATCGGGTCACCTTTTATGATCAGCGCCCGCGCGCACTCCTCGCACCAGTATTGGTAGTCGTGGTTGACCGGTTCCATGTCGCGGACGATGGGCGTACCACTGCCGCACCAATCGCATTTTCGCCTGTGCGCACCCATCGATCAGCTCCAGCTGTGGCCGCAGGCCGTGCACACGTAGGAGATCCCTCCGTTGTCACCGAGAACCTGGGCGACATGGAGCGATCCGCAGGAAGGGCAGTCAAGGAGAGTGACTTTTCTGCGTGTCTGTGCCGCTTCGAGAAGATCGTCGACCTCCTCGAGGATGCTCGCAGGCATCGCTACTCCCTCCCGTCGGGCCGCGCCCCCTTCCGGCCGTTTGATTCTGCCACGGCCGGACCAATACGGTCAGCGACGCCTGCGTACCAGTCCGGACACAGCACCCCGGCGTGGCTGTCCCTGCCAGGGCATACATGGACGCGAGGAGCGCGTCGCAGAGGTATACGCCCCGGGGACCCAAGTGACTCAAGCCGGTTCAGGAAGAGTGCGTTCCGAGCTGGTCGAGCAGTGAACTCCTCACTCGACCAGCCGGAGCGCGCTCAGGGCTGGTTCAGCATCCCGGCCCAAGCGAGCCAGGATCGTGCGCCCAGATCTTGCGAGATTTCGACCCACTTTCTGTACGACCCCGATCGGGCCACATTCCCAGCATTTTGCCGACCGGCGCTGCTCGGCAGCGAGTTGGAGGATTTCCGCAACGCCTTCCGAGCCTGTTCTGTCACCTCCCCGGCGGCCTGTGACCTCTGCTGCGCGTCAGCAGGTCGGCACGTCCAGCCAGGCCGGGCCCGTGATGTAGATGTTGGTCATCCAGGAACCGTCCGTCAGCTTGGACCAGGCGTCGTTGGTGTAGCCCTCGGCGGTGACCTCCTGGGCGTGTGCCTGGCAGACGACGTTGACCGTGGTGGGCTGGGCGAAGTAAGCGACCACGGCGGCGTTGACGTTCGGCTGAGTGTGGGTGCGTACGCCGGTGCCCCAGGTCTGGAAGGGCTTGCTGCCCCCTGAGGGCGGCGGCGTGCTGCTGCCGCCGCAGTCCGGGATGCCGGGCAGCGAGGCCGGGCCCTTGATGTAGATGTTGGTCATCCAGGAACCGTTGGCCAGCTTGGACCAGATGTCGTTGGTGTAGCCCTCGGTGGTGACGGTCTCGGCGTGCTGCTGGCACTGGACGGACACCTGGGTCGGGCCGGCGAAGGTGTTCACCACGGCAGCGCGCACGCTGGGCGTGGCGCGGGTGCGCACCCCCGTGCCCCAGGTCTCGAAGACGGTACCGCCGTTCGCGGGCGGCGGAGTGGGGGTGCCCGACCCGTTGATCCGGATCGCGCCCGCGTAGTCGCCGCCGGTACGGACGGGTGCGACCCGGATGTGGGTGCCCGACTCGTACGCCTCGACCATCTGCCCGTTGCCCAGGTACATGGCCACGTGGTGGACGTGCCCGCTGCCCCAGAACATCAGGTCGCCCGGCAGCAGCGGATCGGTGCCCTGCGAAGCGGAGAAGCGGGCGGAGGCCTGCGAGCTGTTGAACTGGTCGTTCGCCGTGCCGTTGAGCAGGTCCTTACCGGTGGCCTGGTAGTAGGCGTAGCGCATCAGGCCCGAGCAGTCGAAGCCCTTGCGCTCGTTGTCGTGGGCACTGTCGGGGTCCGAGCCGTCGTAGTAGCCGTAGCTGGCGCCCGGCGTGGCCGCGTGTCCACCGCCCCAGCTGTACCAGACACCGATCTGCGAACAGGCGGCGTTCACCGCGGCCTGCGCCGTGGCCGAGGCGCCCGGTGCCAGGACACCGCAGGTGGCGTCCGGCGCGGCGTGCGCCGGGGCGGAGAAGAACGCGGACAGGGCGAGGACCGAGGCCCCCAGAAACGCGCCGCTGGTCCGGCGGTGCGTGCTGCTGGTGTTCAAGGCAGTCTTCCTTCGTCGAGGTGACGTCGCCGGACGGGCCGGGGACGGCGGTGGAGGACGGACATGCCGCTCCTCACCCCCGTGGGAGGAGCGGCACGAGCTAGTTGCTGAGCGCGTCGCGCATCTTGGCCAGGCCGCGCATCCGGTTGCGCTGGACCGTTCCGCGATGGGCACCGAGCCGTTCACCCGCGGTGTCGTGGCTGAGTCCCTCCAGGTCCACGAGGATCACCGCCGCGGCCTCCTTCTCGGAGAGGAGGCCCAGCAGCGCCAGCGTGGTCTGCGACGCCTCATAGGAGGCCAGCCCGCCGTCCCAGCCCGATTCGGGCAGCCGGTCGGTGGCCTGCTCGCGCCGGGAGGGGTGCTGCCACGAGTCGCGCAGCAGGTTCAGGGCGACGGTGCAGGTGTAGGCGTACGGGTGCTGCTGCCGCGTCAGGTTCTGGGCGCGGGCGCGTCGGGAAAGCCGTAGATAGGTCTCCTGCAGCAGGTCGTCGGCGTCGTACGGGTTGCCGGTCAGTGCCAGCAGCCGTCGGCGCAGGCGTGGCATGTCGGCGGCGAAGGACATGTCGAAGTCCCTCGGACTCATCCGGTCGCCGTCCTCGCGCTGCGATGGCGGGACGGCGCAGGTGCTGGTCTCCAATGCTCTTTCCCCCTCGGTCGTAGGCTCGTTCGTACGGTGTGGTCGTGGCGTGTCCCGGCCGGTGGCTGGTCAGACCGTGGAGCCGGGTGGGGCGGCGGGGCCGTAGCGGGCGGCCGGCGCCCGGCGCAGCAGCGCCCAATAGCGGTCGCCGTACGACCAGTGCCACCATTCGGTCGGGTAGTTGACGAAGCCGGCCGCGTCGAGGGCCCAGCTCATGAGGGCCCGGTTGGCGCGTGCCTCGGCGTTGATACCGGACGCCTGGGTGCGGCAGGCGCCTTCGCTCTCTTCGGGAGTCGCGTTGACCTCTGTGCCCAGCGGCAGTTCTCGGCCGTCCCGGTCGCACAGCGTCAGGTCCACGGCCCCGCCGCTGACGTGAGGTGCGACCTCCGGCGGGGAGATGTACGCGCTTGCCAGTTCGCGGATCCGTTCCGGCGAGGCGTCCGGGTTGGCCAGGCGCATGGTCTGCGCGTACTCCTCGAAGTACCGGCGCTGCAGATCGGGCGGCCGGTACCCCTCCACCACCAGGAACCGGACTCCTGCCGGCAGCAGCCGCTGGGCTCGCAGCAGCCGCCGTAGCGCACCGGCCCTGAGGTGGGCGTAGCTGCCGTCGTCGTCGGCCTGCCGGTGGTCGAGCCGCAGGTCGCCCGTTTCGCGCAGGTCGACCAGCGGGTCGCCGCAGTCGTCCTGGGCGACCGCGGCGACCCGGGCGTCGGAGAGCATGATGATCTCTGTCACGCACACCAGCATGGCGGGACCCTCTGCAAGTGCTCTGCAAGTTGCCTGCAAGCACCCACCAGGACTTCTGCAGCGTACGGATCTACCCGGCGCCCGCCGTCGGTTCCTGTGCCTCGCGGCAGCCCAACTCCCGGAAGACGCCGAGTGCTTCGGCCCTGGCCGCCCGTGCCGCCGCCGCGTCGCCGTGTGCCTCCCGTACCTGGGCCAGGTCCCGAAGCGTGCGTGCCCGCCACAGTGGCAGCCGCAGGGCCTCCCAAATCGACAGTGCCCGCTCCAGCGGCTCCTGCGCGCTGTCCGGATCATCGGCGGCCAGATGCCACTCCCCCAGCGTGCGCAGGACGAGCGCCTCGCCGAAGCGGTCCTGGCGCTCGCGGACCACGGTCAGGCACCGGCCGAGCCGCGCCCGTGCCTCGTCGAGGCGGCCGAGCCGCAACTCCGTCTTGGCCAGCGACTGTTCGGTGTACATCACCCCGAAGGTGTCCTGCAGGCCCGAGAAGATCCGCAACGCCTGGTGCAGCAGCCGCTCGGCGTCCGCGAGCGCGTCATCGGCCCGGTGGCACAGAGCCAGCGCCCGCAGCGTCAGCGCCTCGCCGTGCCGGTCGCCCTCCGCGCGGTACAGGTCCATTGCCTGCGCGAAAACCTCCCTGGCCCGCACACCGCGCCCCTGTTCCCGGTGGACACATCCCATGCCGTACAGCACCCGGGCCCGGCTGCCTCGCCCGGCGGACTCCCCGAAGCGTTCCAGCGCTGTGTCCAGAAGCTCCAACGCCTCGGCATACCCGGCCTGTTCGCGGCGGGCCGTCGCCATCCCGACGAGTGCGAGCGCCACACCCTCGGGCACGTCGCCACGCGCCTCGAACAGCCGCAGGGCCTTGCCGAAGTAGGTGTACGACTCCTCGAACTCGTCCTGCTCATAGCGCAGTTGGCCCAGCCCCGCGAGCAGCCACGCCTCTCCCTCGGCATCCCCGCCACGGTGTACGGCGGCCATGGCCGCGGCGTGCGAGCGGGACCACGCGTCGAACTGGTTGTACAGGGCGGCCGAGCTCGCGATCAGCGCTCCGGCCAGGTCGCGGGCGGCGCGGACCATGCCATGGTCGGCGCAGTACTCCACCGCCGCGAGCAGACAGGCCTGTTCGGCGGCGAACCAGGACGTGGGCCGCTCCAGCAGCTCTTCCTCGGTCTCCGCGTCGAGGGGCCGTACGGCGGCCGGTTCGGGGAAGCGCCGGGCGGCTCCGCCCGGGCCGAGGGCGGCCGCCTTCTCGGCCAGCCCCAGCCAGGAGGCCACCAGCCGCAGCACGGCCGTCTCACGCTCCTCGGGGCTCTCCTCGGACAGACAGCGCTCGCGGGCGTGTTCGCGGGCCAGGTCATGGATGCGGTACCGGCTGCGCCCCGTGTCGTCGACGCCGATCACGTCAATGAAGTGGCAGTCCACCAGCCGCTCCACGGCCTCCTCGGCCTCCTCGGTGTCGATGTCAAGGAGCGGGGCGGCGATCCATGCCGCGAAGTCCGGCAGGTCGAGCAGGGCCAGTCGGCGCAGCGCCCGGCGCTCCGGAGGGTCCAGGTCGGCGTAGCCGAGTTCCAGGCTGGTGCGCAACTCCAGGTCGCCGGCGCGCAGTTCGTTGAGCCGGCGGCGTTCGTCGCGCAGTCGTCCGGCGAGCCGGGCGGGCGGCCAGTGCGGGCGGGCCGCCAGCCGGGCGCCCGCGATGCGCACTGCCAGCGGCAGCCGTCCGCACAGCGAGACGATCTCGGCGGCCCGCTCCGGCTCCGCGCTCGTGCGTTCAGGTCCGCCGACGCGGCGCAGCAGTTCGAGCGCCTCCGCCTGGTCGGGCACGGCCAGGTCCAGGTGGTCGGAGCCTTCGAGAGCCACCAGTCGGCGCCGGCTCGTGACGAGGACGGCGCAGCCCGGGCCGGGGGGCAGCAGGGGTCGTACGTGCGCCTCGCCTGCCGCGTTGTCCAGGATCAGCAGGACGCGCCGGTGCCCGATGTGGGTGCGGTACAGCCCCGTCAGTTCCTCGACCGAGGTCGGGAGGGTCTCGGGGTCGGCGCCCATGGCGCGCAGGAGCCGGGCGAGGGCGTCGGCAGGTTGCAGCGGCGTGGTGTCGGCCGCCCGCAGGTCCACGAACAGGCGGCCGTCCGGGAAGAGTTCGGACGTGCGGTGGCCGACGTGCACGGCGAGCGCGGTCTTGCCCGTTCCGGACCGGCCGGAGATCACTCCGACCGGCGGAGCGGTACGGCCTGTCTCATCGACCCTGCCCACCAGAGAGGCGGCCCAGGCGATCTGCGGGGAGCGGCCCACGAAGTCGGCTATGTCCGGCGGGAGATGGGACGGTGCGCGCCACGCCCGGGGGTTGGGCGTGGCGCGGCCGGCGCCCGGCGGCGACTTCCGGGGCCTTGCCGGTTCCCGCCCGGTGCCGTTCGGGCGTGCGGTGCCCGACAGCTGTGTGTCGTTGGTCAGTACCTCCTGGTGCAGTGCCTGTAACTGCGGGCCGGGATCGATGCCCAGCTCCTCGCGCAGGATCGCGCGGCCCTCCTGGTACGTACGCAGGGCGTCGGAGACGCGGCCGGTGCGGAACAGCGCGGTCATCAGCTGGCCGCGCGGCCGTTCCCGCAGGGGGTGGGCGGCGACGTGTGCGAGCAGCGGAGCGATCGTCCGGTCCTCTCGGCCCAGATCGAGTTGCAGTCCGAAGAACTCCTCCTGGGCGATGAGCCGCAGTTCGGCCAGCCTGGCCGACTCGATCCGGGCGAACGACTGGCCCAGTCCTTCCAGCGCTTCCTGGCCGCGCCACAACCCCAGCGCCTCGGGCAGCAGCTCTGCGGCCTCCTCGCGGCGGCCCGCCGCGGCCGAGGCCCGGCCCGAGGTGAGCAGGTCCTCGAATCGGCGGGCGTCGATCTGGAACGGTTGGAGGTCGGCGACATAGCCCGGCGCTCGCGTCCGGACGACCGGGGTCGCCGTGACCTGGGCCAGTGCTCGGCGTACGGCGGAAACATGGGTGGCCACCAGGGCGCCCGCGGTGGCCGGCGCCTGCTCGTCCCAGACGCAGTCCACGAGCCGTTCGGTGGAGAGCACCTCGCCGAGGTGGACGACCAACGCCGACAGGACCGCGAGGGGTCTCACGCCGCCGAGCGGGACCCGCCTGTCGCCGTCCCACACCTCCACCGGACCGAGCAGACGCACTTCGAACATCGTTCCCCGATCGCCGCACCACCCGCCCATGGAGCACGGCAAAAGATATCGGCGAACATGGCCACGACACAGCGATGACCGGACCGCCGTGACTGGATTCGATCGATTCGGCGGACCGGTGTCCCTCACCTGCAAACTCATTGCGGGTAAGGCCTGTTGCTCGCGCCTCGGTCAGCGGTCGGCTCCTCCCTCCTCTCGCCGGTTGGCTGGTTTCCGCCAGCCGACGAGGTCGGTCGTGTGCGGGGAAGACGGTTCGCCCGCCGCTCTCGTATGAGCGCCGGAGGAAGAAAAGAACCTTGTGATCCGGGGGCATACGAACGGGTCGCACGGGGCGTCAACAGCTCGAAAGCACGACGTCCGTTCGACCAGAGCCCCCGGGAGCCGCCCCATGCACCGCTGGACCTTGGCCCTGATGACCGCCGGTCTGCTGGCGACGACGGCCACCGGATGCGCGGGCACCACGACCACCTCCGGGGCGACCGGGAGCAGCACGCCTCAGGCCGCGGGCAGCACGGCGGAGACGCTACGGCTCGCGGAGCAGCTCCTCATCAAGGAGTGCATGGAGAAGGAAGGGCACAAGTACTGGGTCGAGCCGCCCCGGGCGGACGACGTCTCGATCCGGTTCCCCTACGTCGTGGACGACCCGGCATGGGCCAGGGCCCACGGCTATGGCACCGATCTGCGGCGGCAGCGGGAGGCCGAGGTCCAGCGCGATCCCAACCAGCAGTACTTCCGCTCCGCGCCGGCCAGCACCAAAGCTGTTCTGGTGAGCGACCTCAACGGGGCGCAGCCGCAGGGGCTCTCGGTCCGGCTCCCGAACGGCATGCAGGTCTCGCACAGCGACCAGGGCTGCGAGGCCACCGCTGAACGACAGCTGTACGGGGATCTCGAGGCCTGGTTCCGTGCCACCCGGGTGACCGACAGCCTGGCCGGCATACGCCTCGGCCTCGTGACGAACGACAAGCGCTACAAGGCGGCCGTCGAGCCGTGGGCGCGCTGCATGCGCGAGCGGAATTACACCTACGCGGACCCCGCCCGGGCCCGTGCCGCGGCCACCCAGCCACAGGCTCCGTGGCCGCGCGCCAAGGAGGTACGACTGGCATCGGCCGAGGCGGCCTGTGCCGCCTCCAGTGGCCTGTCGTCCGTGGCGGAGTCCCTGGACTCCGAGTACCGGGACCGACTTCGGCGAAGCCACCCCCGAGAGACGGCCGATCTCGCACGCCTCAAGCGCGAGGCGCTGCCCCGCGCCCGTGTGATCGTCGCGCGCGGCGACTGAGCCCGGCTCGCCTCCCCACCGACCACCACGGCCGTCGAGCCGTGGTCGCATCACCCCCATCCACAACGAGAACGAGGGAAACCATGTCCGTCAAGCGTCTCCTCACCGTCGCGGCCTCGGCTGCCGCCGTCGCCGCGCTCTTCTCCCCGGTTTCCAGCGCCAGCGCGCTGGACGCGGGCTCCCAGGGGACCGGATCCGCGCAGCTCGTCGCCGCGGACGGCAAACTCCACGTCTACACCCAGCCGTACGGTGGCGGCCTGGAGTGCTCCTGGACCGGCAACTCCAACGACTGGGGCAGCTGCCGCAACCTGACTTCCGACATCTGGAACAACGGCTACGCGGGCGGCCCCGACGCCGTCGACCTGTACACCGCCCCCAACGCCGGCGGCGCACACGCCTGCATCAGCCAGGGCGACCGCTGGTACGACACCAAGTCCGGCACCTACCGCTTCACCTACGGCGCGGGTCTGGAGCAGTTCGGCGCCAGCGTCAACAACAACATCTCCTCGCACCGCTGGGTGGACTACTGCAGCCAGGGCTGAGGACCCGACGGACTCGCCCCGGTACGCCTGCGCACAGGAATACCGGGGCGATCCCCGGAAACGCGAGATCCCGTCCAATCGAACTCGATTGGACGGGATCTCGTGAACCACCTCTGAGCTGTCCCAAGAACAGCCCTTCTGTGGAGCTAAGGAGAATTGAACTCCTGACCTCCTGCATGCCATGCAGGCGCTCTACCAACTGAGCTATAGCCCCGTGTGTTCTTCCCGCCCGGCGGGGCGAACAAGAAGAACTTTAGCCTGCGACCAGCCGGAAAGTGAAATCCGGTCCCGAGGGGTCCGCGGGACCGGAGACCGGCCTGCCGGGGCCGCTCAGTCGTCGTCGCCGAGCACCGGTTCCGGCAGCGTGCCGGCGTTGTGCTCCAGGAGACGCCAGCCGCGGGCGCCCTCCCCGAGGACCGACCAGCAGCAGTTGGAAAGGCCACCGAGGCTCTCCCAGTGCTGGGACTCCAGACCGAGAAGGCGACCGATGGTGGTGCGGATCGTGCCGCCGTGGCTGACGACCACAAGGGTGCCTTCGTCGGGGAGCTTTTCGGCATGCCGCAGCACTACGGGGGCGGCGCGGTCGGCGACCTCGCTCTCCAGTTCGCCACCACCGCGGCGCACGGGCTCACCGCGCTTCCAGGCGGCGTACTCATCACCGTGCCTGGCGATGATCTCGTCGTGTGTCAGCCCCTGCCAGACGCCCGCGTAGGTCTCGCGCAGGGCCTCCTCGTGGGTGATGTCGAGGCCGGTGAGCACGGAGAGCTCGGCGGCCGTGTCGGCGGCGCGCTTGAGGTCCGAGGCGACGATCACGTCGGGCTTCAGCGAGGCGAGCAGCCGGGCGGCGCGGCGGGCCTGCCCGATGCCGGTCTCGGTCAGCTCGACGTTCGTGGTGCCCTGGAAACGCCGCTCCACGTTCCAGGACGTCTGGCCGTGCCTCCAGAGGATGATGCGGCGGCCTCGGCCGGGCTTCTTCCCGGCCTCGGCACCCGCGGCGCTCACCGCAGCTCTCCGAGCTCGGCGACGTCCTCCGCATCCTGGAGCTTGGCGTGCTCGGCGCCCTTGCCTCGGGTCGCCTTGGCGTCGGCGGGCAGGTCGAGCTCCGGGCAGTCCTTCCACAGCCGCTCCAGAGCGTAGAAGACGCGCTCCTCGCTGTGCTGCACATGCACGACGATGTCGACGTAGTCGAGCAGTACCCAGCGGGCCTCGCGGTCGCCCTCGCGGCGCACCGGCTTGGTGCCGAGCTCCTTGTTCAGCCGCTCCTCGATCTCGTCGACGATCGACTTGACCTGGCGGTCGTTGGGAGCGGACGCCAGCAGGAAGGCGTCGGTGATCGAGAGTACGTCGCTGACGTCGTACGCGATGATGTCGTGCGCGAGCTTGTCTGCGGCCGCCTGTGCGGCGGTCTTGATGAGCTCGATGGAGCGGTCCGTGGCGGTCACTACGCGGCTTTCCGTCGGCGGTCAGTAATGACCCAAGGGTCTCACGGACCGCCGACGACACCCCACGCGTTTCTCCGGCCATGGTCCGGGCTCCCCGGGGAGGGCCGGCGCCCCGCCCCGGGGAGCGGGGCGACGGCCGCCACCGGGGCCGGGGCTCCGCCATACGAACCGCGGGCCACCGGGGCCGGCGCTCCCCCCTAAGAACCGCGACCAGCGACCCCTGACCCGCCCCTACGGCGACGAGGGGTCGTAGTCCTGGCCGAGGACCACGGACACGTCCGCGTTGGAGGTGACCGTGCCCTTCTTCACCGAGGTGGTGGGCAGGCCCAGGGTCTTGGCGACCTCGACGGCGTTGTCCTTCTGGGCGTCGTCCGCGTACGTGATCTGGGACACGCTCTGGGCAGCGGCTGCCGTACCGGAGTCCAGGAAGGTGTAGCCGCCGTTGACCAGGACGACACGGGCCGCCTCGGTGGTGTCCTTGTCGCCGGTGGCGTTCTTGATGCCCACGCGGACGGCTGCACCCTCCTCGGGGCTCTTCACGGTGCCTCCGAGCACGTCCTTGACGACGCTGTCGGTGGCCTCCTCGCTCAGGGTGCCGTCCTGCTGCACGGGCAGCAGCGCCGTCTTGTAGTCACCGCTCTTGGCGTCGTCGGCCAGCTTCGCGAGGAAGGTGCCCAAATCTTTGTCGGTCAGCGACGGGTCGAGGATCTGCGCCAGGGTCTGCACGGTGGTCGTGGCGGCCTGCGGGTCGGAGGACAGTTTGCGCAGCACGCCCTGCATGACCTGACCGAACCGCTCCAGCTGGGCTGTCTGCGACTCGCCGGAGGCCTGGTAGGTGGCGTAGGCGACGGCCATCTTGCCGCTGAGGGACTGGTCCGCGCCCTTCTTCACGAGGGGTGCCTCGCCCTCCTTGTCCGCACTGGGGTCCGGCACCTCTGCGTTGGTGTCGACCTCGATGCTGCCGACGAGTTCGACGAGGTTGTTGAGGTACGGGGTGTCCAGGCGCCAGGTGCCCTCGATATCGGTACCGAGCACCGTGTCGATGGCGTCCAGGGTGCCGGCCGAACCGTCGTCGTCGACGGACTTGGCGAGCGTGGTCGCGCTGCCGTCGTCCCCCGTCAGGGCAAGGGAGTTGGGCAGCAGAACGGTGGTGCCCTGCTTGACGGTGGTGTTGTTGACGAGCAGCATCGTCGAGGTGCCGCTGCCGCTGGTGTTGTGCAGGTGGACGACGATCACGTCACGCTGCTGGGCGGCCGCGGACGTGGCGGTGCCGGTTTTGCCGCTCGCCGTCGACAGGCCGGGGAGCTTGCCCGCGTACCAGAGGTAGCCGACTCCACCGGTCGCGACCAGTGCGAGCGCCACGACCAGGCCGATGATCCGGCCGCGGGTGCGACGCTTGGCCTCCTCACGGCGTTCGGTGCGGTTCTCGGTGAACTTCAGCCAGTCGATGACGTCTTCGGACTCGGCTTCCTGCTCCTCGACAAAGGCGAACTGCTCGGTGCGGTAGTCCCGGTCGGCCCGGGGTTCGCCCTGCTCCGCGGGACCCGCCTGCTGCGGGATGTACGCGGTCTGCTCGGCAACCCGGGGCTGCTGACCGGTACTTGAGGTCTGCGCAGCCTGCCCGGTCCGCCCCACCTGCCCGGCCTGACCCGTCTGACTGGTCTGGCCGCCCTGCCCATGCCTGGTCCGCCCGGCCTGACCGCCTTGCCCTGCCTGCTCGTACGGGTCGTACGCCGTCGACGTTCCGCCGGCCACGGGCGCACCGGCGCCGTACGGGTCGTAGGAGTCGGGCGAGTTGTAGGTGGGGACGGACGGCTGTTGGCCGGTGTCATGGGACGACACCTGTTGCTGCTGACCGGTGTCATACGGCGACACGGGCGGCTGCTGGCCCGTCGCGTAGGGGTCGTAGCCGTAGCCCTGCGGCTGCTGCTGTCCGTAGGTGTCGTAGCCCTGCTGCTGAGGCTGCTGGGGCGACACCTGCTGGTACACAGGCTGCCCGAACTCGTCGTAACCGACGAGCTCGTACTGGTCGCCGCCCGCGTACCCGTCGTATCGGTCGTTCACCGGTGCCCCTCTCGGCTCACTAGCCGCGGTACAGCTCACGCTTGTCGATGTAGCGCACCACACCGTCCGGCACCAGGTACCAGACAGGATCGCCCTTGGCGACCCTGGCACGGCAGTCTGTGGACGAGATGGCGAGTGCGGGGACCTCGACGAGCGAGACACCGCCCTCGGGAAGTCCCGGATCGGTCAGGGTGTGACCGGGCCGGGTGACTCCGATGAAGTGCGCGAGGGAGAACAGCTCTTCCGCGTACCGCCAGGTGAGGATCTGGCCGAGCGCGTCCGCGCCGGTGATGAAGAAGAGGTCCGTGTCGGGGTTGAGTGCGCGCAGGTCGCGCAGGGTGTCCGTGGTGTAGGTCGGGCCACCGCGGTCGATGTCGATGCGGCTCACCGAGAACGTCGGGTTCTCCGCGGTCGCGATGACCGTCATCAGATAGCGATCCTCGGCCGGGGTGACCTTGCGGTCGGTCTTCTGCCACGGCTGCCCGGTCGGCACGAACACCACCTCGTCGAGGTGGAACTGCGCGGCGACCTCACTGGCCGCCACGAGGTGTCCGTGGTGGATCGGGTCAAACGTTCCGCCCATGACTCCGAGGCGGCGCTTGCCCGGATTCAAGGGGGCGTTCCCGGGGCCGATCGTCAGACGCTTCACCACGTCAGGACTCACCTCGCCGGAATTCACCTCGCCGGAATTCACCACGACAGGGTCCACCGCGCCACCACCGACGGCGCCACCACCGACCGCGCCGCTCGCGTTGCCGCCGGCCGCGCCGCTCTCCGTGTCGCTCGCCGGACCGGTAGGCATGTCCTGCTCTCCCATGCGTGCAGACCCTACCGGCCCGACCTACGAGCCCTGATCGACAGGGGTCCTCGAAGGCCCGTCGGGGGTCAGCGATCCCGGTTGAAGCGCGTGGTGATCCACAGCAGCAGGAGGAGAACGAAGAGGGCGCCGCCGCCGGTGAGGTAGGGGCTGAGACTCTCGTGGTTGCCGCCGTGCTCCTCGCCCTCGGCGGCGAGCGTGACCAACTGTGCGGCGGTGCTGTGGAAGCTCATCTCGGCAGACCTATCCGGTGTGGGCGGGATAAAGACGTCGGCCCATCGTAAGCGTGGGCCTCGGCCACGATCACGCCGACTCCGCCGTTGGTGAAGGCGCACGGCGCTCAAGCAATCACCGACCGCCGACGGACCGCTCGGCCGCTACCCGCACCCCCGCCCAGCCACCGCCCAGTCGTCCCGCAGTTGTCGTCCCGCAGTCGTCCCGCAGTTGTCCCGCAGTTGTCCCGCAGTCGTCTAGTCGTCCCGCTTGTAGCCACGCAGCAGGAACCACGCCAGCAGGACGGAGCCCAGCACCATCACGATCAGCACGACACGGAGCAGATCGCCCGACCCCTGTCGGTCGGCGGCGTCGGCCGCCTGGGTCAGCCAGAGGGCCGCGGGAATGTGCTCCATGGGGATAGCTCCTTACGGTGTGCTGCCCCCTCACGGTATCTCCGCCTACTCTGGAGCTCGCTTCGGGGGCACGGCACTCAGAGCATGGGGGAACACATGTCCGATGACAGCCACGAGCAGAGCGGGCACGAGAACGTGCCCAGCAGGCAGCGCAGGCGCTTCGAGGGGATCTCCTCTCGGGCGTACGAGCATCCGGCGGACCGCTCGGCCCTGGTGGCCCTGCGCAAGCTCAGCGGCTTCGACACGGTCTTCAAGGCGCTCAGCGGCCTGCTTCCGGAACGCAGTCTGAGGCTGCTGTTCCTGTCCGATTCGGTGCGCGTCTCGGACGCCCAGTTCGCGCACCTCAACGACATGCTGCGGGACGCCTGTTACATCCTGGACCTGGAGAAGGTCCCGCCGCTGTACGTCAACCAGGACCCGCAGCCCAACGCGATGTGCATCGGCCTGGACGAGCCGATCATCGTCGTCACGACCGGCCTGGTGGAACTGCTGGACGAGGAGGAGATGCGGGCCGTCATCGGGCACGAAGTCGGCCACGCGCTGTCCGGTCACGCGGTCTACCGCACGATCCTGCTCTTCCTGACCAACCTGGCGCTCCGGGTCGCGTGGATCCCGCTGGGCAACCTCGCGATCATGGCGATCGTGACGGCGCTGCGCGAGTGGTTCCGTAAGTCGGAGCTGTCGGCGGACCGCGCCGGCCTCCTGGTCGGTCAGGATCTGCGGGCCTCGATGCGCGGCCTGATGAAGATCGCGGGCGGCAATCACCTGCACGAGATGAACGTGGACGCGTTCCTCGCGCAGGCCGAGGAGTACGAGGCGGGCGGCGACCTGCGCGACTCCGTGCTCAAGATTCTCAACGTGTTGCCACGCACCCACCCCTTCACCACGATCCGCGCCGCCGAGCTGAAGAAGTGGGCGGAGTCCCGCGACTACCAGCGGATCATGGACGGCCACTACCCGCGGCGCAGCGAGGACAAGGACACCTCGGTCGCGGACTCCTTCCGGCAGTCGGCGGCCAGCTACGCCTCCGACGTGCGGAACTCCAAGGACCCGCTGCTGAAGCTCGTCGGCGACATCGCGGGCGGCGCGGGCGACATCGGCGGCCGAGTGCGGCGCGGCTTCGGCGGCTTCGCGAGCAGTTCACCGAAGGACTCGGGCGACTCGCCCAAGGGCCCCACGGCCACCAAGGACCAGGACGCGCCGCCGCGGGCCACCGACGACGAGCGCCCCGACGAAAACAGCTGACCGGACGCCGGCCCAACGAAACACACCGGAGACCAGCCGAACCCGATACGTGAGCCCGGGGCGCCCAAGGCCCAAGCCCCGGGCTCAGACCGTCGGCTGTGCGCTCGTCGCCAACGATCCGCACAGCGCCGTGGCGCTGCCGGTCGCGTAAGGATCCGTACCGGCCGGGCCGCCCGCCTTCGCCGTCTGCCCCGCGAGCAGCGGGCGCAGTTGGTCGACCGAGTCCTCGGAGCAGGCGAGCGGTCCGGCCTGGACGTAGGAGACGACCAGCTCGGCCTGGTGCATGCGGAGGTCGTCGCGGTCGAAGCGGAAGTGCAGCTCGCGCCGGACGGTGAAGAGCGAGGCGTCCGCCTTCTCGTCCGAGCCCGTCGGCTTCAGCGCGTACACGAGGGTGTGGTCGGCGATGACCTCAAGGGTGTTCGAATCGAACTCCGCGGCCTGGAGAGAGCCCTGTACCCGGATCTTGGTGTCGGCGAGCTGGACACTCGGGTCGAAGCGCACCAGCCAGCCGGTGGGGGCGTGCCGTCCGTCGGCGGTCGGGTGGTCGAAGCTCTGGTCGAACTGGTCAAGTTGCTGCGGGTCGAGCAGAATCCGTACGGGCCTGGTGGCGCCGCCCGTGAGCACCTCCGGGTCCAGGGAGGACTCGACAAGGTAGTCCTTGACGGTGGTCAGGGCGGTGACGACCTGGCTGTCGGAGAAGTGGGCGGTGCGCCGTGAGGCGGGCAGCGTGATGCCGTCGGCGCCGATACGGAACTGGGCGGCCGGGCTGTTCGCGTACAGGTCCTCGGGGCTCGTGGCCCCCGGTACGGCGGTCTGCGGCGCGAGCGGGATCACCGTCATCCGCAGTGGCTCGGGGGGCTGGGCCACCGGGGTCTGGTACGGGTGGCGTACACCCATGTAGATCGCGGTTCCGAAAGCGACGGCGATCAGCAGGACCAGGATCAGCGCCTGCCGGGAGAGGCCGCGGTGGCGGGGCGGGCGGCGGCGTACGGCCGGGGCGTGATCGGCGATGCGCTCCTGCGCGGAGAACTCCTGGAGGCGGGCAGCGCGGACGAACGACTCGTCGAAGACGACGGATCGGTACTCGTCCTCTCCACCTGCGGGAGCCCCCTCGGGCGTCCCCTCAGGTGGGTCTCCAGGCCCGCCCATATCTTCAGAGTAGGTCGCGGGGGGCTCCGGTAAACGCCCCGCTGCACGACAAGTTCTGACAGGTTCTCACCAGAGTCGTCCCGGCGTTCGCCCCGGATTCGCCAGGGTGATCACATCAGGTTCGCCCGCACTGATCACATCGCTGATCGCACCACTGACCACGTCGCTGATCGCACCAGCGATCAGGTCAGGTCGTCACGGTGTGCGAGGCACCGCCGACACCGCCGGCTGGGAATAGTCGGCCGATGCGGAAGGACTGCTGCCGGTGACTTTGTCCAGGCCCTGTTCGAGGCCCGTCGAGGCGGGCGACGGGACCTGCTCCTGGCGGCTGGAGGACGCTCCCCGGTAGACCGCCGTGAAGGCCAGCGCGACCATACCGACGCCCATCACCAGGGCGAGCATCCAGGCGACGGGGCGCTGCCAGCGGGTGTGCTTCCCGTAGGCCCTGCCGTACATGCCCGGCGCGCCGTAGCGACGCTCCAGGGTCTCGGAGTCGTCCAGGTCGTCCAGATCCGGGTCATGGCCGAATTCACCACGTCCGTCGGGGCCGAACCCGTCCTCGTAGCGCTCGTCGTCGCCGCGTGCGCCCCGGGTGTGCGCCCGGCGCGCCTCGGCCTCGGAGGCCTCCGCGCGGGCCTGGGCCGCGGCGAGCAGCCGCTCCACGGCGGTCGGCTCGTGGATGGCGGCTGCCCGTACGAAGTCCTCGTCGAAGACCACGGCGGCGAACTCTTCGTCCGCACCCCCGCGGTCGTCGTCGGGCTCCCAGCCGTCGGGAAACGGCGAGCCCCCCACGTCCTCCGGCACGAATCCAGAGTAGACCTGGGGGGTCATTTTGGGCAGACGGTATGGAAATTCATCCGCCTGGCGAGACGCGCCTCACGCACCGCGCGCCCCGCCTCCGCGCCGGACGCGCCCACCGAGAACACCCCTGAACACCCCTGAACGCACCTGAACGCACCTGAACGCACCTGCCGAAATCCGTACGCCACCTCAGCGCCGAACGTGTCCGCCCCCGCCACCTCAGCGCCGGATGTGTCCGTCCCCCGTGACGATGTACTTCGTGCTCGTCAGCTCCGGCAGCCCCATCGGCCCCCGCGCGTGCAGCTTCTGCGTGGAGATGCCGATCTCGGCGCCGAAGCCGAACTGGCCTCCGTCGGTGAACCGGGTCGAGGCGTTGACCGCGACCGTCGTGGAGTCGACCAACTGGGTGAAGCGGCGGGCCGCCTGCTGCGAGGTGGTGACGATGGCCTCGGTGTGGCCGGAACTCCACAGCCGGATGTGCGTCACGGCCCGGTCGAGGGAGTCCACGACGGCCGCGGCGATGTCGTACGACAGGTACTCGGTGTCCCAGTCCTCGGCCGTGGCCTCCACGACGGTGGCCCTGGAGCCCTTGGCGTAGGCGAGGACGCGCTCGTCGGCGTGCACGGTGACCCCGGCGTCCGCGAGGGCGTCCAGGGCCCGGGGCAGGAACTCGGGGGCGATGTCCTGGTGGACCAGGAGCGTCTCCGCGGAGTTGCACACGCTGGGCCGCTGCGCCTTGGAGTTGATCAGGATGTCGATCGCCATGTCGAGGTCGGCGTGCGCGTCGACGTACACATGGCAGTTGCCGGTGCCGGTCTCGATGACCGGGACGGTCGATTCCTGGACGACCGTGCGGATCAGCGAGGCGCCGCCGCGCGGGATGAGGACGTCGACCAGGCCGCGGGCGCGCATCAGCTCGCGGACGGACTCGCGGCCCTCGCCGGGGACGAGCTGGATGGCGTCGGCCGGCAGCCCGGCGCCGCCGACGGCGTCGCGCAGGACCCGGACCAGGGCGGTGTTCGACTCGAACGCCGAGGACGAGCCGCGCAGCAGCACGGCGTTGCCGGACTTCAGGCACAGGGCGGCCGCGTCGACGGTCACGTTCGGGCGGGCCTCGTAGATGATCCCGACGACGCCGAGCGGGACGCGGACCTGGCGCAGGTCGATGCCGTTCGGAAGGGTCGAGCCGCGGACGACCTCGCCGACCGGGTCGGGCAGCGCCACGACGTCGCGTACGTCCGAGGCGATGGCGCGCACGCGCTCGGGCGTGAGCGTGAGCCGGTCGATGACGGTCTCGCTGGTGCCGGCCTCGCGGGCGCGGGCGATGTCCTTGGCGTTGGCGGCGACGATCTCGCTCGTACGGACCTCCAGCGCGTCCGCGATCGCGAGCAGCGCGTCGTCCTTCTCGGCCCGCGGCAGGGGCGCGAGGTCGGCGGCGGCGGACTTCGCGCGGTAGGCGGCCTGGGTGACCGGAGACATCGAGTCGTACGGCGAAAGCGTGGTCATGTCGGCAGCGTAATGCTCCGAACGGGTCTGTTCAGCCCATGTCCCAAACCCCGAGACACACGGCGAAGGTGGCTCAAAAGGGATGAACGCCGACAGGTGTGGCCGGCAGCGGCCCGTACCCCTCCGCGATCCGCTGGTGGTAGGTCTCGCGGTCGATGACCTCCAGGCCCACGATCTCCCACGGCGGCAGCTTGGCGGTCTGCCGGTGCTCGCCCCACAGGCGCAGCGCGACGGCCGCCGCGTCGTGCAGGTCGCGGGCCTCTTCCCAGTAACGGATCTCGGCGTGGTCGTTGGCGTACCGGCTGGTCAGCAGAAAGGGGTGGTCGTGGGCGAGCTGCTCGAGGCCGCGCCTGACCTCCTTCAGCGGTGCCTCGTCACCCGAGACGCTCAGCGTGACGTGCCACAGCCGGGGCTGGTCGGCCGGTTTCTCGCTCTCGTACGTGTCTCCGGCCGCGACGCTCGTCAGCGCCCGTTCCTCACCCACCGCACGGGAGGCGGCACCACCGCGGGACGCCGCCGCCCCAGGGCGCACTTGTCTCACGACGGCCTCCTTTACGCAATGGTTGGTGATGAATCTCGGGGTCCCCCTGAAACAAAGTTGAGCAGGTGGGGCGCCGTCGCGTGGCGGTTTTACGGAACGTCCCCCGGCGGGGGACGGGCTTTCGGACGTTTATGGGGCAACTCCACGACAACTGCACATGCAGGTGCACGAGGTCCAGCACGTGCGGGACCTCGAAACACCTACGGGTGGAGGAGGACGAGAGCGTCCCTGTGTACGACTTCGCGTTCGTACGCGGGCCCCAGCTCGCGCGCCAGGTCCCTGGTCGAGCGTCCGATGAGCTGGGGGATCTCCTTGGCATCGAAGTTCACGATCCCCCGCGCGACCGCCCGCCCCGTGCTGTCGCGCAGCTCGACGGGGTCACCCGCGGTGAACTCACCCTCGACGGACGCGATACCCGCGGGCAGCAGCGAGGTGCGGCGCTCGACGACCGCGCGCACCGCCCCGTCGTCCAGGGTGAGCGCGCCCTGCGGGGTCGAGGCGTGCTGGAGCCAGAGCAGCCGGTCGGCGGAGCGGCGGCCGGTGGGGTGGAAATACGTGCCCGTGTCCCGGCCCGCGAGGGCGTCGGCGGCGTGCACGGCGCTGGTCAGCACCACCGGGATGCCCGCGCCGGTCGCGATCCGGGCCGCCTCGACCTTGGTGACCATGCCGCCGGTGCCGAGGCCGGCCTTGCCCGCGCTGCCGATGTCGATGCCGTCGAGATCGGACGGCCCGCGTACTTCGGCGATCCGCGACGTACCAGGTCTGCTGGGATCGCCGTCGTACACGCCGTCCACGTCGGAGAGCAGGACGAGGAGGTCGGCGCGTACGAGGTGGGCGACGAGCGCGGCGAGCCGGTCGTTGTCGCCGAAGCGGATCTCGTCCGTGGCGACGGTGTCGTTCTCGTTGACGATCGGCAGGGCGCCCATCGCGAGGAGCTTGTCGAGGGTGCGGGAGGCGTTGCGGTGGTGGGCGCGGCGGCTGGTGTCGTCGGAGGTGAGGAGCACCTGTCCGACGCGGATGCCGTGGCGGGCGCAGGAGGCGGTGTAGCGGGCGACCAGGAGGCCCTGGCCGACACTGGCCGCGGCCTGCTGCCGGGCGAGGTCCTTGGGGCGGCGGCGCAGCCCGAGCGGGGCGAGCCCGGCGGCGATGGCGCCGGAGGAGACGAGGACGACTTCCCGCTCGCCGCCGCCGCGCACCTTGACCAGTACGTCGACGAGGGCGTCGACCCGGTCGGCGTCGAGGCCGCCCGCGGCGGTGGTCAGTGACGAGGACCCCACCTTGACGACGATCCGGTGAGCCTGCGCCACGGCCTGCCTTGCCCCTGCCACCTGCGTGCATCCCCTCGCGTTCGGTCCGGCTGCCCCGCCCGGCAATTTACGCGAAGGGGACCGGGCATCGCGCATCGGTCCACTTCCCGGACAGGCGTCTTGCGCCGTTTCGTCCGGTACGCGGGCCTCCCGGACGCAAAGGGCCCGCCTCCCGGGGTAGATCCCCGGGAGCCGGGCCCTGCGGCACACACTGAGCGGCAGGTCAGTCCTGGACCGCCGGCTCGCCGGACTCGTCGGTCGCCCCGCGGCCCGGCAGCGCGCTCGCCAGGTTCATGGCCGTGGCCGAAGCGGCCGAGGCGTCCGGAGCGGAAGCGTCCGGCTCCGGGGCGCCAGGAGCCGGGACATCCTCAGCCGAAGCGCCCGAACTGGCGGTCTCCTGGCCGAGGTTGCGCTTCTCGGCCTTCTGCGCCAGTTGCCGCACCGCGGAGTTGAACTGGTCGATCGAGGTCGGCTCGTCGGGGCCGAGCAGATACCGCTTCAGCTCCTGTCGTTCGGCGGCCTGCGCGTCGGCCGCCGGGTCGCGCACCGCGGTGAGCAACTCGGTCAGTTCGGCAGCCGAGTTGGACAGGATCACGGCGGCCCGCACCGCGGTGTTCTGCCGCTTGAACTCCTCGACGCCGAGCTCCGCGGAGTCCGTGACGGCGTACGGCTTGCCGCTCGCGATGAAGTCGGAGACCACGCTGGAGATGTCGGAGACCATCGCGTCGGAGACGTTGAAGCAGTCGTACAGGCGCGGCTCGGCGCCCATGATGACGCGGTGCTCCCACGTTCCGGCCGACCGCCAGTACGCGTCGTCCCACTCGGCGCGCAGCCGCAGGATCTCGGCGTGCTTGGCCACGTCGACCATGCCGTCGCGCGTGGCCTCCGCCTCGTCGCCTGCCTCGGTGCCGCCGGTCAGCTTGGCGAGGCGGGCCTCGATGCGGGTCAGTTCGGCCTGCGCCGCGCTCCGGTCCGCGCCGTCGGCGGCGAAGCGCGGGTCGGCGGCGCGCTCGGCGGCCGCCTTCACGATCAGCGCGACGATCCGCTCGTGCGCGGTCTTGGCCTGCGCGCTGACGGTGCCGGTGAAGGGGTGCGGCTTGTAGAGGACCCGGACCGGCGGGTCGGCGGCGAGCAGCCCCCGCACGATGTTCTGGCCCGCGAGCAGGAGCGAGGTGTTGCCGGGGTTGCCGTCCCAGCCCTCCCAGGTGGGCGCGTACAGGACAGTCGGCATGCCGCCGTCGGCGGCTCCCTCCGGCGCGCCCCGCCAGGTCTGGATCGGCGCCAGCTGCGGGCGGCCGACCTCGACGATGTCCTCGTCGCGGACGCCGACGTCGGCGATGGCGTAGCGGTCGCGGCCCGCGCGCCCGGCGGTCCACACCTCGTCGTACGCCTTGCTGAACGGGTTGACGCTGGCGAGCTTGTCGCTGTCGCCGTGGCCGATGAAGACGTGCTTCATGGTCGGTACGCGCAGCAGGTGGATGTTCTTGCCGACGTTCGCCGCGTACAGCGCGACCCGCACCGTGGACAGGTCCATGTTCATCAGGTGCACCCCTCCGGGCACGCAGACGACCGGCACGGTGGTGGGCGCCATGAGCTCCAGGATGGCGCGTTCGCGGAGGATGATCAGCGGCCGGGTGTCCAGCTGCTCCATCGTCTCCAGCCACATGTTGACCTGGTACGCCGAGTCCTTGGAGCCCGAGAAGTAGAGCGCCGTCTCCGGGCGGTACTCGCGCAGCCAGGCGTCGGCCGCCGCCAGGACCTCGTCCGCGTTCGGCGGGGTGCTCTTTCCACGGACGTACGGGACGAGCACGGCGACGTAGGCGAAGGCCAGCACCAGTGTGATGCCGATGCCGACGAACCCGTACACGGACGAGTCGGTCGCCGCGGTGACGAGCACGCCGACGACCGCGGCCAGGTCGAGGTGGAGCATCTTCTCGGCGGACCGGTCCAGCAGGCCGTTCGGGGGCGCGTCCGGGATGCGGATGCGGGACCCGAGGTCGACGTTGCGGGTGGCGACGGGCATCTTGCGGCGCGACCGGATCAGCGTGACCAGCGCGCTGTGCGGGGCCTGGAAGCCGAAGAAGGTCAGGAAGCCCGCGATCGCCGCGTAGAAGACGATGGTGTCGGCCAGGTCCAGGCGTGCCAGGAGCAGCACCAGGAGCAGTTCCCGGATCAGGAACCTGATGGACAGACCGGCCCGCACCTTGCCGAGGCGGTTGATGAGATAGCTGCCGCGCCGGTGCAGATAGTGGTCCGCCAGATAGGTCACGGCGGCCGCGGCCGCGAAGGCGGGGACGCTCGGCAGCAGTGCGGCGAGCATCAGGCAGGGGAAGCCCAGCATCATGAGGGCCGCCGCGGCCAACTCGGCCGCACTGCCCACCCGGGCAACGCGAATAGCGGTGGAAATCACGAAGGAACCTGCTCTTGGGAGTGAGTGCGGGTTTGATGCCAAAAGAAGAGAGTTTGAAAATTTACGGATTCAGGCCTCTGCGAATGCGCGGAAAACACGCAACCACAGAGGCCTGAATTCTGAAGATCGATTAATTGATTATGCCACGCCGTCCTGGCGGTCGAGAACACCGGCCAACGCCGCCTCGAAACCGGAGGCCTTTCCGGCTTCGGCCGTCGGATCCTGCTGACGGACGTCGATGACGTGCCCGGTGAGTTCGGAGAGCAGAACGTCGAGCGAGGTCCGCGCGACGGCCTCGGAGGAGAGCAGCGAACCCGCGGGCTCCTGCCCGAACGCCTTGGTCCGCATGGGGGTCGCGGTGCGCTCGGGGTTGATGCAGTTGACCCGGACACCGTCACCGGCCCACTCGTCGGACAGCGCCTGGGTGAGGTTGACCATGGCGGCCTTGGTCGAGGAGTAGAGGCTGTACTCGGCACGCCCGCGGGTGTAGCTGCTGGACGTGTAGAGGAGCAGTTGGCCCTTGGTCTCGGCCAGGTACTTGTACGAGGAGCGGGCGATCTGCACCGGCGCCAGATAGTTGACCTTCAGCGCTTCCTCGATGGTCGCGTTGTCCGTCTCGGCGAGTTTGCCGATGCGCAGCACGCCCGCGGTGTTGATGACGTAGTCGATGCGCCCGGTCTCCGCGTACGCCGTGGACAGCGCGTCGTCGACCTCCTCCGGGTTCTCGACATGCGTGCCGGTGGTGGAGCGGCCCAGCGCGTACGCCTTGGCGCCGTAGCTCTCGGCGAGCTCGGCTATGTCCTTGCCGATGCCGTACGAACCGCCGAAGACCACGACGGTCCTGCCGGTGAGCAGCTCGCGGTAGGCGGCCTCGTCGGCCTGCTCCGGCGCGGCGGTGGAGGCGAGCTGGAAGAGCTTGTCGGCGAGGAAGACGTCGACGGGCTGGGTGACCTTCATGTTGTACTCGTCGCCCGCGACGACGTGGATCGGCACGTCCGGCAGGTACTTGAGTACGACGCTGCAGTCGTCGGTGGCCTGGAAATTGGGGTCGTTCGCGGCGACCTCGTAGGCCCGGCGGATGGTGGACAGCTTGAACGCCTGGGGCGTCTGGCCGCGGCGCAGCCGGGAGCGGTCCGGGATCTCGGTGATGAACTCGCCGTCCTCGCCGTGGGTGCGGGTCACGATGATCGTGTCCGCGGACGGGATGGCGACGTCGACGGCCTGGTAGCGCTCCAGGGCGGTGACACAGTCGTCTATGACACGCTCGGACAGCAGCGGGCGCACGGCGTCGTGGAACAGGACGTTGGCGTCCTCGCCCTCGGCAAGGCCCTCGCCGAGAGCCGCGATGGCACGCTCCGTGGTCTCGTTCCGCGTCGCGCCGCCCTCGATGATTCTCGTCACCTTGGCGAAGCCCGCCTTGGCGACGATCTTCTCGACGTCCGCCACATAGCCCGGCGCCATCAGCACGATGATGTCGTCGATCGAGCCGGCCTTCTCGAAGGTGGCCAGCGTGTGCTCGATGACCGCCTTGCCGGCGATCTTCAGCAGCTGCTTCGGAATCGACAGACCGACGCGCTGACCAGTCCCACCGGCAAGGATCACTGCGGTGGTACGGGGCTTGGCAATGTGCTCAGACACAGGCGACCTACCTTGGGGCAACAGGGAACGTTTGAATGGTCCCACTTTCGGTTACCGCCATGCAAGGTGAGCGACGTCTGCTGCATATGTGCGCGCAACCGATTATTCACCTTGCATGCAGGACTCTTCCCAGCGGCCGAACCGGATTGTCCGGATTTGCTGTGAGTAACTGCACACGATTTCCGTGCGCCCTTCGCGGCGGCGCCGGACGCGGACGCCGACAGCTCAGGTCCGCTTCAGCCGCCTGAGGACCCGGTGGCCCAGCACCCGCACGAGTTCCCTGGACGGGGTCTGGTGAACCGTACGTGCCGGGGCCTGGCGCGCGGGTACGGCGGCCGCGGCGGCGAGCGCGCCGTACAGCGCCTGGGCCGCCACCTCCGGGTCGATCCGCACGGGCACCGGCTCCGCGCTTTCCGCATTCCCAGTGCTTTTCGCAGCGGGTACGGCGGACAGCAGCGCCGGATCACCGAGTACCCGTACACCCATGGTCCCGATCCGCTCGGTCATTTCCGCGCCGATTCCCGCGGCCGCCTCCAGCGCCCATGCAGGCGTGCTGATCCGTGCGTCTTCCGGGGCCGGGCGGCAGGTGTTTTTCATATGCAGGACCGCGCCCCCGCGGACGAGCTTGGAATACAGCTCGTCGGGCAGGCCATTTCCGCGGAATTCCCTGTTGAGCTTCCGCAGCATTTCGGTCTCGGCCAGCGTGAGGGAGCGGTTGACCGTGTCCGGATCCGGCACCAGAAGACCGCTGGGCAGACCGAGGAGGGATTCGAAGGTACGCATGAGGCCGCCCCGGTCACTGTCGTCGACCACGACGACGGTGAGGTTCTCGGCGCCGACGACCCGCACCCAGCGCTCGACGAGCCGGTCATGGCGGTGCCGCCGCCAGAAGCTCGGGTTGGGCTTCTCGTACGGGGCTTTGCGCAGCATGTGGGTGAGCCAGTCCTCGTAGCCCATGCGCAGCCCGTTCTGCACGTACTGCTGCCACTGCGAGGGCATGATCTTCGCCAGCGGGCGCAGGGTGATCAGGACGTGGACACGGTCCCGGCCCAGGTCGTCGACGATCCGCGCGATGGTCTCGTCGTCCGGAGCGTCGGCGAAGAACTCACTGCTGACCACCGAGGTGCGCTTCCCGGTGGCCCCCACCAGCTCCACGAGCCGCAGCCAGTGCTTCTCGGTGGGCCGGGTGTCGCCGATCATGCCGGACCGGGCACAGACCGCGAGCGCGGCCTCCATGGGGTGTCTGCTGTGCGCCGGGAAGTCGATGCCGTGCCCGGCCATCGCGTCCTTCGCGGCGAACAGCGCGCCCTGGATCGAGGTGGTCCCGGTCTTGTGGGGCCCTATGTGCAGCAGCCGGGTGCCTACGGGAAGCGGTGCCGGCGCGGCCGTTTCGACGGCCGTCTCGTCAGATGTCGAACAGTCGATCTCCATGGTAAGAGGACGTTAAGACCAGATGCTGAGGGGACACTGAGAATGCCCTGGGACTCAGGTGAGTCCCAGGGCATCGGGTTGTTCGCGGGAGTGGGCCCCTGTCGGCACGTTCCCGCCTGCCTCGCGGGCGGACGCCGGGAATGTGACGACAGGACCTAGAACGGCTTGAAGTCGTCGTACTCCTTGTCCGACTCGTCCCGCTCCGCCTGCCTGTCACGGCGGCGCTGCTCGGCGGGCCGCGGAGCTTCGAGGCGGTGGTCCTCGCCACGACGGCCCAGCATCTCGGCGCCGGCCATGACCGTGGGCTCCCAATCGAAGACGACCACGTTCTCCTCCGGGCCGATGGCGACGCCGTCGCCCGAGCGGGCGCCCGCCTTCATCAGCTCCGTCTCGACGCCGAGGCGGCTGAGGCGGTCGGCGAGGTAGCCGACGGCCTCGTCGTTGCTGAAGTCGGTCTGGCGGACCCAGCGTTCGGGCTTCTCGCCGCGGACGCGGTAGAGGCCGTCCTCCTCGCGGGCGACGGTGAAGCCGGCGTCGTCGACCGCCTTCGGGCGGATGACGATCCGGGTCGCCTCTTCCGCCGGCTTGGCGGCACGTCCCTGCGCGACCACGTCGGCGAGCGCGTAGGACAGCTCCTTGAGGCCCGTGTGGGCGACCGCGGACACCTCGAAGACGCGGTAGCCGCGCGACTCGAGCTCGGGCCGCACCATCTCGGCGAGGTCCTTGCCGTCCGGTACGTCGATCTTGTTGAGGACGACCATGCGCGGCCGGTCGCCGAGGCCGCCGTACTGCTTCAGCTCCTCCTCGATGATGTCGAGGTCGGAGACGGGGTCGCGCTCGGACTCCAGGGTCGCGGTGTCCAGGACGTGGACCAGCACGCTGCAGCGCTCGACATGGCGCAGGAACTCCAGGCCGAGACCCTTGCCCTGGCTGGCGCCGGGGATGAGCCCGGGCACGTCGGCGATCGTGTAGACCGTCGAACCGGCCGTCACCACACCGAGGTTGGGGACGAGGGTCGTGAAGGGGTAGTCCGCGATCTTCGGCTTGGCGGCGCTCAGCACCGAGATCAGCGAGGACTTGCCCGCGCTCGGATAGCCGACGAGGGCCACGTCCGCGACGGTCTTCAGCTCAAGGACGATGTCCTGGAGGCCACCGGGCACACCGAGCAGCGCGAAGCCGGGCGCCTTGCGGCGGGCCGAGGACAGCGCCGCGTTGCCGAGGCCACCGCGGCCGCCCTCGGCGGCGACGTACGAGGTGCCCTGTCCGACCAGGTCGGCGAGGACGTTACCCGCCTTGTCCTGCACGACCGTGCCGTCCGGCACCGGCAGGACCAGGTCCTGTCCGTCCTTGCCGGACCGGTTGCCGCCCTCGCCGGGCTTGCCGCTGGTCGCCTTGCGGTGCGGGGAGTGGTGGTAGTCGAGCAGGGTGGTCACGGACTGGTCGACGACGAGGATGACGTCACCGCCGTGGCCGCCGTTGCCGCCGTCCGGGCCGCCGAGCGGCTTGAACTTCTCCCTGTGTACGGAGGCACAGCCGTGACCTCCGCTACCCGCGGCGACATGCAGCTCGACGCGGTCCACGAAGGTGGTCATGGGATGTGCCTCCAGTTACGTACGGAAAGTCTTTAAGTCTTTGGGATGCCGCGCCCACTCTTAGGGCCTCATCCATTGAAAACACGCGAAAGGCGGACCCGCTTCCCGTGGGGGAAGTGAGGTCCGCCTCGCGAAAAGTACCGGTCAGGCGACCGGAACGATGTTCACGACCTTGCGGCCACGGTGGGTACCGAACTCCACCGCACCGGCGTCAAGGGCGAACAGCGTGTCGTCCTTGCCACGGCCGACGCCGTTGCCCGGGTGGAAGTGGGTGCCGCGCTGGCGGACCAGGATCTCACCGGCGTTGACGACCTGACCGCCGAAGCGCTTCACGCCGAGCCGCTGAGCATTGGAGTCGCGACCGTTCCGAGTGGACGATGCGCCCTTCTTGTGTGCCATCTCTCCTCAGTCCCTTACTTCGCAGCCGCGGGGATCTCAGTGACCTTGATCGCCGTGTACTGCTGGCGGTGGCCCTGACGACGGCGGTAACCGGTCTTGTTCTTGTACCGAAGGATGTCGATCTTGACGCCCTTGTGGTGGTCCACGATCTCGGCCTGGACCTTGATCCCGGCGAGGACCCACGGGTCGCTGGTCACGGCTTCGCCGTCGACAACGAGCAGCGTAGAGAGCTCTACGGTGTCGCCTACCTTGGCAGTGGAAATCTTGTCAACCTCAACGATGTCGCCTACAGCAACCTTGTGCTGGCGACCACCGCTGCGCACGATGGCGTACACGCGGATCTCACTCTCTGACTCGAAGCGGGACCCTCGCAGTCCAGCCGCACGCGGGGCGAGCGGCCTCTCCCGAAGACCGGGAGGCTTCCGGAAGAGCCCGGAAGGAAGGGTTTACGAGGGGCGTAGCGCGCAATGAACACGCCGACGGTCTAGGTTACGGGGCGCCGGTCGGGGGGTCAAACCGGGTCCGGGCAGCCGCCGCCCCGCGAAATCAGGTGCGTACCCCTCGGGCCGGACGCTCTCGGCCCGAGGGTCGAACCGGTATCAGCGGTCGAGCCGGTATCAGCCGGTCACTGCCTCGATGCGGCGCCGGATGGGCGCGAACGCCGAGCGAGGGCGCCGCAGATTACGGGCCCTGACCAGGGCCGGCCAGAAGTCCGCGTTGAGCAGGGCCTCGCCCTGGATGGCGTTCTTGCGTAGCAGGACTTCCTCGGGGACGACCTGCGGGTCGTCGGCGCGGTACTCCTCCATGATCTTGTCGTAGTTGTCCTTCAGCACGGTGCTGGTCGGGTCCGCCCCGAAGATCGCGACGACACCGGTCGGCTTCGTGTCGAGTTCCACCACAACCAGGTCGGGGCGGAAGCGCCTCAGCACCTGCGTCACCTTGAACACGTCGCCGGTCCACATCCCGGTGTGCCGGTCGCGGGCCGCCTCGTCGACGTCGCGCGGCAGCATGTCGTCCAGCACGATCACACTCGACCAGCGCGAGTGCCGCTCGACGTTCATGAAGTCACGCAGTGCGAACTCGAAGAGGTGCATGCCGTCGATGAACGACAGGTCCAGGGTCGGCTCACCCCCCAGGAGGTTCAGCGGGTCACGGCGGGCGAGCGCGCGGAACGGGTTGCGCCCGTTCCGCAGGTGGATCAACGGGTCCCTGCGCTCGAAGAAGGCGTCACTCGTGGCCTTGACCAGGTGCACATCGCAGCTGACCTCCGACGTCACCTTGAATGCCGGATCGATGGCGACCGTGGGTACTCGGGACAGCGTCAGGCTGCGGCCGTCATTGACTCCGATCTCAAGGTAGTTGCGGGGTCGATACACCTTGTGCAGCTGGCGAAGAATTCCGTGCCGATCCACGTAGAACGCGCCCTTCACTGGCAGTTGAGGAGATGACGATCCAACGGAAGCTAGCCGGGAGTTGACCGGGGAGTAAACACCTACCTGCGGGTAACTTCAGCGCTTGTGAAGGTCCGTGCGATAGGCGACGCAGTCCTCGAATCTGGGGAGCAGTCCCTGCGTCGCCGCGTCCGCCAGCGTCGGAGCGGCGGCATCCTTGTCCGACAGCAACAGCTCCACGTCCGTCGGCCATTCGATGCCCAACTCGGGATCGAGGGGGTGGATGCCGTGCTCCCGCTTCGGTGCGTAGCCCTCGGAACACAGATAGACGACCGTCGCGTCGTCGGTCAGCGCCAGGAAGGCATGCCCGAGACCTTCGGAGAGGTAGACCGAGGCGTGTGTTTCGTCGTCGAGCCGGACCAGCTCCCACTGCCCGTAGGTGGGGGAGCCGACCCGTATGTCGACGATGGCGTCGAGCACGGCACCGCGTACGCACTTCACGTACTTGGCCTGGCTCGGCGGCACATCGGCAAAGTGGATACCGCGCAGGGTTCCGCGGCGTGAGACCGAGCAGTTGGCCTGGGCCAGGGACAGGTCGTGCCCGGTACTCGCCCGGAAATCCGATCCGCCGAACCACTCGTGGAAGCTACCGCGCTCGTCCGGAAACACGTTGGGCTCGTAGAGCCACGCGCCTTCGATGGAGAGGGGTTTCATGATGTAGCGAGACCTCCGGGTCAGGATGCGAGAACTCGTTTGACCTTCTTGGCGACTCTGCGCCAAGTGGCCTGGGATCCAGCTGACTTGTCCGGCACCTTGTGCATGTTTCCGCCGATGTCGAGAGCCAGCCGCCCGTCCCGGGTCCAGTAGGGGGCAGCCTGGATGTTCTGGCGCTGCGACCGCTCACCGCCGCAGGGCAGCAGTTCACTCACCGGGCCGCCCTCGACACGGGCCATCCGCTCGATCCCCAGCAACTGGACGTTGACGTGAACGTCGTAGAGCCCCTTGGGGAGCCGACCGCCACATGCGGCGGTGTCGGGGTCGATGCGCAGGGTTCCCTCGATCTCCACAGTCCCGTCCGCGGCGACAGTCACCTTCGAATCGACTTCAGGGAACCAGGCCTGCGACTTGTTGCGCTGACGCAGCTGGAAATCTATGGCCGCACGGTTCTCGATGTCCTTGAAGGACCAGTCGGGCCCGCCGTCGATCCCATGGACCAGGGCGAGGTCGAGGCCGTAGCCGTCGCTCAGCTTCCTGACCTTCACCGGGGCACCGTCCTCGTACCGCAGCCTGGCACGGAACGGCGCCACCAGCACACCCTTCCGCCAGCGCACCGGTCCGCTGAACTCGACCTCGCTGATGGCGTCGCGGTAGCGCTGGGCCACCTTGCGCAGGTCCTCGACGCGGTCCGCCTCGAGCAGTTCGGCGCGGAACCGCCACAGCGGCGGCAGCCCCTCACGGACGGAATCGGTGTACTCCTCGACGACTACCTTTCGGGCCGCCTCGTAGTGCCCCATGCTGAAGGGATCGCCCTTCAGGAATCCCTGCGTGGAGGTGTTCCGCAGGACTTCGACCCGGTAGTTGCGCGTCAGGAAGGCGTCGCGCGCCGGTCCCGGGGTCGTGTTGGCCTTGACGATCTGTGCGGTCTTGGCCAGCCACGGGTAGTAGTCCGCCGGCTCGGTCCTGCTCTTGCTGTTGTTGCTGCCGTCGTCGCGCTTGCTCCAGTCGTAGCAGACGACATCGCCGACGATCGTGATGTTCTTGGCGAGCGGATAGGCCTTCGCCAGGAACATCTGGTCCTCCAGGCGACAGCGCCCTTCCTGGAAGATGATCTCGTTGTCGACCAGGAACTTGCGCCGGAACATCTTGTGCGGAGTCAGCGTCTCGTACAGCTCGGCGAACTCCGGGCCGGTCCGGTCGACCGACTCCCGGAAAAGGCGAATGGGGCCACGCATATTGCCCTTGACCTTACCGACGACGATGTCGGAATTGTTCCGCAGGGCCCGGTCGTACATGACCTCCAGCGCCTTCGGGCCCAAGCCGTCGTCCTGGTCGAGGAAATGCACGTACTCGCCGACCGCGTTGGCGACACCGACATTTCGGGGACGCCCGGGCCAGCCCGAGTTCGGCATGGAGAGCACTCGGAAGTTCTCGGTCTTGTCGGCCACCTCATGGAGCCGCTCCGCGGAATCGTCGGTCGACCCGTCGTCGACGAAGATCACCTCGAGCTCGTCCTGCGGCAGTGTCTGCTTAAGGATCGAGCTGATCGGGCGCTCGATGTACTCCCCCGCGTTGTAGACCGGGATGATGATGCTGACCTTCACGGTCATGAGTTCCCCTCCTGGAGCTCGGCGGCCAGCACGGGCATCGCCGAGCTGAGTCCTTCCGACCAGTCGCGTATCGGTTCGATGCCGGCCTGCTGCCAACGGTCGTGACCCAGCACGCTGTACGCGGGCCGGGGCGCGGGGCGGGCGAACGCCGCGCTGGTGGTCGGCCGGACCCGCGCCGTATCGGCGCCGAGCAGCCGGAAGATCTCGCGGGCGAAGCCGAACCAGGTGGTCTCGCCGCTACTGGTGCCGTGATAGACACCGGCCGGAGCGGTGCCGGCCAGCGCAGCCTGGCCCAGCAGGACCAGCCGGTCGGCCAGATCCACCGTCCAGGTGGGCTGCCCCCGCTGGTCGTCGACGACGTCGAGGGTGTCCTTGACGCCCTCCAGCTTGATCATCGTACGGACGAAATTGCCGCCGCCCGCGCCGTACAGCCATGCCGTACGGACCACGAACCCGCTGTCGGGAAGCGTCGAGAGGACCGCCTGCTCGCCTGCCAGTTTGGTACGGCCGTACGCGCTGCGCGGGCCGGTCGGGGCGTCCTCGGCGTACGGCTTGTCGGCGTCGCCGGGGAAGACGTAGTCCGTGGAGACGTGCAGGAGTACGGCGTTCAGCTCGCGGCAGGACTCGGCGAGGTGGCGTGCGCCGTCGCCGTTGATCCGCAGCGCGTCGTCCTCACGGGTCTCCGCGTCGTCGACAGCCGTCCAGGCCGCGCAGTTGACCACGACGGACGGGCGGTGCTCCGCGAGGACCGCGCGCACGGCGGCGGGGTCGGTGATGTCCAGCTCGGTGCGGGTGACCGCGACCGCCGGGACACCGGCGTCCGCGAGCCGGGCCAGGACATCCTGCGCGAGCATCCCGCCCGCGCCGGTCACCAGCCAGTTCCGGGTGTCGCTCACAGGGCCGCCCGCTCCTTCAGCGGCTCCCACCACGAGCGGTTCTCGCGGTACCACTGGACCGTCTCCGCGAGCCCCTGCTCGAAACTCTTGCGCGGGACGTAGCCCAGCTCCTCGCGGATCTTCGTGCAGTCGACCGAGTAGCGGCGGTCGTGGCCCTTGCGGTCCTCGACGTACTCGACGCTCGTCTCCCAGTCGGCGCCGCACGCCTCCAGGAGCAGCCCGGTGAGCTCCTTGTTGGAGAGCTCGGTGCCGCCGCCGATGTTGTAGACCTCGCCCGCGCGGCCCTTGGTGCGGACCAGCTCGATGCCCTGGACGTGGTCGTCGATGTGCAGCCAGTCGCGGACGTTGCCGCCGTCGCCGTACAGCGGGACCTTCTTGCCGTCGAGGAGGTTGGTGACGAAGAGCGGGATGACCTTCTCGGGGAAGTGGTGGTGCCCGTAGTTGTTCGAGCAACGGGTGACGCGGACGTCCAGGCCGTGGGTGCGGTGGTACGACAGCGCGATCAGGTCGCTGGACGCCTTCGCCGAGGAGTAGGGCGAGTTGGGCTCCAGCGGGTGCGTCTCGGGCCAGGAGCCCTCGTCGATCGAGCCGTAGACCTCGTCGGTGGAGATGTGCACGAAGGTCTTGATGCCGGTCCGGTGCGCCGCGTCGATGAGCGTGTGGGTGCCGACCACGTTCGTACGCACGAACTCCGCGCCGCCGTCGATGGAGCGGTCGACATGCGACTCGGCGGCGAAGTGCACGACCTCGTCGTGCTCGGCCATCAGCTTGCCGACCAGCTCGGGATCGCAGATGTCGCCCTGCACGAAGGCGAATCCGGGGTGCGCGCGCACCTCGTCGAGGTTGGCCGGGTTGCCCGCGTACGTCAGCTTGTCCAGGACGGTGATCGAGACATCACCGGGACCCTGCGGGCCGAGCAGCGTACGGACGTAGTGGGAGCCGATGAAGCCGGCGCCGCCGGTGACGAGAATCCGGGTCGGGCGCGCGGGAGAAGAAGGGGTGGTCATGAAGAGATCTGTACCTTGCTGTGGTCACCGAGCACGAGCCGGTGGGCTGCGGGGTTGCGGGGGGCCGGCGTGACTTCGACATTGCGGCCGATCAGCGAGGCCTCGACACGGCGCACGCCGGTCACGGAGGAGCCGCGCAGCACGATGGAGTACTCGATCTCGCTGTCCTCGATCCGGCAGTCCTCGGAGACGGAGGTGAACGGACCGATGTACGCGTCGCTCACCACCGTGCCGGCGCCGATGATCGCGGGTCCGACGATCCGGCTGCCGCTGACCCGGGCACCCGCCTCGATGCGCACCCGGCCGATGATCTCGCTCTCCTCGTCCACCGTGCCCTCGATCACCGGGTCCACGGTCTCCAGGACGGACCGGTTGACCTCCAGCATGTCGGTGACGTTGCCGGTGTCCTTCCAGTAGCCGGAGATCGTGGTGGAGCGGACGTCACGCTTCTCGTCGATCAGCCACTGGATGGCGTGCGTGATCTCCAGCTCGCCGCGCCAGGAGGGCTCGATGGAGCGGACGGCCTCGTGTATGGCCGCGGTGAACAGGTACACGCCGACGAGCGCCAGATCACTCTTGGGCTTCTTCGGCTTCTCCTCCAGGCCCACCACCAGGCCGGCGCCGTCGAGCTCCGCGACACCGAAGGAGGTGGGGTTGGGGACCCTGGTCAGCAGGATCTGCGCGTCGGGCCGGTCCGCCCGGAACTCCTCCACCAGGCCGGTGATGCCACCGACGATGAAGTTGTCGCCGAGGTACATGACGAAGTCGTCGTCACCGAGGAAGTCCTGTGCGATGAGCACGGCGTGGGCGAGACCCAGCGGCGCGTCCTGCGGGATGTAGGTGACCTTGATCCCGAACTGGGAACCGTCGCCCACCGCCTCGCGGATCTCGTCCGCGGTGTCTCCCACGACGATCCCGACCTCGCTGACGCCGGCTTCGGCGATCGCCTCCAGGCCGTAGAAGAGCACGGGCTTGTTCGCGACCGGTACCAGCTGTTTGGCCGACGTATGCGTGATCGGGCGGAGGCGGGTGCCCGCTCCCCCGGAGAGCACGAGAGCCTTCACTTGTTGCCCCCAGATCCAATGTTCATACGGGACAGATATCCCATTTTTTCTTAGTTTGACGTCAATCTCGCTCCTCATCTTAGCCCGACCGTGCATCGCCGATTCACATGTCGTTCACCTATGCGATTTCCGAAGGACGGCTCGTGGGGCGGGTGCGCAACACGGAACGGCGGTGGCCCGTCCGGTTCTCACCGGGCGGGCCACCGCCGTTCTTCCGCCTCGTGACAAGGCGCCCTCAGTCCCGCGAGGGAGTCGCTCCGTCCCGCGAAGGACGCGCTCAGTCCTCCGTGAGCGCCGACACCGTCGGCTGTTCCTGCTGCTCCGCCGCCGCTGTCTTCTTCGACGCCGCCTTCTTGGTGGTCGTCTTCTTCGCGGCGGTCTTCTTCGCGACTGTCTTCTTGGCCGCCGCCTTCTTGGTGACGGCCTTCTTCGCCGTCGCCTTCTTGGCGGTCTTGCGGGCGGCCGCGTTCGTGGCCGGAGCCTCCGCGTCGGCCTCGGCCGTCTCGGTCACCGTCTCCACGGAGACCGACGGGACGACCACGACGGCCGCCTCCTCGGACGCGGTGGGCGCGGTGGCCTTGCGGACGGCGCGACGGCGCGGGCGGGCCGGAGCGCCGCTCTCGACGGGCGCCTCGGCGGCCTGCTCCGCGGCGGGCTCGGGCTTCGGCTCCTCCGCGACAGGCGCCACGACCGGCTCCGCGACTGTCACCACGGTCTCTTCCGCCACCTTCGGCGAACCGGCCGGCGCCGACACCTTCCGGGTCGCACGACGCCGCGTACGGCCCTTGGGAGCGGCCTCGTCCTCCTGCTGTACGGCGGCGACGGGAGCCGGAGCCGACTCAGTCACCTCCTGGACAGCCGGAGCCTCGACGACCGGAGCGTGCGCGCCCGGCGCCTCGACAACCGGGTCCTCGATCGCGACGGGCTCGGCCTCGGCGGCGTCGCGGGACTTGGGCGCCCGCTCCTCACGCCGGCCCCGGGGGGTCCGCTCCTCGCCCCTGGGCGCACCCGCGGGAGCCGACGCGCGCCGGGTCGCCCGGCGACGCGGACGCCCACGGGAAGCCGCGGCCTCCGCCTCGGCGGCGCTGCTGTACAGGTCCTCGTCGGGTACGAACTCCGACGGGGCAGCCTGGGCGAACGGGACGGGCGCGGCGACCTCGGCAGCCAGTTCGGCCTCGGTCTCGACCTCGTCCAGCGCCTCGGCCTCGGCGGTCTCCGTGGTCAGGACGTCGTGGTCGTGCTCGTGGGTGTGCTCCTGCTCGGAACCGCCCCGGCCGCGCTTCTTGCGCTTGCCGCCGCCTCCGACGGAGGTCGGCTGCTCCATGTGCACGATGACACCGCGGCCGTTGCAGTGCACGCAGGTCTCGGAGAAGGACTCCAGCAGACCCTGTCCGACGCGCTTGCGCGTCATCTGGACCAGGCCCAGCGAGGTCACCTCCGCCACCTGGTGCTTCGTACGGTCGCGTCCCAGGCACTCGAGGAGGCGCCGCAGCACCAGGTCCCTGTTGGACTCCAGGACCATGTCGATGAAGTCGATGACGACGATGCCGCCCAGGTCGCGCAGCCGCAGCTGGCGCACGATCTCCTCGGCCGCCTCCAGGTTGTTCCTGGTCACGGTCTCTTCGAGGTTGCCGCCCTGACCGGTGAACTTGCCGGTGTTGACGTCGACCACGACCATCGCCTCGGTCTTGTCGATCACCAGCGAACCGCCGCTGGGCAGCCAGACCTTGCGGTCCAGCGCCTTCATCAACTGCTCGTCGATCCGGTACGTCGCGAAGACGTCGACCTCGGATGTCCACTTCGACAGGCGGTCGGTCAGGTCGGGCGCGACATGGGCGACGTACCCGTGGATGGTCTCCCAGGCGTCCTCGCCGCTGACGATGACCTTGGTGAAGTCCTCGTTGAAGATGTCGCGGACGACACGGACGGTCATGTCCGGCTCGCCGTACAGCAGCGTCGGCGCGTTCGAGGCGCCGCCGCTCTTCGACTTCTTCTGGATGTCCTCCCACTGCCCCTGCAGCCGCTCGACGTCACGGCGCAGTTCGTCCTCGCTCGCGCCCTCGGCGGCGGTGCGCACGATGACGCCCGCGTCCTCGGGGACGATCTTCTTGAGGATGGTCTTCAGACGCGCGCGCTCGGTGTCGGGCAGCTTGCGGCTGATGCCGGTCATCGAGCCCTCGGGCACGTAGACCAGGTAGCGGCCGGGGAGGGACACCTGGCTGGTGAGGCGGGCGCCCTTGTGGCCGATCGGGTCCTTGGTGACCTGCACGAGCACCGACTGACCGGACTTCAGCGCGCTCTCGATACGACGCGGCCCGTTGGCCATGCCGAGCGCCTCGAAGTTGACCTCACCGGCGTAGAGCACGGCGTTGCGGCCCTTGCCGATGTCGATGAAGGCGGCCTCCATCGAGGGCAGGACGTTCTGCACCTTGCCGAGGTAGACATTGCCGACGTACGAGGTCGACTGCTCCTTGTTGACGTAGTGCTCGACGAGCACGTTGTCCTCAAGGACACCGATCTGGGTGCGCTCGCCGCTCTGACGGACGACCATCACACGCTCGACGGCCTCACGGCGGGCCAGGAACTCGGCCTCGGTGATGATCGGAACGCGGCGGCGGCCCTGCTCGCGCCCTTCACGGCGACGCTGCTTCTTGGCTTCGAGGCGGGTCGAGCCCTTGATGGACTGCACCTCGTCCGTGCCATCGCCGGACCGCTCGTCCCTCTTGCTGCTGCGGGGCTCGCGGACCTTGACGACGGTGCGCTCGGGGTCGCTCCCGGCGGGCTCGGCATCGGTGCCCGAGTCCCCGGCGCGACGGCGACGGCGCCGACGGCGACGGCTGCTGGTGGAGCCGGAACCGCCCGCCTCGTCGCGCTCGTCGCCCTCCTCGGCGTCGTCCTCGATCTGCTCGGCGGTGTCCTCGGCGTCCTGCGCGACCTGCTCGGCGGCGTAGTCGTCGTCGCCGGACTCGCCGTCCGACTCGGCGGACTCGCCGCGACGACGGCGACGGCCACCGCGGCGACGACGGCGGCGCGAGCCCGCGGACTCCTCGTCACCCTCATCACCGTCGACGGTGTCCTCGGCGGACTCGGCGTCCTCGGGCTCCTCGGGCTCCTCCACCTCGTCGATGACGGGCTCCGGGGCCGCGGGCTCCTCCTCGACGGCCCGGCGGCGACGGCGCCGACGCGACCCTGTCTCCTCCTCGACGGCCTCAGGGGCTGCGACGGCCTCGCGAGCCTGCGGAGCCGCGGCGGCCCGGCGCGGCTGCCGAGCCACGGGGGCCTCGACGAGCTCGGGGACCTCCTCGACGTCCTCCGCCGCCTCGGCGGCAGCCGCGGCAGCGGCCCGCTCCGGCGTCTGGAACATCGGCTCGGTGAACACGGGCGCCTGGAACACGGCGACGGCCGGACGCGCCGGCTTGCGCGCCGACTCGGCTTCCTTCGGCGCGGGCGCGGAGAAACCGACGGCGGCCTTGCGGGTGGCGCGACGGCGGCCACGACGCGGGGCTTCGTCCTCGGCCTGCGCGGGCTCGGCCTGCGTGAACTCGGCCTGTGCGGGCTCCTCGGACTGGGTCTCGCTTGTCACGGGCGCCTCCACACGCTCGTCGCCGGTGCCGCCCTCGGGCGTACCGGCAGGTGCGGAGACGCGCCGGGTGGCGCGACGTCGGGTCGTACGACGGGGGGCGGCTTCCTCGGCGACGGGAGCGGTCTCCGCGTCCTCGGGCTCGGCGACGGCAGCCACCGGCTCCTCGACGGCCTCAGCAACGGTGACCGGCTCTTCGACGGTCGGGCCCGCCTGTACAGGCTCGGCCTGTACGGGCTCGGCCGCCCGGGGAGCGCCGGTGGGCGCGGAGGCGCGGCGGGTCGCACGGCGACGCGGACGGCCGGCGGAGACGGGTTCTTCAGGTTCCACTGCGGCAGCAGGGGTCTCGGCGGGCACGGCCTCGGCCGTCACCGCGGGCACCACGGTCTCGGCCACCTCAGCGGCCCCAGCCGTCTCCGCGGCACCGGCGGGTGCGGACACCCGACGGGTGGCACGACGACGGGCACGACGCGGCGCGGCGTCGTCGACGGCGGTTTCAGCCACCGCCACCGCCTCATCGGTCTCTTCAACCGTTTCAGCCACTGCTGTCTCGTCCGCCTCCTCCACGAGGTCGGCGGACGCCACGGCCGGTATGGCCGGCGCGGTGGTCTCGGCCGCGGCTTCGGCGGCGCCCGTGGGCGGGCCGGCGGGGCGCGAAGCTGCGCGGCGGCGACGCCGCGGCGGCAGGGTGTCGCTGGGGGTGTCGTTGTTGTCGGAACCCTCGATGGGTTCGGTCGGTTCGAGCATGCGGGTGGATCTCCCGTCAGGCTCCCGGGCGCCGCACCTGGTCCGGCGATGCCGGTGACGTCCGCGGCTCGCGCGATGCGCGGTGCCGCCGTCCGGGGCGCGGGCGCCGCACGGGAGCTCTCTGTGTCCTGTCTCGCCGGTTCCGTACGCCATGTGTGCGTACGGCCTGGCGAAAGTCTTGTGGTCGGTGCGCTGCCCGACCCAGGTGGCTCCCGAGTACGAGGGCGGCGCTACGACATCTGTCCTTACGCGGTACCTACCGGCACCGGCGCCTTCGCGGCGGCGGTTTCGGCGACCCCGGTGCGATCGGCTGGGGCTGCCGTGACTGCCTCGCGGTCGGGCGCGAGCGGGTCGGTCACCGTGCCGGTCTCTTCATCGAACAGCCCCTGCGCCAGCCTGGTCACCGAAGCGGCGACCGGCGGCGCCAGGTCGGCCACGGCGCGAAGACCGGACAGGACGTCGTCGGGTCGAACGGCAGGCGTCACGTGCCGAACAACCAGCCGCAGTATCGCACAGGCCCGGTCGCTCGGCCTATCAGCCTGTGGACTGTTCGTCCCACTGGCTGTCTCGCCGCTTGTCTCTCTGCTCGCTTCAGGGCTTGTTGCACTGCTCGCATCAAGGCTTGTGGCACTGCTCGCACCGAGGCTTGCTGCACTGCTCGCTTCAAGGCTTGCCACGGCGGCTCGGGCGTCGAACGTCCGGATGCCGTTCTTGGCTTTGCGCTGCACCTCGACGACATCCGCCGCCTTGAAGGCCTCGACCGCACGCTCCGCGTCCGCCGGGTCCACGCCATCGAGGCGCAGCTCCCAGATGGAGGCGGTGAGCCGGTCGGCGAGCCCGGACGTCCGGGCCTCGACCGCCTCGATGATGTCGAGCCCGGCAGGCATCGACTCGTCGAGAAGATCGCGCAGCTTGTCCGGGTCACGCACCGCGGTGAGCGCGATCTCCAGGTACTCCGCCTCACTGCCCGTGCCGGTGGGTGCGGCATTGGCGTACGACACCTTGGGATGCGGCGTGAACCCCGCCGAGTACGCCATCGGAACCTCGGCACGGCGCAACGCACGCTCGAAGGCGCGCTGGAAGTCACGGTGGCTGGTGAACCGGAGGCGGCCGCGCTTGGTGTAGCGCAGTCGGATGCGCTGCACCGCGGGTGCGGGCGGCGGGCCTTCGGGCTGTCGCTTGCCCAGTGTCGTTCAGTCCTTCGTGAGAGCGGTCTTACTCCTACCTAGAGTACGTGTCTCGTCGGCTCCCGGTTCCCGCAGGGAGCCGGCGAGAGGGGCGGGCGAGGGCTCCAGCGGCACCGGCACGGGCTCCAGGGGCGTCCCGAAAAGCATCCGCCGGAGGTCGGCACGGGCCTGCCGGGCGGACTCCCGGGCGGCGGCGAGGGCCTGCCGTGTCCCCCGCCCCACACTGCGCGCGGCCTCGGCGGCGGGCCGCAGGACCGTGTCACGGACGGCACGCCCGACGGGCGTCAGGACGGTCTGGTACACCCATCTAACCGGCTCCACGAAGATCCACCGGAAAAGTCGCGCGAGAAACCTCCCGACAACGAGCGAGAGGTGACCGGCGACGCGCCAGGCGTGCCCGAGCGCCGTACCGACCTCCCGCCCGACGACGGCCAGGACGCGCCCGACCGGCACGAGCACCCACCGCCACACGGCCAGCGCGGGCAGCACCAGCAGCACGCGCAAGGTCCAGTAACACGCGATCCCGATGCCGGTGAAGATCATCCGTACGAGCCACCCGAGCCCCCGTACGGCCCAGGCGATCCCCCTCCCGACGGGCGCGAGGATCCCCTCGTACAGCCATATGCCCGGTACGACGAGCAGATGGCGGACCAGCCACACGACGACGGCGTACAGCCCGGTCCCGACAGCCGCGAGTACCGTCCCCACGCCCTTGCCCAGCCAGGCGATGGCATGCCCGACGGGCGTGAGTACCCACACGTACATCCAGCCGATCCCGGCGCCGATCCCCCGCACCACCCATCCGATGCCGGACGCGATTCCCCGCATCACCCAGCCGATCCCGGCCCCGATCCCCCGGGCCGCCCAGGCGACCGCATGCCCGATCGGCGTCAGCACGGTCCGGTAGAGCCACACCAGCGGCACCACGACCAGGACGTACCCGAGCCACCCGACCGCTTTCGCGAGCGGCACGACGACATACCGCCACACCGTCACGCACGGCCAGACGAACACCGCCCACGCCACCCAGGCCAGCGCCCGCCCCACCGGCCGCAGCGCGTAGTCCCGCAGAAACCGGCCACCGACGACCAGTGCGTCCCACACCATCCGCACCGGCAGAACCAGCACGAGCACCACGATCCGCACCGGGATGCGGATCGCGACCGCGAGGCATCCCTCGGCCTGCGTCTGCGGTACGGGCCGCTCAACGGGCGTTTTCTCCAGATCCATACCGAGGTAGACGCGCCGGCCCCCCGACTGGATGCACTCAAGGCAGATGTTCACTCAACGCGCCGACTGACCGGAGTCCTTCTGGGCTGCGACAGTTGCGACGGCGCTCGCGTACACGGCAGCGGATGTCCCCGATCATCCGCTGGATCCTCTGGCCAAACCACCACACCGACGACCGGTGCCTACCAGCCGTGGTCACCGAGGTCACCGAGGTCACCGGGGTCACCATCTCCTGATGCGGACCGGGTTGCCGTCACGACAGATGCCAGGTCTGCGCCGGCCCGGAGTAGCGCCACGGTCCGTATGGCGATCTGGTCAAGACGCTGCCGCAGGATGCGTTGGGTCTCTCCCCGGCCGTCGAGCCTGGCCAGGGAGTCCATGATCTCGCGTACTGCGGGAATGCCGTACCCGGTGCCGCGAAGGGCCACAACGATACGGGCCGCTCCGACGGCTGAAGCCCCGTAGCGACGTGCTCGCAGTGATGTCACCCGCTCGGGGCTGACAAGCCCTTCCTGCTCCCAGAACCGCAGGGTCGAGGGACGTACGCCGAGCGCGGCAGCGAGTTCTGTGATCGTCATCGCGTCACTCTCCTGCTCGAACTCGGTTGTGTTCGCCTCGGCCCCGATCACGCGCAACGCTTGTTGAGCGCGCAGAGCCTCCTCTCGTTCCCGAGCGAGCCGAACGTGAGCCGCGTTGATCACTGCGGCTGCCTCCGCCGGCGTCCCCGTCCGCAGCTCCGCGAACATCTGCCGGGCCGCGACAGGCCCCACAGCACCTGCGAGCCCTCGATAGGCGCGAAGAGCCTGCACGTGAAGCGGCGTGTAGCAACGGTAACCGTTGCTGGATCGAGCGGCTGAGGGAATGACTCCCAACCGCTCGAGGTCGCGAACCTGTTGCACCGAGTACCCGGACTCCCTGGCGACATCGACGGTTCGGAGCGGTACCCGTGGCGAACCGCTCACCAGCTCTCCCATCCGCCAACCCCACATAAGCACTTGAAGGTGATGCTTGAACCATGAGTATGGAACAGATCATCGCGACCGTGCGAGCCTTCACCGGCGCGCTCGTGGTTGTCCCGGAACCGGGCAGCAGCTTCCCCGAGTTCGCCTGGGGGGACGCGTTCTTCTACTACGCCCCGGACGGACAGATGCCTCAGAACATCCAGCCCTACGGGACGATCGTCACCAAGAACCAGCCCGGCGACGCCGTCTCCGACCTTGATCCCCCAGACCGCTGGCGTGTGAACATCCACGTCGACCGTGCGACGTTCCGGGAACTCACGGAGGAGGACCCGCGAGCCCTCACCCGAGCTCGCGATTACACGGCCGCCGACACTGTGATGCCGCACCCGGTGTACGGAGCGCTCAGCTGGATCTCCGTCGTCAATCCTGGCGACAGGACGACCGACACGGCCATGCAGCTTCTGCGCGGCGCCCACGACGCCGCTCGCGGCCGTTTCGCCCGGCGACACGAACGGGGAAGGTCGCCGGGGAATGACTGACGCGGTCCCGGATGAAGCGGATTGAGAGCGGGCGTTGCACTCACCCGAGCGAGAGCATTGCTCGCCTCAGCTCCCCCAGGGCTCGACGCCGTCTCCGCGACCGTCAACGGCAGCAGCTTCCTGCCCGTGGGCCTTGTACCGTGGGCCTTGTAGTTCGCTCGCTCTGCCGCGAGCCGTCGCTGTCCTCGTTCCCCCATGACATCAAGGCTGAGCGCACCGCAACCGACGTTGCTCTGTTGGACGAACGGAAGCGAGCCGAGGTCCGGTTACCCGAGGACGCGCACTGGGCTCGGCGTAAGGCGCTTCGAGGACACTCCGCCCGGTACGCGGTGCGCTGCCTGAAGCGGTCCGGCCTCATGAGTCAGGGCCTCACCGTCGCAACGCTCCATCGCCGGCTCCGCAACCCCGCGCTCCTCGGCTACCGAGTAAGAGGACAAGCAGGGAGGGCAACGGCGCTCGAAGCCGATCCTCGGCAAGGACGGCAACCCTGTTCACGAAGTAGCAGGCAGAGGCGACTGTCGGCAAGCTCATCGGGGAGCTGGCCAGCACTGGGATGATGACGGATGACTGACCGAAGCGAGGGGGTATTCGCTGGAAGACCGAGTATCCCAGCTGACAGGCTCTGGCCATGAGTCTCCGGCCCAACGGCGTATGCGACCCCTCTTGGCTGGGCAAGCCGATCGATACTCGCCCGCTGTTCGGGCCAGAGCTGGCGTCGCTCCTCGACGTGCTACGCGCTCTGCGGCGCAATGAGTGGAGCAAGGCCGCAGTCCCGGGCTGGACCGTGCAGGATATTGCCGCCCACATCCTCGGCGACTACCACGGCCGTCTCGGCTGGAGCACAGAGAGCCACCAGCGCGCCAGGGCGGCCGGAGAGACGCTGGAAGCATTCATCCACCGAGTCAACCAGGAATGGATAGACCTCTACGCCGATCACAGCCCCGCCGAGCTCATCGAAGCCCTGGAACTGGCCGGGACCCAGGTCACCCGTCAATTCGAGGGCACCGACCTCCACGCAACGGGCCTGGGGGTGTCCTGGGCAGGAATCGATCCGGCGCCCAAGTGGCTGGACATCGCCCGGGAGTTCACCGAGTACTGGACCCACCGCCAGCAGATCCGCCAGGCCACCGGCCAGAACACCGACCCAGAGCCCAACGCTCTGTCCGCGGTCCTGGACACCTTCATGAGGGCATTGCCCCACACGCTGCGTGACACGCCCGCGCCCGCCGGGACGCAGCTCCAGGTGACCATCGATGAGCCAGCCATCGGCACCTGGACCGTGACCGCCACCGCGGACCGCTGGTCACTGACCGATACGCCCACCGGCCGGCCGACCGCAACAGTACGGCTGGACCCAGAGACCGCCTGGCGACTCTGCACCCGCAGCATCGACCCCGGCACTGCCCTCGACCGAGCCCGCATCAGCGGAGAGCGCCGGCTCGCCGAAGCCGCCTGCCAGATAGTGTCCATCGTCTACTGATGAACCCCGCTCCTGCGCTGTGACCCGAGGTACAACGGCTAACCCAACACGCTCAGTTGTCAGTGAGCGATAGGAGGAGTCGCAGAGGCACCCGTCAGCCCGCGAACCGGATCACCTTCGTCACCTTGCACGCCACCTTCTGAGTGACCTGGTCCAAGCCGAGAACCGAGGTCTTCACCTTCTGGTCAGGCGCAACTGTCAAGGACAGAGTCGCGCCCTCAGCCAAACGCGTTCCATTCGATGCAGTGAACTCAACGCTCACGCTGTACGTCGAAGCCTTCGAGCTGCGGTTGCGGATCTCAAGCCCGGCCGAAGGAAACCGAGTTACCGGATCGACCGTGCATGACGTGACCTTCACATCGGCCGACGGGGGGTTCGCCGGCGGATCCTTCGGGTCGTTGACCGCGTCCCCCAACCCGATCACCAGCACAACAACAACGATGACGACCACAACAGCCAAGGCCCCCGCGCACCCCCAGAGACAGCCCCGCCCCCGGCGCCTCTTCTGCGGTGGCCACGCAGGAGAAGCCCATCCCCCGGAACGAGTTTGGTCGTCGTCCGGACTCCCCCACCGAGGACCATTCGCCGGCGGCCCATTCGAAGGCGGCTCACTCCCTGACATGGCTGCCTCCTCCGTAGCGGATATCGCCACGTTAGGAAGCCAGGGAGCACCCCGCGAACTGAGAGAGCCACTCAGGCGACGGCCCTCGCGTACGAGCCCCTCGCGAGATCTCAGTCCCTCAGACCCACGCCACCTCGGATTCGACAGCAAGAGCCCTCAGGCAACGGCAGAAGCGTTCTCGGCGCCTCCCGCACGATTCCCCGCCGCTCGCTCCGAGCGCTGAGGGCCCGGGCCCTCAGGACAGTAGCCACCTCTTCCTCGCCACCATCCCCCAGAGCCTCCACGACCCGCCGCAACCCCCCACTCACCTCAGTGAGCGTGTCCGCCCCCCGCAGCGCCATTGACCGTCAACGGCAGCAACTTCCTGCCCGTCGGCCCGATCTGAATCGTCGTGTCCATGGCGGGGCACACCCCACAGTCGAAGCAAGGCGTCCACCGGCAGTCCTCGACCTCCGTCTCGTCGAGGGAGTCCTGCCAGTCCTCCCAGAGCCAGTCCTTGTCGAGGCCGGAGTCGAGGTGGTCCCAGGGGAGGACCTCCTCGTAGGTGCGCTCGCGGGTGGTGTACCAGTCGACGTCCACGCCGAAGGCAGGGAGGGTCTTCTCGGCGCAGGCCATCCAGCGGTCGTAGGAGAAGTACTCGCGCCAGCCGTCGAAGCGGCCGCCGTCCTCGTAGACCGCGCGGATCACGGCGCCGATGCGGCGGTCGCCGCGGGAGAGCAGGCCCTCCACGATGCCGGGCTTGCCGTCGTGGTAGCGGAAGCCGATGGAACGGCCGTACTTCTTGTCGCCGCGGATCTTGTCGCGGAGTTTGGTGAGGCGGGCGTCCGTCTCCTCGGCGGAGAGCTGCGGTGCCCACTGGAACGGGGTGTGCGGCTTCGGTACGAAGCCGCCGATGGACACCGTGCAGCGGATGTCGTTCTGGCCGGAGACCTTGCGGCCCTCGGCGATGACGTTCATCGCCATGTCGGCGATCTGGAGGACGTCCTCGTCCGTCTCCGTCGGCAGGCCGCACATGAAGTACAGCTTCACCTGGCGCCAGCCGTTGCCGTACGCCGTGGAGACCGTCCGGATCAGGTCCTCCTCGGAGACCATCTTGTTGATGACCTTGCGCATGCGTTCCGAGCCGCCTTCGGGGGCGAAGGTGAGGCCCGACCTGCGCCCGTTGCGCGTCAGCTCGTTCGCCAGGTCCACGTTGAAGGCGTCCACGCGGGTGGAGGGGAGGGAGAGGCCGATCTTGTCCTCCTCGTACCGGTCCGCCAGGCCCTTCGCGATGTCGGCGATCTCCGAGTGGTCCGCGGAGGAGAGGGAGAGGAGGCCCACCTCCTCGAAGCCGGTCGCCTTCAGGCCTTTCTCCACCATGTCGCCGATGCCCGTGATCGAGCGTTCGCGCACCGGGCGGGTGATCATGCCCGCCTGGCAGAACCGGCAGCCTCGCGTGCAGCCGCGGAAGATCTCCACCGACATCCGCTCGTGGACCGTCTCCGCGAGCGGGACGAGCGGCTGCTTGGGATACGGCCACTCGTCGAGGTCCATGACCGTGTGCTTGCTGATCCGCCACGGGACGCCCGACTTGTTCGGTACGACGCGCGCGATACGTCCGTCGGCGAGGTACTCAACGTCGTAGAACGCCGGGATGTACACCGATCCGGTCTTCGCGAGGCGGAACAGGACCTCCTCGCGGCCACCGGGCCGGCCCTCCGCCTTCCACGCGCGGATGATGTCCGTCATGTCGAGCACGGCCTGCTCGCCGTCGCCGATGATCACCGCGTCGATGAAGTCGGCGATCGGCTCGGGGTTGAAGGCCGCGTGGCCGCCGGCCAGCACGATCGGGTCGTCCAACCCCCGGTCCTTCGATTCCAGCGGGATCCCCGCCAGGTCCAGCGCCGTCAGCATGTTCGTGTAGCCCAGCTCCGTCGAGAAGCTGAGCCCGAACACGTCGAAGGCCTTCACCGGCCGGTGGCTGTCCACCGTGAACTGCGGGACCCGGTGCTCCCGCATCAGCTCCTCCAGGTCCGGCCACACGCTGTAGGTACGCTCGGCGAGCACGCCCTCGCGCTCGTTCAGTACCTCGTAAAGGATCATGACGCCCTGGTTGGGCAGCCCCACCTCGTACGCGTCGGGGTACATGAGCGCCCAGCGGACGTCACAGGCGTCCCAGGGCTTGACCGTGGAGTTGAGCTCCCCGCCGACGTACTGGATCGGCTTCTGCACATGCGGGAGCAGAGCTTCGAGCTGCGGGAAGACCGATTCGGCTGGCATCTGGCGAACCTTCGTGAGCTGAGTGGGCCTACAGGGCGGACTGAGAGGGTGAGCTGACAAAGTCGGCTGACAGAGTGGCTGACAAGGGTGGCCATCCAGACTAACGCGGCCTGCACGGCCCCCCGCACCGCTCTGTCCACCGCCCGGACCGCACCCACGTCCGCGATCAGACCGCCGCCCGGCTCCCGATCGTCTCCCAGGCCTCCGGCAGCGCCGCCTCGGCCTCCGCCGCCCGCTGTTCCTCCCTCCCGTACAGCACCCCGTACGTGAAGGCGCTCTCCCCCGCCGCGTACGCCTCGGTTCCGAGTTCGAGCACCGCCTCGCGGGCCATCACGCTGTCCTGGTGGTCGCCGAGCAGGGTCTGCAGGGACTTCATCGACTTGACCAGGTCGGCGGCCGGTGTGCCCAGGGCGGGGGCGGCGGCCTCGGCCGCGTACCGGGTGCGCTTGGCCTTCTTGCGGGCCTCGTGCATCGCGAGGTCGCGGTCGGTGCCGGAGGGGCGGTCGAGGGCCTCCGCGATCAGGTCGGAGACCTTCGCGAAGTCCTTGCGTACGGCCTTCGCGATCACCGTCGCCGGGTCATCCGCCGCCGCCTTGAGCAGCGGCGGATCCGCGACGAGCGCGTCGAGCGCGATCAGCAGGCCGAGGTAGCGCTCGCCGTCGAGTACGGCGATCAGCCGCTGCCGGGAGCCGCCGCGGCGGGCATCCGACCAGGTGCTCAGACGGGTGGGGACGGGCCCGGAGAGAAGGCTGTGCGGCAGGTCGTCGAGGGCCCGCGTCAGCCGCTCGGTGAGGACCTCCTGGTCGCGGTCGACGCCCAACTCGCCTGCCAGCCACTTCAGTTCGTCGCCGATCGGGTCGGTGACGGCACGGTCGAGGATCTTGCCGTACGAACGGAACGTGCTGCGCATCCGTCGGGTGGCGACGCGCATGCTGTGCACGGAGTCGTGGAGGTCGCGCCGGACGGCGGGGTCCAGCTCGATGATCGCGTCGCGCTGGGCACGGATGTACGCGAGGACGTGATCGCCGGCGCTGACAGGCGCCTTCTCCAGCGCGTGCGCCTTCTCCACAGCGTGCGCCTTGGCCTTCTTCCCCTTCCCCTTCCCCTTCGACTTCGACTTCGACTTCGGCGCCGTCTCCCCCAGCGCCTTCGCCAGTTTGGACGCCGACGAGGAGCGGGCCAGGCCCGCCTTGCGGAGCTTCTTCTCGACCTTGTCGAGGAAGGCGGGGTCGCCGTCGTCCGCGAGCTCCACCTCGATCTCGGTCCACTCGGCGGTGCCCTTGCCGCCGCTGAGCCGCTCGGCGCGCACCCGGTCGAGGCTGACCTCGGCGAGCAGGGCGCCGGAGTCGTCGACGAGGTGGCGGACATCGCGGGCCGAGCGCAGCCTTACGAGGGGGACGAGCTCGGCGTCGCGCACCCGGGAGCGTACGAGGCCGGTCAGCTCGTGGGGCAGGTCGTCGGAGAGCGGAGCCCGGATCTCGTCGCGTACGTCTGCGGAGACGGGGAGTTTGAGGTGCCAGCCCGCGTCGTCGCCGCCGGTGCGGCGGCGCAGTGTGAGGGAGGCGGCGGCGAGCCGCTGGTCGGCCGTGTCGTAATAGGTGGCGTCGAGTTCGGCGATGCCCTTGTCGATGACGGATGCGACCCCCGCGACGCCCGTCAGGTCTGGCAGGCCCGCGTCGCCCTTGTCCGCGGGACCCTCGTACTTACGCTCGATCTCGCGCTTCGTGTCCGCCATGAACTGAATCTAGACGCGATTTCGGCACACGGGCAGCCCCCCATGTGTGCGGAGTTGTCATCTGAGCCACATGTTCCGTTGTTCCCGGTGTCGCCGCACGTTCCCGGCGGCGACACCGGGGCGTCACCTACGCCGACATGGGCCGCTGCACCCTGATCGACTGCAACAGCCCTATGGCCACCCACACCGCGAACATGGATGAGCCGCCGTACGACACAAAGGGCAGTGGCAGCCCCGCGACCGGCATGATGCCGAGAGTCATGCCGACGTTCTCGAAGGACTGGAAGGCGAACCAGGCGATGATGCCGGCGGCGACGATCGTGCCGTACAGCTCGGTCGTCTCGCGGGCGATACGGCAGGCGCGCCACAGGATGACGCCGAGGAGCACCAGGATGAGCCCGGCGCCGACGAAGCCGAGTTCCTCGCCCGCGACGGTGAAGACGAAGTCCGTCTGCTGTTCGGGGACGAACTGCCCGGTGGTCTGCGAGCCCTTGCCGAGGCCGGTGCCGAAGAGGCCGCCGGAACCGATCGCGATACGTGCCTGGTTGGTGTTGTAGCCGACGCCTGCCGGGTCGAGTTCAGGGTTGGCGAAGGCGGCGAAGCGGTTGATCTGGTACTCGTCGAGGATCTTCAGCTGCCAGACCGCGATCGCGCCGAGCGCACCCGTGCCGAGCAGCCCGAACACCCAGCGGTTGGAGGCGCCAGAGGCGAGCAGTACGCCCAGCACGATGATGACCATGACCATGACCGAGCCCAGGTCGGGCATCAGCATGACGATCATCATCGGCACGGTGGCCAGGCCGAGGGCCTGGAGGACCGTGCGGTGGTCCGGGTAGGGCTTGTCGCCCGCGTCGACGCGGGCCGCGAGGAGCATCGCCATGCCCAGGATGATCGTGATCTTCACGAACTCCGAGGGCTGGAGCGAGAAGCCGCCGCCGAGAACGATCCATGCGTGAGCGCCGTTGACCGTGGCGCCGAGCGGGGTCAGCACCGCGAGGATCAGGGCGACCGAGAGGCCGTACAGGATCGGGACGGCCGTGCGCAGGGTGCGGTGGCCGAGCCAGACCGTGCCGACCATCAGGCCGAAGCCGATGCCGGTGTTCATGAGGTGGCGGATCAGGAAGTAGTACGGGTCGCCCTGGTTGATCTCGGTGCGGTTGCGGGTCGCCGAGTAGACGAGGGCCGAGCCGATGACCGAGAGCGCGACGGCCGAAAGGAGTATCGGCCAGTCGAGCCGGCGGGCCAGCGAGTCGCGGGCGAACAGCCGCGAGAGGCTGCCGCGTTCGGGTCCGTACCCGGAGACGGAGAAGTTGTTCGCGCCGGTCATGTGAGCAGTCTCCGGTTCCCGGTCGTCCTGCGCCTGCCACACCCGCGGCCTCGGGCTCGGCGCCGTCGGGTGTCACGGTTCTCCGCCGACGGCGAGGACGTCGTCGCCCCCGGGAGCTGTCCGTCCACACCGCCGAGCGGCGCGGTCTCGCTGGCCTGTTCCTTCTTCGGGTCGTACTTCTCGATCTTCGGGGAGTCGATCGAACCGTCGGACTCGATCTTCGGCAGGCTCTTCTGCGGGGTGGGCAGCAGGGCCTTCTTGCTGTCGATCTTGCCGTCCGGGGAGACGCCGTAGAGCGCGTTGTAGATGTTGCGCACGGCGGGGCCCGAGGCGCCGGAACCCGTACCACCCTGGGAGATGGTCATGACGACCGTGTAGTCCTTGGTGTACGTGGCGAACCACGAGGTCGTCTGCTTGCCGTAGACCTCGGCCGTACCCGTCTTGGCGTGCATCGGGATCTCGTCCTGCGGCCAGCCGCCGAATCGCCAGGCGGCCGTACCGGTGGTCGCGACTCCCGCGAGGGCTCCGTCTATTTCGTCGCGCGTCTTGGAGGTCATCGGCAGCTTGCCGTTCGCCTTCGGCTCGATCTCCTCGACGGTCTTGCCGTCGGCGCTGACGATGGCCTTGCCGACGGTGGGCTCGTACAGCGTGCCTCCGTTGGCGATCGCTCCGTAGATCGCGGCCATCTGGATCGGGGTGACGAGGGTGTCGCCCTGGCCGATGGAGTAGTTGACGGAGTCACCGGCGCGCATCTTGTTGCCTTCGAGGCAGTTCTCGTACGCGATCTGCTCGGCGTACGTGCCGCCCTTCTTGCCGTACTTGCACCAGGCGTCCTTGTTCGCCTCCCAGTAGCTCTGCTTCCACTGGCGGTCGGGGATGCGCCCGGTGACCTCGTTCGGGAGGTCGATGCCGGTCTCGGCGCCGAGGCCGAACTGGTGTGCCGTCTTGTAGAACCAGTCGTCGGGGTTCTTCTTCGGGTCGATGCCGCCGTCCTTCTTCCACTCCTCGTGCGAGAGACGGTAGAAGACGGTGTCGCAGGAGACCTCCAGGGCCCGGCCGAGGCTGATCGGTCCGTATCCCTTGGACTCGAAGTTCTTGAAGACCTGGCCGCCGACGGAGTACGAGCTGGAGCACTCGTAGGGGCCGTCGAAGGAGTAGCCCGCGTTGACCGCGGCGGCCGTGGGCACGACCTTGAAGATCGAGCCGGGGGCCGACTGGCCCTGGATCGCCCGGTTGAGCAAGGGATAGTTGGAGTTCTTGCCGGTGAGCTGGGCGTAGTCCGTGCCGGAGATGCCGCCGACCCAGGCGTTCGGGTCGTACGTCGGGTTGGACGCCATGGCGACGACCCGGCCGGTCTTGGCCTCCATCACCACGACGGCCCCGGAGTCCGCCTTGTAGTTCTCGCCGGTGTTCTTGTCGAACTGGGTACGGGCGACCTTCATCGCCTCGTTGAGCTCGTACTCGGCGACGCTCTGCACGCGGGCGTCGATGCTGGTGACGACGTTCGAACCGGGCTGGGCGGGGTCACTCTCGGCCTGGCCGATGACGCGGCCGAGGTTGTCGACCTCGTAGCGGGTGACGCCCGCCTTGCCGCGCAGCTCCTGGTCGTACTGGCGCTCCAGGCCCGAGCGGCCCACCTGGTCGGAGCGCAGGTACGGCGAGTCGGTGTCCTCGGCCTTGGTGATCTCGTCGTCGGTGACGGGCGAGAGATAGCCGAGCACCTGCGCGGTGTTGGCCCCGCCGGGGGCGGCGTAGCGGCGTACGGCCTGGGGCTCGGCGCTGATGCCGGGGAAGTCCTCGGAGCGCTCGCGGATCTGCAGGGCCTGCCTGGCGGTGGCCTCGTCGGTGATGGGGATCGGCTGGTAGGGCGAGCCGTTCCAGCAGGGCTGCGGCGTCTCGGCGTCGCAGAGGCGGACCTTCTCCATGACCTCCTTGGGCGTCATGCCCAGGACGCCGGCGAGCTTGGTGAGGACGGCCTCGCCGTCGTCCTTCATCTTCAGCAGGTCGGTGCGCGAGGCGGAGACCACGAGCCGGGTCTCGTTGTCGGCGATCGGCACCCCGCGGGCGTCCAGGATCGAGCCGCGTACGGCGGGACTGACGACCTGCTGGACGTGGTTGCCGGAGGCCTCCTTGGCGTACTCGTCGCCGTTGCGGATCTGGAGATACCAGAGGCGTCCGCCAAGGGTGCCGAGGAGGGAGAGTACGAGAACCTGGATGACGACGAGTCGGATCTGGACCCGTGGGGTCCGACCGGTCTCGGGGATGTTGGTCACTGCTGCTGCCTCCCCCTCTCAGTGTGCGTACGAGTCATACGAGTACACGGTGAACCTGTGCGTCCAGGCCACCAACTGGTGCGCGTTCAAAGCCGCTTGACCCCCTTGATGCGTCCTGCCCGGGCGACCCGCGCCTTGGCGGCCTTCACTCTGAGTCCGCCGCGCTGGCTGCCGATGCGCAGCCCCGTGCCCGAGGACAGCCAGCCCGCGGCGACATCGGCCGACTTGCCGCCCGAGTTGGCCTCGGCGAGCGGGTCGTTCTCGGCGCGTCTGGCCAGGGCCATGAGCCCCGGGACCACGAAGGGCGCGAGCAGCAGGTCGTACAGGGCGGCGCTGAACAGCAGGCCGGAGAGGCCCACATGGCGGGCGGAGGTGTCGCCGACGAGGGCGCCCACACCGGCGTACAGGAGGGTGGATCCGATCGCGGCGGCGACGACCACGGCCATCGGTCCGGTCGCGGACTTGAGCTGGCCGTTGTCGGGCTTCGCCAGGCCGGCCAGGTAGCCGATGATGCACAGTACGAGCGCGTAGCGCCCGGCCGCGTGGTCGGCGGGCGGGGCGAGGTCGGCGAGGAGGCCGGCGCCGAAGCCGATGAGGGCGCCGCCGACATGGCCGTAGACCATGGCCAGGGCCAGCACGGTCAGTAGCAGCAGGTCGGGGACGGCGCCCGGGAGGTGGAGCCGGGCGAGGACGCTCACCTGGATCACCAGGGCGACGACCACCAGGGTGGTGGAGAGCAGCATCCGGTTGAAACGCATGGGGATTCGGCTCCTACTGCAGCTGGCCGTCGACGGGCACGTCCGCCGAGGGGATGACCGTCACGGTCACCGTCGGCGTGGGAGTTGGCTTGGGTTTGGGCGGCAGCACGGCGTCGCGCGGGTCCTTGTCGGGGGTCTGCACGACGACACCGACGATGTCGAGCTTCGTGAACGAGACGAACGGCTTGACGTAGAGGGTGCGGGTCAGGTCGCCACCGGACGGGTCGACACGGGAGACGACACCGACGGGTACGCCGGGCACGAACGGCTTGTCGGCCTGCGAGCCGAAGGTGACCAGCCGGTCACCCTTGTTGATCTTGGCTTTGCCGTTGAGCAGTTCGACGCGCAGCGGCTGGTCGCCCTGTCCGGAGGCGAAGCCGAGTTCGTCGGTGGCCTCCATGCGCGTGCCGACGGTGAAGTCGGGGTCGTTGGCGAGCAGCACGGTTGCGGTGTTCGGGCCGACCGTGGTGACGCGCCCGACCAGGCCGTCTCCGTTGAGGACGGTCATGTCGCGGGTGATGCCGTCGCCGGAGCCCACGTCGATCGTCACGGTCCAGGAGAAGCCCTGGGCCGCTCCTATGGCGATGACTTCGGCGCCCTTGATGCCGTACTGGCCGGCGCCCGCCGTCTTGAGCATCTTGTCGAGCTGGGTGAGACGGCTGCTGTTGCGGTCGTCGCTGCCGAGCTTCGCCTTCAGCGCCGCGTTGTCCTGTTCGAGCTGGGAGATGCGGTCGTGCCGCTCTCCCGAGTCGCGGACCGCCGCGATCGCGTTGCCGACGGGGTCGACCGCGGACGCCACCCCGTTCTCGATCGGGCCGAAGACCGTGGCGGCGGCCCCCCGGGCACCGTCGACCGGTGACTCCTCGCCACCGCGGATGTCCACCGTGATCAAAGCGAACGCGATGGCGATCAGCAGCACCAGGAGCAGCCGGCTCTCTCGTGTGTCCCTCACGTGCGGCGGCCGTGCCTTCCTACGTCGGAATGGTTCAGGAATGAGTTCGGGATGCGTCAACAGGGGCGCACCCCGAGCAGAAATGCCAAGGGTGTTGAGAATGTTATGGGGGAGCCTATGCCTGAATATCAACGATCCGCCGTACGAGAAGGGTGCATCTCGTACGGCGGAATCGAAGAGTTACCTCATCTGCGCGGCTGGGCGTCCAGAACCTGCTGGAGTGCCTCGAACTCCTCGACGCACTTGCCGGCGCCGAGCGCCACGCTGTCCAGCGGGTCCTCGGCGATATGGATCGGCATGCCCGTCTCGCGGCGCAGCCGCTCGTCGAGACCGCGCAGCAGGGCTCCGCCGCCGGTCAGAACGATTCCGCGGTCCATCACGTCGCCGGAGAGCTCCGGCGGGCACTTGTCGAGGGTCGTCTTCACCGCGTCGATGATCGCGTTGACCGGTTCTTCGATGGCCTTGCGCACTTCGGCCGCGGAGATGACGACGGTCTTGGGCAGCCCGGACACGAGGTCCCGGCCACGGATTTCGGTGTGTTCGTCATTGTCGAGGTCGTACGCCGAACCGATCGTGATCTTGATCTGTTCGGCAGTCCGCTCACCGAGAAGAAGCGAGTACTCCTTCTTGATGTGCTGGATGATCGCGTTGTCCAGCTCGTCGCCCGCGACGCGGATGGACTGGGCGGTGACGATGCCGCCGAGCGAGATGACCGCGACCTCCGTGGTGCCGCCGCCGATGTCCACCACCATGTTGCCCGTGGCCTCATGGACCGGCAGGCCGGAACCGATGGCGGCGGCCATCGGCTCCTCGATGATGTGCACCTGGCGCGCCCCGGCCTGGGACGACGCCTCGATGACGGCACGGCGCTCGACGCCCGTGATGCCCGAGGGCACACAGACGACGACACGGGGGCGCGCGAGGTAGCGCCGCTTGTGGATCTTCAGAATGAAGTAGCGGAGCATGCGCTCGGTGATCTCGAAGTCGGCGATGACACCGTCCCGCAACGGACGCACGGCAACGATGTTGCCGGGGGTCCGGCCGATCATCTTCTTCGCTTCCGAGCCGACCGCGAGAATGCCACCGGTGTTGGTGTTGATCGCGACGACGGAGGGCTCGTTGAGTACGATCCCGCGACCCCTGACGTACACCAGCGTGTTGGCGGTCCCGAGGTCGACAGCCATGTCACGGCCGATGAACGACATTGAGTTCCCCATCAGGATTCGTCTGGCCTTCCCAAGTGGAGCTTTGACGGCTTTTTAGGACGGCGAGTTGGGTGCAGTGAGGTGAAGGCTTACATCGTAGACGCGCCTGCACGAACACTGCGCGAGGGTCTTCGCCATTGTCAGCAGATGAGACGACGCCCCGCTCCTGGAGACGGGCCATCGGGGGTACGCGTTCCCCCGATCGGCACGCATATGCCACGGGACGGCCGTAAATACACGGCCGTCCCAGGTCAGACAGGAGAGTGGGGCTGACGCCCCCTCAGAAAGATTCTCGAAAAATACTTATGGCCCGAAGCTCACGCCCCGGCGCCCGTTCAGCCGCGGCCGGGGAAGAAGATCTTCAGCTCGCGCTCGGCGGACTCCTCGGAGTCGGAGGCATGGATCAGGTTCTCGCGGACGATCACACCGAAATCGCCGCGGATGGAGCCCGGAGCGGCGGCGATCGGGTCGGTGGGACCAGCGAGCGCGCGAACTCCCTCGATGACCCGCTCACCCTCGACGACGAGCGCCACGACCGGCCCCGAGGCCATGAACTCCACCAGCGGCTCGTAGAAGGGCTTGCCCTTGTGCTCGCCGTAGTGCTGCTCCAGCGTGTCCTGGTCCAGCGTCCGCAGCTCCAGCGCGGTGATCTGCCAGCCGGCCTTGCGCTCGATACGGCTGATGATCTCGCCGGTCAGGCCGCGACGGACGGCGTCGGGCTTGAGAAGGACGAGGGTGCGCTGGCTCACTTGATGGCTCCTTCAATCACATGGCGTGGGGGAACCGAGGCTACAGGGCGTGTCTGGGTAGGTGTTACGCAACGTCAGGTGATACGGGGGTACGCCGCCACCACTACGCCGCGTTGCCCCCCGGCTGACCCTGCGCCGGGTCCTGGGCCTGCGCCGCGAACCGGGCCTTGGCCTCGTCGATCTCCCGCCCGTAGTGGATCGACGCCCACCACAGGGCGGCGAAGATCAGCCCGAGAATGAACATCGACGGCACGAAGAACCCACTGGCGATCAGCGCGATCTGCAGCGCCCAGCCGAGCTGGAGGCCGCCCGGCCGCGTGATCACGCCGCAGAGCAGGATGCTCAGCGCCATCAGGATCCCGCTGACCGTCCACACCGTGGAGGTCGCCAGATCGGGATCCTTCATCGCGACCAGCGCGGCGAACCCGATGACGAAGAACTCACCGATCAGAGTCGAAGCACAGAGCGTACGCACAGCGGTCATCCCCTCCCCAACAGCAGCCGGGCCTCGCCGACGGTGATGACGGAGCCGGTGACAAGCACACCGCTTCCGGCGTACTCGCCCTCTTCCTCGGCCAGCGTGATCGCGGCCTCCAGTGCGTCGTCGAGCCGCGGCTCCACCTGCACCCGGTCGTCACCGAAGACCTCGACAGCGATCCCGGCCAGTTCGTCCGCGTCCATCGCGCGCTGACTGGAGTTCTGTGTGACCACCACTTCGGCGAAGATCGGCTCGAAGGCCTCGAGGAGCCCCCGTACGTCCTTCTCCGCACTCGCGCCCACCACACCGATCAGCCGGCTGAAGTCGAACGCCTCGCTGACGGCCTCGGCGGTCGCACGGGCCCCGGCCGGATTGTGCGCGGCGTCCAGCACGACGGTGGGCGAACGGCGGACGACCTCCATACGGCCCGGCGAGGTGACCGAGGCGAAGGCCTTGCGGATGTTGTCGATGTCGAGCCGCTGGGTCTGCCCGGCGCCGACGCCGAAGAACGCCTCGACGGCCGCGAGCGCCACCGCGGCGTTGTGCGCCTGGTACGCGCCGTGCAGCGGCAGGAAGATCTCCTCGTACTCCCCGCCGAGCCCGCGCAAGGTGACCAACTGCCCGCCGACGGCGACGCTCCGCGCGACCACCCCGAACTCCAGCCCTTCCCGGGCCACCGTCGCGTCCACCTCGACGGCCTTCTTCAACAGCACCTGCGCCGCGTCCACCGGCTGCTGCGCCAGGATGACGGTCGCGCCCGCCTTGACGATGCCGGCCTTCTCCACGGCGATCTCGCCGGGCGTGCCGCCCAGCCGGTCGGTGTGGTCGAGGTCGATGGGGGTGATGACGGCGACATCCCCGTCGATCACGTTGGTGGCGTCCCAGCTCCCGCCCATGCCGACCTCGACGACGGCGACGTCGACCGGCGCGTCGGCGAAGGCCGCGTACGCCATACCGGTCAGCACCTCGAAGAAGGACAGCCGGTACTCCTGCTGCGCGTCGACCATCTCGACGTACGGCTTGATGTCCTGGTACGTCTCGATGAACCGCTCGGCGGAGATCGGCGCCCCGTCGAGGCTGATCCGCTCGGTGACCGACTGCACGTGGGGGCTGGTGTACCGGCCGGTGCGCAGGTCGAAGGCGCCGAGCAGCGCCTCGATCATGCGGGCCGTGGACGTCTTGCCGTTCGTCCCCGTGATGTGGATCGACGGGTACGCCCGCTGCGGCTCGCCCAGCGTGTCCACCAGTGCGGCGATCCGGCTGACGGACGGCTCCAGCTTCGTCTCGCCCCAGCGCGTCGCGAGCTCGGCCTCCACCTCGCGCAGCGCCTTGTCGGTCTCGGGGTCGGCCGGGCGGCCGGGTACGTCGGCCTCCGGGCCGCCGACGCCCTGGGTACGCAGGGTTCGGCTGCCGGCCTCGATCACCGCGAGATCGGGGTCACGACCGGTCTCGGCCGCGACGATCTCCTCGAAGAGACCCAACGGATCCTGCGGTTCTGACTCGCTGCTGTCGTGCGGGGGGAGCTGGCTCACGGGGCCAGTCTACGGAGGGGTCGAAGGCCCTCCGGCGCGGGCAAGAGTTTCAGCCCGTCCGGCGTTTGAGGACGAGGCCGTTCAGGCCGAAGCGGGGGTCTGGGGGCGGCAGCCCCCAGGAACGGGACGGGCAGGGGCGGAGGGGGCGAAAAACTGCCCTCCCCGCCCCTCGCTCACGCCTGCGGCAACCGCTCCAGCTGCTCCTTGATCCGGGCAATGTCCTCGTCCGCCTTGGCGAGCCGCGTGCGGATCTTCTCCACCACCTGGTCCGGTGCCTTGGCGAGAAACGCCTCGTTGCCCAGCTTCCCGTGCGCCTGGGCCTTCTCCTTCTCGGCGGCGGCGAGATCCTTCGCGAGCCGCTTGCGCTCCGCGGCGACATCGATCGTGCCGGACAGGTCGAGCGCGACGACGGCACCGCCGACCGGCAGGGTCGCCGTGGCCGAGAAGCCCTCGCCCTCCGGCTGGAGACGCAGCAACTGCCGGATGGCCGCCTCGTGCGGGGCCAGCGCGGTCCCGTCGAGGGTCAGCCGGGCCGGCACCCGCTGGCCGGGCTGCAGGCCCTGGTCGGCACGGAAGCGCCGGACCTCCGTGATGACCTGCTGGAGCGTCTCGATCTCCCGCTCGGCGGCGTCGTCGCGGAAGCCGCCCGGGGTGTCCGCCCCAGGAACCAGCACAGCCTTCGGCCACTCGGCGACCACGACGGACTCACCGCCCGTGAGGGTGGTCCAGAGCGTCTCCGTCACGAACGGGACGACCGGGTGGAGGAGACGCAGCGTCACGTCCAGGACCTCACCGAGGACCCGGCCCGAGACCTTCGCCGGCTCGCCGCCCGCCATGAACGTCGTCTTCGACAGCTCGACGTACCAGTCGAACACCTCGTCCCACGCGAAGTGGTAGAGCGAGTCGGACAGCTTCGCGAACTGGAAGTCGTCGTAGAAGGCGTCGACTTCGGCGACGGTCTTGTTCAGCCGGGACAGGATCCACCGGTCGGTCGCCGACAGCTTCGACGCCTCCGGCAGCGGGCCCTGGACCGTCGCGCCGTTCATCAACGCGAAGCGCGTGGCGTTCCAGATCTTGTTGGCGAAGTTCCGGGACGCCTGGACCCAGTCCTCGCCGATCGGCACATCGGTGCCCGGGTTGGCGCCGCGGGCGAGCGTGAAGCGGACGGCGTCGGAGCCGTACTTGTCCATCCAGTCGAGCGGGTCGACGACGTTGCCGAAGGACTTCGACATCTTCTTGCCGCGCTCGTCGCGGACCAGGCCGGTGAGGGCAATGGTCTTGAAGGGGACCTCGCCGTCCATCGCGTACAGGCCGAACATCATCATCCGGGCGACCCAGAAGAAGATGATGTCGTGGCCGGTGAGCAGGACGTCGGTCGAGTAGAACTTCTCCAGATCGGGAGTCTGTTCGGGCCAGCCGAGCGTGGAGAACGGCCACAGCCCTGACGAGAACCAGGTGTCGAGGACGTCGGTGTCCTGGGTCCAGCCCTCGCCGCTCGGCGGCTCCTCGTCGGGGCCGACGCAGACGACCTCGCCGTCAGGGCCGTACCAGACGGGGATCCGGTGGCCCCACCACAACTGCCGTGAGATGCACCAGTCGTGCATGTTGTCGACCCAGTCGAAGTAGCGCTTCGACATGTCCGCGGGGTGGATGGCGACCCGCCCGTCACGGACGGCGTCGCCGGCGGCCTGGGCCAGCGGGCCGACCTTGACCCACCACTGCATGGACAGGCGCGGCTCGACGGTCGTGCGGCAGCGCGAGCAGTGCCCCACGCTGTGGACGTACGGGCGCTTCTCGGCGACGATCCGGCCCTGCGAGCGCAGCGCGCCGACGATGGCGGAGCGGGCCTCGAAGCGGTCGAGGCCCTGGAAGGGGCCGTGGACGGTGATGACCGCCCGCTCGTCCATGACGGTGATCGACTCCAGGCCGTGACGCTGGCCGATGGCGAAGTCGTTCGGGTCGTGGGCGGGGGTGACCTTGACGGCGCCGGTGCCGAACTCGGGGTCGACGTGGGTGTCGGCGACGACGGGGATGGTCCGGTCGGTGAGGGGCAACTTGATGCGCCTGCCGACCAGATGCCTGTAGCGCTCGTCGTCCGGGTGAACGGCGACGGCGGTGTCACCGAGCATCGTCTCGGCACGGGTGGTCGCGACCACGAGGGTCTCGTCGCCCTCCCCGTACTTGATGGAGACGAGCTCGCCGTCGTCCTCCTGGTACTCGACCTCGATGTCGGAGATCGCGGTCAGGCAGCGGGGACACCAGTTGATGATGCGCTCGGCGCGGTAGATCAACTCGTCGTCGTACAGCTTCTTGAAGATGGTCTGGACGGCCTGGGACAGCCCCTCGTCCATGGTGAACCGCTCGCGCGACCAGTCCACACCGTCCCCGAGCCGGCGCATCTGCCCGAGGATCTTGCCGCCGTACTCTTCCTTCCACTGCCAGACGCGCTCGACGAACGCCTCACGGCCGAGGTCCTGCCGCGACTTGCCCTCCTCGGCAAGCTGCTGCTCGACCTTGTTCTGCGTGGCGATACCCGCGTGGTCCATGCCCGGCAGCCACAGCGCCTCGAAGCCCTGCATGCGCTTACGGCGCGTCAGCGCGTCCATGAGCGTGTGCTGGAAGGCGTGCCCCAGGTGCAGCGAGCCGGTGACGTTCGGCGGCGGGATGACGATGGTGTACGCGGGCTTGTCGCTCTTCGCGTCGGCGGCGAAGTAACCCCGCTCGACCCAGCGCTCGTACAGCTTCCCCTCTACCTCGGCCGGCGCGTACTGGGTCGGCAGGTCGGAGGTGGGCGCGGGTGGCTGCTGCTGAGCGTTGTCGGTCACAGGGTCAGTTTAGAGGCGTCACGGGGGTGTCCTGAAACGCGTTTACTTCGTAACGGTGGAGCCCACCTACGGCTATGCCGAACTCGCCAGCGGTGACGGCGGTTCGATCGACGGCACGGCGTCCCTAGCTGCCAAGCTCCGCAATGACGTCCCCGTCAATGCGGAGCCGCAACGACGAGAGGGGGCACTTCGACAGTGAGCGCCCCCTCTCGTCGCAGCGGCTACCCGTCAGGCATTAGGCCCACGAACAGGCCTTCTGCCTTACACTATTTGTGACTCCAAGGTCCCAGAGCAAGGAAACGCATAGCGGATGAGGAGTCGTCGTTCCCAGCCCGGTGGGCAGTGCCGGGTAGGAACAAGCGGTTGTCACTTTCGCGCCAACGACGTACCCATAGCTGTTGACTATGCCGGTGCACTGGGCGACCGTGGCCGAGGCCGACGAAGCTGTAATGAGCGGTGCAATCCCTGCGGCTACAACCACACCCACAGTTGCCAAGATGCGCTTCGTCTTCATTATTGAAACTCCCATTCTTGGGCAGCCACTCGAACGTGTGGCCGATTCAGTTCATGTGATCACGGAACTGGCCCTACCTTCAAGACATGACGTGAACCTGACGCAATTTCATCGCTGTGTAGCTGAATGACGACGCCAGACACTGCATGCGTCCCCACAGCTGTTAACTAGGGAGTGGGTTTCGCCGACTTCCTCTCGATGTAACCGCGGCCAAACGGCCCGCAGGGCGCTGGAAGCCGAGACCCTGGTGATGCACTGCGTGTGGGATGCGCGACCAGTGTGAGGTCATTCAGGCGCGGCACCGCATCTCGCGAGGAAAACGTTCAGACGAAGGACACGAACGTCGGCAGCAAGCTCGTGGGCAGCCCCACGGCGTTCACTCCCGCCGGCTTCGAGAACGGCGTCATGAAGTGCCAGACGATCGAGTCCACCGCATCCGGCACGACCGCGAGCATGCCTTTCTGCATCTGGGGTGACCACAGCACGCTCGCCTACGTGATGTCATACGACCTGGCAGAGCTGACCGCGGGCAAGAGCAAGTCGCTGGACGAGGCGGCCGAGTTGACCGCCAAGCTCCGCGTGGATGTACGCGTCAAGGCCTGACGCCCCCGGGCGGCGACGGAACCAACGGCGAAGGGGCCCAGGTCAGTTGACCGGGGCCCCTTCGCCGTACGGGATCTGCCTACGCCGTCTTCTGCTCGCCCGGACCGCGTCCGCGCGCATCCCGCGGGATCAGCGTCGGGTTCACGTTCGAGCGGACGACCTCGGACGTGATGACGACACGGGCCACGTCCTTGCGGGACGGGACCTCGTACATCACGGACATGAGGACTTCCTCCATGATGGCGCGCAGCCCGCGGGCGCCGGTCTTGCGGAGGATGGCCTGGTCGGCGATGGCTTCGAGCGCCTCGCCCTCGAAGTCCAGCTCCACGCCGTCGAGTTCGAAGAGACGCTGGTACTGCTTCACCAGTGCGTTGCGGGGCTCGACGAGGATCTGGAGGAGGGCCTCGCGGTCCAGGTTGTGGACGGAGGTGATGACCGGGAGACGGCCGATGAACTCGGGGATCATGCCGAACTTGACCAGGTCCTCCGGCATGACGTCCTCGAACTGGTCCTTGGCTTCGAGTTCGATTTTCGAACGGATCGTCGCGCCGAAGCCGATGCCCTTCGCTCCCGCCCGCGACTCGATGAGCTTCTCCAGGCCCGAGAAGGCGCCGCCCACGATGAACAGCACGTTCGTCGTGTCGATCTGGATGAACTCCTGGTGCGGGTGCTTGCGTCCGCCCTGCGGCGGGACCGAGGCCGTGGTGCCTTCGAGGATCTTCAGCAGGGCCTGCTGGACACCTTCGCCGGACACATCACGGGTGATCGAGGGGTTCTCGCTCTTGCGCGCGACCTTGTCGATCTCATCGATGTAGATGATGCCGGTCTCGGCCTTCTTGACGTCGTAGTCCGCTGCCTGGATGAGCTTCAGCAGGATGTTCTCGACGTCCTCGCCGACATACCCGGCCTCCGTCAGCGCCGTCGCGTCGGCGATGGCGAACGGGACGTTGAGCATGCGGGCCAGGGTCTGGGCGAGAAGTGTCTTGCCCGAACCCGTCGGGCCGAGAAGCAGGATGTTGGACTTCGCCAACTCGATGGCGTCCTCGCGGTTCTGCCCCGCGCTGTTCTCACCGGCCTGGACGCGCTTGTAGTGGTTGTACACCGCGACCGAGAGCGCCTTCTTGGCCGGCTCCTGGCCTACGACGTACCCCTCGAGGAACTCGTAGATCTCGCGGGGCTTGGGAAGTTCCTCCCAGCGCACCTCGCTCGTCTCCGCCAGCTCTTCCTCGATGATCTCGTTGCAGAGATCGATGCACTCGTCGCAGATGTACACACCAGGGCCTGCGATGAGCTTCTTGACCTGCTTCTGGCTCTTGCCACAGAACGAGCACTTGAGCAGATCGCCGCCGTCACCGATGCGTGCCACGGTGTGCTTCCCCTTCGCCTGGGAGACGCCTAGGTCCAGCGGCTCCTGGTGCTGCCTTATGTCCGACGGTACCTTGCCCAGCCCCCCGTTCGGGCCCCCCTTGGCGCGGTTCACTTTGTCGTGAACCGTGCCAAGGAGCGGCAGATGCTACAGGGATACGTCAGACGACCGCGTTGTTGTTCATCTTCCGGGTGGAGATGATCTGGTCGATCAGGCCGTACGCCAGCGCGTCCTCAGCCGTGAGGATCTTGTCGCGCTCGATGTCCTCGCGGATCTTCTCGATCGGCGTGGTCGAGTGCTTGGCCAGCATGTCTTCCAGCTGCGCACGCATCCTGAGGATTTCGTTCGCGGCGATTTCGAGGTCGGAGACCTGCCCGCGGCCGGTCTCACTGTAAGGCTGGTGGATCAGAACGCGCGCATTCGGAAGAGCCATGCGCTTGCCCGGCGTACCGGCGGCCAGCAGGATGGCGGCGGCCGAGGCGGCCTGGCCCATGCAGACCGTCTGGACGTCCGGCTTCACGAACTGCATCGTGTCGTAGATGGCCGTGAGCGCCGTGAATGAGCCACCGGGGCTGTTGATGTAGACCGAGATGTCACGGTCGGGGTCCATCGACTCCAGGCACAGCAGCTGCGCCATGACGTCGTTGGCGGAGGCGTCGTCGATCTGCACGCCGAGGAAGATCACGCGCTCCTCGAACAGCTTCGCGTACGGGTCGTACTCACGCACGCCCTGCGAGGTGCGCTCGACGAAGCGCGGGATGACGTAGCGGGACTCCGCGCGAGGACCGGTGTACTCGGCCTGCGTGCGGGCGAAGAGGCCGCTGCCGGGGAAGTCGTTCACTGTGTCTCCTGAAGAGCCTGAAAAGGGCTGTGGCGGTCGGCTGGAGGCGCTGGGGCGCCTGCGCCACCCCGTGGGGGCGATGAGAGGCCCGCGCCGCCCTGAGGGGCGCTGAGGGGCTTACGCCGCCCCGGTACCGCCGCCGCCCGGCATGGCGGACGCGGTGGGCATGATGTCGTCGATGAGGCCGTACTCCTTGGCCTCGACCGGGTCGAACCAGCGGTCGCGGTCCGAGTCGCGGGTGACCTGCTCCACGGTCTGGCCGGTGTGGAACGCGGTCAGCTCCGCCATCCGCTTCTTGGTGTGCAGCAGCCGCTCGGCGTGGATCTTGATGTCCGACGCGGAACCGGCGAGGCCGGCCGAGGGCTGGTGGATCAGGATCTCGGCGTTCGGCAGCGCGAAGCGCTTGCCGGGGGTGCCGGCGCTGAGCAGGAACTGGCCCATCGAGGCCGCCATGCCCATGGCGATCGTCACCACGTCGTTCTTGATGTACTGCATGGTGTCGTAGATCGCCATGCCGGCAGTGATCGAGCCGCCGGGGCTGTTGATGTAGAGGTAGATGTCCTTGTCCGGGTCGGAGGCAAGGAGCAGCAACTGCGCGGTGATCTTGTTGGCGATGTCGTCGTCGACCGCCTGGCCGAGGAAGATGATCCGCTCGCCGAGCAGCCGGTTGTAGACCTGGTCACCGAGGCCACCACCGATAGGGTCGCCGGCAGCTGTGGGCATCAGATTCGTCACGTATCCACCTGCTCGTCTTACGACGGCGCCGGGCCGTCTCACGTCTTCGGCTGGGGCGTGGGACCCCGGTACACACCGCCATGGGAGCGGCTGTACACCGCCTCCGGGCGGCTTCGGGGACTCCCTGCCCTCGTCTTCATGGACCCTAACGCGCGGGTCCCTCCGGGGAATCCCGGAGGGGGAACTGTTCGCTGTGAGCGCATGCGCGGCGCCTGCTTGAACAGGGTTTCAGTGGCCCCCGGCAGGGGCGCGGGGAACTGCGCGAGCAACCCACCACAAGCCGCACGCGCCGATGGGCAGCCCGTGGCAGACGCGTGTGCGGCCTTGTGGGGGCCGACCGCGCCCCTGAAGAGCACGACGGGCCCCCGGGGGCAAGAAGTCCCCGGGGGCCCGTCATGGCGTACAGAGCGAGGCGGTCAGGCCTCGGTCTTCTCCTCGGCGGCGTCGCCGTCCGTGACCTCGGTGGCGGGCTCGGTCGCGGCCTCGGCCTCGTCCTCGTCGGCCAGGTCGACGATCTCGCCGTTGGTGTCCTTGACCACGGCGGCCTCGACGACGACCGCGAGGGCCTTGCCGCGGGCGACCTCGCCGACCAGCATCGGGACCTGGCCGCCTTCGACGACGGCCTGGGCGAACTGGTCGGGGGACATGCCGGAGGAGGCCGCGCGCCGCATGAGGTGCTCGGTGAGCTCCTCCTGGTTGACGCTCAGCTTCTCCTTGTTGACGAGCTCGTCCAGGACGAACTGCGTCTTGATGCCCTTGACCGCGGCTTCCTCGGTCTCGGCGTCGAACTCCTCGGCCGTCTTGCCCTGGATCTCGAGGTACTTCTCGATGTCGAGGCCCATCTGACCGAGCTGGTGGTGCTCGAGGTTGTGCTTACGGGTGTTGATCTCGTCCGCGAGCAGCTTCTCGGGGACCGGGACCTCGACCAGTTCGAGCAGCTTCGCCAGGACGCGCTCCTGGGCCTGCGTGGCCTGGTCGTACTGCTTCATGTTCTCCAGGCGCTTGCGGCTGTCCGCCCTGAGCTCCTCGATGGTGTCGAACTCGGAGGCGAGCTGCGCGAACTCGTCGTCCAGCTCGGGCAGTTCGCGCGCGGCGACCTGGCTGACCTTGACGGTGACCTCGGCGTCCTTGCCGGCCGCCGAGCCGCCCTTGAGCTCGGAGGCGAAGGTGGCCTCGCCACCGGCCTCCAGGCCCTTCACGGCCTCGTCGATGCCGTCGAGCAGCTCGCCGGAACCGATGGTGTACGAGACGTCGGAGGCGATGCCGTCCTCCAGCACCTCGCCGTCGACCTTGGCCTCCAGGTCGAGGGTGACGACGTCGCCGTCCTGGGCGGCGCGCTCGACCGGGGAGGTCGAGGCGAAGCGCTCGCGCAGCTCGGTGACGGCCTTCTCGACGTCCTCGTCGCTGACCTCGACCGCGTCGACCTCGACCTCGATGCCGGAGTAGTCCGGGATCTCGATCGTCGGGCGGACGTCGACCTCAGCGGTGAAGTTCAGCGTCTCGCCGTCCTTCAGCTCGGTGATGTCGACCTCGGGCTGGCCGAGGACGTTCAGCTCAGCCTCGTTGACCGCTTCGGTGTAGAACTTCGGGAGCGCGTCGTTGACGGCCTCCTCCAGCACGGCGCCGCGACCGAACCGCTGGTCGATGACGCGCGCCGGGATCTTGCCCTTCCGGAACCCCTTCACCGTGACCTGCTGGTTGATCTTCTTGTACGCCGCGTCGAGGCTGTCCTTGAGCTCCTCGAAGGGCACCTCGATGCTGAGCCGAACCCGAGTCGGGTTCAGGGTCTCCACGGCGCTCTTCACGGTTCGGTCTCCTTGTGGCTGACTTCTTGGGGGTTCTGCTGCGTGCTGCTGCCGAGTCGGGCAGAGCCTTGGGCGGATTCGCGGCCCTTGAGAGACGTCGTAACAATGCAGACACACGGGCACGCAGCTTGCATAGTAACCGCAGGCGGTACACGCCCCAAAAGGTGATCTTGGCGATCGTCCGGCACGGCGGCCGCACGGTGGTCGGGGTGGCGGGATTTGAACCCACGGCCTTCCGCTCCCAAAGCGGACGCGCTACCAAGCTGCGCCACACCCCGTCTGGTGCGACACGTAAGATACATGCCTCGGGCGGGTACGGCTGCCGCATTTCGGGAGCGTGCAAGGGGCACGTAACGCGGTGTGCGGCGAAGGGGTGCGACCCGCTACGATGTTCTCCGTGCCGCGGTCACTCCACCTGCGGTGCGTCCCACGCGGGCGTAGCTCAATGGTAGAGCCCTAGTCTTCCAAACTAGCTACGCGGGTTCGATTCCCGTCGCCCGCTCCAAATGACGTAGGGCCAGGCGAGATGTTCAATCCTCCGCCTGGCCCTTGTCGTTGCCGGGGGCTCCGTTCAGTCCGCCGTGTCCGCCGTGTCCCCCGCGTGCCCCTTGGGCTTGGCGATCTTGCCTCTTCGGCCTCTTGGCGCCCTGGATCATGTCCAGACAGCGTCGCTCTCCGACTGCGCCCAAACCAGTTGCGCCTCGCTCAGCCGAGGAGCGAACCCCTCGGGGAACATCAGCATGAGCGGCTGCGGCCACACGTTTTCAGGCCCGTGCTGTTCGCAGTGCAGGGCGATGAGATGCGCCCCCTCCCCACACGCCTCGTGCCAGTAATGGCGGTCATGGGTCAGGCAGAAGTACGAGTACGTCGAGCAGTCGTCTTCCTCTGTCGGTTCGTAGAAGTCACGGTCGCGGACGATCTGCGTCACCGGCTCCTGCCGGTTGAGACGGGGGATCGGCCGGGGATCACGCCACAGCAGGCGAGGAGGAAGCACGTACTCATCCTGTCTCTTTCTCAGGGATGACGCCTCAGGTGGAGCCCAACCACGACCGGCATCCCGCACATGGCGTCCGGGCATGACGAAGCCCCGGCGGCCCCGCGTTGGGCGCCGGGCCGTCGGTGTTCGTTCAGAACTGGATCGAGTTGATGGTCTCCGCTATGGAGTTGAGGAACCGCTGGATGTCGTCGGCCATACCTGTCGAGGCGAGGAAGAAGCCGAAGAGCACCGCCACCACGGCTGGTCCCGCCTTGATCGATCCTCCTCGGATCAACACCACGAGGATGATCGCCAACAGGAGCACCACTGACAGCGAAATGGCCACAACTGATCACACCCTACGGTCGGTCTGCTCTCCCGGCCCGAGGGTGCAGCCCCACACACCCCCGCCAGAACCATCGTGCCACCAACCCGGCTCCCGTATGCCGCGGGTGACGCATCGTCGGCTACGGCCACATGAGCCCCACACCGCGGTTGCCCCTCCGGCCGGGTGAACTGCGGTGCTGCGCACTGCAATTCGAAGGTAGGCCTCACGGGAAATTCAGAGTGATCGTTTCCGTGTCCACACATCCTGTTCGCAGGTAATTCGAATTGTTGTCACAGGCACATCGAAGGCGTCGAGAGCGGGTCGAAAAATGCCAACGAATCGGACATACCTCTGGAGTGACCCGCGTGCCTTATGCACCGTTTAGTCAGGATTAATGAGGACAGAACATCCGTATGCGGTAAGTAAATCGGTATACGGGAACACTGGCGAACGGGACGGTGGGACGCCTCGGTTCACGGGTACTCGCAGGCAATAGCCAGGAATCCCATCGGCAGTTTTACGAGGACGTACGGACAACGCTAGGGTGCCTCAGATGTTCCACGCCGCCACGTCCCCCGTATGCGCAGCGAGGTCACGATTCGTCTCCCCGAGTTTTCGGCCGGAGGAACTGTGACGAACTCGCTACGACCGCAAAGCCCCCATGGAGCCCCGCTCCGCCCGTCGCAGCAGCCTGCGCGCGGAGTTCCGGGCCCGCGCTCGTCCCAGAGCGCGAAGGCGACCGCCGATGCCGCCGACCCGGGTGCCTCGTCCGCCAAGCCCGCCAAGCAACGCGACGCGTTCTTCGACAACGCCAAGTACCTGGCGATCGTGCTCGTGGCCGTGGGGCACGCGTGGGAGCCGGTGAAGGGCCAGAGCCGCGGCCTCGAAACGCTGTACACGATCGTGTACGCCTTCCACATGCCGGCCTTCATCCTCATCTCCGGCTACTTCTCGCGCAGTTTCGACATGCGCGCCGACCGGCTCAAGCGGCTGGTGACCGGTATCGCGGTGCCGTACATCCTCTTCGAAGTGGCCTACTCCCTCTTCGCACGCTGGGCCAACCACGATCCCGGCCAGGCGATCAGCCTGCTCGACCCCCTGTACCTCACCTGGTTCCTGGCCGCGCTGTTCATCTGGCGGCTGACCACACCGCTGTGGAAGCTGGTGCGGTGGCCGCTCCCGCTCGCCGTCGTCATCGCCATGCTCGCGAGCGTGTCACCGGAGATCGGTGACGATCTGGACCTCCAGCGGGTGCTGCAGTTCCTGCCGTTCTTCGTCCTGGGCCTGTACATGAAGCCGGAGCACTTCCAGCTGGTGCGCCGCCGCGAGGTCCGGATCCTGTCGGTGCCGGTCCTCGCGGCCGCGCTGGTCGTGGGCTACTGGGCGGTGCCGCGGATGAACACCGGCTGGTTCTACCACCGTGACAGTGCACAGCAGTTGGGGACTCCGTGGTGGGCCGGTCCTGTCATGACGCTCGCCCTCCTCGGCTGCTCTCTGCTACTCACCGCGTGCTTCTTCTCCTGGGTGCCGCGTCGCAAGCTCTGGTTCACGGCGCTCGGCGCGGGCACGCTGTACGGCTACCTGCTGCACGGTTTCCTGGTCAAGGGCGGTGACTACTGGGGCTGGTTCGACCACGGCTGGCTGCACAAGCCGCTCGGGCAGGCCTTGGTGACGCTCCTCGCTGCCGTGGGAGTCACGCTGCTGTGCACGCCGCCCGTCCAGCGCGTCTTCCGCTTCGCGATGGAGCCCAGCATGGAGTGGGCGTTCAAGCGCGACGCGACGGAGCTTGCGCGTGAGCGGGCGGGGGCGGGGGCGGGGGCGGGGCGGGCATAGCCGCTCGCCAGAGGTTCCGGGCCGGCGCTCAGGGAGCGAGGCCCAGCAGGGCGCGCATCGAGGCGTACTTCTTCGTCAGGCGGGCTCTGGTGTGTTCGTCGAGGACCGCGAGGCGGACCGGGTCGGCGTTGTGCGCCAGGTCCGAGACCTTGACCAAGAGGGCGCCCGGGGTCGTGCGGATACGTTTCGCGTACGACTCCGGGGGCTCGCCCTCGCGCTTGGTGAGCGCCAGCACGATGGCCTTCGTGCGGTTCGTGAGGGCGGCCTCGGCCAGCCACTCCTCCGACAGCGCGTCGTCCTCGACCGCGTCGTGCAGCCAGGCCGCCGCTATCTGCTCGTCGTCACCGCCGCGTTCGCGGACGCCCTCCGCCACGGCCTGGAGGTGCTCGGCGTAGGGGCGGCCCGCCTTGTCGGTCTGGGCGGCGTGCGCCTCACGGGCGAGGGCTTCGACTTCAGCCAGGGTCAGGAGAGTTCGCGTCACGGGAACAGTGTCGCCCCATGTGGCATGGCGTGGGCCTGGTAGCGCTCGTCTCAGCGCGGCGGGCCGCCCGTCGCCGGTCGCGCCCGCGCGACAGAGCCACGAAATGGCACAGCCGCGTGCCTCCCTTACGGGGCACGCGGCTGTGCCGTGTCACGCGCCCTTCAGATGCCTCATCAAGCGCTCGAAGTCCTGCCAGCCCGACAGGTCGCTCGGATCCCCCGGCAGCGGGTAGTACAGCGCCGGCCTGGTCTTCGGGCCCAGCTGGACCGGCGGCTGCGAAAGCGGCGTACGGCGGGCTCGGTCGCCCGGCATGGCGCGGACCTCCTCCGCGCCGAGTGCGAAGGCCAGCGGGACTCCGGGACCCTCGAAGCGGGGCGGTACGGAGAGGTCGCGTCGGGCCCTGCGGATCTGGACCAGCATCGACTGGAGGTCGTGCCGGGTGGCGAGGATCTCGGCGGCCCTCGGCAGGGCGTCCACCGGCGGTTCCTCGCCCGGGCCGTAGCCGAACGCAAGCGTGACGTCCTCCTCCACACCGCCCGTCGTACGGGAGACACGGACCGTGGCGAGCCCCGGGCGCTCCGGGCTGCCGACGACCACCAGCCAGGTGGGCGCGGGCGACCGTTCGAAGGCCAGGTCCGTCAACTGCCGCAGCGACCAAGGGAGGTTGACCGGCTCCTCGGTGCCCCAGCCGGCTGGCGGCTCACCGGTGATCTCGCGCCACACGGATTCCAGGGCGCCGCCGAGTACGAGGCGGTCGTCGGCCGGGTGCACCGTGCGGAAGGAGATGGCGAGTTGACGCTCACCTCTGTCCTCGATGTCCTTCTTGAAGGTGTCGGCCACCGGCGTGCGGACGTCCTGCTGAGTCGCGTCGGGCGACTCGACCGTGGCGAACAGGCCATGCGTCCACTGGAGTACGGCCCCGGACAGCCCGTCGTAGTAGCCGTCCTTCTCGTCCTGCACGACCCAGCGCGAGGGCCAGCCGGGCAGGCTGTTGCGGACCGCCGGGGAGAGGCGGGTGCCCGCGGGGGTGACGATCTGCAGGCCCAGTCCGGCGTTGGCGGCGGCACGCAGGGCGTCCGAAAGCCAGGCCGTCATGGCGACGACCGCGCGGTCCTGGATGACGACGGCGACCTTGTCGGTGAGGACGTCCACGGCCGGCTGCGCCGCGGCCGGCGTCCGCGCGGCGCTCACCCCGTCGGCCTTCACCACGGCCAGGGAGTTCGCGACCTGCGGCGGCCAGGCGGTGCCGCCGACCAGTGCGGCGAGGCGCGCCGCGAAAGTGCCCGCGAGTTGCTCGGCCTCCTTGACACCGGTGGTGGCGCGGGCCTCGGTCCACCAGTACGGCACGTCCGGCTCCGTCGCGCCGAGCAGCCGCTGGGCCTCGCCCCTGACCTGCACGAGCAGCGGCGCCTCGACGGAGACCAGCGGACGCCCCTGCTCGTCGCAGAGCTGCACGACCGCGCCGTCGCCCTCCGCGCCCACCAGTTTGTCCGGGCCCCCGGCGAGCAGCCCCGCGAGCACGCTCAACGCGTCGGGCATCTTCTGGGTGAGGGTGATGACGTCCTTGGTCATGAGGTGGGCCGGTCCTTCACGTTGCTCGGCATGGGTGTCGTACGGCCGATGGCCGGATGGGGTGTCCCAGGGCCAATACTCGGCCCGGGTGTCGTGCGGATTACGGCTTACGGCTTACGGCTTACGGCTGGGATGTCGTACGGCCTGGATTGCCTGGACGCCTCACACCCCCGCTGTTCACCGGCCCCCGTACACCGTCTGGATCAGCCGGTTCGGCTCGCCCCTGCGCACCAGCACCCCGCGGCCCGACGGCTGCTGGGTGGCGTACACGCCGGGGAAGAGCTGGCCCTCGCTGCGGTCACCGGCCATCACGAGCGCCGAGGCTCCGGACTCACGCAGTCCCTGAAGCAGGGGCTCGTACAGGCCGCGGGAGGCGCCCGCGACGCGGCGGGTGAGGACGAAGTGGAGGCCGATGTCGACCGCGGACGGGATATAGGGGAGGAAGGGTGCCAAGGGCTGCTGGCCGGCGGTCGTGAGAACGTCGTAGTCGTCGACGAGGATCACGATGCGTGGGCCCGAGCCCCAGCTGCCCGGCTCCAGATCCTCCTTGTCGGCGCTCTCGTCGGGCAGCCGCTTCTCCAGCTCGGTGGCGATGCCGGCCGCAAGGCCCGCGCACAGCCTGGTGTTGTAGGCGTAGCCGCCGCGGTACTCCTCGGGGATCGCGCCGCGCAGGCCGCGCCGGGGGTCCATGACGGCGAAGACCAGTTCGTCCTCGCTGTACCGCTCGGCCAGGCCGTCGGCGATGACCTTGAGCAGGTTGGTCTTGCCGCACTCGCTGTCGCCCATGATCAGCAGGTGCTGGTCGTGCGCGAAGAGGTCGAGCATGACCGGTGCCAACTGGGCCTGGTCCAGGGCGATCGGTACCCGGCGCGGTTCGGCTGCCGGGCCCGGCAGCAGCTGCGGCTCCAGGACCTGCGGCAGTACCCGTACGGGCTGGGCGACTTCGCCGGTCCAGGTGGCGCGGATCGTACGGGCCGTGCGCTCCAGGACCGAGCCGAGGTCGGAGGTGTCCGGCAGGCCGTCCGTACGGGGCAGGGCGACCTGGGCGAACAGCTTGCCGTCGGTGAGGACGCGGCCCTTCTCCTCGGGCGCGAGGGTCTGGGCGAGCTTGCGGTCGATGCTGGACTCGCCGGGGTCGTTCAGGCGCAGTTCGACGCGGGTGCCGAACTGTGACTGGGTGGCGATGCGCACGTCGTTCCAGCGGAGCATGCCCGCCACGATGTGGATACCGTAGCCACCGCCGCGCTTGAGGATGTCGACGACGGCGTCGTCCAGTTCGTCGAAGTCGTCGCGCAGCGCGCCGAAGCCGTCGATGAGCAGCACGATCTCGGTGGAGGCCAGCTCGGGGAGGCGGCCCGCCGCGCGCAGGTCGCGCAGTTGCTGCAGGGAGTCGATGCTGTGGATGCGGAAGAGCTCCTCGCGCTGGTCGAGCATGCCGCGTACGGAGTCGACGGTGCGGCCCGCGCGTTCGCGGTCGGCGCGGCCCGCGACCCCGCCGACGTGCGGGAGGCCGGCCAGCGCCTGGAGGCCGCCGCCGACCAGGTCGAGGCCGTAGATGCCGACCTCCTGGGGCGTGTGCGTCAGAGACAGGGAGAGCGCGAGGGTGCGCAGCAGGGTCGTCTTGCCGGACTGGGGGCCGCCGATGACCGCCGCGTGGCCGCCCGCGACCGTGAGATCCAGGTACCACTGGCCCTGCCACTGCCGGGTCGGATCGTCGAGGACGCCGAGGGGCACCTGGAGCGGGCCGCGGCGCTTGGCCAGCTGCATGCCGCGGGCGCCGACCTCCAGCGGACCGGCGACCTTGTCGAGGGCGACGGCGGCGGGCAGCGGCGGCAGCCAGATCTGGCGTACGGGCGCCGTCGCGGCGTTCTCGATCTGCTCGACGAGGACGCCCAGCTCGGTCGGCCCGGTCTCCCGGCGCCGCATCTTGGGCTCCTCCGAGCCCGAACTCTCCGCCTCTCCAAGGGTGTTGAAGGCCTCGTACGCGAGCGCGAGCGGCCCGGTGTCCTCGGACTCGCGCTGCACCGGGCCGCGGTAGCCGCCGGAGACGTAACTCGCCTTGAAGCGCTCGTAGTGGCTGGTGTCGACCTTGAGGTAGCCGAAACCGGGCAGCGGCGGGAGGTGGAAGGCGTCCGTGGTGTCCAGGACCGTCCGGGACTCGTCGGCCGAGAAGGTGCGCAGACCGAGGCGGTACGAAAGATATGTGTCCAGGCCCTTGAGCTTGCCGCCCTCGATGCGCTGGGAGGAGAGGAGCAGGTGCACGCCGATGGAGCGGCCGATGCGGCCGATGGACAGGAACAGGTCGATGAAGTCGGGCTTGGCGGTGAGGAGTTCACCGAACTCGTCGATGACCACGAAGAGGTGGGGCAGTGGATCGAGGTCGGGGCGCTTCTCGGCGCGCAGGGCGGCGTAGTGGCCGATGTCGGCGACGTTGCCCGCGTCCTTGAGGACCTGCTGGCGGCGCTTGACCTCGCCGGCCAGTGAGGCGTGCACGCGCTCGACGAGGCCCGCCTGGTTCTCCAGGTTGGTGATGACGCCGGCGACGTGCGGGAGGTCCGCGAAGGGGGCGAAGGTGGCACCGCCCTTGTAGTCGACCAGGACCAGGGCGAGGTCCTCGGGCGGGTGGGTGGCGACCAGCGCCAGGACGAGGGTGCGCAGGAGTTCGGACTTGCCCGAGCCGGTGGCCCCGACGCACAGGCCGTGCGGGCCCATGCCCAGCTCGGAGGACTCCTTGAGGTCGAGGAGGACCGGCTCGCGGCGGTCGCTGATGCCGATCGGGACGCGCAGGAAGGCGCGTTCGCCGCGCGGCGCCCACAGCCGGTCCAGGTCCAGGTGGGCCACGTCGTCGATGCCGAGGAGTTCGGCGAAGTCGACCGGGCCGGTCAGCGGGGCGTCGGCCATCGACTCGGCGGACAGGCGCATCGGGGCGAGCATCCGGGCCAGGCCCTCGGCGAACGGGATGCCGACCTCGTCGACCGTGCCGTGAGCGCTGATCGGCTCCCGCTCGCGCAGGTCCTCGATGACGATCCGTTCGCCGTCGACGGTGATGCGGACGCCGACGCTGCCGGGCTCCTGCACCCGCTGGTCGAGCAGATGGAGGACGGTGACGCCCATGTCGCGCAGGCCCACCGCGTCGTCGGGACGGGGCAGGTCGATGGCGTCGTCGCCGTGCCCGTCGGTGACGACGAGCAGCCGCGAGGTCATCGCGAGGGCGTCTTTGCCGGACAGACCGCGGCGCACCTCGGCCGCGTAGGAGGCGCGGCGGCGCAGCTCGGGGCCGATCCGGCGGGCGAGTTGGGGCAGGGACGGGGCGATTCGGCGGGCGGCGACCGGGCCGTCGAACTGCTCGGTGTCGAGCAGGTGGGGCAGCCACTTGGCCCACTCCCAGTCCGCCAACCGGTCCCCGGGCGCGGCGAGCGCCATCGCCACGTCGTCGGGCGCGTGCGTGGCGGCGGCCTGGATCATCAGGGCGCGGGCGACCCGCAGGGTGTCCTCGCGGGGCCCGATGACACTGATGTTGCCGACACGGTCCAGCGGGACGGTGAGCGGGAGTTCGTAGCCGGTGCTGAACCGGGCCATCAGCGCGGACGCCTCGTTCAGCATGAACTGGTCCGGCGGCGTCAGCACCGAAGAGCCGTGCTGGGCGACCTTCAGGTCACGTACGGGCATCTCACCGGTGCCGACGCGCACCCGCAGGAAGTCGCCGTCCACGCGGCGCCGCTCCCACAGGCGGGCGGGGTCGCGCACGATGTCGTACAGCGCGTCCGGCGGCGGATTGAGCACCCCGGCCCGCTCCCGCCGTTCCCGCTCCTCCTTGGACAGTTCCTCGCGCAGGTCCTCCAAGTAGGCGAGATACGCCTCACGTTGGGTACGCCGGGTGCGCTGCGCCTTGCCGCGCTGGGAGAAAAGGAGGGCCATGGAACCGACGATGGTGACAACGAGGATGATCGCGCCGAGCCCCGCGAACTGACTGTTTCGTATCATGGTCATCATCACGACGGACGACATGACACCGGCGACGGGCAGCAGCGAGGTCGCGATGGAAGCGGCTTTCCCCTCGGGCAGGTTGGGCGGCGCCTCGATGGAGCGCGGCTCTGAGGCGGCCGGCGGGCTGGTGGTCCGGGCCGGGCGGTGGATCAGTCGGGTGCTCATCTTCCTTCTCCTCCCCCGCGCTCAGTGATGGTTCTGGGAGAGCTCGAAGACCCGGGCCGCGATCCGGGTGGCCGCGAGCCGGGTGGAGCGCGCGAGGAGTTCCGTGCGGATCGCACCACCGGCCGCCAAGTGACGGTCGTACGGCAGGACTTGGACGCTCGCCCCGCTCGCCTTGAGCTTCTCGGCCGCCTTGCCGAGGTCGAGCCCCGCGTGCGGCACCGTCTCGGTCAGCACGACGACGGTCCCGGCGATCACGTGCCGGGGCAGCCCCCGCATCCACTCCAGAACCGAGTACGTACTGGCCACGCCCTCCAGCGTCGCGGGCACCGCCAGCACCCTCGCCTGCGAGGCGGACAGCGCGACGCGGGCGACCTCGGCGGGCAGCGTCTCGCAGTCCACCACGGTCACGCCGAAGTAGCGGCGCAACGACACCATGACCCGCTCGTACGCCCTGGTGTCGAGCATCGCGCCGATCTGCCCCTGGCTTCCGGGCAACAGCCAGGCGTTGTCGGGGAGTTGAACGAGATAGCCGGTGACTTCGAGCAACGACATCTGCGGCTCGACGATGTCGGCGACGTCGCCGGTGGTCCAGCGCAGTGTCTGGGCACCGAGCCTGACCGGCAGCGAGCCGAGCGCCGGGTCGGCCTCGACCACGAGCACCGGGTCGTGCCGGTAGTGCGCGTACGTCGTGCCGAGCAGCGCGGCGATGGTCGACTTGCCGCAACCTCCGCGGATGGAGGTGACGGCGATCTGGCGACCGGTGGTCACCGCCCGCTGGAGCACCTCGGCAGTGGCGGTTGCCTCGGCGACCTCGCGCGCTGCGGAGGAGGAGACGGTACGGCGTACGGCACGCAGCACCCGGGAGGTCAGGGGTTCGCCGTGGCGGGGCTTGAGCCCTGTCCCGGCGAGGCTCTTGTCCACCACCGGGCGGGAGTCGGGGGTGCGCGTGGGACGGGCGCCAGGGGGACGAGCGCCGGGGATACGGGCAGCGGGCACACCGGCAGCGGGCTGGGGTTGTGCGGGGGCCTGCGCCTGCACGTGGGGCTGCGGGGGCTGGGGGTACGGCGGCTGTTCGGGGTACCGCGGTGTGCCGTGCGGGTGGGGGGCGGCTGCGGCGGGTGCGCCCTGCGGGTGAGGGGCGGCTGCGGCAGGTGTGCCGTGCGGGTGTGCGGCCGGCTCCGCAGGGGTGTTGCCTCTCAGGTCCCGCAGCACATCGCTCTGCCAGTTGTCGCCGTTCGGCATGTCGCCCTTCTCTCCCGCATTGCCGCCCCACCCGGAGCGCCCGCCCGTTGACTCAGAACTGTCGAGACTTGTCGAGTTGGTTCGTGACCAGTTGGTTCGTGACCAGTTGGTTCATGGCCCGCTGCCTCATGACCCGTTGGCTCATGACCCGCCGCCTCATGGCCCGTTGGCTCAGCACGTGTTGGCTCAGAACTGGTCGAGCAACTGCCCGTAGATGCCGAACACCCCGACGGCCAGCGGGAACAACCCGATCACGCCGATGGACTCGATCAGATCGGCGACCCGCCGCAGCCGGATCCGCACATGCTCCGGCGGCTGCACCGCGAGCACGAGCAGTGGCAGCACCGCGGCCCCGCACAGCAGGGCGAGCGGCCCGCCACCGCCCGCGTGGTCCATCCACAACACCGCCAGCCGTACGACAAGCAGCGCGGCGGCGGCGAACAGCGCCACCACCTCGGCCACCAGTGGAAACGCCCGTGCCCTGGAGAGCAGCACCACAGCGGTCAGCGAGGCGAGCGACACCGTCCAGGCGGTCGGCTCGTCGGCCGTGGTCACCAGCCAGCCCCCTGCGGCGGCCGAGGCGGCCGTCGCGATGGTGGCGAGGGCGAGCCCTCGGTGAGTCGCGGCGAGCGCGGTGCCCACCTGCTGGCGGCTCACCGACACGCCTCCGGAGCGGCGGTCGTCGAGCCCGGTGAGCCCTGAGGCCATCAGCGCGAGCCGCGGCAGCAGACCGAGCAGCAGCACGGAGAACACGGCCATCGCGGCACCGAGTCGGGCCGGCTGGTCCTGCACGGCGGCGACGGCCTCCCAGAGGAGCGTGATGACCGCCGTCGCCCCGGCACCGATCAGTCCCCCGCGCCCGAGCGGCGAGAAGAAGGCGAGCAGTACGAGCGTAAGGACCAGCGCGCCGACGACCGCCGCCAGCCGGGCGGTCCCCGACCAGTCGTACGCGTCGGCGGCCGTCCACGCCGTGAGCAGCCCGAGTCCGCCGGAGGCGAGCAGCAGCGCGGTGGCGAGCCCGAGGTTGCCGTCGCCGATCTTGGCGGCCAGCGCACCGGTGAGCAGGAAGACGAGGGTGGCGGCCACGAGCGCCACCGCCAGCGAGTCCAGGGCGAACTCACGGCGGGCGAGCAGCGCGGCGGTCACCGCGAAGGCGACGGTCGCCACCCCGGCGCTCGCCCGGCGCGCGGCCGGGCGCCAGCGCCAGGCACGCAGGTCGAGGTCGTCGGCGACCTCGTCGGTCACGTCGTGCACGACCGGGGCGGGCGGCGCGGAGTGGGCGCGGACGAGCTGGAGCACGGCGCCGTCGGCGACCTCGGCCGAGGACAGCGTGGCGTCGTGCGGCAGCACCGAGCCGTCGGAGGTGATCAACTGCCGGGTGGTGGGACGCGAGGCGGCCCGGTCATCGAGCAACTGCAGGATGTCGGGGAGCAGTTGCCCGATCGGGGTGTCCGACGGCAGGACGATGTCGGCTCGCCGTCGTTCGCCGACCAGGGTCACCCGGCTCAGCTGCGCCCGGGAAGTCGTTGCTGTGCTCACCACTTGCGGGAACCTATCATCGCGGTGTTTCGGAAACGGGCCTCGTACGGGGTATGCAGGGAGGGGGCGCTCAGGGATGGCGTGCTCGGGGCACCGCACGATGTGCTCACGCGTTCACTTGGCGCGTTTTCGCGTGACGCGTTCAGGTCCGTCGCGTGCGTCTCGCTCAAGGCTCCTCCGAACTCTGCGTCCGGGAACCCTCGGAGGCCGTGGGCGAGGCGCTCTGTCCGGACGGGTCGTACTGCTGCTCCTGCTGCTGTTCCTGCTGCTGTTCCTGCTGCTGTTCCTGCTGCTGTTCCTCGGCTTTCTGCTTCGCCAAGGTCGCCTGCAGGAAGGACCAGCCGACACAGCCGGCACACAGCACGGCCGCGATCGCGATCCCCGCGAACACCTTGCCGAGCCGCTCGTCCACCGTGCGCCGGCTGCGCTGCGCGCCGAACAGCAGCGCGTCACGCATGCGGCGCCGACGCACCGCCACCGACTCCAGTAGCTGGCTGTCGTAGTCCCGTGCCATTCAGTCGTCCTGTGTCTTCCGTCGTCCTGTGCGTCGTTGACCGATGCGTTGCCTCACCGGTTCAGCGCCTCAGCGGGACGACCAAGGTACTGCCGCAGGGTGGCGCGCTTGCGGGTGAGCCGCTCGGCGGTCGGGGCGGCGAGGCGCAGCGGGCGCGCACGCCCTCGGCGACGGCCTTCGGAGGCTCGGCGTACGGGCGCTCGGCCTTGCCGTTCTGAGCGGCATACGCGGCGCGCGCGACGGCCTCGACCTCGGCCAAGGCCATGTGTTGCACCTCCGCCTGCGTCGCACCTTCGGGCCGACTGCCCTTCCTGCGGCATGACAGGCTCCCCCTTACTTTGCCTGTGCAACATAGGACATGGACCGGCGCTCAGTACACCCCGGGTGGGTTACGCCTGGGGGAGCGGGAGCCTCGACGGCGCGCGGGATGGGCGTCTGGTGCCGACGGGGAGCCGCTGTCGGTGGGGGCATCGGGGTCTGCCGAGGACTGACGCGGCGCGTATTCCCAAGGACCTCGCCGTCCCGGTCGGCCACCGCAAGGTACTGAACGGGTTTGTCGGTCGCAGGGCCGTAACGCGACAGTCCCCCCGGCTTCAGGTTGAACAACAGGTGGTCGTGCGGGCGCGGGTTGGCCGGCAACGGTTCAGCCACCGGCGGCCAGTTCCCTGAGCGCGGCGAGGGTCGGGGCCTCGGTGAGGGAGCCAGGGATGACGTGGCTCAGCTCGTTGTCGTTCGCACCCCGCGCCAGCTCGGCGAGGAGGACCGTGGGACCGAGCTCCCTGGCCTTTCCGCTACGCAACGCCCGCAGCCACGACGCACCGGCGTTCAGTGCGCTCGCCGAAAGCCCCGGTGGCACCACCCAACCAGCTGCGTCATCCGTATCGTTGGCCCACACGTACCCGATGGTCGAGCCGGTCCGGTCAGCGATGCTCACGTACACGACCGGCCCGTCGGCCCTGCGGCTGTACGCCGGCGGGCCGTCCACCTGGCTGAACCACATGTCCTCGGCAAAGCGCGGGTTGATCGGCCGATCACTAGTCACGCTTGGCAAGCTCCTCGACCACTCCGGCGTTCGGGGCCTCGGCGAGGGAACCAGGCAGAGCCTGGCCGAATTTGCCTGCCGACGAGTCGGTCATCAGCTCGGCGAGGGCCTGGGACGGTCGAATACCCCGCCCCTTGGCCTCCCCCAGCCGATCGAACCAGCCGAGGCTCTCCATCAACGCCCGGGGGCCGGCGGCCTGGCGGGGCTCCCACGCAGCGGCATCGTCCTCGTCCCCTGCCCACACATACCCGAGGACCGCGCCGTCCTTTTTGTCAACGACTACGAAGTACCGCACCGGCTTATCGGTCCAGTCCCGGTAGCGCGGCGGACCACCCGGCGCCTCCTCGAACCACGTGTCCTCGGCATAGCGCGGATTGATCGGTCGTTCGCTAGTCACGCTTGGCGAACTCCTCGACCACTCCGGCGTTCGGGGCCTCGGCGAGGGAGCCCGGCAATACCCGGCCTTTGATGCCCGCCTCCGGGTCGCTGTACAGCTCTGCGAGGGCCTGGGACGGTCGGATCCCGCGCCCCTTGGCCTCCCCCAACGACGCGTGCCAAATGCCGCCCTCGATCAGTGCCCGGGGGCCGGCGGCCTGGCGCGGTTCCCACGCGGCAGCATCGTCCCCGTCACCGGCCCACACATATCCGAGAACCGCGCCACCCTCCTTGTCGACCACCGCGAAATACCGCACCGGCTTCTCGGTGCGAGTCTGGTAACGCGGCGGACCCGGCGACACAAGGTTGAACTCCATGTCGTCGTCAAAGCGCGGGTTGATCGGTCGTTCACTAGTCACGCTTGGCAAGGGCCTCGACCGCGGCGGCATTCGGGGCGTCGGTGAGGGAGCCTGGGAGGGGGCGACCCTTGCCGGCAGTCTCCGGGATGCCGTACAACTCGGTGAGGGCCTGGGACGGCAGAAGGCCCCGCTGCTTGGCATCGCGCAGCCGGCGGATCCAGAAGCCGCCTTCGTTCGCCGCACGGGGGCCACCTGCCTCCCGCGGTTCGTATGCAGCGGCGTCCTCGTCACCGGCCCAGAGGTACCCGAGGATCGCGTCATTCTCCTTGTCGACGACGGTGAAGTACTGCACCGGGTTCTCGGTCCAGTCCTGGTACCGCGCCGGACCGCCCGGCTTCTCCCTGAATTGCAGGTCCTCGGCAAAGCGCGAGGGCTTCGGTTGCTCACTGCTCATAAGTCCACATTCCTTGAGTCGTCCGTCCAGTCCAGTCCAGGACGGCTACGGCTTCGGCAGGACCTCGCCGTAGACCTGCCACTTCCCGGCCGCGTCCTGGAAGACGCGCGTAACCTTATATTCCGTACCACGAGCGAGCAGCAGCTCCCGCTCCCCCTTGTTCGCGGAGATATGGTCGATCCAGAGAGCAGGTGTGCCCTCCGGCACCCGCAGGTGCAGGTGCACAGGCTGGAACGCGAAGGCCGGGTCCTTGCCGAGCGACGTGGAAGTGTATCCGAGGTCGTCATAGATATTGCCCTGCATTTCGAGTAGCGACCGCAGCTTGAGGTAGCTGACGTCGGTGCCTCGGACGACCATGATGTTCTCGGGCACAGGATGGGAGCCCATAACCCGGTCCATGTTGTCGACGACGTGCTGCATGTCGTCGCTCAGCTTTACCTTTTCCCGAAGCGGGTCGTTGATCTGCGTGTAGTAGTGGTCGCTGTACGTGTGCAGCGCGTTGTGGGCCTCGGGGTCGAGGTTGTCGAGGAAGTCGTTCCAGGCCGCGTCGCCGTACGCCTTCCCTGCCGTGTTGCTGGCGCTGGGGGCGAGGTTCGTGCCGTCCGCCAGCTCGGCCTGGGCCACCGCGTGCTTCTCCGCGTCGGTCGCCAGGTTGTCGAAGTCGTCCTCCGACATGTGCGGCTTGTACTCGAACGGCTCCCCAGCCCCATGCACCGCCGCATCCGCACCCGACTGCCCCGGAGCAACCGGAGCGTCGGCCCCCTGATGCGCGGCAACATCCGCCGCACCGTGCCCGAGGCCCGCGTCGTCGCCCGTGTGCGCCGCGTCGTCCCCGTGCCCCGCCGCGTCGTCCGCGTGCCCGGCGCCGTCGTGCCCTGAACCGGACCCGTCATGGCCGGAGCCATGGGCCGCATCGTCGGCGTGGCTGCCGCCGCTCGGGGCGTCGTGCCCGGTGTGCGGGGTGCCCGTCGGGGTGTCGTAGCCCGTGTGCGGGGTGTCGTAGCCCGTGTGCGGCGTGTTCGTCGGCACGTTGTGCGGGGTGGCCGTCGGCGTGTGGTCGTACGACGTCGGTGTCCCGTCGAACGTTCCGGCCGGCGTGTGCCCGGCTGCCGTACCGCCCGGCACGTGGTTCGCCGTACCGCCCGGCAACGACGGGTCGTAGTGGCCCGCCGTCGTCAACGGGTCGCCGGTGTGTGTCGCGCCACCAGGCAGGCCGTCCCCCGCACGGACACCGGAGAGCGCCGGCTCCTGGATGGTCCAGTGCGCGGGGAGTACCGGCTCGTGCGGGATCGGGGTCGTGTCGATGGCCCCGTTCGGGGCGATGAGATTGCCGTTCGGCTCCAGGAGCCGGCCGTCGGGCAGCTGTACCGAGCCGTCGGGGAGCCTGGGGATGTCGATGTTCCCGACGCCCTTCAGCCCCTTGGTGATGTCGCCGATCTTCGACAACCCGGCGCCCGCGCCCTTGGCGATATACGTCATCGGATCAATGACCCGGCCGGCCTTGCCCGCCACGGAGAGGACCTTGGCGATCGCGCCCGCCTTCCCCGCACCCGCCACGGCGCCGCCCGAACCACCGGTGAACACCGTCGTGAGCACGTTGAAGGTGACCGCACCCGCGGCCCGCCCCGGGTTCCTGCCCCACTCGTCCCACGCCACCAGCGCCTTGCCGGTCTCCTTCATCGCGGTGCGTGAGTCGCGCAGCCAGGACGGCAGCTTGTCATCCGGCAACGACCAGAACAGCGCGTTGAACCCCGGGATCTGAGAGATCGTCAAACCCGTCGCCAGCTGTGCGAGGCCCTTCCAGGCCTGCCCCATCGCGTCCCAGCCGCCAAAGCCCACCAGCGTGCCCAAGCCCTTGATGGTGCCCCAGACGCCGTCCACGATCAGCCCGTCCCAGAAGAACGACTTCACCCAGTGGCCGACCTCCCAGACGTGGTGCTTCTCCTCCACCGGGTCGCCCCAGGGAAGCTTCGCGTTCTTCATGTCGTCCGCGCTGAACCCGTACTGGTCCGCACGGTCCGAGCCGTCCCCGGCCACCATCTGCGTACCACCGAACAACCCTGTGATCGCGTTGTGGCACGTCCGCTCCGCAGCCCAGAACGCGGCGACAGTAGCCGTCACGTCGTCACGGATCTGGTTGTGCTTCTCGACCTTGTCCTCGTCGTACTCCCAGTCGTCATCGTCCTTGACCGAGCCGACGAAGTTCGTCGCGTCCAGCTTCAGCTGCTCCAGCTTGTGGACCAACGGACGCACCTCGGTCGAGTACGACGACAACGCGCTCGACACCTTCTCCAAGTCATCCGCGAAGCCATCCGCCCGATCAGCCACCGGCTTCGTCGTCGCGAACAACTGCTCGGCATCCGGCGCCGTGTAGTACGCCGCCAGGCCCTGGAACTGGGAGTGCACATCACTGCCGGTGGTCCGGATGTTCCCCGCGACCGTCTTCAGGCCGCCGTAGTCCTTCTCCAGCTGCTCCAAATTCCCCGTGAACTGCGGGATCGCCTCGGGACTGATCACGACGACTGCACCCCCGGCTTCATGGGATCAAGGTCCGGCACGCCCAGCGCCCTGCGCTGCGCCTCCGCCGCCATCTCCTCGTCACCGTTCAAGTACGCCGTCGTCGCCTCCACCGCACCGGTCAACGACTTGCCCGCCCGTGCCGCGATGAACTTCAGGTCCACCGCCGCATGCTCCGCGTACTGCGAAAGAGCCAAAGCGACCAGACCCCCGGCCGGCTGCTCCCCACCGCTCCCGCCGCCCTCGGCAGAAACCGTTCCCGCACTGGACGCCGCCGACGTCAGATGCTCCCCGTACGACGTCGCATACGTCTCAATATGCGACGCAGTCTCCCCCGCCGCCTTCAACACACCTTGAATACCCTGCGGCTTCAGATCCCAGCCGGTCATCCGCGTCGTCCCCTGCGTTCCCCGTTAGCAGCGCCCATGTCAATTCCCGACCGCCGGCTCAGCCGATGTTGTCGACCGCCGATTTGGCCTTCGCGATCGTGGACTGCGCGGTCCCGTCGTTCTGCTCCAGCGTCGTCTTCAGCAGCGTGATGATGCTCTTGACCTCAGTCGACGCACGATTCCACCGCAACTCCTTGCCGTGGTACTCGTCCGCCACACCGTCCGCCGTGAAGTCCGACATCGCCGCCTTCACCTGACCGTCCCGCGCAGCGATCACCTGCTCCAACTGGGCAATCACCGCCTGGATGTTGCCCTGCGCATCCCCTGACGCGCCCGTGTCATACGTCCGACGATCCGAACCCGCACCAGCCATCACACACCACTCCCCGTAGTACTAGAAACCCTCAACGACCCAACGACCCAAACGACCCAACAGTCCAGCAGTCCAGCAGTCCAGCGGCTCAGTGGGCCAACAACTCAACGCCCCGAGAACCTTGCCCCGTCGAAGTTCGCCGCCGACTCCTGCGACCGGGCGTTCTCCCCCTGCTCCTGATCACCCGAACTGAACGCCGTCTCCATCCCGGACTGACCACCCAGGATCGCCGACAACGCCCCGTTCAGATTCGCCGCGATCTCGTCGGAGCGCGCCTTGAACGAATCGAACGCCACCCGGCCCGCGCCGTTGAACTTCCCCTCCAACGGCTGCGCCGCCTGCACCAACTGACGAATCAACGTTCCCAGGTCATCACTCGACCCACGAGAGTTGCTCATCAACGACGACAGAACCTGCGACCCCATGTCGAACTTCATCGTGCCTCCCCGTTCGCGATAGCTGGTCGTGCGTCACACCAGTGCCCATCTCTACCAACATCAGGATTGCCTGTGCAATCGGACCTCACAGACTTGAGACATAGGCAACCAAGCCCTCACGCGACATCGGGAGAACAAACCACCGCCCTGCGCTGCAAAAGCGGACATCCCCGGTCAGTGAGCGGGCGCCGCCGACCCGCCCTCGCGACAGATCAGGAGTAGCGCCCTGTCGTCGTTCACGTCCTTGGCGACCGCTTCGATGAGGTGCCAGGCGGCTCCGTGGAAGCCGCCGGCGACGTAGCGGTCGGCTTCGCCGGTGAGGCGGTCGATGCCTTCGACGATGTCGCGCTCGGAGGTTTCGACGAGGCCGTCGGTGAAGAGCATCAGGACGTCGCCGGGGCGCAGGGAACCCTTGACGGGGTCGAACTGGGCACCGTCGTACACCCCGAGGAGCGGGCCTTCCGCGGCCTTCTCCTCCCAGCGGCCGTTGCCCGCGCTGAGCTGGAGGCCGGGCGGATGTCCTGCGGAGAAGAGTTCGTAGTCGCCCGAGTCCAGGTCGAGGACGAGGTGGATCGACGTGGCGAAGCCCTCGTCCCAGTCCTGGCGGAGGAGGTAGCCGTTCGCGGCGGGGAGGAAGGCGTGCGGGGGGAGGGAGCCGAGCAGGCCGCCGAAGGCTCCGGACAGGAGCAGTGCTCGCGAACCCGCGTCCATGCCCTTGCCCGAGACGTCGGTCAGGACGACCTCCATGGTCCGGCCGCCGTTCGTGCGGGCCGCCACCACGAAGTCGCCCGAGAACGACTGCCCGCCGGCCGGCCGCAGCGCCATCTCCCGGTGCCAGCCAAGCGGCAGCTGCGGCAGTTTGCTCTGCACCCGGATCCGTTCGCGCAGGTCGAAGAGCATGGTTCCGCCGCGTCGCCACGGCACGCCGACCCGGCTGCGGAACTGTGCGATCAGCAGACCGAAGAAGCCGCAGGCCGCGACGACCAGGACCACACCCGGCGTGACCCTGGACGGGCCCTCCGTGTACGGGCCGAGCTGGACGGACTCCACTATCAGGGCGGTGGCGGCCGCGGCGTACAGGCCCAGCAGGCTGGCGGGGCGCAGCACCAGGCCGCCTGCCACGATGGGGAGGACCAGGGCAGCCGGTGAGCACCACACCGAGTTGACCAGCGTGGTGGCCGCGATCACCGGAATCGTCAGCAGCAGACCGGCGAGCGCGATCCAGTCGGAGCCGTCGCCCCGGAAGTAGTCCACAGCGGATCTGCGCAGGCCGGTGCGGGCCCGGTGTACCTGCTTCTTCAACCGGGCCGTGAACGTATCGGCTTCAGAGCGCCGCTCTCGTCCTGCTGCCATTAGTTCGGGACCTTATCCATCGGACCAGGCGCTTGGCACGGGAGGTCCCACTTGTCCCCCGTCCGAGCGCTCAACTTCACAGAGAAATACACAGAAGACGCCCGGTGAACATCCAGGTGGACGTCACGGAGGACCTCACAGCAGACCTCGCGGAAGACCTCACGAAGACGTCACCCAGGGCCCCGCACAAGGCCTCCCACGGTGGGTGGTAATTCCCTCGCTCGTGCCGCGTCGCCCTGGTAGGCATGGCCTATGACGACTGACGTGCGGGTACTGCGGCAGACCGAGTGGGACGCGTGGTACGACAACCTGGTCCGCGCCTTCGGCGGAGCGCCGGAGCCGTCCGACGAGCGCGCACTGGAAAAGGCGCTCACAGAGTACGACCGTTCCATCGGCGTCTGGGACGGTGACCAGGTGGTGGGCACGGCGGGCGCGTTCACCTTCCGCATCACGGTGCCGGGCGGCGCCTCCGTACCGGCCGCGGGCATCACGATGGTGAGCGTCGCGGCCACTCACCGGCGGCGCGGGCTGCTGCGGTCCATGATGCGGCGCCAGCTGGACGACATCCGCGGCTGGGGCGAACCGCTCGCGGTGCTGACCGCATCGGAGCCGGCGATCTATGGCCGGTTCGGGTACGGCATCGCGACCGATCAGCTCAACGCCGAGATCGACACCAGCCGCGTACGACTGTCCGTTCCGCCCGGCACCGACGACGTACGTCTGCGGTACGCGGCTCCGGCCGACGTGCTCGACGCGTGCGAGGCGGTGTACGCGCGGCTGGTTCCGGGGCGGCCGGGCATGCTGGCGCGGCAGCCCGGCTGGGAGCGCCTCCAGGTGCTCGACTCGGAGGACCACCGGCGTGGCGCGTCGCCTTTGCAGTGCGTGGTCGCCGAGCGGGGCGACGAGGTCGTCGGCTATGTCCGGTTCCGCGTGAAGTCCGAGTACGGTCATTCCGGGCACGAAGGTGTGGTGCTGATGGAGGACCTGGAGGGTCTCGATCTCGCGGCGCGGGCGGCGCTGTGGCGGTTTCTCTTCGACCTCGACCTGACGTCCACGCTCCGTACCCGTGGGCGGCCCGTCGACGAGGACTGGCAGCATCTGGTGTCCGACATCCGGCGCTGCAACCTGCGGCTGAAGGACACGCTGCACGTGCGGCTCGTCGATGTCGGCGCCGCCCTGGAAGCACGGACCTACCAGACCCCGGTGGACGTGGTGTTGGAGGTCGAGGACGCGTTCTGCCCCTGGAACGAGGGGCGTTGGCGGCTCTCGGGTGACCCGAAGGGTGCGTCCTGTGTGCGCACCGAGGACCCGGCCGATCTCGCCTTGTCCGTACGGGAGTTGGGGGCGGCGTATCTGGGTGGGACGTCCCTGGCCTCGCTCGGGGCGGCGGGACGGGTGCGCGAATTGCGGCAGGGGGCACTGGTCGAGGCTTCGCTGGGGTTCTCCTCAGCTGTCGCGCCCTGGCTGCCGCACGGGTTCTGACGGCTACCCCTGCTGGCAGCTCGGGCACCAGAAGAGGTTGCGGGCGGCGAGATCGGCGGTGCGGATCTCGCCGCCGCAGACGTGGCAGGGCAGATGGGCCCTGCGGTACACGTACACCTCGCCGCCGTGATCGTCCACGCGGGGCGGGCGGGCCATGGCCTCGGGGGTGTGTTCCGGGCGGACCGTGTCGATGCGGTTGTTGCGGACGCCCTCCCGCATGAGGTCCACGAGGTCGGCCCAGATCGCGTCCCACTCGGCGGGAGTGATGTCCTTGCCCGTCCGGTACGGGTCGATGCCGTGCCGGAAGAGGACTTCGGCGCGGTAGACGTTGCCCACGCCCGCGATGATCTTCTGGTCCATGAGGAGGGCGGCGATCGTCGTACGGCTGCGGGCGATTCGGTGGTACGCCGTTGACGGGTCGGCGTCGGGACGGAGTGGGTCCGGGCCGAGGCGGTCGTGTATCGCCTGCTTCTCGTCGTCCGTGATCAGGGCGCAGGTGGTGGGGCCGCGGAGATCTACGTACGCCGTGGGGTTGGCGAGGCGGAGCCGGACGGTGTCCGTGGGCGGGGGTGCGGGGGCGCCGCCGAAGGTGACCTTGCCGAAGAGGCCGAGGTGGATGTGGATCCAGTCCTCGGCCCTGAAGTGCAGGAAGAGGTGTTTGCCGTGGGCGTCGGCGTTCTCGAATGCGGTGCCGTCGAGGAGGGCTGCGGCGTCTGCGAACTTGCCCTGCGGGCTGGTGACTCGGGTGATTTTGCCGGCGAACCTGGCCTCGTAGTCCTCGGCCAGGCGGTGGATCGTGTGCCCTTCGGGCACGGGGGCCTCCTGCGTGTGTGCTCCGGCGGGGCGTGGGCCGGCGGCGGAGCCGCCAAGGGATGCAGTTCGCCCCTCCCCCCCTACCCGTCCCTTGCTCCTGGGGGCTGCCGCCCCCGGACCCCCGCTTCGCGCTGATCGCGCTCGTCCTCAAACGCCGGACGGGCTGAAAATACCGCCCCCACGGGTGGGTGGGGGATCGGGGTGGCACTGCCTCGTCCTCAAACGCCGGACCGGTTGAAAGATCTTCCCGGGGCCGATAGATCAGGCCTGCGGGTGATGGGCCGGGATCGGGGGGAGGTCGCCTGTCGTCTCGTACGACGTGAGCATGTTGATTCGGCGGATGTGGCGTTCGTCGCCGGAGAACGGGGTGGTGAGGAAGGTCTCGACGAACTTCGTCGCTTCTTCCTGGGAGTGCATGCGGGCGCCCACGGCCACGACGTTCGCGTTGTTGTGCTGGCGCCCCAGGGTGGCGGTCTCCTCGCTCCAGGCGAGGGCGGCACGCACGCCGGCGACCTTGTTCGCGGCGATCTGCTCGCCGTTGCCGGAGCCGCCGATCACGATGCCGAAAGAGCCGGGGTCCGCCGCCGTCCGCGCCGCGGCGCGGAGGCAGAAGGGCGGGTAGTCGTCCTGGGCGTCGTAGATGAGGGGCCCGCAGTCGACGGGCTCGTGCCCGGCGGCCTTGAGCCACTCGACGAGGTGGGTCTTCAGTTCGAGACCAGCATGATCGGAGCCGAGATACACGCGCATGGTTCGAGTGTGACACGGCTGTTTCGGATCGGCCTCGCCGGGTGCATTCAGCGAAAACTGTGAGCAACACCATAGAACCTCAAGGAAACCTCAAGTAACGATCCGGATTCAAAGGTTCACGAATTCCTTTGCCTCGGATTCACTGGACCGGCTCGTACGCCCCACTCGCACCGCTCGTACGGGCGATCTGCTCATCCGGCGAAAAGGAATCCCCCTCATATGACCTCGCAGCCGACCCCCACGAAGGCCGCAAAGGGCCCCGGAGGTCCCGGAGAACCCGGAGAACCCGGTGGCGGCCTCCAGGCCGGACTCAAGAACCGTCATCTGTCGATGATCGCCATCGGCGGTGTCATCGGGGCCGGGCTCTTCGTGGGCTCCAGCTCCGGTATCGCCACCGCCGGGCCCGGCATCCTCCTCTCGTACGCCTTGGTGGGGACGCTCGTCGTCCTTGTCATGCGGATGCTCGGTGAGATGTCCGCCGCGAATCCGACATCCGGTTCCTTCTCCGCGCACGCCGACCGCGCGCTCGGGCGCTGGGCCGGCTTCTCGATCGGCTGGCTGTACTGGTTCTTCTGGGTGGTCGTGCTCGCCGTCGAGGCCACCGCCGGAGCCAAGATCCTCGAAGGATGGATTCCCGCCGTTCCGCAGTGGGGGTGGGCGCTCATCGTGATGGTCGTCCTCACCGCGACCAACCTCGTGTCCGTGGGCTCCTACGGCGAGTTCGAGTTCTGGTTCGCCGGGATCAAGGTCGTGGCGATCGGCGCGTTCATCGTGATCGGCGGGCTCGCGATCTTCGGCGTGCTGCCGGGTGTCGACGCCGAGAACGCCGGGCTCGGGAATCTCACCGGGCACGGCGGTTTCCTGCCCAACGGGCCCGGCGCGATCCTCACCGGTGTGCTGCTGGTCGTCTTCTCCTTCATGGGCAGTGAGATCGCGACCCTCGCCGCCGGTGAGTCCGAGGACCCGCAGCGTGCCGTCACCAAGTCCACCAACAGCATCATCTGGCGCGTCGGCGTCTTCTACCTCGGGTCGATCTTCGTGGTCGTGGCCCTGCTGCCGTGGAACGACCCGTCGATCAAGGAGCAGGGCTCGTACGTCGCCGCCCTCGACTCCCTGGGTATCGCGCACGCCGGTCAGATCATGAACTTCATCGTGCTGACCTCCGTACTGTCCTGCCTCAACTCCGGGCTCTACACGGCCTCCCGGATGGCGTTCTCGCTCGGACAGCGCAAGGACGCGCCGAAGGCCTTCGCGAGGACCAATGCGCGCGGTGTGCCGATGGCCGCGATCCTGGCGTCCGTCGTCTTCGGCTTTGTGGCCGTCTTCTTCAACTACGCGTACCCGAAGACGGTCTTCCTCTTCCTGGTCAACGCGTCCGGTGCGGTCGCCCTGTTCGTCTGGCTCGTCATCTGCTTCTCGCAGCTGCGGATGCGGAAGATCATCCAGCGTGAGGCGCCCGAGAAGCTGGTCGTGAAGATGTGGCTGTACCCGTATCTGACCTGGGCGACGGCCGCACTGATCGTCTTCGTGCTCGGCTACATGCTGACCGACACAGAGCACGACGGCCGGGAGACGGTACTGCTGTCCCTGCTCGTCGCGGCGGTGGTGCTCGTGATCGCCGTGATCCGGCAGAAGAGGGGAGCCGGCACGCCGGCCGTGCACCCTGCCGCCGACGAACCTCATGACGACGCCCAGGTGAAGGTCGGCTGAGCCGGCCGGCTCTCCCGAGGACGGTTGGGAGGGGGCCCGCGGTGCTCGTCCACGCTGCCGGCCCCCTCCCTGCTGTCTAGAGCACGGTGAAGTCCTTCCTGACCTGTTCGTAGACCTCCAGCGCCTGGTCCTCGATGTCCGGCTGGTACCAGGTGTTGACCTGGTACGACTTCCCGTCGGCGTCGAAGCCCAGCAACTGGGCGTGCCAGGGCGTCCCTTGGAGCGTGAAGCGGTACTCCCAGACGACCGCGGGCCTGCCCCGGAAGCTCGTCTCCTCCAGGCGGATCTTCTGATAGCCCTGCCCCTGGCGAGCGTTCTGCTCCGAGGTCTCCCATGTGTCCATGAGGTCGCCCTTGGCCAGGGAGGACTTGGCCACGAGCTCCTGCTTGCCGTCGGGTGAGGTGTAGTGCACCTCGGAGCCCGTCTTCAGGTCCCGCCGCCAGCCCTCGGGCGTCACCCACGCGTACCCGCCGGCCTCGCGGCGCGCGCCCGGGGGCAGGCTGGGCGGACGTGAGGTGCCCTCGACGGTGGGCGAGGCACTGTCCACCGAGCCGGTCGACGCCGATGACGTCGACGGGCTCGCCTTGTTGTCGTCGGGCGGTCCGCCGGCCGCCGCGATGACCAGCCAGAGAGCCACTCCCGCCACGACCACGGCGCTCGCGGTGACAAGGCCCAGTCGGCGCCGGCTCGGGTGCGGGCCCGAGGGCACGGCCGGGCCGCGGAGTTCGCCGGGGGGCATCGACGTTGGGACGGACGCCGACAGGATCCGCGCCTCCGTCACCGCTTCCGCCGAAGGAGAGGGGAAGGGGGAGGAGGGGGAGGGGGACGGGAGGGGGGCGGGCGAGGGGGAGGGGGTTGTGGAGCCGACCTCCGCGCGTAGTTCGGAGGGGACTTCGGTGGAGGCGTTGACGGCGCTGGAGGCGCTGCGGGGCGCCCCTGTGTCGGGGGGCTCAGGCACCGCTTCGTCGACTGCGGGCGGCGGCTGCTTCGGCCGGGGCTTCTTGAAGTCGAGCGAGCTCTTCCGGGTCGGGGCGTGGTGCGCCGGTATCGCGTCCTGAATGGGTTCGGGGTCGGCGTCGGGGTGGGGGTGGGGGTGGAGGTGGAGGTGGGGGTCGGCATTGGGATCCGTCTGGGACTCGGGCTCGGACCGAGGTTCGGGCTCACGCGTGGGCTCGGGCTCGTACGCGGGCGCCGGCTGCCCTACCTCGCTCATCAACTCCGCGTCCAGGAATACGGGTGTGGGCGCCTCGGCCTGCATCGGCGGAACGGGCGGCGGGGTCTCCGGCGCTTTGCGCGGGGGCTCGGGGGCGGGGCCGGGGCGGGAGCCGAGCTCTGAACTCGCCGCGTCCGGACCGGGAGCGGCTCCTCCGGCCTCCCCCGCATCGTCCACTTGCCCTGCCTGTCCTGCTTGTTCTCTTTGCCCCGTCTCTCCTGCCTCTTCCGCCTCTTCCGCCTCTCCCACTTCTCCGACTTCTCCGACTTCTCCGACTTCCTTCGTGGCGGCAGCCTCTCCTGCCGCCTCCGGCCCCGCGAAGAGCAACCGCCCGAGTTCCTCCTGAAGTTCCTCCAGGCCGGGTCGGGTCGACGGCTCCTTCTCCAGAAGCTCCGCCAAAATGTCCCGCAACCCGCCCGCGGAGGCGGGGAGTTCGGGTTCCTCGTACAGGACGGCGTGCAGGGTGGCCAGGGTGGTGGCGCGGGAGAAGGGTGATCGGCCGCCGAGTGCCGCACAGAGGGTCGCGCCCAGGGACCACACATCGGACGGCGGGCCCTGCGGGCGGCCCGAGATGCGTTCGGGCGCCATGTAGTCGGGGGAACCCACCAGCATCCCGGCCATGGTCAGTGCCTTCGCGTCCTGGATCGCGGCGATGCCGAAGTCGGTCAGGACGACGCGGCGACCGCTCCGCTCGACCAGGACGTTGCCCGGTTTGATGTCGCGGTGCAGCACTCCCCCGGCGTGCACCTGGCGCAGCGCCACGACCAGTTCGAGCCCGATGCGGGCCGCCTCGCGCGTGCCGAGCGGTCCGTCCTCCACCACGATCTGCTCCAGCGAGCGGCCGGCGACCAGTTCCATGACGATCCAGAGCCGCTCGCCCTCGTCCACGACGTCGTAAATGCGTACGACATTGGGATGGTCGATCCGGGCCGTGGCCCTGGCCTCACGCAAGGTGCGTTCCCGGCGGGTGCGCGTGTCCTCCGGGTCGAGTCCGTCTATCCGCATTTCCTTGACGGCGACCTGCCGGTCGAGCATGTCGTCGGCGGCTCGCCACACCCGCCCCATTCCTCCCTGCCCAATACTCTCGACCAGCCGATAACGGCCCGTCACCAATAACCCCGGAACACCGCCCTGCACATTCCCCGACAATCCCCGCACCCCCTCGACACGCGTCACAATCGCCCGTCACACCAGAACCAATGAGAAACACAATGGTCACACTTCATGCCGTACCAGCATAGTGCGGAGAAATCTTGTGGTACCTCTTCAAGTACTGCGAATTCAGGCGCAGCCAAGGGGGACGAACATGAGTTCTCGTCGGACGACGATCATCGCTGGATCGCTGCTCACGGCATCTTTCTCGGCCGTGATGATCCTTTCCGGCACTGCCGTGGCGGAAGACCAGGGACCGGGGAGCAGTAAGGGGGGAAAGGCGGTTGACGAGGCACCGGCGGGTGTAAAGCTGACCACGCAGCTGCCGGAGAGCATTTCCGTGGACAACAGTTCACAGAAGACGGAGATTACCGCCACCGTGAAGAACGAAGGGACCAAGGAAAGCGGCGACATCAGGCTTTTGGTCGTCGGTTTCGACGGCCTGACGGTCAATGGCGTGAAGGGCTGTTCCGCGCTGGCGGAAGGCGATCTTCCCGAGGGATCGAACAGTGGTTTCAGTTGCGCCGTCGGCAATCTCGCGGCAGGTAAGTCGAAGTCGTACGACGTCGACGCCGACTTCGATCTGAGCAAGACCGGAAAGATCTGTCTGCCGGTGCAGACGAGCGACGGGGCGAAGACGTTCTGGCAGCAGGGTCCGGTGCCGTTCGGTACGACGAACCCGTCGCCGAACGCCCCCGCCACCCCGCTGCTGCTCGGCACCGACAACACGCCGGTGGCACCCGGCGGCGACGAACTGCCCAGGACCGGCGGCGGAAGCGACGTCCTGCCGCTCGGTGCGGCGGGCGCCGCGCTGGTCTCGGCGGGGGCGGCCGGCCTGTGGTGGGTTCACCGGCGGCCGCAGCAGCGCTGAATCGAGAGGTGAAAGGGGAAGGGGCTGGGAGCCTCGTGCGGCTCCCAGCCCCTTCGCCCTGCTTCACCGGCCGACTGTCAGCGGTTGACGAACTTCCAGACCGTGGGCAGCACGCCCATCGCCAACGCCGCCTTCAGGGCGTCGCCGAGCAGGAACGGGGTGAGGCCCGCCGCGACGGCCGTGCCGAGCGACAGGTCGGCGACGGCGGCCAGGTACGGAACGCCGATCGCGTAGATGATCGCCTCGCCCAGCAGCATCGTGCCCGCCATGCGCAGGACCGAGCGGTCGGCGCCGCGTCGGGCGAGTGCGCCCACGACGGTGGCGGCGAGCAGCATGCCGAGGATGTAGCCGAAGGACACGGTGGCGCCGGAGCCGCCCTCGGCGAACCACGGGACGCCGGCCAGGCCGAGCAGCGCGTATGTGGCGAGGGAGAAGAGACCCCGGCTGGTGCCGAGGGCGGTGCCTACGAGGAGTGCCGCGAAGGTCTGGCCCGTCACCGGGACCGGGGACCCCGGCACGGGAAGGGCGATCTGGGCGGCGAGGCCGGTGAGGGCGGCTCCGCCGAGGACCAGGGCGGTGTCCTTGACGCGGGAGGCGGGCAGCAGGTCGGCGAGGACCTCGCCGGGGCGTATGCCCGGGCGGGTGGTGGCGGCAGCGGCGCTCATGAGGACTCCGGCGGGGTGACGGCAGATTCGGGACACGGCGACGCTATCCCAGAGGTGCGTGGGCGATCACCGTCAGCGGTCGACAAAGGGGGGAGCGGGGGGTTGGTCGGCTTCTCACAAAGGGTGGGCGGTACACCGGCGAGGGCGTGATGCTGGTCACTGAGGTGGAGCCGTTTCCCTCACGAAAGCGGGGTGAACGGGAGCTGTAGGGTCTCACCAAACCAAGGCCACTGCCGGGACGGGCGGTGGCGGACGACGCAGCCTCATCACTGCACGGCTTCTCATGGGGCGGCCCGGATGGTCAGGCGAACGGCAGGGGCAACGCCCTCCCGTCCCCCCTCCCTCGAAAGGCCCCCGCAAGCGTCACGCGGGGGCCTTTTTGTTGCTAGCGTGTAGTTGCACATAGATTGCAATAAGAGGTCGAGGGGACCCGCCATGCCCGTCTACACCCTTCCCGAGCTGCCGTACGACTACTCCGCGCTCGCCCCCGTGATCAGCCCGGAGATCATCGAGCTGCACCACGACAAGCACCACGCGGCGTATGTGAAGGGCGCGAACGACACGCTGGAGCAGCTCGCGGAGGCGCGCGACAAGGAGTCGTGGGGTTCGGTCAACGGCCTGGAGAAGAGTTTGGCCTTCCACCTCTCCGGCCACATCCTGCACAGCATCTACTGGCAGAACATGACCGGTGAGGGCGGCGGCGAGCCGCTGGCCGCCGACGGCGTGGGCGAGCTGGCGGACGCGATCACCGACTCCTTCGGTTCCTTCGCCGGATTCAAGGCCCAGCTGACCAAGGCCGCCGCGACCACCCAGGGGTCCGGGTGGGGCGTCCTCGCGTACGAGCCGCTCAGCGGACGTCTCGTCGTCGAGCAGGTCTACGACCACCAGGGCAACGTCGGCCAGGGCTCGGTACCGGTCCTCGTCTTCGACGCCTGGGAGCACGCCTTCTACCTCCAGTACAAGAACCAGAAGGTCGACTTCATCGACGCCATGTGGGCCGTCGTCAACTGGCAGGACGTGGCCAAGCGCTACGCCGCCGCGAAGTCCCGCGCGGATGTGCTGCTGCTCGCCCCCTGAGGCCTGACCCCAAGGGGCATCGCGAAGCGTCCTGCCCGTGATCGTCTTCTCAACCTTCACGTTGCAGGCGGATGGAAGGAAAGCCCCCACGAGGACGTGACTCGTGGGGGCTTTCCCTTACTTGCGGTGCCTTCGGGGAGGCTGTGCCCCAGACCTCCGCATCGGCCTGACCGGCCCACGTCCTCACACGCCGGACCGGCTGAAACGAGGGCGGAGGGGCGAAAAAGCCTCCACCGGTCCCGCGGGCGCTTACGCTCGCGGGGCCGGGCGTCTTAGGAGGAGGCGTACATGCCGTACAAGTGGTGTCAGAACTGCGGCAGGATGCGGGACTTCCGCCATCTGGTGAACGAGGCGGAGCGCGCGGCGACCAGGGCAGCCGTCGGGCAGACCAACGTGGACGCCTACATCCGCTGCGCCCACGAAGGCTGCCGAAGGGTTCAGCGGCGCGGCAGGAGCAGCGACGGCGGGACCCTCCCCGAGGAGCTCCGGATCCCCACCGCCGAGTAAGACCTGGGCGAGTAACAACTGGCCGAGTAGGACCGGCCGAGTAGGACCTACAGGTTGCTGAAGTCCGGCCCCGCCGTCCGCGACCGCTTGATCTCGTAGAAGCCGGGCGTCGACGCCACAAGCAGCGTGCCGTCCCAGAGCCTGCCGGCGGCCTCGCCCTTGGGAGCGGGGGTGACGACCGGACCGAAGAAGGCGACCTGCTCGCCGTCGGCGCCGGGGACGGCGATGACGGGCGTGCCGACGTCCTGACCGACCTTGTCGATGCCCTCCTTGTGGGAGGCGCGCAGCTCGGCGTCGAACTCGAAGATCTCCTGGTCGGCGTAGTCGAGCAGAGAGGCCGGAAGGCCGACCTCGTCGAGCGCGGCGGCGATCGCCTCCGTGGTCGGGCCCTCGCCCTGGTTGTGGATACGGGTGCCCAGCGCGGTGTACAGCGGGCCCAATATGTCGTCGCCGTGCTTCTGCCAGGCGGCGGTCACCACCCGGATCGGCCTCCAGGCCTTGGTGGCGAGCAGCTCGCGGTACTCCTCGGGCAGCTCGTCCAGCTTCGGCTCGTTCAGCACGGCGAGACTCATGATGTGCCAGCGCACCTCGATGTCCCGGACCTTCTCCACCTCCAGGACCCAGCGCGAGGTCATCCAGGCCCACGGGCACAGCGGGTCGAACCAGAAGTCGACGGGGGTCTTCCCGGAACCGGAAGTCGTCTGGGCGGTCTGCTCGGGCATGGTTCTCCTCGGAAAGTGGTGTACCGAAGCCAACACCGTCGCTCACCCGAGCCATTCCCGGGTGCCCGGTGTCAGGGGCGCATGGCAGGATCGGCACTGTACCGACCTGTCCGGCCAGCCCTGAGGGAGCGCCCCCGTGCCCGGTGAGAATCTGTCCCGCGACGAGGCCCGGGAGCGGGCGGCACTGCTGTCCGTCGACGGGTACGAGGTGTCCCTCGACCTGCGCTCCGCCGTCGGGGACCAGGCCACCGGCCAGGCCGAGGACGGGGCGCCGCGCACCTTCCGCTCGGTGACCACCATCCGCTTCCGCTCCGCCGAGCCGGGCGCCACCAGCTTCGCCGACCTGATCGCGCCGAGCGTGACGGCCCTCTCGCTGAACGGCAAGGATCTCGATCCCGGCGAGGTCTTCGACGGGACCCGGATCACCCTCGAAGACCTTCAGACGGACAACGAACTCGTCGTCGACGCCCAGTGCGCCTACTCCCGCACCGGCGAGGGCATGCACCGCTTCGTCGACCCCGAGGACGGCGAGGTGTACCTGTACACGCAGTACGAGCCCGCCGACTCCCGGCGGGTCTTCGCCAATTTCGAGCAGCCGGACCTCAAGGCCCCCTTCCGCTTCGAGGTACGGGCCCCGGAGGGCTGGACGGTCTGGAGCAACGGAGTCGGCGAACTCACCGACGGAGTATGGAAGTTCGCCGAGACGAAGCCGATCTCGACGTACATCACCGCCTTCGCCGCCGGCCCGTACCACTACGTGACCGACAACTACACGCGCACCTTCGACGACGGTACGACGCTGGAGATCCCGCTCGGCGCGATGTGCCGCAAGGGTCTGGCGCCATACTTCGACGCCGACGACGTCTTCCTGGTCACCAAGCAGGGCCTGGACTTCTTCCACGAGCACTTCGACTACCCGTACCCGTTCGGGAAGTACGACCAGGCGTTCGTGCCGGAGTACAACCTCGGCGCGATGGAGAACCCCGGACTGGTCACGTTCCGCGAGGAGTTCATCTTCCGCGGCAAGGTGACACAGGCGTCGTACGAGGGCCGGGCGACCGTCATCCTGCACGAGATGGCGCACATGTGGTTCGGCGACCTCGTCACCATGGAGTGGTGGGACGACCTGTGGCTCAAGGAGTCCTTCGCCGACTTCATGGGCGCGTTCTCACTGGTCGGGGCGACCCGGTTCACGGACGGCTGGATCACCTTCGCCAACCGCCGCAAGGCGTGGGCCTACCGCGCGGACCAGCTGCCCTCGACGCACCCGATCACGGCGGACATCCGCGACCTCCAGGACGCCAAGCTCAACTTCGACGGCATCACGTACGCCAAGGGCGCCTCCGTACTGAAGCAGCTCGTCGCCTACGTCGGCCAGGACGCGTTCCTGGAGGGCGCGCGCCGCTACTTCAAGCGGAACGCGTACGGCAACACGCGCCTCGGCGATCTGCTGTCGGTGCTGGAAGAGACCAGCGGGCGCGATCTGGCGGCCTGGGCGCGGTCGTGGCTCCAGACGGCCGGGGTCAACTCCCTGACCCCGCAGGTGCTTCTGAGCGCGGAGGGCCGGATCTCCGAGCTGGCCATCCTCCAGGAGGCCGCCGAATCCCACCCCGAACTGCGCCCGCACCGGGTGGCGGTGGGCCTGTACCGCCGGACGCCCGACGGCGCCGTGGAGCGGTACGCGCGGGCCGAGCTGGACATCGACGGACCCCGTACGGTCGTCGCCGAGCTGGTCGGCGCCGAAGCCCCGGACCTCGTTCTCGTCAACGACGACGATCTGACGTACTGCAAGATCCGTTTCGACGAGGGCTCGTTGGCGACGCTGCGGGAGCGGCTCGGCGAGATCACTGATCCGCTGGCGCGCGCCCTGTGCTGGTCGGCGCTGTGGAATCTCACGCGTGACGCACTCATGCCGGCCCGTGACTTCCTCGACCTGGTGCTGCGCTTCGCGGGACGCGAGTCCGACATCGGTGTCCTGCAGATGCTGCACGCCTGGGCCGACTCGGCACTCACCTTCTACGCGGCGCCCGACTGGCGCACGGAGGGCGAACGCCTGCTCGCCGAGGGCGCCTTGAAGGAACTGCGGTTCGCGGAGCCCGGCAGTCAGCACCAGCTCACCTGGGCCCGCTTCTTCGCGCGGGTCGCGTCCGGCGCGGCCGATCTCCAGCTCCTTCAGGGGCTGCTGGAGGGCACGGCGAAGATCGACGGCCTCGATGTCGACCAGGAGCTGCGCTGGGCGTTCCTGGAACCGCTGGCCGCGCACGGGGTCGCCGACGAGTCCGCGCTGGCCGCCGAACTCGCCCGTGACGACACGGCGTCCGGCAAGCGCCACCAGGTCCGCTGCCTCGCCGCCCGCCCCTCCGCGGCGGTCAAGGCGCAGGCCTGGGCCTCCGTGGTGGAGTCCGACGCCCTCTCCAACGCGCTCGTCGAGGCGACCATCGCGGGCTTCGACCAGGCGTCCCAGCGCGAGCTGCTCGCTCCGTACGCCGCGAAGTACTTCGCGGCGATCGAGCGTGTCTGGGCGGACCGCTCGATCCAGATCGCCATGGACGTCGTGAAGGGACTCTTCCCCTCCTTCCAGGACTCCCAGGAGACCCTGGACGCGACGGACGCGTGGCTCGCGGCGCACGAGAGCGCGGCACCCGCGCTGCGCCGGCTGGTGCTGGAGGCGCGCGACGATCTGGCCCGCGCGCTGCGGGGGCAGGCGGTCGATGTGGCCGCCGCGAGCTGACGAGCGAAGTCCCTGAGGGGCACCGGTTGCGACCGGTGCCCCTCAGGGGTGGTGAATCACCGGCGCACTCAGTGGTTACGAAGTAAAGATATGCAGAGCCGTAACCCCTACTACTCCCCATCCGGAGCAGCGCCTTTCGGCACTCGAACGTCCGTACTTTAGGGCGGTCTTGTCCGGATTTGTCGACGAGCGTGTAACAGCGGTTAGAGCGCGGCCCCGGTGCGGGAAACCCCGGGTCATGAACCACAACACCCCGCTCTCCCACTCCCCCCGCCCCCTGCGTCACCTGTCGCACGTCCAGCGGCGCGTGCTGACCACCGCGCAGCTGAAGGCGCACGGTGTGAGCGCCGCCGAGACGAACGAGCAGTGCCGGCCGGGCGGCCCCTGGCAGCAGTTCCTCCCGGGCGTCTTCCTTCTGCACGCCGGCCCGCCCACCTCCGAGGAGCGGCTGCACGCGGTCCTGATGTTCGCCGCCCGCTCCCCCGCCCAGCCGGCCCCCGCGATCCCCGTCCAGCCGGGAGCCGAGGCGCCGCACGCCTCCCAGCCCTACACGGACGCGCTCATCACCGGCCTGGCGGCGCTCACCCTGCACGGCTTCACGTCGGCTCCCCCGCTGCTCTCCCTCGACAAGATCGACGTCCTGGTCCCCCGACTGCGCCGCCTGCGCTCCACCGGCTGCGCCCGCATCGTCCGCACGCCGTCCCTCCCGGCGCCCTCGTACATCACCGGTGTCCCCGTCGCCCCCGTCCCCCGCGCCCTCGCCGACGCCGTCGCGGAGCTGTCGGACGCGAACGCCGTACGCCGGCTGCTGACAGAGGCGGTGCGCGGCGGGCACTGCGAACCGGCCGCGGTGGTGAGGGAGTTGACCCAGGCCCGGCTGCTCTCGCGCCCCCATGTGGTGGACGCGGTGGACTCGCTCCTCGCCGAGGGGCGCTCGATCGCGGAGGACCGGCTGTACCGGATGGTCCAGGAGTTCGGCCTCCCCGACCCGGTCTGGAACGTGGACCTCCGTCTCCCGGGCGGCCCTCACCTCGGCGGTCTCGACGCCTACTGGCCGGAGCAGGCGGTGGCCGTCGAGCTCGACACCCGCGCCCCCCGCCAGGACGAGGACGCCCTCTGGTCGGAGTACGCCCGCAAACGCGAGCACCTGGAGCGCCTCGGCATCACCGTCGTGTACATCACCCCCAAGAAGCTGCGCGACGCGATGGACCAGCAGGCCACCGTCGTACGCACCGCCCTGATGGCGTCGAACGACCGCGATCCCGCGGCGTATGTCGTGGTGCTGCCCCGGTAGTGACGGACCGGGGTCGTGTCAGGAGGGGAGAGGAGGGGCCGCCGGGATACCGGTGGCCCCTCCTCGTCGTGCGGCGATCACTCTGCCTGTCAGGGGATCACTCTGGCTGTCAGGGAGGGACAACTCGCGCTCAGGCGGCGCTACTTCCCGCAGAACTCCGCCTCGATCAGCGCCCCGCCCTGCACGGCGGCGTCCATGGCCGCGTGGGTGGCTCTGTGGTCGTCGCCCTTGGCGGGAGCGGCCGCCACCGCCGGTCCGGCCAGGGCCGCCGCCAGCGCCAGCGCGGTCGCCGCCACCAGTCCCGTACGCAGTGGCGTGTGATGCATGTCGTTCATGGGTTCCCCGTTCATCGCCGTGATCGGTCGGGAAGGGGGACCGGGTGGGTGGGCGCGGGGGTTGCCCGGAGCTCGGCCGGTTGGGCGAGATCTAGCCCTTTTTGAGGACCAGCTCCGTGTTGCGGTCGCGCGAGGCTCCGCCGAGGGTCGTGCTGGCGCCCTGCGCGTTGAAGGACAGCTCGCGGTAGAGGGCCGCCAGGCCGGTCTGGGTGAGGTCGGTGAAGTCCGTGCCGTGCGGGGCGGCGGACTCGACGAGAGTGGTGAAGAGGGAGATCGTGCCGTCCTTGTTGTCCACCAGCTCGATGATGCGGGCGAGTTGGGGGAAGTCGACGTGCGAGGCGGTGGAGATCTCCCAGAAGGAGCGGCCGCCGGGCGCGGAGTGCGGGGTGATCTCGTTGCGGTGGATGTGGCCGTTCACCCAGGCCAGAACGTTGGCGTGGCTGCCGAGCGTGGCGATGACGTCGTCGCCGTCGTGCCGCTTCTCGTTCGGGCGGGCCGGGTCGCGGCGGGTGTTGCTCATCGACTCGCTGGTGTGGTGGCTGAAGACGACGGCGTAGGAGTCCTTGTTGTCGCGCAGCGTCTTGTCGAGCCACTTCAGCTGGGCCGCCCCGAGGGAGCCCTGGTAGTGGCCGCCCGGGTCGGTGGTGTCGAGGCTGATGCCGATGACGTCGTCGGAGATGCGGAAGGAGTAGTACTGGGTGCCGGCGGCGACGTTCGCCGACGAGTAGCCGTGTCCGGCGGGGCCCTTGCCCGCGTACGCCGGGTCGAGGTGCGTCCTGAGGTATTCGGCCGGGGTGAAGGGGGCGCGCTTCTCGTCCGGGGTGACCGAGCGCAGGTCGCGCGCGTGGGCCTGAATGAAGTCGAGGTACCGCACGCCCTGGGGGTCCGTGTCCTTCCTGATGGCGTCCTGCAGGGCCTTGGACTGCGCCGCCGACGCGTTCATCAGCTTCTTGCCGCCGACCGCGAAGTCCCTGAGCAAGGGGTTGCTGTGGGTGGCGAAGGTACCGAGCGGCATGGCGTCGTGGTTGCCGACCGTGGAGTACCAGGGGAGGTTGAGGCCGGGGCTCTGCAGTTCGGCGGTCGCGGCCGCCAGGAAGCCGTCGATGTGCGGGAAGCCGGCCTGCTTGTCGGAGTCGCGGACAGTGGAGTCGGGCTGCCAGTACTGCTTGAGGCCACTGCTCTGGACACCCTCGTAGGCGCGCGGGTCACCGGTGTTGGGGGTGATGCGGCCGCCGCTCATCACCTTCATGAACCATTCCAGCTCGGACTTGGCGTTGTTGTCCGTGTTGTCGCCGGTGGTCATGGCGAAGTCCAGCGGGGAGCCGGTGACGGGGGCTCCCGGGAGCGAGTTGACCCGCTCGACGAGCGAGACCGCGCCCTGCACGGACAGGATCTCGTGCGGGCGCCAGGCGTGGATGTCGGTCGAGCGCAGGAACTCCAGGCGCAGCGGGTGCTGGGTGTCCATCAGGTGCAGGTCGGTGAGCTGCACGAACGCGGCGAGCGCGGTGCGCCGGTCCGCCCGGCCCGACTTGGCCGAGGCCAGCTCGCTACGGACGACCCGCTTCCAGCCGGGGCCGTCGCCGAGCCGCCGGTAACCGGTGGAGCTGTTGCGCGGGGTGGCGACACTGCTCAGGGTGGTGCCGCGCTCGTAGGGGTCCAGTCGGCCGACGGGGACCCTGCGGGACACCGTCACCGGCGCCTCGCCCGCGTCGGCGGCGGTCGCGCCGGCGGCTGCCTCCGTCGCGGCGTGCGCGTCGGGGCCGGGCCGCAGGGCGATGCCGATCCCCGCGGAGAGGGTCACGGCGCCGGTGGCTGCCAGCAGGGTGCGGCGGTTGAGGTCGGATGCAGCGGCGGCGACAGAGCGTATGCGCGACATGGCGCGATCTCCCCGATTGCGAACGCGTCGACAGTGGTCGCGGGAAGTTCGACTCGCGAAGTTCCCGCTCATACTGGATCGTTGGCACCAGGGATGACCTGCGCGTTAACTCGGCCACAACGGGCAGCGCCGATCACCGTACGTGGATCTTGGACCACTCGGCGCGGCCATGGGCGTCCATGGAGCCCACCTCGAACGGCCGGGAAGCGGTCACTCCGTGTTCATCTGCCGGGGTAACACGCTTGCTGGCGAGCTGTTGCGGAGGACGGGGCGGAGGGGGCGAAGGGCGAGCTACTTCGCCATGCGCCCGACGGCCGGACGTTGCCGCCACAAGGTGAGCCCGATATCTACCAGTCCGACACGGTTAAGCCCGGATACGGCGTCCAGCGGATGCCAAGCCGCCAGATCTGTCGAGCCGTTCACCTCCGGGCGCAGCTCGCCGCCGGTGATCCGCCCTTCGTAGACGAGCCGCAGGGCGTGATGGTCGGCGACGACCCCGAGGCGGCGCGGAATCTGCCGCCGGATCGAGTCCACGCCGAGCAGCCCGGTGGCCTCGAAGACGTACCCCGTCTCCTCCTCGACCTCCCGGACGACGGTGTCGTAGGGGTCCTCGCCGTGGTCCATGCCGCCGCCGGGCAGCATCCACTCGGGGCTGCCGTCGTCGTCCCGGCCGCGGGCGAGCAGCAGCTCCCCGTCCCTGACGCATATGGCGTAGGCCGCCACCCTCAACTCCTCGCGCACCCCGCGACGTTAGCCCGCCAGGTCCGGATTGGCAGCCGAATACTCGGGAGCCGACCAGATCAGCGGACTGGCGGCGGGGGTTTCGACGACCTCGTCGACGAGGAAGCGGACCGTGCGCTCGCCGTCCCGGTCGAACTCGGTGCGCGCCGTGCCGGTGAGCTGAAGCACCGCCCCCGACACCCAGTCCAGGAAGAGCAGCCCGGCCCGCGGGTCGACCGCCAGATTGCCGAGGGTCAGGAACATCGAGTTGCCGGGATAGTCGAGCCAGCTCAGCTCACGGGGCGAGGTGGCGCGCACGAAGCCGGGGTTGCCGCCGCGATGGCTCGCGTCGGCGCCGTCGTCGTGCACGGTGGCGAGGAAGAAGGTGTCGGAGGACCCGATGAACTCCCTTTGTTCTGGGGTGAGTTCGATGTTCCGCCGGGCCGTGGTGGGCTCGCGGTCGACCGTCTCGTACGACTCCCTGCGCTGGAGGTACTTCGGGCAGTTGGAGAAGATCTGGTCGGCCTCGACCGCGAAGCCGCGGGACGTGGGCCGCGCCCGGCCGTTGAGGCGCATACGGCGGCGGGTGCGCGGGTCGAGTGCGATGGTGCCGACGGGGGTGTCCCGCGCGTGGAGCGCGGTGGCGAGCGGGTCCCCCGTGCGGACTCCGCCCGCCACCGAGATCTGACCAGGGCCCGTGGCCCGGACGAAGCCGGGCTCGCCGGTGAGCAGGGAGGCCCACACGGCGCCGCTCACCGGGTCCGCGGCGCCGAGCACCAGCATGGGCTGCCGCTCCAGGAAGGCGGCGGCCACCGGCCGGATGCCCTGACCGACGGCCCGGTCCATGTGGTCGGCAGCCTCACGGACTCCGACGCGGTCCTGCATGGCGCGCGAGCCGGCGTGGTACGTCACGGTGCGTCCCTCTCCGGTTCGCTAGAAGAAGCCGCAGGTCGGAGCCGACTCGGACGGTGCCGGCGCTCCCTCGGCGCCACTCTGCGCGTAGATCTCCAGGCGGCTGCCGTCGGGGTCGTGGAAGAAGATGCCGCCGGAGGTCCCGCCCTCCTCGTGGGCGACCACGCCCTCGTACGCGAACTCCACGCCGTACCCGCGCAGAGCCGTTTCGTACGCCTTGACCTGATCGATCGAGTCCACTTCCAGCGCGAGGTGGTGCAGGCCGGCACGGTCGGTGTCGTGCACCCCCTGCGCCTGCTGCCACAAGGTGAGAACGAGGCCGCTTTCGCCCCCCAGGAACGCGTACCGCCGGTCCTCCTCCTTGCCCTCGCCCAGCATCCCGAAGCCCAGCACATCGCGGTAGAAGCCGAGCGAGCGGTCGAGGTCCGTGACATTCAGACCGATGTGGCCGGTGCGCGGAGTCATGACAGTCCCCTCTGCCGGTGGGCAGGCCCCCGGAGGACCTAACCCCTGTAATGCAGATTAGAGGTTAGAATCCGAGAATGCAACCGGTCACATAACCTTGAGCGGTTAGCAGTGAAGGGAACCTCCGCCATGACCGTCACCCACGATCCGCGCCCGCTCACCGGGGAGCCGGTCTCTCTCGACCTGCTCAACACCCGCTGGATGCACGAGGGGACCGTGCGGGATCTACTGACGGACACCGACGGGCTGGCGGTGTGGCTGGCGGCCAACCGGCTCGACTTCCCGGCGAGCGATGCCGCTCTGCGCCACACACTCCAGGCGAGGGACGCCCTGCGAGGCGTCGTCGACGGGTCCCTCGCAGAGGGCGCCGACGGCATCGACGCGGTCCTCGCGCACGGGCGGGTGCGCCTCACACTGACCCCCGAGGGGCAGGGCGAGAACCCCGAGTTCAGCGACCCGTCCTGGGGGCCGGCCTGGCTCGCCGCACGCGACTACCTGGAGCTGCTGCGCACCGCCCCCGACCGGATCCGCGGATGCGCGCACGAGTCGTGCATCCTGCACTTCTTCGACACCTCACGGAACGGCACCCGCCGCTGGTGCTCGATGGCGGGGTGCGGCAATCGAGCCAAGGCGTCCAGGCATTACGCGCGTCACACGAAGGGCGACTGAACGCGCCACACGAAGGGAGGCCGAAAAGGGGCAAGTTGCTGCCTTTCGGGATTCATCACCCTCGGCGCACCGGGGGTTTTCCCCATACCCCCATATCGATTCGGTCAACTCTCCCTAAACATGCTTCCCATGAGTAAAGCTGAGCGATCATCCGGGATCACCTCCCGGACGTCCGCGGCCGAAACAGATCGGCCCCGGTCGCTCCACGCTCGCTCCTTTACCAACAGGGATGCTGATGACCCCCGACTCTCAGCGCGCTCCGATATCGGGCGCGAGACGCGTGGCCCGGATAGCCGTGGCCGCGGGACTGGTGGCCGCGCTTTCCGCGGCCGGGCCGATACCCATGGCCTTCTCCGCAGGAACCGACGCTCCTGCGGCGGACCCCGTCGTCAAGTCCGCGAGCGAGAAGCTCGGTTCGGACGACGCGGACCTCCTCGCCGACGCCAAGGCGGCCGGCGACAAGAACGTCACGATGATGATCGCCACCGCCCCCGGCCAGACCGAGCAGGTCGCCGGCCAGCTGGACGCGGTGAAGGGCGGCTCGGTGGGCGAGACCTACGACGAGCTCGGCTACGTCCGCGCCACCGTCCCGACGGCCAAGGCCGACTCCGCCATCGAGGCCGCGACGAAGCTGTCCTCCGTGCAGGGGATCGACCTGCGCCAGGAGATCGCGCTCGACGACCCGACGCCGAGCGCCGACACCGCCAAGACCTCGGGCAACGTCTCCACGGCGGCCACCTACCCGGCCCCCTCCAAGACCACGCCCGCCGAGAACCCGTACAACCCGTCCTTCGAGACGGGCGCCGTCGACTTCGTGGAGAAGAACCCGAAGGCCGACGGCCGGGGCATCACCATCGGCATCCTCGACTCCGGTGTCGACCTCGCGCACCCGGCGCTGCAGAAGACCACCACCGGCGAGCGCAAGATCGTCGACTGGGTCACCGCGACCGACCCGATCCTGGACGCCGACGCGACCTGGCGCCCGCAGATCACCCCGGTCTCCGGGCCCACCTTCACCTACAGCGGCAAGACCTGGACGGCGCCCGCGGGCTCGTACCAGGTCAGTCTCTTCCGGGAGTCCTCGACCGCGGGCGGCGACGCCGCGGGCGACGCGAACCGGGACGGCGACACCACCGACACGTGGGGCCTCCTGTACGACGCGGCGGCCGGCACGGTCCGCGTCGACCTGAACAACAACGGCGACTTCAGCGACGACACTCCGCTGAAGCCGTACAAGGACGGCTACCAGATCGGCTACTTCGGTACGGACAACCCGTCCACCGACGTCGTCGAGAGCCAGCCGTTCGTCGTGGAGATCCGCAAGGACGTACCCATGGACCCGTACGGCGGGTCCTGGGTCGGCAAGAAGGCCGACTTCGTCAACATCGGCGTCATCGAGTCCGAGCACGGCACGCACGTGGCGGGCATCACCGCCGCGAACGGCCTGTTCGGCGGCGCGATGAACGGCGCGGCCCCCGGCGCGAAGATCGTCTCCTCGCGCGCCTGCACCTGGAGCGGCGGCTGCACCAACATCGCGCTCACCGAGGGCATGATCGACCTCGTCGCCAACCGCGGCGTCGACATCGTCAACATGTCGATCGGCGGCCTGCCCTCGCTCAACGACGGCAACAACGCGCGCGCCGAGCTCTACACGCGCCTCATCGACACCTACGGCGTCCAGCTGGTGATCTCCGCGGGCAATTCCGGCCCCGGCGCCAACACCATCGGCGACCCCGGCCTGGCCGACAAGGTCATCTCGGTCGCCGCCTCCATCTCCAAGGAGACCTGGGCCGCCAACTACGGCTCGCAGGTGGAGAAGCCGTACGCGCTGCTGCCCTTCTCCTCGCGCGGCCCGCGTGAGGACGGCGGCTTCACGCCGACGCTCACCGCGCCCGGCGCCGCGATCAACACCACGCAGACCTGGCTGCCCGGCGGCCCGGTCGCCGAGGCGGGCTACTCGCTGCCGGCCGGTTACTCGATGCTGCAGGGTACGTCGATGGCGTCCCCGCAGGCCGCGGGCGCTTCGGCGCTGCTGCTGAGCGCCGCAAAGCAGAAGGGCATCGACCTCACCCCGGCGACCCTGCGCACGGCTCTCACCTCAACCGCCGATCACATCAAGGGTGTTCAGGCGTACGAGGAGGGCGCGGGCCTCATCAACATCCCGGACGCGTGGAACTCCATCAAGGCCGGTGCGACCGCACACGACTACACGGTGAAGGCGCCGGTCGACACCGCGATCGACTACGCGCTCAAGACCCCGGGCTTCGGCACGGGTCTGTACGACCGTGAGGGCGGCCTCAAGACGGGCCAGAAGAAGACGTACGACGTCACCATCACCCGTACGTCCGGCGCCGACAAGGCGCTCACCCACGAGCTGTACTTCGAGAACAACGCCGCCGGCACCTTCAAGATCGTCGGCTCCGACGTGGTGAAGCTGCCGCTGAACCAGCCGGTGACCGTCAAGGTCCAGGCCGCGCCGAAGTCCGCCGGCCTCAAGAGTGCGATCCTCGAGGTCGACGACCCGAAGACCGAGGGCATCGACAAGCAGATCCTGTCGACCGTCGTCGTCTCCGCGCCGCTCAACTACACGTACGCGGCGTCGGGTTCGGTGCAGCGCAACAGCTCCACGTCGTACTTCGTCACGGTCCCCGAGGGCGCCAAGTCCCTGGAGGTCGCGATCAGCGGGCTCAAGGCGACGAGCCAGACCCGGTTCATCGCGATCCACCCGTACGGCGTTCCGGTCGACAACACCTCGACCCCGTACTGCTACAACAACTACCTCGACGGCAACGGCTGCAAGCCCGACGTGCGTTCGTACGCGGACCCGCAGGCCGGCGTCTGGGAGATCGAGGTCGAGTCGCGCCGTACGTCGCCGCTGCTCGACAACCCGTTCAAGCTCGACGTCTCCGTGCTCGGCGTGGCCTTCGACCCGGCCGTCGTCACCGTCCCCGAGGCCAAGGTCGGCACGCCGGCCCCCGCCACCTGGACCGTGAAGAACAACTACGCCGCGCTCGACGGCACCCTGAAGGGCGGCCCGCTCGGCTCCTCGCTGACCACGCGGCCGACCATCGCGGACGCCGAGACGCAGACGACGACGGTCGAGGTGCCCGCGGGCGCCGACTCCCTCGACGTCGCCATCGGCAACGTCTCGGACCAGTCGGCCGACCTCGACCTGACGGTGTACGACGCCGACGGGAACGTCGTCGGTCAGTCCGCCGACGGTGACTCAGAGGAGGCCGTCTCGGTCGCCTCGCCCGCCGCCGGTACCTACACCGTCGAGGTCGTGGGCTACGCGGTTCCGTCCGGCTCGACCGCGTACGACTACCAGGACGTGTTCTTCTCGTCCGCGCTCGGCACGGTCAACGTCGACGAGTCCACTCCGGTGAAGCTCGCCACCGGTGCCTCGGCCCCGGTGTCCGCCTCGGTCACCGCCGCGGCCGCGGCGCCCGAGGGACGCGAGTTCTTCGGACAGGTCCAGCTGGTGAACGCGCGCGGCACGGTCGCGGGCCTCGGCAGCGTGAAGATCGAGAAGGTCACGCCGTAGCTTCTACGGTGTCGGAGCCATAGGTAGTCAGTACGGCTTCGGGGGCGGGCGTCCGGTTACGGGCGCCCGCCCTTTCTCATGTGCCCGGTCCTTCGCCGGCGCGTCTTGAGCACCCGGTCATTCGCAGCGCGTCTCAAGCGCTCGGCCATTCGCAGCGCGTCTCAAGCGCTCGCTCATTCGCAGGCGATCTCGCCGAGGTCGCGGGAGTCGGGCAGCGCGTCGAGGATCCAGGTCCGTTCCCGGGCGATCTCCTGCTCACTCGTCGTCCAGATGTCGGGCGACGCCTCGTCGTACGGGATGCCGACCAGGACGTGGTCGCCCTTCTGGAGCCGCGGCTCGACGTCCTCGTTCATCAGGAAGGTGATCTCTTCCTTCCCCTTGTCCGGCTTGTAGTAGCGGCTCACGTCGAGCGTGATGCGGTCCTGGGCGGTGGCAGGGAACGGCTCGACCTGAGCGACCGTGCCCTCGACGACGAGACGGGCGCAGGCGATGTAACCCGGGGCGCTCAGCGAGGATCCGCCCTTGGCGTCGTCCTCAGTACCGGCGTCCTTGTCCGCCGCGCTCGACGCCCCTACGTCGTCGCTCACGCCCTGCCCGGCCTGCACCACGAGCCAGCCCATGCCCGCCATCAGACCGGCGGCGCAGGTGACGGCGAGGGCACCGAAGGCGATCTTCAGGGGGCGTCGCTTCCTGGGCACCCGGACACGGACCGGCTCGACCACCGCCGTCGACTTCGTACCGTCCGCCAGCACATCGCCGATGAGCGTCAACTGCTCGCGCAGCAGCGCCACATCGGCGAGCGCCGACCCGTGCTCCGCCATGAACTCGGCGTCGTCCTGGGCTCCTTCGGGCAGCGGTTCGTCCGTGATCGCGGCCAGGAGCGCGTCGACACCTTCGTACTCGGCCACGTCACACCACCTCGTCCTCGTGCAGGCGGGCGCGCAGAGCCCGTACCGCCGTGTGCAGCCTGCTCTTGACCGTGCCCTCCGGTATGCCGAGCTCCTCGGCGATCCCGCGGACGGGCAGGTCGGCGTAGAAACGCAGGACGAGGACCTGACGCTGGGAGTCGGGCAGTTCGTCCAGTCCCCGGGCGACGGCGAGCGAGAGCACGTTGGAGTCCTCGTCGAAGGAGTGCTCCGGATGCCGCAGCGAGGCCAGCCGTTCGCCTATCCGCTCCTGGCGGCGCTTGGCCCGGTGCCAGTCCATCGCCAGGTTGGAGGCGACGACCGCCGCCCACGCGGACACGTCACGCGGCGCCTCGTCCCCCTTCGCGGCGCGCTCCAGCAACCGCAGGCGGACCTGCTGCACCCCGTCCGGCAGGTCCGCCTGCGGTACCCCGCCGAGCGCGAGCACTGCCCGCACCCGGCGTTCCTGCGCCGCGTCCAGCGGATCGTCCACCCCCTGGACGCCCCCCTGGACGCGGCGGGCCTTTCTGCGCAGCACAGCACCCCTCCCCTCCCGCGTTTCCCCTACGACGCCGGGGCGGGCGGAAACGTTCGCCTATCCGGCATTCTTTTTCCGGAGTCCATCGCGGCTTACGGAGTCCCTTGCGGCGTCCTTCTGGAGAGGTACGTCACACCGTCCCGGACCCGGCGTCCCACTCCTCGGGCGACCGGGCGAAAGAATTGGACACGCGGGCCCCGGTCGGACGCATCATGGGAGCGCCGGACCACGTAACAGGCAAGCAAAGGGAGTCGCTGTGAGGGTCGGAATCGTCGGAGCCACCGGTCAGGTCGGCACGGTCATGCGCAGGATCCTGGTCGAGCGGGCGTTCCCCGTCGACGAGCTGCGCCTGTTCGCCTCGGCCCGCTCGGCCGGGTCGGTGCTCGACGGTGTGACGGTCGAGGACGCCGCCACGGCGGACTACTCGGGCCTGGACATCGTGCTGTTCTCGGCGGGCGGCGCGACCTCGAAGGCGCTGGCAGAGAAGGTCGCCTCACAGGGCGCCGTCGTGATCGACAACTCCTCCGCCTGGCGCCGGGACCCCGATGTACCCCTGGTGGTCTCCGAGGTGAACCCGCACGCGATCGCCGACCGCCCCAAGGGCATCATCGCCAACCCGAACTGCACGACCATGGCCGCGATGCCGGTCCTGAAGCCGCTGCACGCCGAGGCGGGCCTCGAAGCGCTGGTCGTCGCCACCTACCAGGCGGTCTCCGGCTCCGGCGTCGCGGGCGTGGCCGAGCTGCACGGCCAGGCGCTCAAGGTCGTCGCGGACGCCGACAAGCTCACCCACGACGGTGAAGCGGTCGACTTCCCCGAGCCGCAGGTCTACAAGCGCCCCATCGCCTTCAACGTGCTTCCCCTCGCGGGTTCGATCGTCGACGACGGTCTGAACGAGACCGACGAGGAGCAGAAGCTCCGCAACGAGTCCCGCAAGATCCTGGAGATCCCCGCCCTCAAGGTCTCCGGCACCTGCGTCCGCGTCCCGGTCTTCTCCGGGCACTCCCTTCAGGTGAACGCCCGCTTCGCGCGTCCGCTGAGCGCCGAGCGCGCCACGGAGCTCCTGGCCGACGCCCCCGGCGTCGTCCTCTCCGACATCCCGACCCCCCTCCAGGCCGCCGGCAAGGACGCCTCGTACGTCGGCCGCATCCGCCCCGACGAGACCGTCGACCACGGCATCGCCCTCTTCGTCTCCAGCGACAACCTCCGCAAGGGCGCGGCGCTGAACGCGGTCCAGATCGCGGAGCTGGTGGCGGCGGAGCTGCGCGGTCGGTAGCCCGTACGTCGAGGGGGGGGGGGGGGGGGGGGGGGGGGGGGGGGGGGGCGCCCCGCGGGGGGGGGGGGCCCCCCCGGGGTTGGGGGGGGCCCCCCCCCCCTTATTTGCGTTCAGAGCGCCAGGTGTCGTCGCAGCGCCACGTCGATCTCGGCCAAGCGCTGCCGAGGCACCGTGCCGATCAGCCGCAGCAGTCTCTCCAGGGCCAGAGCACGCACCTGTTCACACTGCACCTTGGAGTCCTTCAGGAGGCCGCCCTCCCCTGCGGGCAGCAGCACCTGGAAGGGGTAGACGCGAGACGTGTTGGTCGTCAAAGGCACGAGAGTGACAACACCTCGTCCGGTCCGGTCCACTACCGCATTGGCGGCGTCGTTCGACACGATCACCGCAGGACGTGCTTTGTTGGCCTCACTGCCTCGCGTCGGCTCGTAATCGACCAGGTAGATGTCACCGCGCTTCATCGGTCAGTCCGTCCCCTGAAAACTGATCCCAGAACGCGGCGTCCTCGCTCCCATCCCACTCGGCGAACGCCTCCTCGTACTCCTTCTCAAGGCGTGCGGCGCGGAGCAACTCGATGGCGTCGTGTATCACAGCCGACCGAGACGCCGCATCTGTCTCAGCGGCGTAGCCGTCGACGAAGGCGACATCCTCCTGCGGCAAGCTCACACTAATCTTCATACCTTCAAGGTATCAGGGTAGGAACAACCTGGCTACTATTCGCACTACCGTCCGGTGACTACCCCCTGCGCACCTCATAGAGGAAGCACCCGTACTCCACGGCCCGGACGTGGACCAGCTCCACAGCCGGGTCGTCGAACGCGTCCCGGAAGGCGCCGTCGTCGAGGGCGTCGACCAGTTGTCCGCCCAGGATGCGCCCCTCGGCGGAGTAGCGGCGGAGCGTCCGATGGGAGTTGGCGAAGGGGTAGCCGTCCGGGTCCGGCCCCGGGCACGCCTCCGCGTGGATGAAGACCGGGCCCTGCTCGTCGTACGCCCCCGGGCGGGCGCCCGTCGACTCGGCCCAGCGCCGCAGCGGCGCGTAGGAGACGAGGGCGATCAGCTCTCCCGGCGCGCTGCGGCGCAGACAGCAACGCAGCGGCGCCCCGCCCTCCTCGTCGGTCACGGAATCCATCCCGCGTCCCGCGTCGTCGGCGGAGCGCAGCTCCTTGAGGACCACGGGGGTGATGGGTCGTGCGGTGTATGTCGTCATGGTTCCAGCGTCGCCCGCGCCCGCCCGGTTCTCCGGCGGTAAACGGACATCGCGTTCGGCGCGACTCCCGTGGAAGGATGGCGCAACCGACCCATAACGAGGAGATGACCGCGTGCCTGGCACAAACCTGACCCGCGAAGAGGCGCAGCAGCGGGCGAAGCTGCTCACCGTTGACTCGTACGAGGTCGATCTCGACCTCTCCGGCGCGCAGGAGGGCGGGACCTACAGGTCCGCGACCACGGTGCGGTTCGACGTCACCGAAGGCAGCGCCGAGTCCTTCATCGACCTCGTGGCCCCCACGGTCCACGAGGTGACACTGAACGGGGACCCGCTCGACCCGGACGTGGTCTTCAAGGACTCGCGGATCGCGCTCCCGGGTCTGCTGGCGGGGCGCAACATCCTCCGCGTGGTCGCGGACTGCGCCTACACCAACACCGGCGAGGGTCTGCACCGGTTCGTCGACCCCGTCGACGAACAGGCCTATCTCTACACCCAGTTCGAGGTGCCGGACGCCCGCCGGGTCTTCGCGTCGTTCGAGCAGCCCGACCTGAAGGCCACCTTCCAGTTCACCGTGAAGGCACCCTCCGGCTGGACCGTCATCTCCAACTCGCCGACGCCCGAGCCCAAGGACGACGTCTGGGTCTTCGAGCCGACGCCGCGGATCTCGACGTACATCACGGCCCTGATCGTCGGCCCGTACCACAGTGTCCACAGCGTGTACGAGAAGGACGGACAGTCCGTTCCGCTCGGTATCTACTGCCGCCCCTCGCTCGCCGAGTTCCTCGACTCGGACGCGATCTTCGAGGTGACCCGGCAGGGCTTCGACTGGTTCCAGGAGAAGTTCGCCTACGCGTACCCGTTCAAGAAGTACGACCAGCTCTTCGTGCCGGAGTTCAACGCGGGCGCGATGGAGAACGCGGGCGCGGTGACGATCCGGGACCAGTACGTGTTCCGTTCCAAGGTGACGGACGCCGCGTACGAGGTGCGCGCGGAGACGATCCTGCACGAGCTGGCGCACATGTGGTTCGGCGACCTCGTGACCATGGAGTGGTGGAACGACCTGTGGCTGAACGAGTCGTTCGCCACGTACACCTCCATCGCCTGCCAGGCGTACGCCCCCGACTCGCGCTGGCCGCACTCCTGGACCACCTTCGCCAACTCCATGAAGACGTGGGCCTACCGGCAGGACCAGCTCCCGTCGACGCACCCGATCATGGCGGAGATCCGCGACCTGGACGACGTGCTCGTCAACTTCGACGGGATCACCTACGCCAAGGGCGCGAGCGTGCTCAAGCAGCTCGTCGCGTACGTCGGCATGGACGAGTTCTTCAGCGGCGTGCAGGCGTACTTCCAGGCGCACGCGTACGGCAACACGCGGCTCAGCGATCTGCTGGGCAAGCTGGAGGAGACCAGCGGGCGTGACCTGCAGACCTGGTCGCAGAAGTGGCTGCAGACCGCGGGCATCAACATCCTGCGCCCGGAGGTCGAGACGGACGCGACCGGTGTCATCACGTCGTTCGCGATCCGCCAGGAGGCCCCGGCCCTGCCCGCCGGCGCCAAGGGCGAGCCGACGCTCCGCCCGCACCGCATCGCCATCGGCCTCTACAGCCTCGACGAGGACAGCGGCAAGCTGGTGCGCGACGAGCGCGTCGAGCTGGACGTGGACGGCGACCTGACCGCCGTACCGGAGCTGGTCGGCAAGCGTCGCCCGGACGTCTTCCTGCTCAACGACGACGACCTGTCGTACGCCAAGGTCCGCCTCGACGAGGACTCCCTCGCCTTCGTCACCGAGCACCTGGGCGACTTCGAGGCCTCCCTCCCCCGCGCGCTGTGCTGGGCCTCGGCCTGGGACATGACGCGCGACGCGGAGCTCGCCACCCGCGACTACCTCTCCCTCGTCCTCTCGGGCATCGGCAAGGAGTCCGACATCGGCGTCGTGCAGTCGCTGCACCGCCAGGTGAAGACGGCGATCGAGCTGTACGCCGACCCGAACGCCCGCGAGGCCCTGCTGACCCGCTGGACGGACGCCACGCTGGCCCATCTGCGGGCCGCCGAGCCCGGCAGCGACCACCAGCTGGCGTGGGCGCGCGCCTTCGCGGCGACCGCCCGTACGCCGGAGCAGCTGGACCTCCTGGAGGGCCTGCTCGAGGACCGCGAGAGCATCGAGGGCCTCGCCGTCGACACCGAGCTGCGCTGGGCGTTCGTGGGCTGCCTGGCGGCGGTCGGACGCTATGACGAGGCGGAGATCACCGCCGAGTACGAGCGGGACCGGACGGCGGCGGGTGAGCGTCACGCGGCCACCGCACGTGCCGCGCGTCCCACCGAGGAGGCGAAGGCGGAGGCCTGGGCCCAGGTCGTCGAGTCCGACAAGCTCCCGAACGCCGTACAGGAAGCGGTCATCGGCGGCTTCGTGCAGACCGGTCAGCGCGAGCTGCTCGCCCCGTACACGGACAGGTTCTTCGCCGTGGTCAAGGACATCTGGGAGACCCGCTCGCACGAGATCGCCCAGCAGATCGCGGTCGGCCTCTACCCGTCCATCCAGGTCTCCGAGGAGACCCTCGCCAAGACGGACGCCTGGCTGGCCTCCGCCGAGCCCAACGCGGCCCTGCGGCGCCTGATCTCGGAGTCCCGCTCGGGCGTCGAGCGAGCGCTGCGGGCACAGGCGGCGGACGCGGCGGCGTCGTCGTAGTCGGCTGTACGTGAAGGGGGGTGGGCGGCCGCGGGGCGGGCCCCCCCCCCCCCCCCCCGGCCCGGGGGGGCCCCCCCGGGCCCCCCACCCCCCCCCCGCGCCCCGCCCGCGCGGGCACAAGCGCCCGCACCCGCGGGCCCCCCCCCCGGC